>JBAXJT010000006.1:0-88030 GCA_037137715.1 Nitrosomonadales bacterium
TGATTGTTTCTGCGAAGACAAACGGCCGAATAAGCCCGTAGCTAAAATAATCAGCCATCCGATGGCAGTATCATCATTCCCGACGTATTGCGTCCCGTGTGGGTGGCATGGACGTTCTGCGGGCAGGCTGATTATTTCTGCGAAGTTCAAAGGCTAAGCAGGCACGAAGCTAAAACAATCAACTCGCGGATGGAAGTATCTCCATACCGGAAGTGTTGAGACCCTACATGGGTGGTTTAGCAGTGTTGTCCGCGAGTTGATTGTTTCTGCGAAGACAAACGGCCGAATAAGCCCGTAGCTAAAATAATCAGCAATCCGATGGCAGCATTGTCATTCCTGATATGTCGGAGGTGCTGCGGGCGGATTGTTCCTACTCAGATAGAGAATATGAGGATTCCGCTTTGTCGCCGCTGGCTGTCGCTTTAAGTTTACGTGGCGTGTGCAGGGAAAAGGCGGGTTTTTCTCGTGTGCTGACAAGTTGGTAGTCTCGGACAGGGGTTTTGCTTGCATCGTCCGTCAATCGGGTCAGCATGTCATAGTAGGCACGGATGTTCTCGACAAAAATCACCGCTTCTCCGCCTCTGGCATAGCCGTGCTTAAGTTTTTCGAAATAAACCGGATTGTGAAGCTGCGGCAGCCATTTTTTTACGTCAACCCAGGAATCTGCGCTGCCGCCCTTGCGCTCTGTCAGGGTGCGCGCATCTTCTAAATGGCCTTGTCCTTGATTGTAAGCAGACAGCGCAAGCCAGGTACGTTCGGGTTCCTCGATGCGGGCGGGTAATTGCTTCTTGATCAGTTCAAGATATTTTGCGCCAGCATTGATGCTCTCGCGGGCATCCAGTCGGTTGGTAACGTTCATGCGGTCGGCGGTGGCCTCGGTCAGCATCATCATGCCGCGCACATTGGTCATGGAGGTCGCGAGCGGATCCCAGTGAGATTCCTGATAGGCGATGGCGGCGATCAGTCGCCAGTCCTCGTTGACTATCCGGCCCGCTTTCTCGAACAGGGGACGAAATTTAGGCAGTGTTTTGTTGGTCTGTTCGATGAATTCGGCGGCGTCTAGCGCAGCCAGTCGATCGTTGTGGCCATAGTAACGATCCAGCAGTTTGTGCAGTTCACCATTTTTTTCAATTTCAGCGAAAAACTGTTCGGCCTCGGCAATCAATTCATTTTCCGCATCATGAGGAAAGGCCCATGCCAGCTTGGAAGGTTTGCCGATATCGAAGGCAACGGCTAGATTTTCGTAGTAATTGAGCATTTGAGAGATCTGCTCATGATTGGCGATGGTGAAATCCAGTGCCCCCTGTGCGACCTCTTTGAGCAAGTCTTCGACGGTTTGCATCGTGCGTGACTCCCAGACGAGTTGGGGTAATTGCTCCTTTAGCGCAATGAGCGCCTTTTCGTGTGTCGATCCGGCAACTACGGCAATGCGTTTGCCAACCAGATCATTCAGGTGTTTAGGGGCATCCTGATCCTGATTGAAGGCGACTTGCTCGCGTACCGTTAAAAATCCCGGGCCTAATAATAGTCCGCTACTTTTTTGATCGAGCCTGAAGCCGGAGGCGGATAAATGCGCCTGATGTTTTTGCAGGGTGACATCGATTTGGTCAGCGGGAACTAAAATAATTTTTAAGGGGACGTAGAGGTGGTCGGCGAACTGCTGAGCCAGTTGCTTGGAAAATTCTTCGTCGGAGAGCGTGGAATCTTGAGCGATAACGACGATCAGTTCCTCGTCACTCCATGAGGCTATGTGCTTGTTAAGATGGGTATAACCGAACAGCATCAGGGCAAAAAATGCGCCGATTTGAAACAGCCGGATTAGAAATTGGTGTCGTTGCATGACATCATTCTGCACCAAATCACCGGTATCTGGTAGAATTCGCGCTCCGGAGAGGTGGCAGAGTGGTCGAATGTACCTGACTCGAAATCAGGCGTACGGTATTCCCGTACCGAGGGTTCGAATCCCTCCTTCTCCGCCAAATTAAAAAGGACACCCGAATGGGTGTCCTTTTTAATTTGCCAGTGTTATCAGATGTTTTTTCGGCTCTACTGGCTATCAATCATGCCTACTGTTTGTCAGCTAAGTCTACCGTTGCGTAAAGAGGTGCCGCCGGTCAGTATGGCAGCACTGACTTGAGATTGATTTACATCAAGCAATATAGGCATATATCGTTTACTATCCGCTCACGCAATTGCCGGTAAATCTTGAGTGTTTTAGGGGGGAATGCGCGGCAGAATGTCGCAATTTGCTTTACTAAAACCTTATGGATGTGCCATGATTGCACAGCTTTATTTAAGCTGTAAGAAGAGATGGGTTAGTTGCTCAGCTGTTGCGAAGCAAATAACTCATTATTTTTAAACTTTGCTCTTGGGAGGAGATACTGTGGAAGCTACGCAAGCGACACCAGTAAAGTATGATATGGATATCGTCAGATGGTTTACCATCGCGGCGGTCATCTATGGGGTAGTAGGTACGTTGATCGGTGTGTATGTCGCATTCGAATTAGCGTTTCCGTTTTTAAACTTTGACATTCCTGAAATTACCTTCGGGCGTCTGCGTCCACTGCATACCAATGCGGTGATTTTTGCGTTTGGTGGTTGTGTACTGATGGCGACTGGTTTCTACATCGTACAACGCACCGGTGCTACCAAGCTTTGGAGCAACACCATGGCGTGGTTCACGTTCTGGGGTTGGAATCTGATCATCGTTCTGGCTGTGATTACTTTGCCTCTGGGTCTGTCAGAAGGTAAGGAATACGCAGAATTGCCTTGGTGGGTTGATATCATGATCGCCGTAGTTTGGCTGTCATATGGTCTGAACTACATCATGACGATCGGTATCCGCAAAACTTCACACATCTACGTGTCAAACTGGTTCACGATGGGTATGATCGTCATGATCACTTACCTGCACGTGGTTAACAGCTTGGCAATTCCAGTGGATTGGGCGACTTCGTACTCCATCTATTCTGGCGTTCAAGATGCGATGATTCAATGGTGGTGGGGTCATAACGCGGTTGGTTTCTATCTGACCGGTGGTTTCCTCGGTATCATGTACTACTTCATCCCTAAGCAATCGGGTCGTCCAGTGTTCTCGTATCGTTTGTCTGTTCTGCATTTCTGGACATTGACTTTCGGTTACGTATGGCTGGGTGCTCACCATCTGCAATACACAGCATTGCCTGACTGGACCGGTTCACTCGGTGCAGCTGTTTCTCTGGCGATGATCATCCCTTCATGGGGTGGCGCGATGAACGGTATGATGACTTTGTCCGGTGCATGGGACAAGCTGCGTACTGACTACATCCTGCGTTTCCTGGTAACTGCGATGGCGTTCTATGCAATGTCTACATTCGACGGTCCTGTTATGGCGATCAAGTCTGTAAACGCATTGTCCCATTACACTGACTGGACTGTTGGTCACGTACACGCCGGCGCTTTGGGCTGGATGTCGATGATCTCATTTGGTGCTCTGTACCATATGGTCAAGAAATTGTGGAATACCGAAATGTATTCTGACAAGCTCGTGAACATTCACTTCTGGGTTGCTCTGATCGGCGCTACAACTTATGTTGTTGCAATGTGGGTATCCGGCATTATGCAGGGTCTCATGTGGCGTGATTACGACGAGTTCGGCACGTTGACCTACACCTTTGTTGAATCTGTATCTGCTATGCATCCTTACTATGTAATGCGTGCGGTTGGCGGTGCGATCTTCAATCTGGGCGCATGGATCATGCTGTTCAACGTTGTGATGACTGTTCGTCAGGCTAGCGCTGTTAACAGCGTAAACGCTGTCGCAGCTAAAGCATAAGGGGAGAAAAACATGTCAGATCACGATAAAATTTATTCAACCAAGTTTCAGGACAAGATCGAACGCAATACGCTGCTGATGTTCGTCTTAACCGCGATTGCTGTCGCGGTTGGCGGTATCGTGGAAATTGTGCCTTTGTTCTACCTGCCAAACACCGGTATGAATGGTGGCGACGGTACATTCAACGGTACGTCACACAAAGACTTGCAAGGCAATGCGATCCCTATGGATAAAATTGTCTGGAATCCAACTACCTCGGCTCACAAGACCCTGGCAGACTGGCAGCCAGGCGATGGCGTACGTCCTTACACTGCGCTGGAAACAGCCGGTCGTCAGGTCTACATCCGCGAAGGTTGCTTCCTGTGTCACTCGCAGATGATTCGTCCGTTCCGCGATGAGAAAGATCGTTATGGTCACTACTCCATCGCTGAAGAGTCCATGTACGACCACACCTATCAGTGGGGTTCAAAACGTACTGGTCCGGATATCGCTCGTTTGGGTGGTAAGTATTCCGATGAATGGCATCGTAAGCATCTGAAGTATCCGCGTGACGTGGTTCCTGAATCCGTTATGCCTAACTTCTTCTTCCTGGATAAGGCGATGGTTGATAAGACCAAGACCATCAAGACCCTGGAAGTTATGACTAAGATGCCGTTCAATCCTGTTCCTAAGACGATCTACACGCCTGACTACATCGCAGGCGCTGCAGCAGAACTCGAAGGCAAGACGGAAATGGACGCAGTTATCGCTTACCTGCAATCCTTGGGTAATCACGTGAAGTTTGAGGAAGGTGTCAACTACCGTGACTAAACTGATGGACTACCTGCACACGGACTGGGCAGCTATGAGTGGTAATGACTGGCAGGGTGTATTTTTCACCGTGGCGGCCTTTATCGCGATGATTGTGGTCTATGTGATGGTGTTCAATCCTAAGAACAAGGATGCATTCGACTCGCAGAGCGACATGGCTCTGCGGGAAGACGGCGAGTACAACAATTCAGGAGATAAAAAATGAGTGATAATCACAACTCCGCTGGTGGTGTGCCTACCACGGGGCATGTATGGGATGATGATTTGGCGGATTTCGTCAATCAACCGCCTAAATGGTGGATGCTTGGTCTGACTGCCAGTGCGCTTTGGGTCGTAATTTACTGGATCATGTATCCAGCTATCCCAATGGCTATCAATGGTACGTTCTTCAAGGGCGTTGGTTTGCCAGGATCTGGCCAGTGGACTGCTATTAAAGAGTTGGCTGCAGATCAGGCCGAATTGGACGCAGTGCGTAAGCCATTTGAAGACAAACTGAAGGCAATGACACCGGCTGCGATTTTGGCAGACGAAGAATTGTCCAAGTATGTTGAACGTTCAGGCAAAGTGTTGTTTTCGGACAACTGCGGCGCATGTCACGGTCAAAACGGTGTAGGTACAGAGCAGGTTGGCGCTAAGTTTGCAGTTCGCGAACAAGGTCTGATGGCTCCACGTCTGAACGACGATGACTGGTTGTATGGCGGCAAGATTGACGACATCCACACCACCATCGTTGGCGGTCGCCAAGGCATGATGACGGCGCACAAGGATACCTTGTCAGCTCAGCAAATCGACGACGTAGCTAAATACGTTTTGGCGATGAGCGAAGGCCGTGGCGATTCTGAAGCCGCTGGTAAGAAAGTATTCATGGAAAGCGACTGTACAGCTTGCCATGGTGCAGATGCCAAGGGTATTCAAGCTATGGGTTCAGCTAACCTGACTGATCGTGTTTGGCGCTTCGATGGTTCTATCGAAGGTATCAAACAGACGATCACTTATGGTGTGAACTCTGGTGATGCCAATGCTCGTGCCGCGATCATGCCTAACTTCACAGCCGCAGGAAAACTGTCAGCTGTTGATATGAAGAAGCTGGCTGTCTATGTTTACAAGTTCGGTGGCGGTCAGAAGGATGTCGCAGCTGCACCAGTAGCAGCTCCAGCACCTGAAGCAGCTCCAGCACCTGAAGCCAAGTAAATCTCCGTTTTCCTGCACAGCTCAACCCTGTGCAGGTTTTATGAAAGGAAAATTGACATGCACCACGACTTCGTATTTTGGTCTCTGATGATAGGTACTGCCGGCGCATTTGGTGCGTTGATCGTTGCCTTGATCTGGTTATTCAAGAATGCAATGACCAAAAAATCCGGCGAGAAATAATCGCGGGATTTTAATGAAGGGGGAGGCTAGCCTCCTCCTTTTTTCGTTTTAGCTTTTTAGAGTTGAAGATGTCTCAGAATAGTCATATGTATATTAGAGCTATCTAATATACAATGCGTGTGGTTATCCAGAGCGATCTTTGCAGTATGCATTGAGTTTCTTCGAATGAAGGACATGAGGAGTTGAAGATGAGTGAACCAGTAAAAGAAGTTGGCAGCGTCACAGGGATCTATAGCGAGCACGAAGAGTGGTCGGTGAATCTGGGTGATAAGACAATACACGCCAAGCGCATGCCGGGACGCTTCCGTACACTGAAGTACATCACAGAGTCTTTCTGGCTGATTTTCTTTTTCGGCGCTTATCTGCGCTGGAACGGCAATCAGGCTTTGCTGCTTGACGTAAATAATCGTCAGTTCCATATCTTTAATTTGACGATCCTGCCGCAGGATATCTGGATGGTGTCTTTGCTGCTGCTACTGCTCGCGATGACGCTCTTTGCAGTAACCTCCGTCGCGTCTCGCGTATTTTGCGGATTTTTCTGTTTTCAGACCGCGTGGGTTGACCTGTATACCTGGATAGAAGAGAAAATCGAGGGTAACCCGAACAAGCGCCACAAGTTGGATGCGGCGCCCTGGAATGCAGATAAGATACTGCGCAAAGCGGCTAAACATCTGATTTGGCTAGCTATTGCTGTATTCACCGGTATTAGTTTCACGATCTGGTTTGAAGACGCCTTCGTGTACTGGCACGATCTGATGAGTTTTAAGCTGTCATTAATGGAAATGACGACATTGACGGCGTTTACCCTCGGTACTTACGGACTGGCGGGCTTTATGCGCGAACAAGCCTGCTTATGGTTGTGTCCGTATGCACGTATTCAGGCTGTAATGGCTGACTCACAGACGATACTGCCGGCCTACGATGTGGCACGCGGTGAGCCGCGCGGTAAGTTGCGTCATGCCGGGAAAATCGTTGAGCAGCAGGGCGATTGCATCGATTGCTTTCAGTGCGTGCAAGTGTGCCCGACGGGTGTCGATATACGAGATGGTCAACAACTCGGTTGCATTACCTGTGGTTTGTGTCTGGACGCTTGTGATTCGGTGATGGACAAGATCGGCCGTCCTCGCGGCCTGATTCGGTACGCATCTCTTGACGAACTCGAAGGACGCCCGGTCAAGAAGCTATACCAGCATCCCCGCACCTGGGTATATGTCGGGATTATCTTGCTGGCGTTGTGCGGAATTATCTTCGGTCTGACTCACTTAGGCGCGATGAAGCTGAGCGTGGAGCCGGAACGCCAGCCGCTGTTTGTGCGTATGAGCGACGGCACCATACAAAATAAATACACCTTTAAGGTGTTGAATAAAACAGATAAGGATCTGAGCGTCAAAATCAGCGCGGAAGGCGGTGTTAAGGGGCAGATCATCGTTGATGCAGATAAGACTCAACTGGTTCATCACGGCAAGGCGGCAGGGTTTACCGTGTTTGTTAAGGCACCCGCCGAAAACGTGACCGGCGAAGTGACCAAGCTGCAATTCAGAGTCGAAAATGTTGAAAATCCAACCATGGCGGCTGAATACAACAGCGTATTCCGTGGTCCTAAACGTTGATTTTGAGGTGTTGAGATGATTTCACAAAAGCAAAAAGGCTGGCGCAATCCCTGGGTATTCGGTTTGCTGATTATTATCCTGTCAGGGGTGCTGATCAACGCACGGTTCTTGTGGAATGTATTTCACAATCCGGTTCGCGTACTCGACGATAACTACAGTGTGAAGGCGCACAACAAGTACGACGCAAAATGGGTGCAGCAGCAGGCTGAGCGTTCGACGCTGGGCTGGGAGGCAAGTTTGCATTCACCGCAGCGTTTACAGAATGACAGTCAGGCTAAACCTGAAGAGGCGCGCTTTATTTTGACAGCTAGCCCTGCCGTATTGGAATTCAATCTGCTGGATCGTGAAGGAAAGCCTGTACAAGGAGGTGCTGTTGTCGTTGTTGCGCAATGGCCGGGCGATCCTAGCTTTGATTTCAAGGATACGCTGCGTGAAACAGCCCCGGGGCATTATCAGGGCGAGTTGAAATTTTCAAGGGCCGGTAACTGGGATTTGTTGATCAGGGCAGAACGCGACGGCAGTCAGTTTGATACCGAACAAAAAGTCTTTGTGGCCATCTCAAAACAGACAGAGTGATTTGAACAATGTCACAAAGTGAAGCAGCGCACCTCGCACACGCGGGGTGTTTTCATTGCGGATTACCCATCGCATCTGACGTACATTATCAGCAGTTGCTCGATGATGCTCAGCGCGATTTTTGCTGCTTTGCCTGCCAGTCAGTCTGCGAGGCAATCTATGAGGCGGGTTTGCAGGGCTATTACCAGCGCACGCCGCAAGGCACATTGCTCGCGCCGCCACCGATGCCGCCGCGTGACATTGAGATGTATGATCTGGACGATGTTCAGCAGGACTTCGTCAATTGTCAGGGCGAATTGCGCGACGCGCATTTACTGGTCGAAGGCATCCATTGCGCCGCTTGTGTGTGGCTGATCGAGCGCGGCATGATGCGCACCCCCGGGGTGCTGTCAGCCGGCGTCAATCTGGCCGGGAAACGACTGCACCTGCGCTGGAATGAAAGTCAGGTAAAACTCTCAACGCTGATTCATCAGCTCGCAAAAATTGGCTATTCAGGCGTTCCCTACGATCCTGAAGTGGCAGAAGGGTCGATGAAGCGCATTAACCGCGCCTTGCTGTTCAGATTGTTCTTCGCCGCCTTTGCGATGATGAACCTGAACCTGATCGCCATTGCGTTATATAGCGGTGCGGATCGCGGCCAGTTCGTCAGTTTCTTTCACTGGATGGCTTTTGCGCTGGCGACTCCCGCCTTGCTGTATTCCGGATATCCCTTCTATAAAGGTGCCGTGAGCGGTCTGCGCAATGCGAGCCTGACGATGGATCTGCCGATTGCCATCGGACTGACCGTGACCTATGCATTCTCGCTCTACGTGACCATCACCGGGGGAGACCGCGTGTATTTCGATACCGTCACCAATCTGACCTTCGTGATCCTGATCGGACGCTATCTGGAAGGGATGTTCCGCCATCAGGCGGTGTCCGCAACAAATCGACTGATGGATCTGCAACCTCGCGTAGCCACCGTTCTGCGCGACGGCGAGGAGAAGATCGTCTCGGTTCGCGCTGTGAAAGTGGGCGAAACGGTACTGGTAAAACCGGGTAGCAACATTCCCATGGATGGCATCGTGCTCGAAGGTAGCAGTTCGGTCGATGAATCCATGCTGAGCGGTGAATCGCTCCCTGTTAAAAAGCACCCCGGTGATCGCGTATCGGCTGGCACGCTGAACGGTAGTGGTGCACTATTAGCAGAAGTGCAGGCATCCTCGCAGGATTCAACCCTGTCCAAGATCATTCGGCTTGTTGAAGAGGCGCAGTCCTCCAAAGCGCCTATCCAGCGACTGTCGGACAGTATAGTGCCCTGGTTTGTGCTGGCGACGCTCATTCTGGCCAGCGTCACCTTTTACATCTGGTCGGCTGACTTTGAATTTGCCCTGATGGCGGCAACCTCGGTCTTGATTATCACCTGTCCCTGCGCGCTCGGTATGGCCACGCCGATGTCGATTGCCGTCGCATCGGGGTTAGGGGCAAAACACGGCATCCTGGTGAAAAATGGTGTGGTGCTGGAAACCTTGTCTCGCGTCACGCATTTCGTGTTTGATAAGACGGGCACGCTGACCGAGGGGAAAATGCGCATCGAGCAAGTGGTCGCAGCACAGGGGCAGGATGAAAGTGAGTTGCTGGCGCTCTGTGCGAGTGTTGAGCGATATTCTGAGCATAGTGTGGCGCGCGCCGTGGTGATTGCGGCCGAAGCGCGCGAGTTGCCATTCCGGCATCTGTTGACGCAGGATTTTTTGGCCACCGCCGGTGCCGGTGTGCAGGCTAATGTTGCGGGGCGGCAGGTTTTGCTGGGCACTGCGGATTGGCTATTGAGATGTGGCGTTGCGCCTGCGGCAGAATTGATCGCCGTTCAGAGCGCGCAGGAGTCGCAGGCCAAAACCTGTGTGCATCTGGCAGTGGGCGGTGAGCATCTGGCCGTGCTGGTGATAGCCGATACATTGCGTGCCGATGCTAAGGCGCTGATCGAAACTCTGCGCGCAGCAGGAATCGGCATGACGCTGCTCTCCGGGGATCGACGTGCGGTCGCGGAGGAAATTGCGCGCCAGTTGGGCGGGATGGAGGTGATCGCCGAAGTGCTGCCGCAAGATAAGGATCGTGTCATTCAATCGTTGCAAGAGCGCGGTGAATGCGTAGCCATGGTGGGTGACGGGGTTAACGATGCGCCGGCGCTGATACGCGCCGATGTCGGAATTGCGCTGGGTTCGGGTACGGACGTGTCAGTTGAAAGTGCCGATATCGTGCTGATGCACAACGAGTTGGACAAGGTGCGTCTGGCTACCTTGCTCTCGCGACGTACGCTGCGCACCATAAAGCAGAATATCGGCCTGTCATTCGTGTATAACAGCATCATGGTGCCGCTGGCCATCATGGGGCATGTCACACCCTTGCTCGCCGCGATCACGATGCCGGTCAGTTCGTTGCTGGTGATAGGCAATGCCGCCAGAATACGCAATTTGTTCAAAGCGCGAAGTTAATCATGCGACGCTGCACTCATTTAGATAAGGAATCGTAATGGACGTAATCTACAGTCTCATCCCGGGCATGACTATTTTCGGGCTAGTGTTCGTCGGTATTCTGATCTGGGCGGTCAAGAAGGGGCAGTACGAGGACATGGAAGGGAACGCCAGTCGCATACTGCTCGATGATGATGAGGATGCGATGTTGCATAATCACTCACATGTTCAGCAGGATGCGAAAAAGGATTAGCAGCAGCGTGTGGGGTTAAGCCTCGCCTGAAACGAAAAAGGCCGCGCCATTTCTGGTCGCGGCCTTATATTATGGGAGCTACTGAACGGCGGGTTTGGCTGGTGAATCAGATTGAATGGTTTCGCCATTGGCGAGCAGCGGTGCTCTCAATAGCTCAAAGTCTTTGGGCGGCAGATACTGAAACAGCGGCTTTTGTCCTTCTCCCATGATCACATCCAGACCGTGCTGCGGGTAGAGCCAGTGTAACAGGTTGGTTTTCTTTTCACGGATGCGCTGCGCCGGTTCACCGAAGCGCTTGGTGATGATGGATTCTTCGAGTTTTGCAGTAGGCAGGTAAGTGAGGCTGGCGACCGGCAATGAACGCACGCGTGCCAGATCGTCTGCGGTCAGGGTGATGCGCTTGCCGCTGGGCGTGCTGTTCATGCGCAGTCCACGCTCGAACATGCCTTGCAATTCCTCAGTCGGTATTGCGATGGTCATGATGATCTTCGCTTTTAAGCCGTTGAAATTCACTTCTTCAAAAAACGCTTCTACGCCCATAGGGGCGTCTGAAGGTTTGAACAGGCTGATTTCAAGCTCTGTTTCGTTTTTGTAGGTGTGCGCCACTTCATCGAGGGTGCTTTTACCCAGCGTAATACCAAAAACACGGGTGGTGTCGGGTGTCGGGTGAGTGATTTTCCAAGGGAGTGTTTCGGGCGTGCTGACCGAATTGTCCGGGAACATGAGGATGATCGCTATTGTTGCAATAACCAGCGCGAATACGCCGAGAATGATTTTCTTGTCCATGCTAGTCCTTTTTAAGTGCTGAATGCAAAGCGAGTGCCGAGGCGGGAATCTTGCCTGCTTTGCATTGATGTTCAGCGTCGAATTCCAGAACCACCAGTACCAGCAGCGCAACCATAAAGGGCAGTTGTCCAATGCCTCCGGCCAATGCATAACTGGTTATTTTGCTCATGCCAAGCTGCGCTCCGCCGACAATTAAAACGGTGGTCAATGTGCCAGTTACAACAAACAAAATCAGGAAAAGTTTTGCGCGCTTCGCGGCCAGCAGGTTATGGCAAAGTACAAAAATTGAAGTTTCCTGCACGATTGCGCGATTGGCTTTAAATATCACGTTGGAGAGTAGCGCAATCGAGATGATCGGCATCAGCGCAATTGGTAGCATGCTGGCTTTAAGCAGGCTTAGCGCGAGGACAAACAAAAAAACGTGGACGACGATGAAGTCAAACAGCAGCATGGAGTGCAGGCTTTTGGCGCGTGATACTTCTGCTTCTGTGACTTGGTGTTCCATATTCTAATGTCTCCGGGAAAATAGTAGGTTGCGAATAATCCGCTCAAGCGCGCCGACTGTCAAACGATAAGGCATGAGGGGCGGGAAAGTGTATTAACGGGTGTTATTCAGGCAGGCTTGCAGGCCCGCCAGATCAAGGATTTCAACCGTGCGCACCTTAACGTTAATCAGGCGCTCACTTTGAAAATGTGAGAATGCGCGACTGACGGTTTCCAGTTTTAAACCGAGGTAGCTGCCGATTTCGTGTCTGGACATGCGCAGTTGAAACTGGGTCGCTGAGAGGCCGCGTGCGGCTAACCGTTGAGATAGATTCAGCAAAAAAACGGCCAGACGTTCCTCTGCGCGCATAGAGCCTAGCAGCAGCATGATTCCCTGGTCGCGCACGATTTCGCGGCTCATGATTTTGTGCAGATGGCGCTGTAGCAGCGGAATTTCCCGGCTGAGTTCTTCGAGTTTGTTAAAGGGCAGTTCGCAAACGACGCAGGATTCCAGCGCGACAGCGTCGCAGGCGTGTATGTCGGTGCTGATGGCATCCAGGCCGATAATTTCCCCTGCCATCTGAAAGCCGGTGACCTGCTCACGCCCGTCTTCATGGAGGATCTGGGTTTTGAAGGAGCCGCTGTGAATGGCGAACAGTGAACGAAACTTATCGCCGCTGCGATACAGATAGTCGCTGCGTGAAAAACTGCGTTTGACGGTACTGAGTTCATCGAGTTTGCGCAATTCATGAGCGCTCAAGTCGGCAGGCAGGCACAACTCCGCCAGATTGCAGCTGGAGCAGGGCGAATGCAGCTGATAGATCGGTGCGGGTAGCGACACTTAAGATCCCTTTTGGGTGACGGTGAGCGGGTCGGTTGGCATAAGGCGGTGGAAATTTCGCCCGCTAACGGAATATGCCACGATTTTTGACATATATCAAACCACTTTTAAGTCTGAACTGGCATTATGTCAGACCTTATAAATAGCGGCGATATTATGTTGAACAACAATGAATTGGTTGTAGATTTGGAACTGATCCGCAGGCTTGATAAAAACGGCCCTCGCTACACCTCCTATCCGACCGCAGATCGTTTCGTCGAAGCATTCAATGCGGAAACCTATAGCCAGTGGTTGTTGAAGCGCGAAATCGGTGGCGTGAGCCGGCCCTTGTCGCTCTACATCCATATCCCCTTTTGCAATACGCTGTGTTTTTATTGCGCCTGCAATAAAGTGATCACCAAAGATCGCAGTAAGTCTGCTGATTATGTGCGCTATCTGATCAAAGAGATGGGCATGCAGGCGACGTTGCTGGGTAAAGGGCAGGTCGTCGAACAGCTGCATTTCGGTGGCGGTACGCCAACCTTTTTGTCGGATGATGAAATCCGTCAGGTAATGGCCGCGATACGCGAAAATTTCAAACTGGTTGAAGATGGCGAATATTCCATTGAGATTGATCCGCGCAAAGTAACCGATGAGACCATTGCGCTGCTGGGGGCGGCGGGCTTCAATCGCATCAGTATCGGTGTGCAGGATTTCGACGATGACGTGCAACGTGCAGTGAACCGCATTCAGAGCGAGGAAGAAACGCTGGGCATTATTGCGGCGGCCAGAGCGAACGGCTTTAAGTCGGTGAGTATCGATCTGATCTACGGATTGCCCAAGCAAACATTGGAGGGCTTCGGTCGTACGCTGGATAGAATTATTGCAGCGAATCCTGACCGGCTCTCAATCTACAACTACGCGCACATGCCGACGCTGTTCAAGCCGCAGCGCCGGATACATGAAGAGGATCTGCCGTCGCCGCAAATGAAGCTGGATATTCTCGGCATGACGGGGCGCAAGCTGACGGGTGCGGGTTATGTCTATATCGGCATGGATCATTTTGCCAAACCTGAAGATGAACTAGCCGTCGCGCAACGTCAAAGCCGTCTGCACCGCAATTTTCAAGGGTATTCCACCCATTCCGACTGCGATTTAGTTGCGCTGGGTGTGAGCGCGATCGGCAAGATAGGCCCGACTTATAGTCAGAATTATCGTGAGCTGGACGATTATTACGATGCGTTGGATCGTGATCAGTTGCCGATTATGCGCGGGATGGAACTCAATGCCGATGATCTGGTGCGTCGCGCCATTATTCAGGATCTGATGTGCCATTTTGAGCTCTCAAAGGAGTCGCTCAATATCGCCTACCTGATCGATTTCGACAGCTATTTTGCTACCGAACTCGAAGAGTTGCGTGAGTATGAGATGGAAGGTTTGCTGGAGATTTCCCCTCAGTGGATCAGCGTCACCCCTAAGGGGCGCATGCTGATACGCAATATTTGCATGGTATTCGATAAGTATCTGCGCACCCGTACCGAGCACGCGCGCTATTCGAAAGTGATCTAATGCAGGGTTTGCAAGGGTGAAAGTGCATTGGGTTGGCGGGCTGCGTTGCGGAAATCGTACGCGTGTCTAGTTTTTCGTCCGCCCTCATCGCATGGCAGCGCATCCACGGGCGGCACGACCTGCCCTGGCAGCGTGCCGATCCCTACCTTATCTGGCTGTCTGAAATCATGTTGCAGCAGACGCAGGTGGTGACGGTTATTCCGTACTATCAGCGTTTTATCGCCTCATTTCCAACAATCGCGGCGCTGGCTGACGCGAGTGAAGAACAGGTGCTCGCGCATTGGAGCGGCTTGGGTTATTACGCTCGCGGTCGAAATTTACACCGTGCCGCACAACTTATCGTGGCACAGCATGACGGAGAATTCCCGCGTCAATTTGAATTGATACTCGCGTTGCCGGGCATTGGGCGTTCAACCGCCGCCGCGATCTGTGCGCTGGCTTATCAGCAAAATCGTGCAATTCTCGATGGGAATGTCAGGCGCGTGCTGGCTCGCTATTGCGGGATCTACGGTTCGCCTGCAATTAAGTCGGTAGAAGCTCAGTTATGGGTGCAGGCTGAAGCGCTCTTGCCAGCGAATGAAATTGGTCGCTACACGCAAGCATTGATGGATATGGGGGCGACGCTGTGTACCCGAAGCCGGCCGAAATGCGCGTTATGTCCGGTGCAAATCGATTGTGTCGCGCATCAGACGGGATGTGTTGCTGATTTGCCGACGCCGCGCCAGCGTCGTGTCGTGCCGGAGCGCGCGGCCCATTTCTTGCTGTTGATGGCAGGTGATGACGTCTTTATGGCGCGGCGCGCAGCTGCCGGGATCTGGGGTGGACTGTGGTGTTTCCCACAATTTGACGATGAAGCCGCTGCGAAACGTTGGTGTGTTCAGCATGGGGTGGAGGGGCAGTGTGATGCGCTAGCGTCCTTTACCCATATTTTTACGCATTTTAAATTGCACATCACGCCATTGCTCGTGTGCTTGCCGTCTAAACCTTGGCAGGTTATACAAAAAAATGGCGCATGGATGTCGCTGAACGAGGCGTTAGCTGCGGCCATTCCAACGCCTGTCAGAGCGATACTCGAAGGTTATGGCGGGGTAGAGGGTAAGTCTTGATTTAAATTTAGGTTTTCGACGATGCCGCCGCGTTTTAACATCGATAAGTGCTTGGCATCGTTGAGTGAGGTTATTTTGGCCAGATAGGCGAGATTTTTTTCAATCGACTCCAAATAATAGTTTGCCTCGATGCCATACCACTCTTTGAAATGCAGGGATAGTTGGGCGTCTATCCCGTCGAATTGCTCGCGCAGTCGTGCTTGCGTCGTTTCGTAAAATATTCCCGTGTTGCGTAGCAGTTCGTGGATGTTCTGGTAATTATAAAAACCCGCTTCCTCAAATTCCAGAAACAGGAACAGCAATTTTTCAAGATAGGTTCTATCAGCCATTTGTCCTGTCAGATCGGCCGTGCCCAGTATCTTTCCACATAGTTGTATGCGTTCGTCGGGGAATTCGATATCGCTGATGTTCAGTGCCGGGTTGCTGCACAGCAAGACAGGTGTGATCTGGGCAATGAGTGAAACGGGTAGCTGCTTCTCAGCGATGTATTGCTGCATAAATACTATGCTCCGTGCAACGTGATTCTGGGTGTGTTGTGCGCCCGTGCCGTTATCTTCGCCGAGGTGTTGGGCGTAGCCGACATCGTGCATCAGTGCTGCGATGACGACCACGGTAATTTCACGATCGCTCATGTTTTTCCCCGACAGTTTGACCCCGTGCATTAAACGAACTGCGCACAGGAATACGTCCAGCGTATGGTGCAGGTTGTGGTACAGGGTTTTGATCGGGCAAAACCCCGGATATTCGCCGCGAAACAAACTCATGATGTCGTTGAAGACGATCTGAGTAACGGTAAAATCAAATGCAGGACTAATGCGTCGTATGACATCGACCGCTTTGCGCCAGACAAGGTCTGGATCGTTGTTGGTAAAAAGACTGTTTACTTCATCGGGGGTAGGTGGCGTATTCATGGCAAATATTAAATTAGTTACAACGCAGCTTGCGCTGCCGATTAAAACTCGCCTTTATGGAGTCTGATTTCTGCATCCAAGAGTGCTTCAGGCAAACCCAGCAGTACAAGCACATCCCCGCTGCGTAACAGCATGTCTTCGCTGGGTTGTGCGCCGTGCACATTGTAGCGGCGCAGTGCTTTTACTTCAATGTTCAGCGTGTCCAGTTCACTGTCGCGTAACCGCTTGCCAACGGCGAAAGAATCAGCCTTGAGCAGGACATTCAGAAAACGCGGTTGCAGGTCGTCGCTGATTTCAATGTCGCCGTTTTGAGCGCTATTCATGTAGCCATTGAACATGGCATAGCGGCGCGCGCGATTTTCCTGAACGTGACGAATGACGCGGTTAAGTGGAACGCCTGCCAGCAGTAGTGCCTGGGAGGCGAGCATTACACTGCCTTCGAGCACTTCGGCGACCACTTCGGCAGCGCCCGCATTTTTAAAGAGCTCTACATGGGTGTCGTCGTTGGCACGCACCACGACGGGTAAATCGGGGCGCAACTCCTTCACGTGGCGCAAAATCGCCAGTGCGGAATGTTTGTCCTTATAAGTCACAACCAGTACGCGCGCGCGCATCAGACCTGCGGCCATTAGGACTTCGCGCTTGGCGGCATCGCCGTACACCACGCTTTTCTTTGCCGCCGCCGCTTCCCGAACACGTCGCGAATCAAGGTCGAGGGCAATAAAACGCAGCTTTTCATCTTCTAAAATGCTGGCCAGTTTTTGTCCGCTGCGCCCGTAGCCGCACAAAATCACGTGGCCGGTGCTCGACATGCTTTTGATGGCGATCTGATGCATCTGCAAGGCGCGGTTAGTCCATTCGTCGGAAAATCGTCTGGAGATTGCCTCTCCATATTGGATCAAAAAGGGGGCCGTGAGCATCGAGAGCAGCATGGTGGCCAGCGTGATTTGCATCGCAGAGCTGTGCAATAAATGCGCCTCATTGGTCAGCGTGAGCAAAACAAAGCCGAACTCACCGGCTTGTGCGAGTCCGATGCCGCTGCGCAATGCAATACTCCATTCGCCTTCAAAAACGCGTGCTAATACCGCAACTAACAGCGCTTTGAATAAAATTAGCAGGGGCAGTGCAAGTAATATCCAGCCCAGATTGTTGATGATGCTATTCGGGTCGAGCATCATACCGATGGTGACGAAGAACAAGCCTAGCAGTACATCGCGAAACGGTTTAATGTCTTCTTCCACCTGATAGCGGTATTCGGTTTCGGAGATCAGCATGCCGGCGACAAAGGCGCCTAGCGCCATTGAAAGGCCGGCCAGTTCGGTTAAATACGCCAGCCCTAGGGTGATGAACAAGACGTTCAAGGTGAAAAGTTCGGAGGACTTTTGGCTGGCTACCACGTGAAACCAGCGGCGCATGACGTGCTGGCCAAAGACCAGCAGTACCAGTAAAACTAACGTTGCCTTGAGCATCGCCATGCTAAGCGTGACGGGTAGATTGTCCGGTTGCGAGGCCAGCGCCGGGATGATGATCAAAAGCGGGACCACCGCCAGATCCTGAAACAGCAGCACGCCCATCATCTGCTGACCGTAGGGTAAATTGAGTTCGGCGCGCTCAACGAGCATCTTGCTGACAATTGCGGTGGATGACATTGCCAGGATGCCGCCTAATGCCAGTCCTGCGCGCCAGTCCACGCCAAACAGGGTGGCCCCCGCCATGACAAGTAATACAGTCGCAACTACTTGTGCGCCGCCTAAGCCGAACACGGTGCGATGCATGGCTTTGAGGCGGGGCAGGCTAAATTCAAGACCGATGCTGAACATCAAAAAAACCACACCAAACTCGCCCAGGTGGCGTGTGCTGGGTGCATCCGGTATCCAGCCAAAGGCATGCGGCCCGATTAAAATTCCTACCGCAAGATAACCTAACATCACCGGCAGGCGCAGGATACGGCACACGACAACGACCATGACGGCGGTAGCGAGCAGTATCAGCACCAGAGAGAGTGAGTTGTCCATCTTTGAGGGGGCGTAAATGAATGATTTGATAATGCCGTACTCTTGCGCGGTTTGCAAAGTTTAAAATGACACCCGTGCAATTTATTGCCTGACTTACGGCTATCTACTCTTCAAGGGCTTGCTATAATGCGTCATGAATAAATTTCTTGCCGATGCGCCGCGCGCGCTCCAACTGGGTCGTCAGGTTCTCGATATTGAGGCGGCTGCCGTTCAGGCGTTAAGTCAGCGTCTGGACGATCATTTTTTGCAGGCCTTGGATCTGATTTTGCGTTGCGAAGGACGTGTCATTGTCAGTGGTATGGGTAAATCCGGCCACATCGCGCGAAAAATTGCCGCAACCATGTCCAGTACCGGCACCCCAGCTTATTTTGTGCATCCGGGTGAGGCCAGTCACGGCGATCTGGGTATGGTCGCAGGTTCCGATGTGTTTATCGCACTGTCTTATTCCGGGGAAAGTCAGGAGTTGATGACGATCGTGCCTATCCTCAAGCGTCAGGGTGCGAAGTTGATCAGCATGACCGGTAATCCCGCCTCCAGTCTGGCTCGCGTGGCTGATGTGCATCTGAACGCAGCGGTCGATAAGGAGGCGTGCCCGATGGGGTTGGCGCCGACCGCCAGCACGACCGCTTCTTTAGCGCTGGGTGATGCGCTGGCTGTTGCGTTGCTCGATGCCAAGGGGTTCAGTGCCGAGAATTTTGCCAGATCGCATCCGGGGGGGAGTTTGGGGCGGCGCTTGTTGACGCTGGTGCGCGATGTGATGCGTAGCGGTGAGCGTATGCCTCAGGTGCGGGAGGATGCGATGCTGAGCGCGGCGCTGATGGAAATGTCGCGCAAAGGCGTTGGCATGACCGCAATTGTTGATACTCACGGTGTCGTGCTGGGGATATTTACCGATGGTGATTTGCGGCGCACGCTGGAGAAGAAGCTGGATTTTAGCAGCACGCCGGTAAAGAGCGTGATGTCCGTCAATCCCCGCTGCATAGGTGAGGATAGTCTGGCTGTGGAGGCCGTGCAACTGATGGAGCAATACAATATCAATCAGATGCTGGTGGTTAATACTGAGCATCAATTGGTCGGCGCGTTGAATATGCATGACTTGCTGCACGCCAAAGTGATTTAAAGACGTTATTTACTTACTACTTCCCGCTCACCACTCTCAAGAGGTTTCTATGTTTTTAAGCCGTGCAAAATTGATCCGTCTGGTCGCCCTCGATGTGGATGGTGTGATGACCGATGGCGGTTTATTCCTGTCCGATTCGGGCGAGGAATTTAAACGTTTCAATTCGCTCGATGGACACGGCATTAAAATGCTGCGCGCCAGTGGTGTCGAAGTTGCCATTATCACAGGTCGGACGTCGCGCTGTGTTGAAATGCGCGCACAGAATCTCGGTATTGCGCATGTGTATCAGGGGGTGGAGCGCAAGCTCGAAGCCATGGTTGATCTGCTGGGTAAGCTGCAGTTGTCGCGTGATGCGGCCGCTTACATGGGGGATGATGTGGTGGACTTGTGCGTGATGCGTCATGTGGGGCTTGCCATTACCGTGCCTGAGTCGCCGCAATTGGTTCAGGCGCACTCGCACTATATGACAAAGCGCAGCGGCGGTTACGGCGCTGTCCGCGAAGCATGTGAGCTGATTATGTCCGCGCAAGGGACGCTGGATGCTCAGTTGGCACAATATTTGAAATGATTTCTGTATCCCGGTCCCGCTATTGGCTGCCGTTGTTGCCACTGCTGGCTTTGCTTGCGGGTGTGTACTGGTTGGATAAACAGGTGCAGCAGGAAATTGCGGTGGCAGCCAATAATCAGCGGCACGATCCCGATGGCATTATGGATAATTTTCACGCGACTAAGATGGATTTGCAGGGCGTGCCGCGTTTTTTGCTGTCGGCGAAACAGATGCGGCATTATCCGGATCACGACACCACGGAGCTTGATTTTCCTCGCGTGACGATGCTGTCATCCGAACGTCCGCCTGTATATGTCAATGGCAACCGGGGAAATGTTTCAACCCGTGGTGACGAGGTCTTGTTCAATGATAATGTCGTCGTGTTGCGTGAGGCTGCAGGAGATCAGTCAGCGATGACCTTGCGTACCGAATATTTACGCGTGTTGCCGAATCAGGACTGGGCGGATACGGATAAGGCGGTCACTATGGTCAATTTGAATAACACGGTGCATGCGATCGGTCTTGAAATGGATAATAAAGCGCGTACGATGAAACTGCTCTCTCAAGTCAGAAGTGAACACCATGCTAAATAAATTACCCCTGTGTCTGTTGCTGTTAGCCGTATCCGGGTACTGTCACGCCGAGCGCGCGGACCGTGATAAACCTATTGATATTGATGCGGATCAGGTTGTTGTCGATGATGCAAAACAAATCAGCACATTTACGGGGCATGTCGTTTTGACGCAGGGCACGATGGTGTTTCGCGGCGACAAAGTGGTCGTCGTGCAGGATAAGGCTGGATTTCAGCACGGCACAGCCTATGGTCATACGGCCAGTTTTAAGCAAAAGCGCGAAGGTCTTGACGAATATGTGGAAGGTTTTGGCGAGCGCATCGAATACGATACGCGCGCTGATACCGTCGATTTTTACATTCAGGCGCGGGTTAAGCGAGCGCAGGACGAGGTGCGCGGTGAGCACGTGACCTATAATTCAAAAACAGAAATTTTCCAGGCTGAAAGTAAAAATACCGCTGCGGGCACGCCGGGGCGCGTGCATGCGGTGCTGTTTCCCAAACCTAAAGAGGGTGCAGAGACTAAGCCTGCTCTGGAACGCAAATGAGTGAATTGCGCGCGGTCGCGTTGAAGAAAAAATATGGGTTGCGCACGGTGGTGCATGATGCTTCACTGTCGGTCAAAAGCGGTGAGGTGGTGGGGTTGCTAGGACCCAATGGCGCTGGGAAAACCACGTCTTTTTACATGATAGTGGGACTGGTTGCTGCAGATGGCGGGAAAATTACCATTGATGATCAGGATATTACCCATATGCCGATTCATCGCCGTGCGCGACTAGGATTAGGTTATCTGCCGCAGGAGGCGTCGATCTTCAGGCGCATGAGCGTGGCGCAAAATATTCAGGCAGTGCTCGAATTGCAGGATTTATCCGATGAGGAAATCGAACGCCGTTTAGAAGAATTGCTGCACGATTTGCACATCCAAGAGATCAGAAATAATCCGGCGATCAGTCTGTCAGGCGGTGAGCGCCGCCGGGTAGAAATTGCCCGAGCGCTGGCAACTAGTCCGCGTTTTATTTTGCTCGACGAACCGTTCGCCGGGGTCGATCCGATTGCGGTGCTGGATATTCAGAAAATTATCCGTTTCCTTAAAGAGCGCAATATTGGTGTGCTGATTACCGATCACAACGTGCGGGAAACGCTGGGGATTTGTGATCGCGCTTACATCATTAACGCAGGAGCCGTGATGGCGGAAGGCAAACCGGATGAAATCATCTACAATGAAGGCGTGCGCAAAGTCTACTTGGGTGAAAACTTTAAACTTTGAAGTGGCTCAAGAAGACCGACCGCGAATACTGAACAATTAAGTAATGAAAGCCTCCCTACAACTTCGCATGTCTCAGCAGCTGACGCTCACGCCTCAGTTGCAACAGTCCATTCGATTGCTTCAGCTCTCTACGCTGGATATGCAGCAGGAAATTGAGCGCATGCTCGATGAAAATCCGATGCTGGAGTTGGGTGAGGAGTCTGTCTATAACACGTTGTCGGGTGAGGCTGCGGGTGAGGAGAGTGCGACGTCGGATAACGCGGAGTCGGAGCGCGGTGAGGCTGAGGCTGAGCCGTTTGAGTGGAATGCCGAGACGCGCGGCGCTGATGATGAAAGCGACGCTTATCCTGAGCAAGCGGCGTTGCAGGCGAGCATGCGTGAGTATTTGCATAGTCAGTTGTCAGTCAGTCAACTGGACAGCCGGGACAGGCTGGTAGTCGGGATGCTGATCGATGCGCTGGATGAAAATGGTTATATGTTGCAGGATTTAGCAGAATTGGCTGTGTTGCTGCCGGTGGAATTAGGGCTGACACTGGATGACCTTGAAACGGCGCTGGTGCAGTTGCAATATCTTGATCGTCCGGGGCTGGGCGCGCGGACCTTGAGTGAATGTCTGGCCTTGCAGTTGAAGGCGTTGCCCGAGCAAACGCCGGGGCGCGATCTAGCGATGAGCCTGGTGGGCGGACATCTTGATTTGCTGGCTGCACATGATTTTGCAAAGATTAAAAAATTGTTGCGTTGCTCTGATGCGGCTTTGCGCTTGGCGCAGGAGTTGATTGTGAGTCTGAACCCTAAGCCCGGTTGCGAGTTTGATCGGAGTGTGGCCGATTATGTCGTGCCGGATGTGATCGTCGAGCAACATAAGGGAAAATGGCGCGCCAGACTGAATGCAGATGCGATGCCTCGCCTTCGCGTCAACCAGATGTATGCAAATATTTTGCAGCAGCGGGATGACAAATCGGGCGCACCGCTGGTGTCGCAATTGCAGGAAGCAAGCTGGCTGATTAAGAGTCTGCGGCAGCGTTTTGATACCATACTGCGGGTCGCGCAGGCGATTGTCGATCGGCAGGGGGCATTTCTTGAACACGGTGACATCGCCATGCGTCCGCTGGTGTTGCGCGAAATAGCCGATGCGCTTGAAATGCACGAATCAACCGTTTCACGCGGCACGACGCAAAAGTTTATGCGTACGCCGCGCGGAATTTATGAATTTAAATATTTCTTTGGCAGCGGTCTGGTCACGGAAAGTGGCGGCGTCTGTTCTTCTGCCGCAATACGCGAACTGATTAAACAACTGGTCGGCGGTGAAGATACAGTCAAGCCACTAACGGACGGCCGAATGTCAGAAATCTTGGCGCAGCAGGGCATAGTTGTTGCCCGACGCACCATAGCAAAGTATCGGGAAGCGTTACACATACTCCCGGTGAATCTCCGTAAATCACTCTAAAACAAGGAGCATAAAATGAACCTCCATATAACCGGACACCACCTGGAAATCACACCTGCTATTCGCGACTATGCGACGAGCAAGTTTAGCAAGATTAAGCGTCATTTTGATAATGTGCTGGATGTGAACATCATTCTTTCGGTTGATAAGCTCAAACAAAAAGCCGAGGCGACGGTACACATCAGCGGCAAGAATGTTTTTGTCGAATGTGAAGATGAAAATCTGTATGCTGCCATCGATGCGCTGGTCGACAAACTGGATCGTCAGGTGATCAAGCACAAGGAAAAACTGGCTGATCGTCGTCACGATGAGGCGCCGGTCGCAACAGAAGAGTAAACACCAGGGGCGGCAATATTGCCGCCCATTGTTTAAGGTACGATGACGATGAATTTGATCAGCAAAATCCTCTCCCCCGGCAATATTCTGTTGGATTCTGAATCCACCAGCAAAAAACGCGTTTTTGAGCGCGCAGGTCTATTGTTTGAAAATGCAATGCAGATTGGACGCAGTCAGGTGTTTGATAGCCTGTTCGCGCGCGAGAAGCTGGGCTCAACAGGACTGGGGCAGGGGGTTGCGATTCCGCATGGAAGAATTTCAAAATTGCGTGAGGCGACGGCGGCATTCGTCAGAACGACACACCCCATTCCCTTTGATGCGCCGGACGGACAGCCTGTCACACTGATTTTTGTGTTGCTGGTTCCTGAATTGGCGACAGATTTGCATTTGCAGTTGTTAGGCGAATTGGCTCAGATGTTCAGTGATGCCGAGTTTCGCGAGCGCTTGACGGCGTGTGACGACCCCGCCTGTATTTACCAATTGTTTGCTGACTGGAACAGTGCTGCATGAGTCAGGTCAATATCCGGCAACTGTTTGAAGACAAACAAGTCAGGCTGGAGTTGCGGCGCATTGCAGGTACTGACGGCGTAGACAGAATTATCGATAGTGAAGCCGTAGAGGCTTCCAATCGCGAAATGGTCGGGCACCTTAGCCTGATCCATCCGAGTTGGGTTCAGGTATTGAGTGCGGCCGAGCTCGATTACCTTCGCAATCTGAGTCTGGAAGAGCGCAACGAAGCGTTTGAGCAAATTGAGCAAAATGGCACAACATGCCTGATCGTGGCCGGTGCTAATGAAATCCCGCCTGAATTGATTGTCTTTGCCAATCGCTCGAGTATCCCCCTGTTTTCCTCGTCCAAACCCAGCGTGCATCTGATGTGGCTGATACGCCACTATTTGGCTAAGGAATTGGCCGAATCGACGACGCGTCACGGCGTATTTCTCGATGTGCTGGGTGTGGGCGTGATGATTACCGGCGAGAGTGCCGTGGGGAAAAGCGAATTGGGTCTTGAACTCATTACGCGCGGCAGCGGACTGGTTGCCGATGATGTGGTCGAATTACACCGCATTGCTCCGGATACGCTGGAGGGTCGCTGCCCGGAATTGTTGCGCGATTTTCTGGAAGTTCGAGGTTTGGGGATGTTGAATATACGTACCATGTTCGGTGAAACTGCGGTGCGCCGCAAAAAGAGTTTGAAGTTGATTGTGCATTTGCATCGCTCGCAGGATGGTGAGCTGTCGCAAATGGAGCGTCTGCCGCTGGTGGCCACGCATCAGGAAATTATCGGCGTGAAAATCAATACGGTGAATATTCCCGTGGTGGCAGGTCGCAATCTGGCGGTGTTAGTTGAGGCCGCGG
Source organism: Nitrosomonadales bacterium (assembly GCA_037137715.1). Lineage (GTDB taxonomy): Bacteria > Pseudomonadota > Gammaproteobacteria > Burkholderiales > Gallionellaceae > Gallionella. The sequence continues at coordinate 25,222 of JBAXJT010000006.1, forward strand.
CACGTAATTTTGTGTTACAACAACGCGGGATTAATACCATGCAGGAATTTATCAGCCGGCATGATCAGATGTTGGCAGGTGATTGACGATGCAGTTATTTCTACTAAGCGGTCTGTCAGGTTCGGGTAAAAGCGTGGCTCTCAAAGTGCTCGAAGACAGCGGATTTTATTGTGTGGACAACCTGCCGGCTGAGCTGCTAAAAGGTCTGGTTGAGTATTTGCTGTCGGCAGGCTATGACAAGATGGCGGTCAGCATCGATGTGCGCAGCGCCAACAGTGTGCAACGATTGCCTGACATCTTGCTGCATTTGATGCAAAAAGATCTGGCTGTGCACGTACTGTTTCTCGATGCTAAATCCGATACGCTGGTGAAGCGTTTTTCCGAGACGCGCCGCATGCACCCTTTGAGCGACGGGGTGCGGACCTTGCCGGAATGTGTCGAATGTGAGCGCGAATTACTCTCTGAAATTAGCAATATAGGTCATCATATCGATACCAGCGAACTGGGCGCTAACGCCTTGCGCGCCTGGATCAAGCAGTTCATCAAATTAGATCGCGCACGCATGACGCTTTTATTCGAGTCATTCGGATTTAAGCACGGCATTCCGCTCGATGCGGACTATGTCTTTGATGTTCGCTGTCTGCCTAACCCGTTTTATGATCCTCAGTTGCGGCCTTTGACCGGTCGCGATGCGCCGGTGATCGAATTTCTCGAAAATACCCCGGCGACCCAAGATATGTTTGCCGATATCAGTCGCTTTGTCGAGCGCTGGCTGCCTCATTTTATTGCGGACAATCGCAGCTATTTGACCATCGCAATCGGCTGTACCGGCGGTCAGCATCGCTCGGTTTATATCAGCGAGAAACTGAGCCGTCATTTTCAGTCTCAGCAGCAGGTCTTGTTGCGCCACCGCGAACTCTCCTGACGCGATGTTGCGTCACATTAAGCCCGGTGACTGGCTGACGCTGATTTTGGGTGCGTGGAGTGTGGCGTTGCTCGCACTGACGTTTTGGTCAGGTGAAATGGCAGATAAGGTCATCATACGCAGCGGCGGGAAACTGTTTCGTGAGGTGCCCCTGTCGCGCAACCAGCAAATTGAAGTGCCGGGGCCTCTGGGTGTCAGTCTGATATCGATAGAAAATCGCAAGGTACGTATCGCAAAAGATCCCAGTCCTCGCCAATATTGCGTACGTCAGGGCTGGCTGCAACAGGCTGGCGAAATTGCGCTGTGCCTGCCCAATCAGGTGAGCGTCGAACTGGTCGGAAGTCACAAGCGATATGACAGTCTCAACTACTGAGCAACAGGAAGTGGGAAGTGTGAAGTGGGAAGGGAATAACCGTTCCACGATCCTGCTGCAATCCACGGCTGAAGATCACCATGTCGCGCGGATGGCAGCGGTGGCGCTGGGTTTGACGATACTGGAAGGCGCGATTCCGTCGCCTTTGCCGGGGGTCAAGCCCGGACTTGCCAATATTGTGACCCTGATCGTGCTGGCGCGTTACGGATGGCGCACTGCGGTATGGGTCTCGTTACTTCGGGTGTTTGCAGGCAGCTTGTTGTTTGGCAATTTTTTAACCCCGGGGTTTTTCCTCGGTTTGACTGGCGCGCTGCTGAGTCTGTTGGTGCTGGCACTGGCGCAACACCTGCCATCCAACTGGTTCGGTCCTGTCACGCACAGCGTGTGTGCGGCCTTTGCGCATATCGCAGGGCAGATGACGCTGGTTTATCTGTGGCTGATCCCGCATGCGGGGATCGCCTACCTGATTCCCATTTTTGCCGCATCAGCCCTGATATTCGGCGCGGTGAATGGACTGATTGCCGCCCGTTTCATGGATAATGCCGAAACTAAACTATTCTTACGCGGAGGCGCGGAGAACGCGGAGTAAAACGGAAGGCTATAAGGCCAATGTTTTATGGTTATGGATGCTGGTTGGTTATTTTAATCGTAGTTATTTGATTTTTAAAGATATTAAAAATTTATCTTTTGATTTTCTCCGCGTTCTCCGCGCCTCCGCGTGAAACCGCTTTTTCAATACATTGGAGATCAGCATCCTGTGAAAACCATCAATCTTGCCTTTACCGGCGCCTCCGGTATGCCTTACGGCATGCGTCTGCTCGAATGTCTGTTGCAAAGCGGCCAGCGCGTTCATCTGGTGTACTCACAGGCGGCGCAGATCGTCGCTAAGCAGGAGATGGGGCTGGTGCTGTCCAGTCGTCCGCCGGAAGCTGAGCGTCTGCTGCGTGAGCGTATGGGGGAATTTAGCGGCGAGTTACAGGTGTTCGGGCGTGATGACTGGTATGCGCCGATGGCCTCAGGTTCTAATCCGGGCGATGCGATGGTGATTTGCCCCTGCACGATGGGCACACTGGCGAAAGTGGCCTGCGGGATTAGCGATGATTTGATTGCGCGTGCGGCGGATGTGATGCTCAAGGAAAAACGCACGCTGATTCTGGCGCCGCGCGAAATGCCTTTTTCGGTGATTCATCTGGAAAATATGCTCAAACTCGCACAGGCGGGGGCTGTCATCATGCCGCCTAATCCCGGCTTTTATTATCAGCCGCAGAGCGTGCAGGAGATGGTGGATTTTGTGGTCGCACGCATTCTGGATCATCTGGGGGTGGCGAATACACTGATGCCAAGATGGGGTGCGTGTCTGCCAGAAAATAATCCGGAGGGATTGCGTTGAGTGCATTATCACAGAAGGTAGTCGAAGTGGCCGCTGCCGTGTTGCATCGCCCGGATGGTACATTTTTGCTGGCACAGCGGCCATCCGACAAAATATGGGCGGGATACTGGGAGTTTCCGGGCGGGAAGGTCGAGGCGGGGGAGTCGGCGCACGACGCACTGGTTCGCGAGTTGCACGAAGAGCTGGGTATTGAAGTTCTCACCGCCTATCCTTGGATAACGCGCGTGTTCACCTATCCGCATGCCACGGTTAGGCTGAACTTTTTTCGGGTCACCGAATGGCGCGGGGAACTCTATCCGCATGAGGGGCAGCAGTTTTCCTGGCAATTGGTGACTGACGTGAAAGTTGCTCCGGTGCTGCCGGCAAATGCGCCTATTCTCCGCGCGCTGGAATTGCCTGCGCTCTATGCGATCAGCAATGCCGGCGAATTAGGCGTGGAGCCATTTTTAAGCCGGCTGCAAGTGCAGTTGGATGCAGGGCTGAGGTTGATTCAGTTGCGGGAAAAGCATTTAACGCCCGAGCAGCTTCGTGAACTGGCCATTCGTACCGTTGCCATGGCGCACGCTGCCGGTGCAAAGGTGTTGATCAACGGCGATGTGGCGCTGGCACAAGCGATCGGTGCGGACGGTGTGCATCTGACATCGGTTCAGTTGGATCAATTGACTGAGCGGCCGCCTGTGGCGTGGTGTTCGGCATCCTGTCATACAGCAGAAGAATTAAGCCGAGCGCAGGTGTTGGGCTGCGATTTTGCGATGTTAAGCCCTGTGTTGCCAACAAAGAGCCATCCGGGGGCTGAACATTTGGGCTGGGCGCGCTTCTCAGCGCTGGCGGCAGGATCATCCATACCGGTATATGCGCTAGGCGGGCTCACCCGCGAGGATATGTCGACAGCGTGGCAGCGAGGCGCGCACGGTATCGCGCTGTTGCGTCAGGCCTGGTAGGGTGGGGCGGTAAATTCCTGCTCGTCGGGTACTGCAACGCGAAATGCTTCGTCAGCCCATTTTCCCAGATCGATCATTTTGCAACGTTCGCTGCAAAATGGACGAAATAAGTTATTGGTGTCCCAGGGGGATTCTTTGCCGCAACGCGGACACGGCACGATAGGCGGCTTACTCACGATGTCAGGGTGCAAAAAGTCAGGTCAAAGGGAACGTCTTGTTCTAGCAGCGATGATTTTGCTTCGTAGTTTGCGACGATGAAACGAATGTTGATTGCGTACTTGTTTGCGCCAAGTTCCGGAATGCAGGGCAGGTTGGCGGCCAATGTTACGCGCAATAGTTGGGCTGCGCGCCCGCCTTGCATTTGCTGGAACGTGCCCTGATGTGCGGTGAAATGCATGGTTCTGCCATTTTCGCGCAGCAAACGAAGCAAAATGCTGATGGCGGCGCTAATCGGCAGCAGCGGGGCAAGCCACGCCTGAAGGTCGGTACGGCGCATGGCAACGGGCTGTTTCTGCCAGTAATGGTAGGAGGGCAGATCAAACTGGCACGTACCGCCGGGCATGCTGGCGCGCTGCTTGATGCTCATCAGCCATTCGTTTTCCCGCAGAATTGCGCCGACTTTGCCTGTCATCGCAAGGAGTGCTGCGGCGGCTTGTTCGATTTCGCTAAGAATTCCGTTCAGCGCTTGTTCGGAAATGGCGGGGTTGTTGTGCAAGGCAGCCAGCGCGCGCTTTTGGCGCTCGAGTTCTTGCAGTAATTCAGATTTAAGATCGGGACGGCTGCCAACTTCGTGAATTTCAAACAAGGTGGTGAGCGCAACATGGTGGTCCATGCTGATGTCGCCTGCCAGGAAATAATTCATCCGCGCGAACAAATCCTCAAGACGCAGCCAGGTGCGTACTTTTTCATTGATGGGGAACTCGTAGCTGATCACGTCGTTATGGTCTTAAATTCGATAAAAAAAGAAGCTAAGGGCGGAAGATATATTGAATATCAGCTTGCCGTCAAATGGTTGTTGTTTATCGTGCAGTATTTGTCGTGAAAGTTGTTCACCTGAACCGCCAAATCATCCAGTGTACCCTCGTTTTTGATAATGTCTTTCGTGCGACTAATTCGTACAGCTCGCGGCATTTGCAGCGCAATAATCGCACGGATTTGGGATTCGTCAAGCCCGCTGCGCTGCATGACGCGTGAAATTTGCTGTTGTTCGCAGCAATCGACCAGCAGGACGCGCTGCACCAGTTTCAAGAAAGACGGATGTTCCAGCAGGAGCGGCGCCATCAGCAGGGTATACGGAGCGGCACTTGGCGTAGCGATTTGCTGCGCGCAGGTGGCTAAAATCAGCGGGTGAAGAATGCGTTCCAGTTTGGCTTTTGTGTCGCGGTCTGAAAAAACCAGATGCCGCATTTTTGGGCGATCGAGCTCGCCGGACGTTAAAACATATTCTGAACCGAAGCGGGTGCGTATCTCATCCATGCCGGCGCCGTTCGCTTGCGTGAGCTGATGCGCGATCGCATCGGCATCAATAATGCGAACACCTTTAGCTTCGAACAGACGAGCAACGGTGCTTTTGCCGCAGCCTATACCGCCGGTCAGGCCGATACATGTTTGCGGCACCGAACTCATGGTGCAATGAGCTGTAAATAACTTTGCGTAAGTGTCTGTCCCCAGAATAGTGCGATCAGACCGCCGCCGGCAAGATAGGGCCCGAACGGAATGGGGATCTCACGGCCGCGTTTAATCGCTAAAATTAAAGTGACGCCGACGACTGCGCCGACCAGTGAGGAGAGGATGATGATCAGCGGCAGCAGTTGCCAGCCTAGCCAGGCACCTAAGGCGGCCAATAACTTAAAGTCGCCATAGCCCATGCCTTCTTTGCCGGTGACCAGTTTGAACAGCCAAAATACCGACCACAGGGCAAGATAACCGAAGAGCGCGCCTAAGAATGCGTCATGCAATGACGTAAAGGCGCCATACAGGTTGAACACGAGTCCGGCCCACAGCAGGGGCAGGGTAATGTCATCCGGCAATAATTGGGTGTCAAAGTCGATCGCAGTCAGTGCGATCAACGCCCAAATCAGCAAAATCGCCGCGATGGCAGTCAGCCCGAAACCGAAATGAAATGCCGCGAATCCAGAGAGCAGGCCACTTAGGGTTTCGATGATCGGATAGCGCGGTGAAATCGCCGCATGACAGCCGGCGCATTTGCCGCGCAGCAGCAGATAGCTGATTACGGGGATGTTTTCCCATGCGCTGATGGCGTGCTGGCAATGCGGGCAGGCGGAGCGCGGCACCAGCAGATTGTAAGGTTCACTCTCTACGGTATCTTCGCCGCGCAACTCGGCACATTGTGATCGCCAGCCCAATTCCATCATCTTGGGCAGACGATGAATGACCACGTTTAAAAAGCTACCGACCATCAGTCCTAGCAGCGTGCAGGTGCCGATAAACAGCGGCGGCGATGATTGGAGTAGGTCGAATAGGGTCATATTTTAATATCGAGGATTGAGGATTGAGGATTGAGAAGAACGTTGCTAGGAGTGGAGAATTGAGTAATACCAGCGCCCCGCTTTGGTTTTTACTCAATCCTCGTTGCTCAATCCTGCTTCTAAACTACTTGGCCCATCTTGAAGATAGGCAGATACATTGCCACCACCATGCCGCCGATCAATGTGCCCAGCACCACCATGATGATGGGTTCCATCAGGCTCGAGAGCGCTTCGACGGCATCATCCACTTCGGCCTCGTAAAAATCGGCCACCTTGGAGAGCATCGCATCGAGCGAGCCGGCCTCTTCGCCGATCGACACCATTTGGATCACCATGCTGGGGAATACCTCGGTGTTTTGCATGGCGACGGTCAGGCTGTTGCCGGTGCTCACTTCGCGCTGAATGCTCTTGGTTGCATCGAAATACACGGCATTTCCCGCGGCGCCTGCGACCGAATTAAAGGCTTCAACCAGCGGCACGCCGGCCGCAAACATCGTGGATAAGGTGCGACTCCAGCGTGCGATGGTGGCTTTTTTAACCAGTTCGCCGAAAATAGGCAATTTAAGCAGCGCTCTGTCCATCAAGTGCTGCATTGGGCGGCTGCGCTTTAAGAAATAGAAGAAGGCGTAAAACCCGCCGCTTATGCCGCCGAAGATCGCCCACCAGTAGCTGACGAAGAAATCAGAGATGGCCATGATGAATAAGGTCGGGGCCGGCAAATCAGCGCCAAAACTTGAGAATAATTCCTTGAAGGCGGGAATGACGAATATCATGATCACGGCGGTGATGATGAAGGCCACTACGATAATCGACACCGGATAGAACAAGGCAGATTTGATCTTGCTCTTGATGGCGAGGATTTTTTCCTGATAGGTGGCCAGGCGCTCGAGCAAGCTGTCCAGAATACCGGCCGACTCACCCGCGCCAATCAGATTGCAATACAAATCATCGAAATAGAGGGGGTGTTTTTTGAAGGCTTGTTGCAGGCTGCTACCGGTTTCAATATCTGTTTTGATCGAAAACAGTAATCTTGATACAGACGGGTTGTGATGCCCTTTCCCGACGATATCGAATGCCTGTAGCAGGGGTACCCCGGCTTTTAGCATGGTTGCCAGTTGCCTCGTGAACAAGGTGATGTCTTTTTGTGTGATTGCTTTGGCGCTGCTGCGTGCCCGTTTGATTTTGGCAACGGTAATGCCCTGGCGGCGCAGATAGGCTGACAAATTCGCCTCGCCAATGGAGCGCATTTCACCCTTGACTAATTTGCCGGACTTGTCTTTGCCTTCCCAAGTGTAGGTGTATTCTTTTGCTTTTTGTTGTGCGACAGCCATGAAGTTTCCTCTGAGTTGCTATCCGACATTGCTCGGTATGATGCCGAGCTTTAGGTGGATTGTAAAGCTAGAGTAGCGGTGAATGAAAAGTGGTAAGCGGTAAGTGGTGAGTGTGGTGTGCTTTACTGCCTGCTTTTTACTGACTACTCACTGATTTTAATTCGGGGAAACAGGCGTGCGACTTTGACGATTCGGTCTTGTGTTTGAATGATTTCAATGGGATAGCCTGCAATTTTCAGGCTGGTGCCGGTTTCCGGGATGTCTTCCAGTTGCTCAAGTATCAGGCCATTCAGCGTCTTAGCGCTATCCATCGGCAGGTGTAAGCCGAGCTTGCGGTTGAGTTCGCGTAAGCTGGTGCCCCCTTCCAGCAAAATGCTGCCATCCTCCTGACGTAGAAATTTACCGGTTTGCGAGGGAGACTGCGTGGTGAATTCACCCACGATTTCTTCCAAAATGTTTTCCAGCGTTACCAGTCCCAGTAGTTCGCCGTATTCGTCCACCACCAACCCCAGACGCGTGTGGCGTTCCTGAAACTGCTGCAGTTGCTGGAGCAGGGGCGTATCTGACGGAATGAAATAGGGTTCTTGCAGCACATCGCGCAATTCTGTCGCGTTGAAATTCCCCTCTTGAAACAGCGCAGGGATGCGTTTGATGTGCAGGATGCCTAAGATATTGCCCGGCGTGTCGGCATAAACTGGCAGTAGCGTGTGATGGCAGGTGATGATCTGATCGCGTAGCGCGTCTTGATCTGCGTTGATGTTCAGTGATTCGATCTGATTGCGGGGAATCATCACGTCGTTAACGGTAATGCGCTCCAAATCGACCAGGTTGAGCAGCATTTTCTGATGCTTGCGCGGCAGGAAGTGTTCGGCTTCGAGCACCATGCCGCGCAATTCTTCCAGCGTCATTTTCTGTTTGCTCTGGTCGGTCTGAACCTTGATGCGCAAGAGCCATAGCACGCCTTTTACGATGCCGCCTGCGACCGATACGACGGGGTGAAACAGGGTGATCAGCGGGGTGAGCAAGTAGCTCGACGGCAGTGCGATGCGTTCCGGATAGCTTGCCGCGATAATTTTGGGTAGGATTTCGCTGAAAATCAGCAGCATCAGGGTGATCAGCAGCGTGCCGATCAGCATCACCAGTTCGTTATGACCGTACAGGCGCAGTACGATGAATTCGGTTAAGGTCGCGGCCGCAACGTTGAGCAGGGTATTGCCGAGCAGGATGGAGCCTAACAGCTTGTCGATTTTACCCAGCAGCTGTGCGGTCAGTTTTGCGCTCTTGTTACCCTTGCGGATTAAATGATTGAGTCGGTGGCGATTGATTGCCATCATGCTGGTTTCTGAGCCTGAGAAAAAAGCGCTGCAAACCAGCAGCAGGACTAGGATGCCAAATAATGAAGCTGTAGAGAAGTCGTCCAAAGGAGTGTCGCTGAGTGAATTTCAGTCAGTGTGCGAGCGGGGCGGTTCTGTGTCAAGTGGGGCGGCGGTAGCTCCATGCCATCATGGCGATCCCCGTCAGCACCATCGGTAAACTTAGCCATTGCCCCATGCTGATGCCAAGACTCATTAAACCGAAAATGCCATCGTCCGGATTACGGGCGAATTCGCCTAAGAAACGGAAGCTGCCATAGCCGATCAAAAACAAGCCGGATACGGCGCCGACAGGACGCGGTTTTTTTGCATATAGCCAGAGCAGGGTAAATAGCAGTACGCCTTCAAGCGCGAACTCATAAAGTTGGGACGGGTGACGCGGTAAATTGTCGACGTGAGGGAAAACCATGCCCCACGGCGCATCGGTCGGCCTCCCCCATAATTCGCCGTTGATGAAATTCCCCAGTCGTCCGAAGGCCAGACCTGGCGGCACCAGAGGTGCGATGAAGTCCATCAGTTCGAGCCAGCGCAGCTTTTGCTGATAGGCGAACACGGCCATCGCGACCAGTACGCCCAGAAATCCACCGTGAAAAGACATGCCGCCTTCCCAGACGGCGAGAATTTTGAGCGGGTTGGCAAAATAGTAGGAAGGATTGTAAAACAGCACTTCACCCAATCGCCCGCCTAAAATGACGCCCAGCACGCCGTAAAAAAGCAGATCGTCGAGCGTCTTGTTGGTGATCTGCGTGTAATTCAGCGTAACGATGCGGCGTCGCCCCAGCCACAAAAAGGTCAAAAAGCCTGCCATATACATCAGGCCGTACCAATGAATTGCGAGCGGGCCCAGTTGCAATGCAATCGGATTGATATGTGGATAAACGAGCATGTTGGAATCAGGTAGAATTAACAACTTGATTATAGCTTACGCAGAAGAGACATCATGCCAGTTTACCGTTCCCGTACTTCCACTCATGGTCGCAATATGGCCGGTGCGCGCTCCTTGTGGCGCGCAACCGGTATGAAAGAGGGTGACTTTGGTAAGCCCATCATCGCGATTGCCAATTCATTCACGCAGTTTGTGCCGGGACATGTCCATCTCAAAGACATGGGGCAGTTAGTTGCGCGTGAAATTGAGCGCGCTGGTGGAATTGCCAAAGAATTCAATACGATAGCTGTTGATGACGGTATCGCGATGGGTCACAGCGGCATGCTGTATTCGTTGCCCAGCCGCGATCTGATCGCAGATTCCGTCGAGTATATGGTCAATGCCCATTGTGCCGATGCGCTGGTGTGTATTTCCAATTGCGACAAAATCACGCCGGGTATGTTGATGGCGGCGATGCGGCTGAATATTCCCGTGGTGTTTGTCTCGGGCGGCCCGATGGAAGCCGGTAAGGTGAACTGGAACGGCGCGACCCGCGGGCTGGATCTGGTGGATGCGATGGTGGCCGCCGCCGACAGCGCGTACAGCGACGCAGAGGTCGACGCGATTGAGCGTTCCGCCTGCCCTACCTGTGGTTCCTGCTCCGGCATGTTTACCGCTAACTCGATGAATTGCCTGACCGAGGCGCTGGGTCTGTCCTTGCCAGGTAACGGCTCGCTGGTTGCGACCCACGCTGAGCGCAAGCAGCTGTTCCTGCGTGCGGGGCGCGTGATCGTTGATTTGTGTAAACGCTATTACGAAGAGGACGACGAGTCGGTGTTGCCGCGCAATATCGCGACGTTTAATGCCTTTGAAAACGCCATGACGCTGGATATCGCCATGGGTGGTTCGACCAATACCGTGCTGCATTTACTGGCCATTGCACGCGAGGCGGAAGTCAATTTCACCATGAAGGATATGGATCGTTTGTCGCGCCATGTGCCCACGTTGTGTAAGGTTGCGCCATCCTCTGAATATCATATGGAAGATGTGCATCGCGCGGGTGGCATTCCGGCCATTTTAGGCGAGCTCGACAGAGCCGGTTTACTGCATGGCGACGTGGGTTCGGTGCATAGCAAGACGCTGCGCGACGGCTTGGCCGCGTGGGATATCGTGCAAAACACGGATGGCACGGCGGACAAGTTTTTCAGAGCCGCGCCCGGCGGGATTGTCACCACCATCGCGTTCTCGCAATCGATGCTATACCCGGATACCGATTCTGATCGCGCCACGGGTTGCATCCGCGACAAGGCGCATGCCTATTCGCAGGACGGCGGTTTAGCGGTGTTGCACGGCAATGTCGCGGCCGACGGCTGCATCGTCAAGACAGCAGGCGTGGATGAGAGCATTTTAAAATTTACCGGGCGCGCACGTGTGTTCGAGAGTCAGGACGATGCGGTGGCCGCCGTGCTCGCCGATACCATCGTTGCGGGCGATGTGGTGGTGATCCGCTATGAAGGCCCCAAGGGCGGGCCGGGCATGCAGGAAATGTTGTACCCGACCGCCTACCTGAAATCGAAAGGCTTAGGAAAAGTCTGTGCGCTGCTCACCGACGGGCGTTTTTCCGGTGGTACCTCGGGGCTTTCCATCGGACACGTCTCGCCTGAAGCCGCCGCAGGCGGGGCCATTGGTTTGGTCGTAGAGGGCGACACCATCGCCATCGATATTCCAAATCGCACTATTACGCTGAGCGTTACCGATGAGGAAATGACACGCCGCCGTGATGAAATGGATGCGCGCGGTCGTCTGGCTTGGAAGCCGGTCAGTCGTGAACGCCATGTGTCGGTCGCACTGCGTGCCTATGCTGCGATGACGACCAGTGCCGATAAGGGTGCAGTGAGAGATGTCTCTCAAATTGAAAATTAATAACTATCAACCGGAGTTAAATATGACAACAGCATTGAATTCGCAATTCGGTATCAAAGGGCAGCTTAGCTTTCGTGAAGACGCGAGCGGTTTGATCGTCGCAGAAATCGACAACGCATTGGGCCGCGCATCGCTCTGTTTGCAGGGCGCGCACCTGATGAGCTGGCAGCCGAAAAGTCAGGCGGTTCCCGTGGTGTGGTTGTCGCGCGACACCAAACCCGCCGTTGGTAAATCGATCCGTGGTGGTGCACCGGTGTGCTGGCCGTGGTTTGGCGCACATGCAACGGAATCCGGCTTTCCGGGGCACGGCTTTGCGCGCACCGTACCCTGGCGCGTGATTGAATCGGGCACCGAACCGAATGGCGCGACGCGGCTGACTTTGCGACTGGTCGCGTCCGATAAGACGCGTGTGCAATGGGCAGAGTCGTGCAATGTGAATCTGACGGTGATTGTCGGTGAAACGCTGCGTATGGAAATGACGACTGAAAATACCGGTGCGACCGATTTTGTCATAGGCGAAGCATTGCACACCTATTTGCAGATCAGCGACATCGGCGCTATCCGCGTAACGGGTCTCGAAGGCTGCGAATATTGGGACAAGGTGGGCGGTTCCAACTTGCGTCGTCAGGACGGCGCGATCACGTTTAATAGTGAAGTTGATCGCGTCTATATCAACACCGGCAGCGAGTGTGTGATTCACGATGATAAACTGGCCCGTCGCATTCACATCAATAAGTCAGGTAGTTTGTCGACGGTGGTCTGGACGCCGTGGGTCGAAAAAGCCAATAAAATGGGCGATATGGGACAACCGGACGGCTGGCGCGAGATGGTTTGCGTGGAATCGGTGAATGCGATTGAAAATTTGGTTACAGTGGCTGCGGGCACCACGCATACGCTGATCGTCGAGTATCGCGCGGAGTCGGTTTAAGGAATATGAAAATGCGCAAAGTAATCCTGTTTCTGGCCTTGTTCTATGGTGCTCAAGCTTATGCGTGTGATGTTAATCACGGTTCAGCAAAACATAAGGCGCATAAGCATCCCTGTGCAGAACATGAGAGCAAGCCTTGTCCTATGTTCGATAAACATCATGCGGCTGAAGAGGCGAAGCCGGCTGTCGGGAGCAAAGAACCTGCATTGGAAAAAATCGTACCGGATGCTCCGTCAGGCCATTGATGCATGTGTGTGCTGTATTTGTAATCGCGGTGTCAACCGGAGTGCATTTCTGAGCGTTATTCGCTCACGTTCAGAAAAGTTGATAGGCAAACTGAGCGGAGTTGTTTAGAATCGCTAGCGGAGGAGAAACCTCCGCATCTTTATAAGTTTTTTGATCATAAAACGGAGAGAACATATGAAATCTATTATCGTAAGTATCGCAGTTGCAGCAGGTTTGATGATTGCAGGTTCGGCTATGGCTGTTGATATGCCAGCAAATGGCAAAGCAAAGTGCGGCGCATGCCACGCTATCGACAAAAAGGTCGTTGGTCCAGCTTGGAACGACGTAGCTAAAAAGTACGCTGGCGACAAAGATGCTGAAAGCAAGATCGCTGCAAGCATTACGCACGGCGGCGCATTTGGCTGGAAGATTGGCAATATGCCTCCTAAGGGCATGGGCGCATCCGATGCTGATATCAAAGATCTGGCTAAGTTCATCGCTGGCTTGAAGTAATCTAGCGGTACTGAAGCGAAGCCGATTCGTCGGCTTCGCTTTTTCATTTGTCGTACGCCTTAAACCGAGAATTCCATGAAAAAAAGTTACGTTTTTCTAGTCGTGCTGTTTGCGTTTTTTTTGAGCGCGTGCAACAAGACTGAGGAGGCTCACGCCGTCGCGCCTGCAGTCGTTGTGGCGCCAGTTACCGAGTCTGCTAAAACGATGCCCTTAGCTGCCAGGGAGAATAATTGCACCGCTTGTCATGCGATTGACAAGAAGGTCGTTGGTCCATCGTGGATGGATATTGCCAACAAATACAAAGGGGATGCGACTGCTGAAGCGCGTCTGATCACCAAAGTGTCCAAGGGTGGTGCGGGCAACTGGGGAACCATGCCGATGCCGGCGAACGATGCCTCAGGTAAGAAGCCTGAACAAATGAAGGAGTTGGTGCGCTTTATTCTGGCACTGGCTAAATAAGTCGGTTCCGGGGCATTTTCATAAAAGTCGGTGCGAGCCGGCTTTTTTTGTTGCCCGTCAAATTGACAAGCGGTGTGGCGGCTATGCATAATCGAACGCTTGTCGCCACCGCACTATTTCTCAGGGATTTAACTATGTCATTCCGCTCTGTTTCACTGCTGCTCACATCCTTGTTCGCACTGGCTGCATGCGGCAAATCCGCCACCGATCAGGCGGCCGGCGAGTTGGTCGTGCGTATTGGTGCAGCAGCCCCTCTGACCGGCCCGCAGGCACATTTGGGTAAAGACAACGAGAATGGCACACGCATGGCGATTGATGACGCCAACGCAAAGGGCATCGTGATCAGCGGCAAAAAGGTGCGTTTCGAGCTGATTAGCGAAGACGATCAGGCGGATCCGAAGACTGCGACCATTGTTGCGCAAAAGCTGGTGGACAATAATGTGGCCGGCGTCATCGGCCATCTAAACTCCGGCACCACCATTCCAGCGGCCAAAATCTACAACGATAACGGCATTGCGCAAATTTCACCTTCCGCCACGGCGGTCAGCTATACCAAACAGGGCTTTAAATCCGCGTTTCGCGTGATGGCGAACGACGCGCAACAGGGGCAAGCGCTGGGCGAATACGCGGTTAAAAATCTGGCCGCTAAAAAAATCGCTGTCATCGATGATCGCACCGCTTACGGTCAGGGGCTCGCGGACGAATTCATCAAAGCCGCAAAGGCGGCCGGTGCGCAAATCGTCGCGCATGAATACACCAGCGACAAGTCGGTGGACTTTACCGCCGTGCTGACCGCCGTTAAAGGCCGTCAGCCTGATTTGCTGTTCTACGGCGGGATGGATGCGCAGGGCGGACCGATGGCCAGACAAATCAAGGCGCTCGCCTTGAATGTTAAATTCGTGATGGGCGATGGCGGTTACACGCCTGAATTTGTCAAACTGGCGGGCGTCGCAGCGGACGGGGTGTATGCGTCGTTGCCCGGCGTGCCCTTGGATAAAATGCCCGGCGGTAAAGAGTTTTCGTCGCGTTTCGTCGCAAAATATCAGCCGATTCAGTTATACGCGCCCTATTGTTATGACGCGGTCAACGTGATGATCGCGGCGATGCAAAAGGCAGATTCGATTGATCCTGCTAGGTATATGCCTGCCCTGGCCGGAATTTCACATGCGGGCGTCACCGCCAATATTCAGTTCGATGGCAACGGAGATCTGAAGGGCGGCGCCGTGACGTTGTATCAGGTTAAACAGGGCAAGTGGCAGGTGCTGGAAACCGTTGGCGCAGCGCAATAGAAAACATCCACTAAAAACTACAAAATTCTTCTGTCCACGAAAGACACGAAAAGCACGAACAATAAATCTGAATACTCTTACTGGCATTCTGCAAATTCAGATATATGAACGAACAGCTAAAGTCAGGTTGTGGATTGCGTAGGTTAAAGGGTTTTGCCGAGTTTGATTTTTTCGTGTTTTTCGTGTTTTTCGTGGACAATGTATTTTTCATCATATCGATGCACACTATCAGTCAGTAAATGGAAATATTCTTTCAGCAAATCATCAACGGTCTGGTGCAGGGCAGCGTATATGCCTTGGTCGCGCTGGGCTACACCATGGTGTATGGCATTCTCGGCCTGATTAATTTCGCGCATGGTGAAGTGGTGATGGTGGGCGCGATGCTGGCGCTGTCTGCACTGACTGCCCTGATCGGCTGGGGCGTGCCGCCGTTACTGGCGTTGCCGGTTAGCCTGTTGCTGGCTATGGCAGGCAGCATGCTGCTGGGTTTCGGCATCGAACGCATCGCTTACCGGCCGCTGCGTCATGCGCCGCGCTTAGCGCCGTTAATTACCGCCATCGGCGTCTCTATCGTGCTGCAAAATCTGGCGATGATGATCTGGGGGCGCGAGTACCACGCCTTCCCGCAGCTGATAAACAATCAGTCACACCACATTGCCGGTGCGATCATCAACGACATTCAAATCATTATTGTCATCATGGCATTGGTGATTATGGCGGGCTTAATGCTGATTGTGCATCAGACATCGCTGGGCCGTGCGATGCGTGCCGTGGCGGAGAACCAGCATGCCGCGCAGTTGATGGGCGTGGATGTCAATCGGGTTATCTCGGTCACCTTTATGCTGGGTTCGGCACTGGCGGCTATCGCAGGATTGATGGTCAGCGCCAACTACGGTCTGGCACATTATTACATGGGGTTTTTGCTCGGCCTGAAAGCCTTCACGGCGGCGGTGCTGGGTGGTATCGGCAATCTGCGCGGCGCGATGCTGGGCGGATTATTGCTCGGCTTGATTGAAAGTCTGGGCGCGGGCTATATCGGTGATCTGACGGGCGGATTTTTGGGTAGCCAATATCAGGACGTATTCGCTTTCTTCGTGCTGATCGCGGTGTTGGTGTTTCGTCCATCAGGGTTGCTCGGTGAACGTCTGGCGGAGCGCGCATGAAAAAATATAATTTTTCAAAACAGCATGTTCTGAACGGGTTGCTGCTGGTCTCGGTGCTCTTGTTGCCGTTTGTAACGGACGCGCTGCTGGGACGTGGTTGGGTGCGCATCGTCGATTTTGCCATGCTCTATATCATGCTGGCGTTAGGGCTCAACATCGTGGTGGGCTATGCGGGCCTGCTGGATCTGGGCTATATCGCGTTCTTCGCAGTGGGCGCGTATTGTTATGCGCTGACCGGATCACCGCATCTGGCGACGGCCTTCCCCTTGCTGTTCCCAGACGGCTTACATTTGTCGTTCTGGATTGTGTTGCCGCTGGCAGCGCTTTTGGCGGGCGGTTTTGGCGTGCTGCTGGGTGCACCGACCTTGCGTTTGAGAGGCGATTATCTGGCCATCGTGACGCTGGGTTTCGGTGAAATCATCCGTATCTTCATGAATAACCTGAATGCGCCGGTGAATTTCACCAACGGCCCGCAAGGCATCAGCCGCATCGATCCGATCAGCGTGGCGGGTGTTTCGCTGAACAGCACGCAACAAGTGATGGGGGTTACGCTGCCTTCGGTGCATCTGTATTTCTACCTGTTTTTAAGTTTTGCGGCCTTGGTGGTGTTCGTCTCGCATCGTCTGGAAAAATCCCGTATCGGCCGTGCTTGGATGGCGATACGCGAGGATGAAATTGCCGCCTCCGCCATGGGTATCAACACGCGCAATTTGAAATTGCTGGCGTTCGCGATGGGTGCGATGTTTGGCGGCGTGTCGGGAACTTTGTTTGCAGGCTTTCAAGGTTTTGTCAGTCCTGAGAGTTTTAGTCTGATGGAGTCCATCATGGTGTTATGCATGGTGGTACTGGGCGGCATGGGCAATATATACGGTGTTATTCTGGGCGGCTTGCTGCTCGCCTTATTGCCCGAAGTGCTGCGCCACAGCGTGGTGCCCCTGCAGCAGGCGTTGTTCGGTAAGACGCTGATTGATCCGGAAAGTCTGCGTATGTTGCTGTTCGGTGTCGCGCTGATTGTTGTGATGTTGTATCGCCCCGCAGGTTTATGGCCTTCGCGCGTGCGTCGACGTGAGCTGGCAACCGATGAAGCGGAGCCGTCCGTATGACGCCGCTGCTGCAATTATCGGGAGTGGCTAAGCAATTTGGCGGCTTGAGCGCGCTGACGGACGTGTCGCTGCACATTAACGCGGGCGAAATCTACGGGCTGATCGGCCCTAACGGGGCGGGGAAAACTACCTTGTTCAATGTCATCACCGGCTTGTATCAGGCGAATGGGGGCGAATTTCGTTTCAATGGCAAGCGTTATCAAACGCCCAAACCGCATTTGCTGGCACAGGCCGGGATTGCACGCACCTTCCAGAATATTCGCCTGTTCGCTAATCTCACCGCGCTGGAAAATGTGCTGATCGGTCGCCATGCCCGTACTCAGGCGGGCGTGTTCGGCGCCTTGCTGCGCAATCAGGCGACGCGCAATGAGGAAAGTGATAGCTCGGCGCGCGCGCGTGAATTGCTGCGCTACGTCGGTATTAGCAAGCCGTCACACACGCTGGCCAAGCATCTGTCCTACGGCGAACAGCGTCGTCTGGAAATCGCTCGCGCCCTGGCCACCGAACCGTTGCTGCTGGCGCTCGATGAACCAGCAGCCGGCATGAACGCGACTGAGACGGAGAGTTTGAAGGTGTTGTTGCAGGACATCCGTTCCACGGGCGTCACCGTGATGCTGATCGAACACGATGTGAAGTTGATCATGGGATTGTGCGACCGGGTGGCGGTGCTTGACTACGGCCGTAAAATCGCTGAGGGTGCGCCGGACGACGTGCGCAATAATCCTGCCGTGATTGCCGCCTATATTGGAGCAGATGATGAAGCTTAAAACCTTTTTTAATCCACGAAAAGCACGAGGTGGGTTAAGCAGGCAATTCGCACAGAGAATGCTCTCAAATAAATCAACAGGTTGTTTAAATTCGGTAGTGCACCTGTTGGGCGATTCAGTTTATCGTTTCATCTATTTGAATATGTTCGTGTTTTTTCGTGTTTTTCGTGGATAAATGGGTTTTTTGAGATGAATAACATACTGGATGTGCGTGACCTGCAAGTTGGATACGGCGGGATTCACGCTGTCAAAGGTATCGATTTTCACATCGGGCAGGGTGAACTGGTCGCGCTGATCGGCAGCAACGGTGCGGGAAAAACGACCACGCTCAAAGCCCTGGCCGGACTCATCGCGCCCGCTGGCGGGGAAATTCACTATGACGGTAGCGTTTTAAACGCCGTTCCTGCGCATCAGCGCGTATCCATGGGCATCGCTCTGGTACCGGAAGGCCGCGGTGTGTTTGCGCGTCTGACAGTCGCGGAAAACCTCCTGATGGGTGCTTATAGTCGCTGCGATCAGGCAGAAATCAATGAGGATTTGGCGCGCATGTATGCCTTGTTTCCGCGCCTTGTCGAGCGCCGCGATCAACTGGCGGGTACGCTGTCCGGGGGCGAGCAACAGATGCTGGCGATGGCGCGCGCCTTGATGAGCCGTCCGCGACTGTTGATGCTCGATGAACCTAGCATGGGACTGGCACCCTTGATGGTGAAGAAAATTTTTGAAACGATCCGTGAGGTTGCGGCTCAGGGCATGAGCATACTGCTGGTTGAGCAAAATGCCAGGCTCGCGCTGCAGGTCTCCTCGCGCGGCTACGTGATGGAGGGCGGATCGATTACTTTGTCTGGGGCGTCGGCTGACTTGCTCGGCAGCGACGCGGTACAGCGCGCCTATCTGGGCGGGTAATACGTTAGCTGCTCCACTGCGCACTGAGCAGTCGGTCGCTGGTCAGTTGCCGTGCGAAGGCACAATCTTTACGGTGGATGGTGATCCCCCGGTCGCGTGTGACATAAGCGACGATCACATCGGGGGGCGCGGGGTTGCAGCATTTGGCAGGGCGGGTCATCAGATTGCCCAACCCTTCAATCAAAATTCCTGTCGCTGAACGTTTTTCCGCCGGTGCCCTGAACACGGGTTTTGCAATCGCGATTATTTTGTTGGGCAGTTCAGCGCTGAGCGCCACCGCAACGCGGCGCTGGGTGATTTCGTTGCGTCCGAGAGCGGCCAGCAGATCGTCCAGCTTATTGAAATGCAGGCGTTGCGCGAGTTTTTCCTGATTCACTGAAGTCACGCCATGGCGTTGTAATTCGCGATCTAACTGTATTCTGCCTTGCGCGATACTCTCATCGATGTTCTGGTTCTTGAACCAGGCCCGCACCTTGGCGCGGGCGCGGGCACCCTGTAAAAATCCCAGCGCAGGGGTGAGCCAGTCGCGGCTGGGTCCGCCTTGTTTCGTGGTTAAGATTTCCACGCGCTGACCGTTTTGTAACTTGTAGTTGAGTGGCACGATCGCGCCATCCACTTTCGCGCCGCGTGTGCGGTGTCCCAAGTCGGTATGCAGCATGTAGGCGAAATCAACCGGTGTCGCGCCTTTGGGTAGGTCAACAACGCGGCCTTGCGGCGTGAGCACGTAGACCTGATCGTGAAATAGCTCATTTTTGAATTGCGCCTGCAAATCGCCGCGATCCGTCAGGTCGTCTTTCCATTCCAGGATCTGCCGCAGCCAGATGATCTTTTCATCGAGCTTGGCGTCCGTCTTTCCGCCCTCTTTGTAGCGCCAGTGAGCGGCGACGCCTAACTCGGAATACTGGTGCATTTCACGGGTGCGAATCTGCACCTCGAAATTTTGTTCGCGCGGGCCGATTACCGCAGTATGCAGCGAGCGGTAGTTGTTGCTCTTGGGGCGCGCGATGTAGTCATCGTATTCGCTGCCGATCGGTGTCCAGAGATCATGCACTAGACTGAGCGATGCGTAGCAGCTTTGCACATCGTCAACCAGAATGCGCACCGCACGCACGTCATACAGTTCATCAAACGCCAGTTGCTTGCGCTTCATTTTGTTGATGATGCTGTAAATATGTTTGGGGCGGCCCGTCACCTCGGCTTCTATCCCCGCAGCGCTAAGGGTGCGTTTGAGTTGCTGTACGACGTCATCGATGTAGCGTTCGCGATCCACACGACGCTCATCGAGCAGTCTTGCGACCTGTTTGTACAGTACAGGGTCGAGATAGCGCACGGACAAATCTTCCAGTTCCCATTTGATCTGCCATACGCCAAGGCGGTTTGCCAGCGGCGCAAACAGGCTTTGCGTCTCCTGAGCGATCAGTTTTTGCTCATCTAAGCTTGCACCTGACAGGCAGCGCAGCGTCTGGGTGCGTTCGGCTAATTTAATCAGCACGACGCGAATATCGCTGACCATCGCCAGCAACATTTTTCGCAGCACATCGATCTGCTGGCTGTTGTCGATTTTCTTGTCGGTACTGCGCAACTCGCGAAATTGTTTGATTTGCTCCAGACGCGAAATGCCCTCGACCAGCGTCATGACGGGCGCGCCGAAACCGGTTTTCAACTTTTCAGCACAGTCGTCCAGATACTCAGGGACAGCATGCAGGATCGTCGCCGCGATGGTTTCATAATCCATGTTCATGCCGATTAAAATCGAGGCCGATCCCAGCGCGTGTTGCATCAGCGGCGTGCCGGTGAGCTCAGTCTGTCCTTTGTAGAGCGGTTCGGCGACTGCGCAGGCGCGAGCGATGACATCGATTTCCTCAGGAGAAAATAAACCTGCCAGTCCCGGCAGCCAGGACATCGCATCGGTTTGTGATGATGTGCTCTGAATGGAAACCATTTATCCTAAGACCTTGAAGAGTAATTTTGTGGCGAGCAGCAAAAGCAGTACCGCGAATAATTTGCGCAGCACGCCTATATTCATCCGGTGTGCGGCTTTGGCGCCCAGCGGCGCGGTGATGACGCTGGCTGCTGCCGTCCACAACAAGCAGGGCAGATAAACGTAGCCCAGACTCAACGGGGGGAGTCCGGAGACATTGAGGCCAGTTGCCACATAGCCTATCGTGCCGCCGATGGCCACAGGAAAGCTGATGGCCGCCGAGGTGCCGATGGCATGCCGGATCGATAGGTTGCTGCGCAGCAGGAAGGGGATGACGACTGTACCGCCGCCGATGGAAACTAAGCTGCTCAAGGTGCCTGCGAATACTCCGAACAGCCGGATGATCGGTTTTCCGGGCAGTTGGCGCGAAACGGGCGGGCGCAGGTCGAACAGGATTTGTGCGGCGGCGAAATAGACGAACAGCGCAAATAAAATACCGACAAAACGGGTCGGAATGCTGGTGGCAAGCAGTGAGCCTAAGCCTGTGCCGATCAGAATTCCTGGCGTGATGGTGCGCACTACATCCCAGTTAACCGCCTTGTGCTGGTGGTGTTTGTAGAGGCTGGCAAGGGCTGTGAAAATGATAGTTGCCATCGAGGTGCCCAGCGCCAGATGCAGCAGGTGTTCGGGCGGGAATTGCTGTGCATCGAACAATAGCAGCAGGACGGGTACCAGTACCGTGCCGCCGCCGATGCCGAACAGTCCGCCCAGCAGGCCGACGGTTGCACCCAGCAGCAGGTAGGCCCATTCCATGCTAGTCGTGAACCAGTTGCGTGGTGATGTAATTCCACTCAATCGGGTCGAGCGGAGTGATGGAGAGGCGATTGCCCTGTTGCAAGGTGCGCATGCGTGAGAGTTCAGGATGCAGACGCAACTCACTAAGCGAAATGAGCGGGATTTTTTTCACCAGTTGCACATCGACATTGAACCAGCGAGGCTGTTCCCGAGTCGCTTTTTCGTCGAAATACTTGCTGGTTTTATCGTATTGTTTGGCGTCCGGATAGGCCGTGGTCGATACGCGTGCGATGCCGGCAATGCCGGGGACTTTGCAGTTTGAGTGATAAAACAGCACACCGTCGCCGATAGACATCTGGTCGCGCATGAAGTTGCGTGCCTGATAGTTGCGCACGCCATACCAGGCCACACTTTGATCGGGGAAGCTGGCCAGATCGTCAATGCTGACGTCGGCGGGTTCGGATTTCATAAGCCAGTAGCGCATGGAGTATTTTATAGTGTTGGATTTTTGATGAATAATTGTTTAAAATCAATCTATTGCATATTTTTTTAGTGTTGCGCGCATTGCGGCGTACAGCATTAGGTGCTCATAGTACTCGAAGGATCGCCTTCGTGTTCATTGGCATGATCCGAGAAGTTGCGTTACCCTGTGCGGCTGGTTCTATAACGATACAACGAGAATAAATCATGAATGACATCATCACTGCGTCTGAAAATACCACAAGAGCACGAGATCTTGCCAGAATGAAATGGATCGCAGCCGGTTTGTTGGGGCTGGCAGCCTGTCTGTACATTCTGGGGAAGCTCTTCGCACTTGGGTATCTCGCGGCGTTTGCGGAGGCCGCGATGATAGGCGCGCTGGCCGACTGGTTCGCGGTAGTGGCCCTGTTCCGTCACCCGCTGGGGATTCCTATTCCGCACACCGCGATCGTGACTCGCAACAAACGCAGCATTGCCGATAGTCTGGCAGATTTTGTTGTCGGACAGTTTTTGAGCGCGGAAGTGATCGCGCAACGGCTCAAACGCTATGATGCAGCGCTGCACCTGTCGCAGTGGCTGGTGCTTGCGGATAACCGCAAGCGGGTTGCAGGGTATTTAAGTGCGGGGTTTATCTATGGCGTAAAGGCGCTGGACGACAGGCGCATCCATGATTTTATCGCCCAAGTGACGCGCAGCAAGCTGCAGAGCATCGACCTGTCAGGATTGCTGGCGGGAAGTCTGGAGCTTGTCACACGCGGAGAGCGCCACCACAAGATTTTGCATGGCGGGCTGAACCGGTTTGCCGACTATGTGGACAATCCTGACAATAACGAAACGATTTCGGCTTTTATCAAGGGCTGGAGCGATAACGCCTTTGTGCAGAGCATGATAGAGCCGTTTGTGCCGACGATACGTACGGCTGTTGTCAATAAGTTGCGTGCGGTGGCCGAGGATGAAACCAATGGGTTGTATCGCGAATACAACGAGCAGGTGCAAAGCTATTTGCAGCGACTGCAACAGGATCCCGAATTGCAGGCATGGATGAACGCTCAGAAAGACGCCTTATTGAGTCGTCCTGAATTTGCAGCGCAGATTGAGTCATTGTGGGATCAGTTGCGCGATTGGGTGGTGCGCGACATGTCTGAACCTGAATCGGTGATTGCCGGAAAAATTGCCGCGCTGATTGATCAGCTTGAATCTCAGCTGGTGAGCAATGAGGCCGTGCGCTCATGGATCAATGATCAGATTCAGGCGGCGTTGATACAGGCCGCCAATGCAAACAAGGGGGCTGTGGGTGATTTAATCCGGGAGGAGTTCGCCAACTGGGACGATAAAGAGATGGTTAACCGGCTGGAGTTGTATTTGGGCCGCGACCTTCAGTATATTCGCATCAACGGCACGCTGGTCGGTGGCCTGTTCGGTCTGGCAATCTATGCGGTCACCCAGTTGATTGGCGGCTAGTCGCGGGGACTTGTAACTTCAGGGTAAATAAAAAGTGCGACCTTGCGGTCGCACTAAAATAAAGCCCCCCGCCTGTGCCGTTGACCCAGCATCTCGAACCTAAAGGTTCAAGAGGGTCACTTCCCTGCCATATCAGGATCATCCGCAAGGGACGTTCACAACAACGGCGTGTGGGTCGCGACCTGTAAAGTTACTTGGTTCAAAGAATATATGAGTCTGACGAACACCGCAGGGTGCAACTCGAAATCTTGAAGTGGCCGATTAAAACAGATTGTCCTGTTCGGCTAACGCCTGATCGATCGCTGTCTGCATGGCACTCATTCTACGCGTTAAGTCTGACAGGTCAACCCCGCGTCCGACCTTGGTGGAAAGCAATTCATGCGCAATATTGAGCGCGGCCATAATGGCGATGCGCTCGACATTCACGATTTTTCCGGCATCGCGAATTTCGGTCATCTTTTTGTCGAGGTAGGCGACAGCAGACAGCAGCGCCTCGCGTTCATCTTCAGGGCAGGCAACGCGCAGTTCCCGATCGAGGATCTTCACGTCCAGCATATTTTTTTGGCCGCTCATGACAGTTCCTCAGGAAACGTGGGTAGCAATTTTTCCAGACGCGTCCGAGCGCTTTCAATTTTGTCATTGCACAGCCGGTTATCGCTTTGTGCCTGAGCCAGTTCCTGGCGCAATTGATGGTTTTCCGTGCGCAACTGGCTGCAGATTTTGATCAGCTGACCGAGTTTTTGCTCCAGTGTATTTAGTTCATTTTCCATGCGGCTAATATAGTTTGAAAAGTGCTGGAAAGTCAATTGCTAAGACGCGCTTATAGAAGCATTTTGTAAAACTCGGGTTTGTGCTCTAACGGGTACGTGTTAAAATGCGCGCAGCTTTAAGGTGCTTTGCTGTATTGCAGTCAAGTTAAACGGGAAGCAGGTGCGTTGTTTGGCGCTGGAAAAGGAAACTTTCCGGTGCCCGCGACAAAGCCTGAGCTGCCCCCGCAACGGTCGTCGAGTGTGGATTTGCCATTGAGCCACTGTGAGTCATCATGGGAAGGCGGTAAGTCAAGACTTGTGAGCCCGGATACCGGCCTTATCGCAAAGGTACGGGAGATGCTGCGGGCGGCGCATCGGAATTTATGCAGCAGCACGGACGGGCGAATTCGCTTTGATCTGTCGCATGATTTCATCACAGTCACTCGCAGTATTTCCTGAAAATACAACATTCCAACGGGGACGCTTGGGATTTATTCGGGAAATTACAATGCATCAAAAACTTATTATCGTCGCAATGTTCGGTGCGATCACACTTCCTGCGGCCGCTTTTGCTGAAACGGACAGCTTGGGCGAAATTGTCGTCACAGCGACACGCATGCCGCAATCTTTATCAAAGACCATTGCGGATGTCACCGTGCTAAACGAGCAGGAAATCAAAAAGTCAGCTGCGCCGGATGTGCCGACGCTGTTGCGTTCTCTCGCCGGCGTCGAAGTTGGTCAGTCCGGTGGGTTGGGCGCATTTTCTAGTATTCGTATGCGCGGGACCAATCCCAATCAGGTGTTGGTATTACTTGATGGCGTACGTATAAACTCCGCCACGTCAGGTACGACAGCGCTTGAGCACATCATGCTGGACAGTATTGAGCGCATTGAAGTGGTGCGTGGTAATGTCAGCAGCCTATATGGTTCTGAAGCGATAGGCGGTGTGATCCAATTGTTTACTAAGCAAGGAAGAGGCGCGCCGGCTATTAATGTCAGCGCAGGGGCGGGCAGTTACGGCACACAGCGGTTATCGGCGGGCATTGCGGGCGAATTAAATGATACCTCGTTTAATTTGAATGCAGGTCATGTGAAAACGGATGGTGTGTCTGCGATGAATCCGTTGCTGGCACCGGGTGCTAATCCGAACAAAAACGGCTATAGCAACGATTCCTTTAATGCGCAAATCAAACACGCCATCAATGCGAATCATATGCTGTCAGCGTCTGCGTTTAGCAGTCGCGGAGATAGCTCTATGGATGCCACTGGTTTTGGTACTAAGCCAACTGATCTCAATAACTCAATCGCAAATATCAGTAAGTTTTCATTAGCATCCGACGATCAGTTCAGTGACGGCTGGCATAGTCAGTTACGTTTGGCGCAAGGAGTTGATGAAAGTCAGACTTTCGGGGGGAATCCTGGGCGCTTTCAGACGCGGAGCAATCAAGTTGCCTGGCAAAACAATCTAAAGATTGCTTTGGGGCAGCAACTGAGTTTTTCAGTGGAGAATCTTGATCAGGCAGTCGCTTCCAGCACACTCTTCTCGAAAACTAGTCGCAAAGTGAACAGTCTGTTGGGGGGCTATGTGGGGGAATACGGCTTGCAGCAGGTGCAGTTGAATCTGCGTCAGGATCACTACTCCGATTTCGGTACAGCGAATACCGGGTTGCTGGGATATGGATTGTCGTTTTCGGATAGTTGGCGCGCAACCGCGAGCATTAGTAATGCCTTCAAGGCGCCAACACTTAACGATATGTTTTACCCCTTTACCAATTTTGGTTTTGGTTTTACATATGCGGGTAACCCTAACTTAAAACCGGAGCGTTCACAAAGCAGGGAGGCAGGATTACACTATGCGGGGGATGGGCCGCGTATCGATGTGGTGTATTTTGATAATAGAATCAGCGATTTGATAGGAAGTAACGCAGCCGGATCTACTATGATCAATATAAATCAGGCGCAAATTATTGGGCAGGAGTTGAGCTATTCGGGTGATTTTGGTAATAAACACCTCAAAGCCAGTGCAACTTTCCAAAATCCCCGAGATGTCGCCACGGGCGCCTTGTTGCAGCGCCGCGCTAAGCAATTTGGCAGTATTGCGGCATCACATGATTTTAATGATTGGAATATGGGTGCCGAGCTGCGTTACAGCGGTGCAAGGCAAGATTTTAATTACAATCTATTCCCGTCAGTGGCGGTTAGTTTGCCAAGCTATCAGTTATTCAATCTGACTACGCGCTACCAAATTAACAAAAATCTCAGTTTGTCGGGTCGAATGGATAATGTGTTTAATCGCAGTTACTCTGAGGTCTATAGCTACAATACCTTAGGGCGCACCTTGTTCGTCGGTCTGACTTACCAGCAGTAAAGATTGCAAGGGCGGTGTTTCGCCTTTGTTTTTTAGCGGGTAGCTGCGCAGTTTGGTATCATTGCGCCGCTACCCAATTTAAGGAGATGTAATGAATAACATCCAGATTAAAAAATCCGCCATTTTAGTGGCGCTTGTCGCGCTCATGGCGTTCACCCGTATGCATCATTTTGGCAGTAGTCTGCATTTGCCCGATGCCTCGCTGGCGGTATTTTTGCTGGCCGGATTTGTGATGGCCAGTCCGCTGTTTTTCGGCGTATTGCTGGCAGAGGCCGCGCTTCTCGATTTCACCGCCGTCAGCCAATTTGGCGTGAGCGATTACTGTATGACGCCGGCCTATGGTTTCTTGATTCCAACTTATGCCGTGCTGTGGTTTGCAGGGCGCTATTACGCAGGCATGCACCAGAATACCCTGCGCAGTCTGGGCTGGTTTTCTGCGATTTCCCTTGCCGCCGTTAATGTGGCCTTTGTGATCTCAAACGCTTCGTTCTACCTGTTCTCGGATCGCTATGTGGGCATGAGCGCCATGCAGTATGCGTCTGAAGTTACTCAGTACTATGTGCCTTATGTGAGCGGTGCCGTTATTTATCTGGTTCCCGCCGCGATGCTGTATGCAGTGTTTGCGCGCAGCAATGCTGCGACTGATGCCGAACATGCCTGATAGTCATCACCGCAACCGCATGGCCCGCAAAAAGGCCGTGGTGGATGCGGCTATTGCCAGTGCCGATCGAGATAAGGGTTTATTGCTTGTTCTGACGGGTAACGGCAAGGGAAAATCAAGTTCAGCATTCGGGATGGTGGCACGCACCTTAGGATATGGACATCAGGTCGGCGTGGCGCAATTTCTTAAATCGCGCCGCGATACGGGTGAAGAGGTGTTTTTTGCCCGTCAGACCGGCGTGCAATGGCATGTGCTGGGAGACGGCTTTACCTGGGATACGCAAAATCGCGAAGCTGACGTAGCGAGCGCATTACGCGGCTGGGCCGTTGCACAAACGCTGTTGCAGGATGCGTCCTTGCATCTTGTGGTGCTCGACGAACTCACCTATTTACTCAATTACGGTTATCTGGATGCGGCGCAGGTGTGCGCTGATCTCGCTGCTCGCCCTGCCGGTCAGCATGTGGTGATTACCGGGCGCGCGGCGTCTCAAGCGTTGATTGAGCTGGCCGATACGGTCAGCGAAATTGATGATGTCAAGCATGCCTTCCGTGCCGGTATTCGCGCGCAGGCCGGCATTGATCTTTGAGGTCAGTCCGAACGTCCTGCTTTTCTGATAAAGTGCGCGCCATGAATCTTTCGACCTCTCAGTTGTATTTACGCCTGCTCTCTTATGTGAAGCCTTACTGGCGCGTGTTTGCCGCGTCCATAGTCGGAACGGCGATTGCGGCGGCGACCGAGCCACTGTTGCCGGCACTGCTCAAACCCATGCTGGACGGTACGTTTGTGCAGAAGGATGATTTTGTCATTCGCTGGGCGCCGTTGATCATCATCCTGATTTTTTTGGTGCGCGGTATCGCAGGATTCGTTGCATCCTACGCGATCAACTGGGTGGGCTACAAAGTGGTGATGGATTTACGCGGTGAGATGTTCCGCAAACTGCTGACCCTGCCGACGGCGTATTACGACAACCATGCCACTGGCAATCTGATATCCAAACTCACTTTCGACGTCACTCAGGTCACGGCGGCGGCAACGAGCGTTGTGACCGTCACCATACGTGACTCCATCATCATCGCAGGTTTAATGGGATGGCTTTTGTATCTGAACTGGAAACTGACGCTGCTCTCGCTGATCGTCACGCCGGCCGTCGCACTGGTGATGTACACCATCAATCGACGCCTGCGCAATTCCAGCCGGGATTCGCAGCGCGCGATGGGAAACGTCACGCAAGTCATCGAAGAGAGTGTGGGCGCGCATAAAGTCGTCAAGCTATTCGGCGGTCAACAGTATGAAGAGCAGCGCTTTACCAGTGAGACGAATTGGATGCGCCGTCATGCGATGAAGCAGGCTGCGGCCGCGGCCGCGAACGTGCCTTTGGTGCAACTGGTTGCAGCCGTTGCGCTGGCGGTGATTATTTATCTGGCCACCGCGCAAGCCAAGACCGATGCGACCAGTGTCGGCGGGTTTTTGTCATTTGTCGCGGCGATGCTGATGTTGACCGCGCCCATCAAACGGTTGACGGGTATCAGTGAGCATATGCAGCGTGGACTTGCGGCAGCTGAGAGCGTGTTCGAACTGCTCGATACCGCCAGTGAGCCTGATGCCGGAACGGTTGCTATCGGGCGGGCGAGTGGTGCATTGCGTATCGAACATCTTAATTTTGCTTATCAGGGCGAGTCGGCCGATGAAAAAAGCGCCATTCGTCAGGCACTGAGCGATATTTGTCTGGATATTCCTGCGGGTCAAACGGTGGCGCTGGTCGGCGCATCGGGTAGCGGTAAAAGCACGCTCGCCAATCTGGTTCCTAGGTTTTATCTGCCGGGCAGCGGACGCATTACGCTGGACGGCCATGATCTGAACGAACTGACGCTGACAAGCTTGCGCGCCAATATTGCGCTGGTGAGTCAGGAGGTGTTGCTGTTTAACGACACACTCGCGGCTAATATCGCCTACGGGCAGACGCGGGAGGTCAGCGAATCCGAGATCATCGCGGCGGCTACGGCGGCTCACGCGATGGAATTTATTCGTGAATGGCCCGAAGGCTTGAATACGCTGGTGGGTGAGCGGGGCGTTAAGTTGTCCGGCGGTCAGCGTCAGCGTATTGCGATTGCCCGTGCAATTTTAAAGGATGCGCCGGTGCTGATTTTAGATGAGGCGACGTCCGCACTGGATTCCGAGTCTGAGCGTCATGTGCAGGCGGCGCTGGAAACGCTGATGCAGGGGCGCACCACGTTGGTGATAGCGCATCGGTTGTCCACCATTGAAAAAGCAGATCGTATTGTCGTATTGCATAAAGGCGAAATCGCTGAGATGGGCACTCATCGTGAATTGCTGGCTAAAAATGGCGTTTATGCACAGTTGCACAGCGTTCAGTTTTCCCCCGGCGCAAACCTAATTCCACAAGACGCTCAAGGTTGACGGAATGGGGTTAATGCCCTAAATTGCATCACCCGATACATTTAACTTCAGGAGATAAACATGGCAGTTCTCGTAGGCAAAGCAGCACCCGATTTTACCGCCGCCGCTGTAATGGGCAACAATGAAATTAACGAATCGTTCAATCTGAAGAGTCATATCGCAGGCAAAGCTGCGGTGATCTTTTTTTACCCGCTCGATTTTACGTTCGTGTGTCCTTCTGAGTTGATCGCATTTGATCACCGTCTGGCGGATTTTAAGAGCCGTGGCGTGGAAGTCATCGGCGTGTCGATAGACTCGCAATTCACTCATCTGGCATGGAAAAATACGCCGGTTAACAAGGGTGGTATCGGTCAGGTTGGTTATCCTCTGGTGGCTGATATCAAACATGAAATCTGCCAGGCCTATGACGTTGAACTGGCCGGCGCGGGCGTTGCGCTGCGCGGCTCTTTCCTGATCGATAAGACAGGCGTGGTGATGCATCAGGTTGTGAACATGCTGCCGCTGGGTCGCGATATTGACGAAATGCTGCGTATGGTTGATGCGCTGCAATTTTTCGAAGAGCACGGCGAAGTGTGTCCTGCTGGCTGGAAAAAAGGCAAAGCCGGTATGAATGCATCGACGGAAGGTGTCGCACAATATCTGGCTGATCACGCACAGAGCTTGTAAGTTACACGTACCGCCAGCTGTTAAAAAAGGCCATCTGAAAAGATGGCCTTTTTTGTGTCTGGCGCTTATTGTTCAGTGGGATTTATACCGATCAATTAGGACGCAACACTTTCAATTCAGATTT
Organism: Nitrosomonadales bacterium; assembly: GCA_037137715.1. Lineage (GTDB taxonomy): Bacteria > Pseudomonadota > Gammaproteobacteria > Burkholderiales > Gallionellaceae > Gallionella. The sequence goes on from JBAXJT010000006.1 coordinate 55,825, forward strand.
TTCCCATGCCAAAATGCCGCCAGAAATATTGCTGACGTGACTGTACCCGGCTTCTTGCAACAGATGGACGGCCTTTGCAGAGCGCCTCCCCGAGCGGCACATCACGACAACGGGTTTGTCTTTGTATGACGAAATTTCATCGAGTCTCGCTCCCAATTGACCTAAGGGAATCAGCTTGGCATTGGGCGCATGTGCTTCTGTATATTCACCCGGCTCTCTCACATCCAGTAACAATGCACCTTGCATATTCATGGCTTGCGCTTGTGTTACGTCAATATCTACATCCGTTGTCGCCTGTAAGCGCTGAACGCCGAACATGATAAATAGCAGCGCGGCTAGTGTCAGATATGTATGTTTCATCACTAGCGTCCGGCTAAATCCCGTCTAAAATCAATTGGTTATCAAATAGGCGCGTATCGTAAGTGTCGTTTGCATTTGTAAGTGCTTGTTGTAATGTGATTTTTTCGAAAAGGGTAAGCGATAAAATCTGTAGCAAAGTGTAGAGCGATGCTTCGAGATTTAGGCGTTTTTTGACGATGGCAACAAGAACATAAACCGACACGGCGATCCAGATTTGTGTCTTGACCGCATTCTCTGACGTACCGAAGAAACATTTGATCCGAAGATGCTGCTTGATCCATTTGAAAAACAACTCCACCTGCCAGCGGCTCTTGTACAGCGCGCAAATGGTCGCGGCGGGCAACGTCATCTGATTGGTGAGGAAAATCAGCGTCCTACCGGACTCGGCATCATTAAAGCGAATTCGGCGCAGATGGACGGGGTAGTGCTGCTTGGTGTAAACGCCATCGAGCGCAATCGTCTGGTCGCAAATAATGCCCGCCGTTCGATCCGTCTTCTCCGAATAAACCCGGTGCGCCTTCATGTTGGATTTGGCGCGCGTAACAAAGAACGCGCCAGCCAGGTGCAAGGCATGAAGTCTACTGAAATCAACGTAGCCACGATCCATGACATAGATTGCGCCAGGTTCCGGCTGCAACAGGTCGAGCGCATGCACGTCAGCCATCTTGCCATCGGAGATGTGGATGAAGCTCGGAATATTGCCCTTCAGGTCGAGCAGCGTATGCATCTTCACGGCGGCCTTGGTGGTGCGAAAATGCGCCCACGGAAATACCGACAAGCACAGGTCGATGGTGGTCGAATCAAGCGCATAAACCGTGTTCGACAAATCCAGTCCAAGGTCGTCCTTGATGTACAGTTCGCGTGCCTGAACAATCAGGCGCTGCCCGAAATCGGCGTAAATTCGCCAGTCGCGAGATTCATTGGCATCGGCCAGCGTCGAACGTTTCACCTGCGCGCGAAACCCCATGTGGTAAAGCTTTCCGACCTGAGCGCCAAGGCAAACCTCGATATCCCGAAGACTCTCGCGGTAGGTCAATTGAGCAAAGGCCATGATGCGATATTGCTCGGCGCAAGTCATGGAACGAACGCCACGGTCGCCACCATACCGCTCGACATATCGTGTGAAGGTTGTCCACGGCAGGAAATCCATTATTTGAGCGAAAAGTGTTTTACCAGCGTTCATGGCATCCTCCGGAAAAAATCCCAGGATTTTGCCCGAATTAGCAATTTCAATTCAAATCGACACCACCCATCATCGCTCGCAATCCCCCGTCAGTCGTGGCTTGCAGCGTTTCGAGTCGTTAATTAACCGGACACTAGTGATGTTTCATGCTTAGTTTCATGCGATTGTCCTGAATAAATAATGGTAGTCACTGCGGCTTATGGTATTGGATATATTACCGTTGGTCTGTGATAAATATCACAATAAAAGCACCTATTTAAGAATATAATAATATGCTTGTAAATAAAATCATTTAGCCTGAAAATTGTGGCTGATTGCAATTAAATTAGCGATATCGAACGGTTACAGGGTGGGTAGGCTTTTCTGAGCGCGTCTGCTCGGGAAGTGTCAGACGCTACGATGAACGATATTCAGCCCCGTCTTGATGTGTTTCTGGACGGGACTGCTGCCATTAAATTTTAAGGGAACAAGATGAAAGTCATCGTTATAGGGGGTGTCGCTGGTGGCGCCACCGCAGCAGCACGGATACGCCGCAACGACGAGCGCGCGGAGATTGTCATGATAGAGCGAGGCCCGTATATCAGTTTCGCTAACTGCGGCCTGCCCTATCATATCTCGGGTACCATCGAACAACGTGATCAATTATTGGTGACGTCAGAACCTTCTTTCGAGGCGCGCTACCGTGTGGATGTGCGCAGCAAGACGGAAGCGATCGCCATCGATCGCAACGCTAAAGTGGTACGTTTGCGTGATCTGAATACCGGCGAAGAATACGACGAGTCCTATGACAAGTTGCTGCTCTCACCGGGTGCCGAGCCCTTGCGCCCCAAACTGCCGGGCATTGATTCGCCGCGCATTTTTGGTCTGCGCAATATTCCCGATCTTGACCGTATCATGACTCATCTGGAACAGCACTCGCCGCGCCGCGCGGTGGTGATTGGCGGCGGCTTTATCGGCGTTGAAGTGGCGGAAAATCTTCATGAAAAAGGTATTTTCACCACGCTGGTGGAAGGTGCCGACCAGATTCTGCTACCGCTCGACTACGAGATGGCGGCCATCGTTCATTCCCACATGAAGGACAAGAACGTCGAGCTCTACCTCTCTGATAAGGTGGAACGCTTTGAGGACAGGGATGACCATACCGTCGTATATCTGGGGAGCGGACGCCGCCTTCAGGCTGATATCGTGATACTGGCGATCGGAGTACGCCCAGAGACTACGCTGGCGCGTGCCAGCGGGTTGGCACTGGGTAGCACCGGTGGTATCAAGGTGGACAGCCATTTGCAGACCTCTGATCCTGACATCTATGCGGTGGGGGATGCCATTGAAGTGACGCAGTTCATCAGCGGACTGCAGGCGCTGATCCCGCTCGCGGGACCTGCCAACCGTCAGGGCCGCATGGCCGCCGATAACATCGTGTTCGGCAATACACAGCAGTATCGCGGCACCCAGAGCACGTCGATACTCAAGGCATTCGATCTGGCCGCCGCAACCACCGGGCTGAACGAAAAACAACTTACCGCGGCGGGAATACCCTTCCTCAGTTGCATCACGCATAGCGGTTCGCACGCGAGCTACTACCCCGGTGCCAAACAGATCAGTTTGAAACTGCTGTTCACCCCCGAGGGGAAAATACTCGGCGCGCAGGCGGTGGGTGCTGACGGCGCGGACAAGCGCATCGACGTGATTTCGACCGCCATACACGGCAATCTGAACGTGGAAGATCTGGCAGAACTGGAATTAGCTTACGCGCCGCCCTTCGGTTCTGCTAAGGATCCGATCAACATCGCAGGGTATGTTGCCATCAACGTACTCAATAAGTCTCACGAGATGATCGAATGGCGCGAATTGCACAATAGCCTGACAGCAAAGACCTCAGGACTGCAGTTGATCGACGTGCGCACGGCCGAAGAATACGAATTCGGCAGCATCGCAACCGCTCGCAATATTGACGTCAACCAGTTACGTGAACATCTGGATGAACTGGATCGCAACGCACCGGTGGTGCTGTTCTGCCAGATTGGTCTGCGCGGCTATTTGGCCTACCGAATCTTGAAACAGCACGGTTTTACTCAGGTCCGCAACCTCTCAGGGGGGTACAAGACTTACTCATGGGCCGTGGACAAACAGTCCAATACAGATATCTTCGACTATGAAGATATCAAGCGCCGCTCACCTGAAGAGATTGAAGCTGAGCGTAGCGGCAGTTGCACCGCTGCACTGATCGCTCCGGGTGGCGAGTTGCACACACTGAACGCAGTCGGTCTGCAATGTCCGGGGCCTATCATGAAGACCTACAAGGCGATGGAGGCACTTGATGCGGGAGATTTGCTGGAAGTTACCGTCTCTGATCCTGCGTTTGGCCGTGATATCCGTGCCTGGGCCAAGAAGACAGGCAACGATGTGCTGTCGATCAAGGCCGACAAGGGACTGATTGTCGTCCTGCTGCGCAAGAACAAAGTGGTGCCTGTTGCCGCCTTGCCTGCTGCGAACCGCGACAAACTCACGCTGGTGGTTTTTTCAGACGATCTGGACAAGGTGATGGCCAGCATGATCATCGCCAACGGCGCGCAGGCGATGGGTAAACCAGTTAGCCTGTTCTTCACTTTCTGGGGGCTGGACGTGCTGCGTCGTGAAAATGCACCGGCACGCGACAAACCCCTGATGGATCGGATGTTCAGTTCCATGCTGCCCTCTGGTGTGGATCATCTGACCTCCATCTCGAAAATGGACATGCATGGGCTAGGAGCCAAAATGATCCGCAAGGTGATGCATGACAAGGGCGTCGAAACACCGGGGAATCTGCTGCAAAGTCTGATTGAAGGCGGCGCGCAATTGATTGCCTGCCAGATGTCTATGGACGTGATGGGTATACATCAGTCTGAATTGATTGAGGGCGTGGAAATCGGTGGTGTGGCAGCCTTCTTGGGCGAAGCGTCAGAGTCCGGTACGACGTTGTTTATTTGATGCATGAAGTGCGTCGTTGAAGTGATGGGCATCAAATTTAAGGGGTACAATGAAAACGCCCCTCGAAGTGAGGTTTCATGTAACGTTTTTAATTTTCTAATGGGAGATCAAAATGTACAAGAACATGGTTTTGTCAGTAATGTCCGGTGCTTTATTTTTATCATTCGGCGTTACGCTGGCTGCTGATGCTGCGGAAGGGGAACCGGCAAAGATTCAGCAGACAACCGGCAGGCAATTGATGACACCGGAGGAACAAAACGAACAACGCACAAAAATGCGCAATGCATCGTCTGCCGATGAGCGTAAAGAGCTACGTAAAACGCATCATGAGGCGATGAAGGAAAAAGCCAAGGAAAAAGGCGTCGTCATACCGGATAATCCGCCAGTTCGCGGTCAAGGCATGGGCGCGGGGCAAGGTGGTGGTATGCGCGGAGGTCGCTGAGTCGTAATCAAGAATGGCTCGTTCTCGGAGCGCGTTTTCAGCTTGTCGCTCAATTAATATAGTCCAAAATCTTATTATCGAGTCCCTTTTCAAGTTGGCTGTTGAGGCAGGCTTGAAAAGGATCTCATTCGACGGCTTACCCTCTATTGGGCCGTTTCAATAAAACGATAAGTCGCATGACACGCGATGCAGTTATTCATTGCTACACTCAATTTGGCTACAGTACGATTTTGATCCTTGAATTGTTCCGCATCGGCGGCAATCTCGTCGAATTGCTTGCGCGTTCCAAAACCGAGCGCTTTCATTTCAACCGGAATTTTTCTGAATAACGAGCCGGGCGTATCCGCTTCTGCTGCCATGCCGGATGCGCGTGCTGACTTGATGACGGTGTCGAAATCCTTCTCGGAGGACGCAGCTAATATGGCTTGCGAGTTTTGCAGCCAGTTGCGCATCTCAAGCAATAACGCATTACGCTCATTCTTGGTCAGCATCACAGCCTGACGACCATCATCGGAGGGTTGCACTTCACCTACGGTGAATTTGTAGCCAAACAGGGCGACGATGACGGATAAGATAATGACTAGGCTCCAGCTTAATTTGCAATTTTTCATGATTCATATGTTCCGTTTAAAGGGTGGATTCAACACTGAAGCACAGCTTTTGTGCGAGCGAATAAATTATGTTGTGCGACATGAACAATCAACTAGCGCGACAGGGAGACTCTTAGTATCCACCCGTGCAGATTGACGCTGCCGTTGTATGTGACAGATATTTGGCCATGAAATTGAAATTTTGTAGTTTAGATTATGCTAATTTTCGAGGCGCATGGTGACAGACATATCTCGTGTGCGGTTAAGAAAAAACCCCCGGAATTGATTATTCCGGGGGCATTGATACGAGCCTCTCAGGATTACTGGCCGAAGAAGTCCTTGACCTTGTTCATCCAAGATTTTGCTCTTGGATTGTGATGGGCGCTATTTAGATCGTTGATGCTTTCAAATTCACGCAGTAGGTCGCGTTGACGCTCGGTCAGATTGACCGGTGTTTCGACGATGACATGGCAATGCAAGTCGCCATGCGTTGAACTGCGCACGCCTTTAATGCCTTTGCCGCGCAGGCGGAAAATTTTTCCGCTTTGCGTTTCCGCAGGAATCTTGATGTGCGCTTTACCATCCAGCGTGGGGATTTCAATTTCGCCACCCAGTGCCGCAGTGCTGAAACTGATCGGCATTTCGCAGTGCAGATCGTTGTGATCGCGCTGGAATACCGCATGAGCCTTGACGTGGATCACGACATACAGATCGCCCGATGGTCCGCCGTTGACACCATGTTCGCCCTCGCCTGATAAACGGATGCGATCATCGTTGTCTACGCCTGGCGGGATTTTTACCGACAAGGTTTTGTGCTGCTTGATCCGACCGCTGCCGCTGCAGGGTTTGCAAGGTGAGGAAATCATCTTGCCGTTGCCGTGACAGCGCGGGCAGGGTTGCTGGATAGAGAAGAAGCCTTGTTGCATACGAACCTGGCCATGACCACCACAGGTGGTGCAGGTGACAGGGCTGGTGCCGGGTTTTGCGCCCGAACCATGACAGGTATCACATTCATCCATAGTCGGTACGCGGATCTGAGTTTCAGTGCCGCGTGCCGCTTGTTCCAGCGTGATTTCCAGGTTGTAGCGCAGATCAGCGCCACGCTGGACATTGCTGCGCCCACCGTTGCCGCCGCGTCCGCCGCCGAAGATGTCGCCAAAAATATCAGAAAAATCAAATCCTTGCGCGCCAGCGCCGCCAGCACCAAACGGACTTCCGCCGCCCATGCCTCCCGCTTCGAACGCCGCATGACCATATTGGTCGTAGGCCGCCCGCTTTTGTCCGTCGGACAGGGTTTCGTATGCTTCCTTGGCTTCCTTGAAGTGTTCTTCCGCTTTTGGATTGTCAGGATTTCGGTCAGGATGATGCTTCATCGCCAGCTTGCGATAAGCCTTTTTAATCTCATCGTCCGATGCATCGCGATTGATACCGAGGACTTCGTAATAGTCTTTTTTGCTCATGGCTTAAAAGGATTGAGGAGCGTGAATTGAGTGGCTTTTTAGCGTCCTCATTTCATGCTCCTCTCACTTTGCTCCTTACTGATTCACGTTATGTACAAGTGTAAAGAATCTAAGGGCTGAGGCTGATTTAACTCAATCCTCTACCCTTAATCTTCGCGCCTTACTTCTTGTCCTTAACTTCGGTGAATTCGGCATCCACCACATCGCCTTCGTCTTTCTTGGCTTCGTGAGCAGCACCGGCGTCGCCGCCTTGTGACTTGGCTTGCTCGGCTGCGTACATTTTTTCACTCAGCTTTTGTGCGGCCGTTGACAGTGCTTCGGCTTTGGCTTCGATGGCGTCTTTGTCATCGCTCTTGACGACTTCTTCTGCTTCTTTCAAGGCCGATTCAATCGCCGTCTTTTCATCCGCAGTCAGCTGTTCGCCGAATTCTTTCAAAGACTTCGTTGTAGAGTGAATCAACGCATCCAGTTGGTTGCGTGCCGTCACCAGTTCCACCGCCTTTTTGTCGTCGTCAGCGTGTGCCTCAGCATCGCGAACCATGCTTTCGATTTCAGCTTCTGACAGACCGGAGCTAGCCTTAATGGTGATGTTGGCTTCCTTGTTGGTCGCTTTGTCCTTCGCCATTACGTGCAAAATACCATTGGCGTCGATGTTGAAGGTCACTTCGATCTGAGGCACGCCGCGTGGTGCAGGTGGAATGTCAGCCAGATTAAATTGACCTAAGCTCTTATTGCCGGATGCGATTTCGCGCTCACCTTGCAGCACATGTATCGTCACTGCAGATTGATTTTCATCCGCTGTCGAGAATACTTGCGATGCCTTGGTTGGAATCGTGGTGTTTTTCTTGATCAGCTTGGTCATCACGCCGCCCATGGTTTCAATACCCAGGGACAGAGGCGTGACATCCAGCAGCAATACGTCTTTCACTTCACCTTGCAACACGCCGCCCTGAATACAAGCGCCAACAGCAACGGCTTCGTCAGGATTCACGTCCTTACGTGGCTCGCGACCGAAGAATTCTTCAACTTTCTTCTGAACCATAGGCATACGGGTTTGACCACCAACCAGAATCACGTCAGCGATGTCTGAAATGGAGATGCCGGCGTCCTTCATTGCAATTTTGCAAGGCTCGATGGTACGTGCCACCAGATCTTCAACAATGCTTTCCAGCTTGGCGCGAGTGATCTTGACAGCCAAATGCTTAGGGCCGGTTGCATCTGCGGTGATGTAGGGCAGATTGACTTCAGTTTGTTGAGCCGATGACAATTCGATCTTGGCTTTTTCTGCGGCGTCTTTCAGACGTTGCAGTGCCAGCATGTCTTTCTTCAGGTCAATGCCGGATTCTTTCTTGAATTCTTCAACCAGGAACTCGATCACGCGCATGTCGAAATCTTCGCCGCCCAGGAAGGTGTCGCCGTTGGTGGACATCACTTCAAACTGGTGTTCGCCGTCGATTTCAGCGATGTCGATGATGGAAATATCGAATGTGCCGCCACCCAGGTCATACACCGCAATTTTGCGATCGCCTTCTTGCTTGTCCATACCGAATGCCAAAGCGGCGGCGGTAGGCTCATTGATGATGCGCTTAACATCCAGACCCGCGATACGGCCGGCATCCTTGGTAGCTTGACGCTGCGCATCGTTAAAATAGGCAGGAACGGTGATAACCGCTTCAGTCACGGACTCGCCTAAGTAGTCTTCGGCGGTCTTCTTCATCTTCATCAGGATTTGCGCAGAGATTTCAGGCGCTGAGAATTCTTTGTCGCGAACCTTGATCCATGCATCGCCATTCTTGGCTTTAACGATGGTGAATGGCACCATGTCGATGTCTTTTTGTACCATCTTCTCATCGAAGCGGCGACCGATCAGGCGCTTGACGCCGTACAGGGTGTTCTGTGGATTGGTAACTGCCTGACGCTTGGCTGCTGCGCCGACCAGAACTTCACCATCTTCCATGTAGGCGATGATAGATGGTGTCGTGCGCGTACCTTCCGCGTTTTCGATTACCTTGGTCTTGCCGTTTTCCATCACTGCGACGCAAGAATTCGTTGTGCCTAAGTCAATACCAATAATTTTGCCCATAATACAATTCCTTTTAATGTGTTGTTTACGATGTCGCCCTAGATGGGGCGGGTATTTCATATTTCAAGAGGCCGTCGTAAGTAGCTAGTCGTTAGTTGGCGTTGTCCGCTGCGCGGGGTTTTACTAACGACTTACGTCTAGAGACTAACGACTACTGCCCTTGTGAAACCAGTACCAGCGCCGGGCGCAGGACGCGTTCATTCAGGGTGTAGCCTTTTTGCATCACGCTGACCACGGTGTTGGCAGGCAATTCGCTAGGCACCATGCTGATCGCCTGATGTTTATGCGGGTCGAGCTTTTCGCCAACCGGATTGATTTCGATAATATTAAATTTTTCAAACACGCTGGTGAGCTGTTTTAGGGTCAGTTCCATGCCACTCTTGAAACTTTCAACGGTGGCCGTTTCAACGGCTAAACCTGCTTCCAAACTGTCTTTGACAGCCAATACTTCATTTGAAAAACGCTCAACGGCAAATTTTTGGGCTTTACTGACATCCTCCAATGCGCGGCGGCGTATGTTTTCACTCTCGGCCTTAGCGTACATCCATGAATCGTGGTGTTCCTGCGCTTTGCGTTCAGCTGCTTGCAACAGTTCTTCCGTGCTTGGCATCACTTCATTGATTTCTGATGCAGGCGTCGATTCTGTGCTTGTTTCGGTATCAGGTGTCGCCGTTTGGTTTTGTTCCATATCGTTCTCCAAAAAAATGTTCTTGCGCTAAATTGGGTCGATTTTGCGATTTTCAAGAGGTTTGCAAAGTTTTATATGCAGATAATTGCCGGAGATGTTTGGTGCCACATAGTTAGAGATCTCTCAGGCCCAAATCTGTGTAAGATTATCGCCTACAAAGTATCCCTGAGAAGTGCTAAAATTATAAGCTATTGCTATTGCCATTATTTTTAGAGGGTAGAGATGAATAATGTAGAAGAGAATCTAGGGTATTTCGTCAAGCAGCGCTGCTCTGTTCAGTGGCATGTTTTTCTCAATGCATTTGCCAGTGAGTTTGGTCAGCAAATCCCGGTGGCCGAGCTCCGGGTTTTGATGGCTCGACTGGGCGTTTCAATGGCGCAAGGCATTCCTGCGCCTGTTGGCGATACGATTGCCGCTCTGCAAGAATCAATTAACGCCATCTGGTTCGACATGGATTGGGGGTGGGTGGCGTTGGTTGAGAAGGAAGATGGTTTGTATATCGAACATCACGTCTCTCCTTTACAAGCTGCTTTCGGAGACGATGCATTGGATTGGTCGCCTGCGATTCTTGAGGGTGTTTACGGGTACTGGCTCTCTGCGCTGGGTGCAGGTCCTGAGTTGCGCATCACCCAGGTTCCATCGGCAAAGCAGGATAATTTTCTGCTGGTGTTTCGATTCGGGAGATAAAGGCATGCTGCAAAAAGAGCGGAGTGAACTTGAGCTATGAAAAAAGCTGCTAATGCGGATATACGTAATCTGTTCAAAAAATTCGGCGGGGATACCAGTAATTATCAGGAAATCCAGCAGGAATATGTCGTTGATCAAGCAAAGAAAAACTGGCCTATCGTGACAGCGATTGAAAAGGAGCGTATCAGTGCGCCCCAGCTCAGAGCATCGGCTGAAAATCCGGTTGCTCGCGCTGCGGGTTTTTCGGGGGCAAATACGGGCTCATTCAATGCTGCGCAACCGGGTGTTATCAAACGCGCACCGGTCATTCAACAAACTCAGTCGCCTGCCCTTTTTGCCAAAGCGGATGTGCCGCCCCCCGCTCGAACGTTGTTTTCATCTGTAAATACACCGGTGTCCGCGACACGATCCTTGTTTTCTGCCATGAGTCCGCCCGTGCAAGCTGAGCCTGGTCGACGTGAAGTTGAGCGTTCGGATCAGGACAAAATCACGTCGGTTTTTTCGCGCCTGCTTAATCCGCAAAATAATGTTGCTGTGAATACACAGGATAAAAGTTTGCGCAGCCTGTTTGGATTTTTGAAAAAATAATGACTGTAATTGCTGTGATTTCACCTAAGGGCGGTGTCGGTAAGACGACCGTTGCTGTCAATCTGGCGTGTACGCTGGCGGCCGGCGGGCACCCTGTCAGGCTGGTCGATCTTGATCCGCAAAATGCGTTGCGTCTGCACCTGGGGGCTGACCCTGCTGACGTGAATGGAATGGTTCATCAGACATTGCAGCAAAGTAGCTGGTATTACACTGAGTATGACAGCGCATACGGGGTCAGCTTTGTGCCCTACGGAAAGGTGTCGGAATTCGAGCGCATTACTTTTGAGGCTCATCTGTCGCAAACGCCGGAATGGTTGCGAGATAATCTGATGGAGTTGGGGCGCGAGCCAAATTCTTATACGATTCTGGATACGCCGCCCGGTCCTTCCGTTTACGTGCAGCAGGCGCTATCGATTGCGAATCTGGTGCTGGTTGTGATGATCCCGGATGCAGGGTCTTATGCGACGCTTACCGCGATTGAAAGTCTGCTCGATTACTACTGCGCCAATCGCACCGATTTTTATGGTTCGTATTATGTCCTGAATCAGTTCGATGCCGATCACCCGTTAAACCGCGATATTAAAACCGTCATGCAGACGGTGCTGGGCGATCGCCTGGCGCCGTATCCGATTCATCGCGATGAATCCCTGAGTGAAGCGCTGGCTTACCAACAGCCTGCCGCGCAATATGCGCCACACTGTCAGGCGGTCGACGATATCGTACAATTGACCGACTGGCTGCAAAGCCGGGTTGACCAGGCTGTCAGGTGAGCAAGCCTAAGCGAGCCTACCGGTCGGTGAATGCGCCTGAATTCAAAGGGGTAGATCGCCGCAGTAAACCGAGAACCGTTGATCGTTATAAGTTTGGTAAGATCAACGAATTCGTGATTGCAGTCCGCGAGTGGTATGGCTGGGAGCATCGTTATTGGCGTGCGGCCGCAATGATTTTCGCTTTTGTGCTTTTTCTGGTGAGCATGAGCGTATCACTCAGTTTGCTGGGGCAGGCAATTTACGCCAGCATGGTGTTGGTGCTGGCGCTGTATTTGCGCAATTATACCGGCACGTTGTTTACGCTGGTGATGATTGTATTTTCGGTCAACGCATCCAGTCGATATTTGTACTGGCGCTATACTGAAACGCTGTCGATGGGTAACTGGGTGGACACGTTTTTCAGCGTCACGTTGGTGATCGCTGAAGTCTATGCTTGGTTAGTGCTGCTGCTAGGCTATGCACAAACCATTTGGCCGCTTAGGCGTTTGCCCGAACCCATGCCCGAAGATACGACGCAGTGGCCCACCGTCGATATTTTTATTCCGACTTACAACGAATCGCTCAAAGTGGTTCGGCCTACCGTGCTTGCGGCAATGGCACTGGACTGGCCGCGAGAAAAGCTCAATATCTATATACTCGATGATGGTCGTCGTGAGGAGTTTGCCGAATTCGCCAGGAGTGTGGGTGTTTTGCATCTGACGCGTGACAATAACAATCATGCCAAAGCTGGTAATATTAATGAAGCGCTCAAAATAACCAGCGGTGAATTTGTTGCGATTTTTGATTGCGATCACATCCCGGCGCGTTCATTTTTGCAGTTGACGGTAGGCTGGTTTTTGCGGGATAAGAAACTCGGCATGCTGCAAACACCGCACCATTTTTTGTCACCGGATCCGTTTGAACGCAATCTGGGAACGTTCCGCCGGGTGCCGAACGAAGGTGAGCTATTCTATGGTTTGATTCAGGATGGTAACGATCTGTGGAATGCAACATTTTTTTGCGGATCCTGTGCAGTGACAAGGCGTACAATTTTGCTCGAGGTGGGCGGTGTGGCGGTTGAAACAGTCACTGAAGATGCGCATACCGCGTTGAAGATGCACCGCTTAGGTTATACGACGGCTTATATCTCGATTCCGCAGGCGGCAGGGCTGGCGACCGAGAGTTTGTCGATTCACGTCGGGCAACGGATTCGATGGGCGCGCGGGATGGCGCAAATTTTCCGGGTGGATAATCCCTTGTTTGGCAAGGGGCTGAGTTTCATGCAGCGGCTATGTTATTCCAATGCGATGTTACATTTCTTCTATGGATTGCCGCGCATGGTGTTTTTGTTAGCGCCGCTGTCCTATCTTTTTTTTCAGGCTCACATCATCAATGCATCCGCCGGAGCGATCGCCGTATATGCGCTGCCGCATCTGTTCCACGCGAATATTACCAATTCCCGCATGCAGGGTGCGCATCGCCACTCCTTCTGGGCTGAGTTGTATGAAGCGACGCTGGCCTGGTATATTTTCCGTCCTACGCTGGTGGCATTGTTAAACCCGAAATTCGGTAAATTCAATGTGACAGCCAAGGGGGGGTTAGTTGAAAAGGAATTCTTTGACTGGAAGATCAGTGAGCCCTATTTGATCATGCTGGCGCTGAATGTCACAGGACTATTCATCGGTGTGATCAGACTATTCTGGTGGAATAGGTTTGAGGTGGATACCGTCGTATTGAATCTACTTTGGACGGTCTATAACCTAGTGATTCTTGGGGCGACCATCGCCGTAGCGACGGAAACCAAACAGGTGCGCTCCAGTCATCGAGTCAATTGTAATCAAAAAGCGATGTTGAAGCTCGCTAACGGCCAGGTTTTTTCCTGTCGCGCCAATGATTATTCGGAAGGCGGGTTGGGCTTGGTGATGCCTGCTGCGAATATGGCGGCTTTAAATAGTATGGCGCGTGTATCGCTCTTTATGGGCGAGCGCGAGTTTGTGTTCCCGGCAAAAGTCGTGTTCGCCAGAGATACCATCGTCGGCGTTGAGTTTGATAATTTAAGTTTGCAGCAGCAAATGGATCTGGTGCAGTGTACGCTCGCTCGTGCCGATGCATGGCTGGACTGGGATGATAATCGCGTCGTCGATCGGCCATTGGCAGGTATGAAGGAAATCTGTTACCACAGCATGAAAGGCTATCAACACTTGTGGCATGATTTAAAGACGGGTGTACAGAAGAGTTATCAGAGCAGAGAAAAAGAAGTGTCGCCTGAACGTGGTCTTTTTGATCAGCAAGCGCTCAAACCGGATTCAGTTAAAGAGGGATTTTTGAGGAAAAAACTCAGCGTATTGTTCAGGGTGGGACGCCGTCTGCTGGTCAGACCCGTGCGCTCTTGAGTATTTAAATTGTCCGAAATGTTTTTCCGGTCGGTGGGCCGGGTTTACTGTAAATGTATAAGCGCGCGAGCGATTGTTGATTAAAATTGGTGGGTATATTATGAAAAAGTCACGCAATTTCCTGAAGGTTTATTCGAAATTGATCTTCATTCGTCGGGCGTTGCTCGTTTTACTGGCCGTTGTCTGTGCGACGACTTCGGGAGTGGCCTATGCGAAGAAACATCACTCGACTTCCAAGACTCATGACGCGCCTGCAGAGGTTAAATCTGCTGACGAGGCCGCCGAGCCTGTGAAAGAAAATTCGGATGAAATCAGTCGCTATTCTTATACGCTCGAAGAATTGGGTGCGAACAGCCCGATTGATTTGCATACCGTAAATGGCCGGCGCTCGTTGAAGTTGTCGATGCGCAACGATGAGGTGATCACCGCCGCGAAATTGAAACTCACCTATGCCTGGTCGCCCGCGTTGATTCCTGAGTTGTCGCACCTGAAGGTTTTGTTAAACGACGAGCTGATGACGTCGCTGGCCTTGCCGCGAGAAGGAAATAATGGCCATACCAGTGATGTGCAACTCGATTCGAGCATGTTCATCGATTTTAATCAGCTGACGCTGGAATTGATCGCGCATTACACGCGTGAGTGTGAAGATCCGATGCACTCAACGCTGTGGGCCAATGTCAGCAATCTGAGCAAGCTGGAGCTCACCGTACGTCACTTGAAGCTGCCGGATGATATGGCTTTGCTGCCTGCGCCCTTTTTCGATCGGCTGGACAACCGCAAACTGGTGCTGCCGTTTATATTTCCAGCGCAGCCTAATAATGAGGTGTTGCATGCCGCCGGCGTAGTTGCATCGTGGTTTGGCGCGCTGTCAAATTATCGCGGTTCTCAGTTTCCTGTGCTGCTCAATACCTTGCCCAAGGGCAACGGTGTGATGCTGGTCGCGGGCAGTACGGTGCCTGCAGGACTTAATCTTCCAGTGATCAACGGGCCTAGCCTTGCGATGATCGCCAATCCGCTCAATGCGAATGCCAAATTGCTGGTCGTGATGGGACGCGATGCCAAAGAGTTGGATATTGCAGCTCAAGCGCTCACGCTGGGAACCGCAACGCTGACTGGCAGTTATGTTAGCGTTAAGCAGATGCAGGATATTCCTCTGCGTAAGCCTTACGATGCGCCGGGTTGGATCCCAACAGACAGAGCGGTGCACTTTGCGGAGTTGGCAAAACAGTCTGAATTGCAGGTTGAAGGCGTGACACCGGATATGATCAGGATCAACTTCAATGTGCCGCCGGATATTTTTGCCTGGCGCAGCGATGGTGTGCCGATGAATTTGCATTACCGCTATACCCCGCGCCCGGTGCCCGACAGATCGACGCTGAACGTTAATATCAACAACGCATTTATCAAAGCGCTGCCGCTGGCGAGTGTGCCCAGCAAAATCGAGAAGAAAATGAGGCTGCCGTTGCTGCAGGACGGGCAGGCGGTTGCCAGTGAAGAGGTACTGATTCCGCACGAAAATATCTTTGGGCAGAATCAGTTGCAGTTACACTACTTTTTTGATTACACCAAGCAAGGGTATTGCAAAGATGTATTTTTAAACAACGAGCGTGGCGTCATCGATCAGGATTCGAGGATCGATTTCTCCTCTTTCCCGCATTATGCGGCCCTGCCCAATCTGGGGTTCTTTGTCAATGACGGATTTCCCTATACACGGATGGCGGATTTGTCAGAAACAGCCGTCGTGATGCCTGAGAATGCGGTGTCGGCTGAGATCGAAACCTATCTGGTGCTGATGGGCCGCATGGGACGCGTAACCGGCTATCCTGCTATCCGGCATGCCATTATTACCGCCGCCAGCGTCGATGCTCACGCCAATAAAGATCTGATTTTGATCGGTACGGCAGGCAATCAACCGCTGCTCGAACGTTGGGCTAATAAGATACATCCGTTGCTGGAAAAAGGAACCCATACGCTCAGCGTGCCAGGCCCATTTGATCGTCTGATATCACGCTGGAGAAACCGCGATCTGGAGGATGCGATGCAGCGTGCCGGTGATTTGATTAGCAAGGGCGATGGCGGTTTGGGTGCGCTGGTGGGGTTCGAATCACCGCTTAAAAACGGTCGTAGTGTTGTGGTGCTGACCGGCGACAACCCTGAGCAAATTGCTAATATTACCGCTTCGATGGCGAATCCTAAGCTGCTTATGCATTTTACGGGCGATCTGGTGATGCAAAGCGGCAAACGCATCGAAGGATTTCAAACGGGGCCTACCTATTACACGGGAAGCTTGCCGTGGTGGACCGCGCTACATTGGTTTTTATCACGGCAGCCATTGTTCCTGTTGATTTTTATTGGCGTGGCAGCCCTGCTGGTGGCGGTCACCTCGTTCCGTTATTTGCGAAAACTGGCTGATCAACGGTTACGGAAATAAACGATGTCGGGCACTATCGCTAGGATAGTGATCTGTGCGTGGCTGATGGCGGCTTTGCCGGTTTGCGCGCAGCCCTGTTGGCCGGCATGGCAGTCCTTCGCCAGTCGGTTTGTTCAGGCTGACGGGCGTGTGCTCGCTGACGAGAGCGAGCAGCGTTACAGCACATCAGAAGGACAAGCGTACGGGTTACTTTTTGCGCTGATCGCCAATGACAGGCCGCGCTTTGAACAGATCCTGCTCTGGAGTCGTGATAATCTGGCAGCCGGAGATTTGAGCGCACGTTTACCTGCTTGGCAATGGGGCAAAAAATCCGACGGCGCATGGGGCGTGGTCGATCAAAATTCCGCATCTGATGCCGACACCTGGTTCGCTTATACCCTGCTGGAGGCGGGACGTTTATGGCATGAGCCGCGTTACACTGCATTGGGCCGGATGATGCTCGCCAATATTCGTATTCAACTGGTGCGCAATCTGTCAGGGGCCGGTGTGGTGTTATTGCCTGCTGCGAATGGGTTTGCACTGGAGCCGGGCGGTTCGCGTTTGAATCCCAGCTATTATCCGGTGCAATTGCTGCGCGCTTTTTCCATTGCCGATCCCGATGGGCCCTGGAAACAGATCATCGAAAATAATCTCACGTTGCTTGGTAGCGCAGCTCCCAGGGGTTATGTGCCGGACTGGGCCGCTTATATTCCAGAATCAGGCTACCTGATTGATCCGCAGAAGGGGGAAGTCGGCACGCATGATGCAATACGCGTCTATCTGTGGTGGGGGATGTTGTCCCGTCAGGATCCTTCTTTCGGAAAAATTAAGAAGTTGATTTACGGTATGAATAAACTGATACCGGAATATCAGATAACTCCGCCTTTGACAGTCAATACGCAAACAGGGGACGTGTCAGGTGTGAGTCCGCCTAGTTTTTCGGCAGCACTGCTACCTTATTTTGCAACGATGAATAATAGCGCTGCACTGAAGTTGCAAAGTGACAGGCTCGCTTCGCAGCCAGTGGGCGGACTGTTAATCGGGGAGAATCTTCGCTATTATGATCAGGTGCTGGCGTTGTTTGGCCAGGGCTGGATGGCGCACAAGTTTGCATTTTCCTCGCAGGGTCAACTCGTTGTACAGTGGAATTCATCATGTTCAGCAATAAAATAATCGTGCTGGGAATCGCCGCATGCTTTTCTCTGTTTGCGCAGGCAGAAGAGGGGGCGTTCAGCACGGAGGGCGGCTCATTGCTGGTGAACGAAAAGCCTTCGGATCTGGAACTGCAGGCGCGTGCGACATACTGGGATCGTCACGGACGGGCTGATTTGGCAGAAAAAGAGCGCAGCCGTATCAGGCAAGTTTCAGCACCCGCTGTTAAGGCTGAATCGCTTGTTTCGGTAAAGCCGGCCGCACCTGTGGTCATTCCACCGCCTGCTGAAATAAGGCCTACTGTCGTTGCTGCAACCCCGTTGAGTCAGTCGCAGGCATCTGCTAAACCTGATATCGTGAAGTCAGAAGACACAGCTCAATACTGGGAGTCGCGCGGTCGCAGCGATCTGGCGCAGAAGGCACGCGGCGAACCTAAGGTTATACCCGTCACCGTTCAAACACCTGTACAGACTAAGATCGTAAATTTTGCGCCGAACGGCTCAGAAGCGATGCCGGTCGTTAAACCCACGCGTGAGGCGCAAGTTGACAGCGCGCAGTATTGGGAATCGCGCGGCCGCGGCGATCTGGCAGCGCAAATAAGGAAAAAGCTGGGCGCGCCGCCTTCGAATGGCAGGCGTGAGACGGTCAATTCAGGCGGCACAGATAATCAACTCAGATCCGCCGGTTCCGATAATCAGGCCAGATCAGAGCTGGAAGACAGTCTGCTGAAAAATCCCGATAGTTTAAAATCCCGTCTGGATCTGGCGCAGCTCTATCAGGGGGCGGGGGAGTTTTCCCGTGCTAGAGTGCAAATCGACAGCGTATTGCTGAACAATCCTGATTTGCCGGCTGCCTTGTTTGCCAGCGCACAGTTGTATGCCGAGCAGCATCTGTGGATGGAGGCAATGCATACACTTGAGCGGATATCGCCTGTTTCGCGTACCTTAGAGATGGCCAGATTGCAAAAAACGTCATGGGCGCATCTGCAGCTTGACCGTGCGGATGCACTGGTGAGACAGGGCAAACACGCCGATGCGGAACTGCTGCTGCGTCAGGTGGCCGTCGAGTTGGCGATTAATGTGAGTGCGGCGCAGACGGCAGAACCGCCGCCACTTTGGAATAGTGCATCGACGCGTAAAAGAAAACGCCGGCGCTAGTCTGAGTTGATTATTTCTGGACAGACATAAAGCCTGCACTTAAACTTGGGTTCGTTTTTAACGTGAAAATAGAGGAATCAATATGAGTTTGCTTCTTGCCGGACTCACCGTCCTGGTTATCGGTGACAGCCATATGGCGACCCGCGACTACTTGATCACCACGCTGCATGATGGGCTGATGCAGCAAGGCGCTAAGGTGTATTCTTACGGCGCATGCGGCACGCTGTCGGGTGACTGGATGAAAACCACCAAGGCGGAATGCGGTACGGCGTTCAGGCTGGATAACGGCCCTTTGCGCGAACGCCGTGCTGAAGTTGCCATCATGAAGCCGCTGCCCGATTTGCTCGCGGCCCACCATCCCGATTTGATCGTGGTGGTGAATGGCGACACGATGGCCAGTTACAAAGCGGCGACTCTGCCCAAACCGTGGATACGGGATCAGGTCAGAACCCTGACAGATGGTATCAAAGCCAGCGGTGCGCGTTGCATTTGGGTGGGTCCTGCGTGGGGTAATGAAGGCGGAAAAAATGGCAAGAATTTTCCACGCGTGAAAGAAATGTCTGAGTTCCTAGCTGATAATGTCTCGCCTTGTATTTACATCGATTCACTGAAAATGTCCAAACCGGGTGAATGGGGCACCTTACCGGATGACGGACAGCATTTCGGCAAGGATGGCTATCAGGCCTGGGGGAGTGCGATTACCAGTCAGATTATTTCCTCCGATATATTAAAAAAAATTAAGCCTTGAGGTTGATATGAAAAAAATCGTGACACGCTCACTGAGTTTGCTGGCGGTCTTGTTGTCCGCTGCGGCCGTCGCAGAGCCGCAGTTGTATGAGACCGGTCCCTCTGAAGAGTCCTCATTTGTTCGCTTTGTGAATGCGACCGACACGGAGGTGACCATTGCCACAGCCAAGGGCAAAGAAAAAGTGCTGGGGACGAAGCCTGATGCGCGCGTCACGCGTTTTTTTAAGATTAAATCAGGCGCCAAACTTTCGGCAACGATTCAGGGGAGCGGAGCTCATGTGGCGGTAGACGTGGTCGGTAAACCGTGGGAATTCATCACGGTTGCCGTGCTGCCTTCCGGTGCCAAGCAAATCAAGACGTCCTTGCTCAGGGAAACGCCCAGTGAATTTAGCGGCACGCGTGCCTCTCTTGCCTTGCTCAATCTCGATGCTAAATGCAGCAGCGCGAATCTGAGCATTGTTGAAAAAAATGCCACAGCCTCCTATGAGGTCAAACCCCTTGCCATGCAGCGCCATCTGACGGGCAGCGACAAGCAGCCGGGCGCGATTAACTGCAGCGGCAGCGCGACAGCGGTCGATTTGTCCGGACTGGAATCGGGTTCGCGCTACAGCCTATTCCTGTTGGGTGTGAACAATGCTAGGCAGGCGTTTGTCATCAACGACGACAAAAAATAAGTGTAGTCCTATTAAACCGGCATCAATTCGGAGATTCTAAGTTATGGTCTTTGCGTCCCTGGAGTTTTTGACGCTGTTTTTGCCGGTTTTTTTCGCGTTTTATTTTCTCACCCCATCTCGCTACCGCAATCATACGATGTTGTTCGGCAGCTGGATTTTTTACGCCTGGTGGACGCCTAAGTTTCTGATTTTAATTATATTTTTGACTTTTGTTACCTGGCTCGCCGCGATCCTGATCGATAAGTCGAACTCGGAAACATTCAAGACGCGCATCATGGCAGGCGCCATTATCGTCAATCTTGCCAGCCTCGCCTGGTACAAATATGCCAATGTGGTTGTGCGCTCCCTCAATGATCTCTTTGGCGGAGCTGATCATCCGCTGATCGTCTGGGAGACGGTTTTTCTGCCGATTGCACTGTCCTTTACCGTCCTGCATGCGACGTCCTATCTGGTCGATGTGCGCCGAAAGATCGTTCAGGCACAATACCGTTTCAGCTTCTTCGCCGCCTATATCGCGATGTTCCCGCACTTGATCGCAGGCCCGATTGTTCGCTATAAGGTGATCGAAAAGGAATTGCGGGAACGTTTCTTTTCAGCCGAGGAATTCTCACTCGGGGTGCGCCGTTTCATGATCGGTTTTGCAATGAAGGTGCTGATCGCCGACCCGCTCTCGCCGCTGGTGGCACTGGTCTTCAAACAATCCGCGCCGACCTTGATTGACGCCTGGATAGGGTGCGGCGCCTACACCATACAACTGTACTTCGATTTTGCCGGCTACAGCCTGATGGCCATCGGTCTTGGTTTGATGCTGGGTTTCAAATTCGAGCCGAATTTCAACAACCCTTATCTCTCTGTTTCGATACAGGATTTCTGGCGGCGCTGGCATATGACACTCTCGTCGTGGCTGCGTGATTATCTGTATATCTCGTTGCTGGGCGGCAATCGCGGCGGTGAGTGGCGCACTTATCTTAATCTTTTGCTGACCATGTCGATCGGCGGCCTGTGGCATGGCGGGGAGAGTTGGAACTACCTGATCTGGGGCATCATTCATGGCGCGGCGCTTTGTACGGCACGCGTCTACAACGCACGCGGTTATGCCATGCCCGATTTCTTCTCGCGCCTGTTAACGCTGGTTGTCGTGATGCTGGCCTGGACGGTGTTTCGCGCAGCGGATTTTTCATCTGCGCTGCACATGTGGGCGGGGCAATTCGGTTTGCACGGCGTGGCGATGGGCGATGCGGTCTCGCTTGCGTTGCGACCCTCCATTTACGCCTCGTTTGTGATCGGCATCATTTGTATCGTTTACCCCGCCACGCGATATGCAGGCCGCGGATGGGGAATATTCAGTCATAGCCTCTGGCGTTCAGTCTGGCCGGCACTGGCGTTCGCCTATGCGTTGATCGTGCTGACCGGACAGCAGTCACCGCCCTTTTTGTATTTTCAGTTCTGAGGATGACATCATGCTGATTAATCGAAAATATCTGACTATCCTGCCGGCAGCCGCTTTTGTCTGTCTGTTGATCGCGGGACTCTCGGTGTCTGTCATCTCCTTAAAGGCAGTCCCTGAGGCGGAGTGGGCCGCGCTCAAAGATACGGATAAAATCCTTTCGGGGGAGTCGACCAAACGCTTCACCAAACTATTGAATCAACACTTCGTGCTGGGGCCAACTTTTAGCCAGATTGAGCGCGGCATGCTGTGGAATCTGACCGGCGATCTGGGGCCTGGTGTGCGCCCCGGTTGTGCCGACTGGCTGTTTCTTGCCGACGAACTTGAGCCGCATCCTGACAGCGAAAATTCAGCCCGATTCAGGGCGACACTGGCGGCAAAACTCAATAGCCGGCTGGCCGAGCGCGGCATTAAATTGCTGATGGTGATTGTGCCCGATAAAACCCGCATCGAAAGCGCGCATCTGTGCGGATTGAAGCGATCCGGCCGCTTTGCTGCGCGCGTTGCGAACTGGCAATCGACCTTGGAAGGAGAGGGTGTTGCAGCGCTGGACCTGACTCAGTCGCTGGCAGAGCAGGAAGGCGAGCGCTATTACCACACCGATACGCACTGGAATGAAGCGGGGGCCAACAGGTCGGCGCGTGTGGTTGCATCCGCCTTGCGTGCGCGGCATTGGGCGGGAGATGCGGGTGGAGAGCCGGTCGTGCTCAACACGGCATTGACGGCAAGGCCCGGGGATTTGGTGCATCTGGCCGGTATCGACGGGCTACCGGCCTTCTTGCGGCCCCGTGTTGAGTCAGCACAAGTCACCGTGCTGCCGCCGCTGGCGCAAGGGAGTGATGACTTGTTCGGCGAGGCCTCAGCCCCGACGACGACGCTGATCGGTACGTCTTATTCCAGAAACAGCAATTTTGTGCCTTTTTTAGAGCGACATCTAGGCGAGGGGGTGGCCAATGAAGCCAAAGATGGGGGCGACTTTGCCGGTGCTGCGATCGGCTATTTCGGCGGCGTGACCTTCCGTTCCTTTGCGCCCCGCGTGGTGGTCTGGGAAGTGCCGGAGCGCGTGATCGAGATGCCCGTTAAGGAAGCCGAGCGTCAGTGGCTGGCGAGTCTGCTCAAAGCCCGTTTGTAGTGGCGATCAGGAACTGCAAGAGAGCATTGAACAGCCGGGCTTGTTGATCGCCCAGTCAGGTCTTAGCGCAACTAAATCCGCGTCTATCTCCTCGTCATAAGGGCGCAGGGCCGCCTCCATCAGCCGTTCCAGGAAGCTCATGTCATTTTGCATCGCAGCCTCGATGGCTTGCTGGGCGAGGTAGTTGCGCAAAATAAAGCGCGGATTGACTAGGTTCATTCGCTCGCGGCGTGCGTCATCGGTTTCCTGTTGCAGGCAAAGGCGCGCAGCATAGCGCTGGAGCCAGTCGTTAAATAGCGGACCGTGATTGAGATAGAGGTTTTCCTGATAAAACGCGCTGCGTAACACGGCAAGATCGGGAGCTTGCTGTTTAATGTTTGCCATTGCGCGGAAAAATTGGGTCATATCGACTTCTGCTATTTGCATCAGGTCAAAAATAGTTTCAACCAGTTCGGCGTCGGTATCGCACCAGGCAAGCCAGCCGAATTTTCCGGCGAGCATGCTCGTCATGCTCGTTTGCAGGGCGGCATCAAAATGCTTCAGTCCACGCTCGCGCAGTGAACGTGCGCCTTTGATGGTCGAGAGCGCATCGGCCAGTCGTTCGAGATTCCAGCGTGCCACGGGTGGTTGCTGCGACAGGCAATAGCGCCGCCATTCGCTGTCCGTGGTGTTGGGCGTCCAGCCGGGATCGAAGTTGTCTATCCAGCCGTAGGGGCCGTAATCGAGGGTCAGGCCGAGAATCGACATATTGTCGGTGTTCATCACGCCGTGCACGAAGCCAACTCTCAGCCATTCCACCACCAGTTTGGCCGTTCGCTCGCAAACCAGGCTGAACCAGTCAGACAAATAGTCGTCCGCTTCTTTGCTAATCTCTTGAAAGTCGCGGTCGATGGTGAAATCAACCAGGCGTTTGAGTAACTCGTGCTCGCCGCGCGCCGCCAGCAGTTCGAAATTACCGAAGCGGATGAAGGAGGGGGCGATGCGACAGACGATGGCGCCGGGTTCATCATTCGGGTGCCCGTCGTAGAACATATCCCGCATCACATCGTCGCCCGTGCCGATCAGACTCAGTGCGCGTGTCGTTGGGATGCCCAAATGGTGCATGGCTTCGCTGCACAAAAATTCGCGTAGTGAAGAGCGCAGCACGGCACGTCCGTCGGCGCGACGGGAATACGGCGTCATGCCGGCGCCCTTGAGCTGGAGCTCCCATCGCTCACCTTGCTGGTTGATCATCTCACCTAGCGAAATCGCCCGTCCATCCCCCAATTGTCCGGCCCAATGGCCGAATTGGTGTCCTCCGTAGCAGGCGGCGTAAGGGCGCATTCCGGGTAATAATTGATTGCCGCTAAAGGCCTGCAGAAATTCTGCCGAATGCACCTCCTCATGGCTGAGATTAAGCAGGCAGGCGGAAGAGGCCGAATAAGCCAGCAGTGCGGGCAGGGATGTCGGTGACGGATCGACAGACGCCCAGCAGACGTCAGGTGTCTGGCGGGAGTGGGGTGAGCCGCTTTGATCGCCCGGCAATTCGCTGACGAAACGGTTATCGAAGGTAAATTTGATCATGCGACGGAGTCCTGTGCGGTAACGTAGCTATTTTACCTGACATATTTAGTCGGATAAGGTTAGCCGGAAAAAAAGACGACGTGCAACTGGCTGATAAGGTATCAAAGAGGTCGTCGCCGCGATCAGCGTATAATTTCGCCTGATGTTATTTGATCAGATGGTTTAAAATCAAAAGCGGATGAATTTTTAACTTATGATCGATGGACTGGCGGGTCCATTGCGTGAACAAAGGGAGTAGGACATGTCGGTAAATAAAGTGATTTTGATCGGCCGTTTAGGCAAAGACCCGGAAACGCGCTATATGCCTAACGGGGAAGCGGTCACCAATGCGACGCTGGCAACTTCTGAAAACTGGAAGGACAAGAGCGGCGTCAAGCAGGAAAAAACCGAATGGCATAACCTGACCTTTTATCGCCGCCTGGCGGAAGTTGCTGGCGAATACCTGAAAAAAGGTTCGATGATCTATGTCGAAGGTAAGTTGCAAACGCGCAAGTGGCAGGACAAAGAAGGCAAAGATCGTTACACCACGGAAATTCTGGTGAACGAAATGACCATGCTGGGCGGTAAATCAACCGGCGGCAGCTTTGAAGTGATGGAAGATCAGTCGTCCCAGTCGTCTCAGCCTGCGCGCGCTCAAGCGCCCTCGGCACCGAGAGCTGCCCCCGCGCCTGCAGCCAGCCAGCCCCGCAACTTCGATAATTTCGATGACGATATCCCGTTCTAGTAGTTACCTGCGACATAAAGTGTAAAGTATTTAACTAAAGCCCATGTTTACATGGGCTTTTGGTTGTTTGCACTCTGCTTAGTTTAATTTCATGGTGACTCGCTGCTGGAAAGTATGAGGCATATTGGTATCAGGTGCGGTATAATTATGTAGTTGATTTTATTTAATTTATTTTCGCCCCGGTGGCGGATGAGAATTGCGGCTGCTAATTTACAGGTCGTAGATTCGAATTCTATCGGGGAGCCGGACAAAGCACGCAATTTGGCCATCCTTTGAGATGGCCTTTTTTTGAGCGCATCAGTCCCTGAACGCACGCGACGAGAGTTTAGCCGAGCGGGCCGCCCATAAGCCTGTCAGGTGCCCTATCGCTGGAGCGAGTTTCAAACAATATAAGGAGCAATATCTGTGACCAACGCACAACGCAAAGCACTCAGCCGCATGGCTCAAATGAATTCATCAGGTAGCGACATCAAGCCTGCACCAACCCAAAGCAGCGGCTTCTGCCCGCATGAGGCCGGCACCTATTACCTGGCAACGGTGGGAACGGTCGGTAAGGTCATCAATCTATTCGCAACCGACATCGAGCCGCCTGTTTACACCTACGTCATCACCACCGTTACGTTCGAACAGGATGCCGATTCCGGTAGATGGGTTTGGTTTGATGGTCGTGAAAATCAATCCCCGCGCAAAAATCAGGATGGCTGGCGTCTGGGCAGCAAGAAGTTATATGACACACGCGAAGGTGCTGAGGCTGAACTCCAGCGCTTAATGGAAAAGAACGGTGATCGCGTGACCCGAGTGCATGACCTGCCAGACTGCATGACTAAATTGAAAAAGATCCGCAGTGCCCACCATCCGGATCGCAATAACCACGATTCCGACCATGATCTGTATCAGGCCGTGATCGAGAAAATAGACAGGATGCGTGCAGTAAGTGTGTAACGCGCCCCCTTAAGGTTTGGTGCAAAACAAGCTGATTCCCCTTGTCGCGTATCAAGCTTTTTAATGTGGATTCATAACATCAGTTAGAATTACGCCCTTGTATTATTTATTACCGAATAGAGGCAGCGATGAGTTTTAGCGATATGGATGTGCAAAGTGCGTTGAAGAATTTGATCGACCCCAACACGCATCGCGATTTTGTCACCGGGAAATCCGTCAAAAACATCAAAATTACCGGTTGCGACGTGTCGCTGGATATCCTGCTGGGCTATCCTGCCAAAAGCGTGTGGGACGAGATTCGCGTCATGGTTGAGACACAACTTAAAGCCGTGTTGCCGGGTGTGGGTCAAGTCAGTATCACTGTGACCAGCAAAGTCGTGCCTCACGCGGTACAGCGCGGCGTAAAGCTCGTCGACGGCGTCAAAAATATCATTGCAGTCGCAAGCGGTAAGGGGGGCGTCGGTAAATCCACCACCGCCGTGAATCTGGCGCTGGCGCTCGCCGCCGAAGGTGCGCGGGTCGGCATGCTGGACGCGGATATTTACGGCCCGTCGCAACCGATGATGCTGGGCATCAAGGGGCAGCCGGTGTCGCGCGATGGTCAATCGATGGAGCCGATGATCAATCACGATATTCAGTCCATGTCGATCGGTTATATGATTGCAGGGGATGATGCGCCGATGATCTGGCGCGGTCCGATGGTCACGCAAGCGCTTGATCAGTTGCTCCGCCAGACGCGCTGGGATAATCTGGATTATCTGATCGTGGATTTGCCGCCGGGTACGGGTGATATTCAGCTGACCTTGTCGCAAAAAGTGCCGGTGACAGGTGCGGTGATCGTCACGACCCCTCAGGATATCGCCTTGCTCGATGCGCGTAAGGGTCTGAAAATGTTTGAAAAAGTCGGCATCAAGATCATCGGTATTGTCGAGAATATGAGTACGCACATCTGTTCAAAATGCGGCCATGAGGAGCATATCTTTGGTGCCGGTGGCGGGGCAAAGATGTGTGCCGATTACGATACCGAATTTTTGGGCGGCTTGCCGCTGGATATTTCAATTCGCGAACAGGCCGATTCCGGTAAGCCTACCGTGGTCGCTGATCCTGATGGATCAATTGCCAAAGTGTATAAGCAGATTGCGCGACGCGTGGCTGTGAAGGTCGCAGAAATGGCGCAGGATCACAGCGCAGCTTTCCCGAAAATTGTGGTTCAAAATACTTAAAGGAGAGAGAAGGGAGAAGGGAGAAGGGAGAAGGGTGGCTGCGGCTCAGCGGTTTTCCCCTTCCCTCTTCCCTCTTCCCTCTTCCCAAAAACAATGAGCATTAAATCAGACAAATGGATACGACGGATGGCGGAGCAGCACGGCATGATCGAGCCGTTCGAACCGCATCAGGTTAAAGAAGTAGATGGCAAGCGCATCGTGTCTTACGGCACGTCCAGCTATGGCTACGATATACGCTGCTCGAACGAATTTAAGCTGTTCACCAATATCAATAGCACCATCGTTGATCCTAAAAACTTCGATCCGAATTCCTTCGTCGAAGTCACGGCCGATTACTGCATCATCCCGCCCAATTCGTTTGCGCTGGCGCGCACCGTCGAATATTTTCGAATCCCCCGTTCGGTGCTGACCGTTTGTCTTGGTAAATCGACCTATGCGCGTTGCGGCATCATCGTCAATGTCACGCCGTTTGAGCCGGAATGGGAGGGTTATGTGACGCTGGAATTTTCCAATACCACGCCGCTGCCCGCTAAGATTTATGCCAACGAAGGCATCGCGCAAGTGCTGTTCTTCGAGAGCGATGAGGAATGCGAGACATCCTATAAGGATCGCGGCGGCAAGTATCAGGGGCAGGTTGGCGTCACGTTGCCTAAAATGTAATGTCTTTGTCACATGGCAAACCGATAATCTGGCGTTCGCCCAAAGGTGAGGTGATCGCCTGCGTGGAAAAGAACAAGGTGATGAGCGAAAATTTAGAAGAAATCCGCCAGATTTGTCAGGACGCGCTGGATGATGCCGTGCTGATGGGCTGTGATTCACAGCAGGTCAGGCAGGTGCTGATCGGCCTGATCGGTGAGCTTGTTGATTCCTATTCGCCTCAGGATTAAAAACTCGCTTGCGCTGCACCGTAAATCTGCGACAATCCGCGCCAATTCGTTACACTCACTGAGAGTTAAATAATGAACAACGCTTTAGTTTCTGTCTTGCCAAAGGCAATGCCTCACTGAACCTTCGTTCGTTTTGTAAACCTGTGAGTCTTTAATGCTATTTTTCCCGTTGGGAGTTTATATATGAAATTCAGGTTTCCGATCATCATTATCGATGAAGATTTCCGTTCTGAAAATGCCAGTGGTTTGGGCATACGCGCGCTAGCGGATGCGTTGGTCAAAGAGGGCATGGAAGTGCTGGGCGTCACGAGTTACGGCGATCTGACGTCCTTTGCGCAGCAGCAAAGTCGCGCGTCTGCCTTCTTGTTGTCGATTGACGATGAAGAATTTGGCAGCGGCAGCAAGGAAGAAACGGAAGTTGCGCTGAAAAGTCTGCGCGCCTTCGTCGAAGAAATTCGCTTCAAGAATGAAGATATTCCAATCTATTTGTACGGTGAGACGCGCACTTCCCGCCATATTCCGAATGACGTGTTGCGCGAATTGCACGGCTTTATTCACATGCATGAAGATACGCCGGAATTCGTGGCGCGCCACATTATTCGTGAAGCCCGCTCGTATCTGGACTCATTGGCGCCGCCGTTTTTCCGCGCCTTGCTGCATTATGCACAAGATGGTTCTTACTCATGGCACTGCCCGGGGCACTCAGGCGGCGTGGCGTTTTTAAAGTCGCCGGTCGGACAAATGTTCCATCAGTTTTTCGGTGAAAACATGCTGCGTGCGGACGTGTGCAATGCGGTGGATGAATTGGGCCAGTTGTTGGATCACACAGGTCCTGTTGCTGCGTCAGAGCGCAATGCGGCACGCATTTTTAACGCGGATCATCTGTTCTTCGTCACCAATGGCACCTCGACATCCAACAAGATCGTCTGGCATTCGACGGTCGCACCCGATGATATCGTGGTGGTCGATCGCAACTGCCATAAGTCTATCCTGCATTCGATCATGATGACGGGCGCGGTGCCGGTATTCTTGACGCCGACGCGCAACCATTACGGCATTATCGGGCCGATACCAAAGTCGGAATTTGAACCGGAAAGCATACAGCGCAAGATCGACGCGAATCCGTTTATCAAAGACAAGACTAAGAAGCCGCGCATCCTGACCATCACGCAGAGCACCTACGACGGGATTGTTTACAATGTCGAGATGTTGAAAGAAATGCTCGATGGTCGCATCGATACCTTGCATTTCGATGAGGCGTGGTTGCCACACGCGGCGTTCCATGATTTTTATAAGGATATGCACGCGATCGGAAAGGATCGTCCTCAGGCGCGTGAATCGATGATATTCGCGACGCAGTCTACACACAAATTGCTCGCCGGCCTCTCTCAGGCGTCGCAGATTTTGATACGCGAGCCGCAAAACCGCAAACTGAACAAATACATTTTTAACGAAGCCTATCTGATGCACACGTCCACCAGTCCTCAGTACGCGATTATTGCGTCCTGTGACGTGGCGGCTGCGATGATGGAAGCGCCGGGCGGGCCGGCTTTGGTTGATGAGTCCATCGCCGAAGCGCTGGATTTTCGCCGTGCGATGCGCAAAGTGGACGATGAATTCGGTCTGGATTGGTGGTTCCAGGTCTGGGGGCCGGATGTGATCGCCGAAGAGGGTGTGGGATCGCGCGAAGACTGGGTATTGAAGGCGTCCGATAAATGGCATGGCTTTGGCGATCTGGCCGAAGGCTTCAATATGCTCGATCCGATCAAGGCGACCATCATCACGCCGGGGCTGGATGTGGATGGCGATTTTTCCGATAACGGGATTCCGGCGTCTATGGTCACCAAGTATTTGGCCGAGCACGGCGTGATCGTTGAAAAATGCGGTCTGTATTCGTTCTTCATTATGTTCACCATCGGTATCACCAAGGGGCGCTGGAATACGCTGTTGACTGCGCTTCAACAGTTCAAGGATGATTACGACAAGAACCAGCCGCTCTGGCGCATCCTGCCGGAATTTGCGGCAAAGTATCCGCGCTATGAACGCACGGGTTTGCGCGACCTGTGTCAACAGATACACGATGCCTACAAGCTGCACAATGTCGCTCGCATGACCACTGAGATGTATCTGTCAGATATGCAACCGGCGATGAAGCCGTCCGATGCCTTTGCCAGGATGGCGCATGAAGAGCTGGATCGTGTTGAAATCGATGATCTGGAAGGCCGTATCACGGCTGTGCTTTTGACGCCTTATCCGCCGGGTATTCCGTTGCTGATTCCGGGTGAAATGTTCAACAAGACGATTATCGACTACCTGAAGTTCGCACGTGATTTTAGTCAGAAGCTCCCCGGTTTCGAAACGGATATCCACGGTCTGGTTGCCGAGGAAGTGGATGGCGTGAAACGCTATTTTGTGGATTGTGTAAGGTAATTTTTGCTGTCTGACGCTAGTTTTTAAAAATTTCTTGAACAGATTTAAAAAATAGCGTATAAAGTCATCTTCGCGTTTGAATCAAAGTCTCTGCAATACTGGTTTTACCATGTGCAATCTTCGATCAAATAGTTTTGCGGGAGTTTTTCCCGTGTTTTTAAAAAAGGAAGTAGTCACATGGCAACTGGTACAGTTAAGTGGTTCAATGATGCAAAAGGTTTCGGTTTCGTAACTCCTGATGATGGTAGCGAAGATCTGTTCGCACACTTCTCAGCGATCAACATGAATGGTTTCAAGACCCTTCAAGAAGGTCAAAAAGTAAGTTTTGAAGTTACGCAAGGCCCTAAAGGCAAGCAAGCTTCAAACATCCAAGCTGCTTAATTAGCGCTTGTTAAAAAGCCCGGAACGAAAGTTCCGGGCTTTTTTATTTTGTACATTATAAATCACCACATGACACCGCTAGCCCAACTCCATTTCGATATCGACGCGCGCGTACAAACCATACTGGACAGTCGAGATGAGTGGCTGTGCGGCAAGGGGTGCGATAATTGTTGCCGGCATCTGGCTGAGGTGCCGCAACTGACATTCCCTGAGTGGGCGTTACTCCGTGAGGGGTTGGTAGCGTTGGCACCTGAAAGACTTGAGGAGATACGCAGGACGATGCTTGGCATCTGCAGCCAGCAGGCGCGTCCCATCATTTGCCCGATGCTGGAACTCGCGAGCGGTAGTTGTCCCGTCTATCGTCAGCGCCCGGTCGCGTGCCGAACCTATGGCTTTTATGTGCAGCGCGACAAGGGGCTGTATTGTCACGACCTTGAATCCCTAGTGGATGATGGCGTCTTGCTCGATGTGGTGTGGGGCAATCACGATGCCATCGATCAGCGACTTGCCCAACTTGGCGAGCGTCGTGCGTTGACCGACTGGTTTGCATGCTGGATGGTAGAAAGCTGAAACAGTGTAAATGCAGAACTTATAATTTGACCGCTGCAACACGAAGCCTGAATAAAAGCTGGTAATATCCGTAATACTGATAATGTAAATACGGGTCTCCTCTGCGTGCTATCTGGATCAGCAATGAAAATTGAAATTCTGAATAAATTCATCAAAGGAATTGTGTTGTGCGCCCTGTTCCTGGTAACAGCAGTGCATGCTGACAGCAATCGTAATCTGTCCGTCACACAAGGGGCAGGCAAGCGCATCGCCCTGGTGATTGGCAACGGCAACTATCTGCATACCGATATTCTTAAGAAACTCCCCAATCCACCCCATGATGCCGAAGATATCGCTCGTGCATTGCGCGGGTTTGGCTTTGATGTCATCGAGAAAAAGGACTTGGGCCAGGAGGGGATGAGGGATGTCATCGCTGAATTTAGTCGCAAGATAACAGACAGTGATGCGGCACTTTTTCACAAAAATCAATAGGGTCAGACTCGATTGATTTTCGGTTAACCGTGCTGTATCGTAGCTCATCACTTCGCGCATTCAAGTTCGAAGTGCAACAGCCGCTGGTTGCTTGGTGTAGCGTATT
>JBAXJT010000007.1:0-81685 GCA_037137715.1 Nitrosomonadales bacterium
TTTGGGTCGGCACAACCCCTATAACTGGGTCACTTTTCGGTCGGCCTCAACATCTGGGCTACTTAGCCGTCATCGTGCAGTTGCTGTTTGAATTTATAAGGCTCGGGCACTACGCCGAAATGAGTGCCTCATTGTCAGCCCACATCTTCACTTTCGGCGCGATGGGGCTGATCATTCCGGCCATGATGATTCGAATCAGCAAAGGTCACACGGGCAGAAAAGTATTCTTTGACCGTGTTGACAAGCTCGCTCTGTACTTTATGATGCTGGCATTCGTGATGCGCATTATCGCGCCGCAAATTTATCCCGCCAGTTACGCTGTTTGGATTGCGCTTGCCGCCTCGTGTTGGTTCGCCTGCTTTGCCATACTGGGCTGGCGCTATATCCCGATACTGATGCTGCCGCGCGTGGATGGCAGGGAACATTGATATGGCCGGTTTTCGATCGGACCTACATGAATATTGATCCGAACGTTAACAGTCGCTCACACCTGCCTTATGTGCCTGCTCGTCTGCGTAGTAGCTGGAACGTACCATCGGTCCGCTGGCGGCGTGATCGAACCCCATGGCTTTGGCTTCGCGCTCAAACATGGCAAAACTCTCCAGCGGTGCGTAGCGCAGTACCGGCAAATGACCGTTCGAGGGTTGCAGGTACTGGCCGATGGTCAGCATGTTCACACCGTGGGCGCGCAGATCCCTCATCACTTCCAGCACCTCTTCGTCGGTTTCGCCCAGACCCAGCATCACGCCTGATTTGGTTGGAATATCGGGGAAGCGGGTTTTGAAATCCTGCAGCAATTTGAGCGAGTGTGCGTAGTCCGCACCGGGACGTGCCAATTTATACAGGCGCGGCACCGTTTCCAGATTGTGATTGAGTACATCAGGCAGACTGAGCGCCAGCGCATCCAGCGCTTCATCTAAACGCCCGCGAAAGTCCGGTACCAGAATCTCAAGACGGGTCGCAGGTGAACTGGCGCGTATCGCACTCAGGCAATCGCTGAAATGCTGAGCACCGCCATCGCGCAGGTCGTCGCGGTCCACGCTGGTGATCACCACGTACTTGAGTTTTAAGAGACCGATGGAGCGCGCAAGGTTTGCCGGTTCCTCCGCGTCGGGCGGCAGGGGTTTGCCGTGTGCCACGTCGCAAAACGGGCAGCGGCGGGTGCAGACGTCGCCCAGTATCATGAAGGTGGCGGTGCCTTTGCTGAAACACTCGCCGATGTTCGGGCAGGAGGCTTCCTCGCACACGGTGACGAGGCTGTGTTCGCGCAGCAGTTTTTTGACATCGTTGTAGCCGGTGCCGGAAGCGGTCTTGACGCGTATCCATTCAGGTTTGCGCAGGCGTTCGACTAACGGCACGATTTTGATTGGGTTGCGCGCCGTTTTGGCCGCGCCGGTTTGCTTTTCAGGTGTGTTCATTCAAACTTTCAAACGTAAAATTGTGTGATGAGAGCGGCGATTAGGCGGCCGCTTCAAGCGCAACATTGTGCAATAACTGGTTGTGATACAAATCGGCAATCGGGAAACATAAGTCATAATCACCCCACACCAATTCGCCATATTCGATACGGTATGCCGAGAAAATTTCAGGCTCAAGGTAGGCGCGAATGTCGGGATGGCGCGAAAGCGATAAGAATGGTTTGAAGTCCACCGTCTGCACCGCGCCATCGTCAAAACACAGACGCAGAACGTAATCTTCAACCTGTTCCGCAGTCGTAATGTTGATCGGTGTCATTTTAGCCTCCTCGTAGTGTTGGGTGGTGGTAGTGGACGGTTGGCCGGGTTTATTTTCGCTGATCTCGGCGGGCGCGACTGAGCGCGTGATAAACGGTGTACCCGTTTGTTCGGCCAGTCGCCGCGCATTTTCTGCCGCGCGCAACAAGGCTTCCGGTACTTTTCGTAAATCGGGATCTTTTGAGTGCGATATGGGGGCTTTCATGGCAGACCTCCTTCTTCCAGTAAAATGGTTGGTGCGACGGAATTATCATACAGTTGCCAGTCGTTCACCAGCAGCTTATAGCGGGAAAAGTTATTGATGCCCGATGCAAAGCGGCGGCGGATGGTGGTTTCAGGGATGTTGTGACCACCTTGTGCTACGCGTGCCGCAACTCGCTGCACGGCGATGTCCGCATTGGGCAAAGACAAGAAGATTAGTTTTACTGAATAGCCGGACGCCAGCCAAACTGGAATCATTTGTGCGTACGTTAATCCTGAGAGCGTGGTTTCGATAGAGAAACTTTCACCACGTCGCGCATGTTCAGCGATCGTTTTCAGCATGATTCTTCCCGCTTTAAAGGCCGCGAGTTCAGGAGCGAAAGGTGATAGTCCTGCAGCGATTAAGTCCGCATTTACAAAGTTGAGACAGTTGGCATCAACAGGTAAGAAAGTGCATGCAAAGGTCGTTTTCCCCGCACCATTTGGCCCGGCGATGATGACGACGCGCTTATCGTTTTCAATGTCCATCATGCTGCCACTTTTCTGATCCTTTTGGATTTTGCGGTTTCGGTGGGCAGCAGGCTGGTGAGATGCTGGTAGCGCTCGAAGAGGAATTCAACCCGCTGCGCGTCGCTGGTGAAGGCGGCTTTGCGGTAACTGGCATCGACGGCACGATCCAGTGCTTTGTGCGCTTTTGCCATTGCCGGTTTCCATGCGAGCGGGTCGTAGAGGTCGGCCAGCGAACTGTCCGGGAATTGCGCACGGGCATCCAGCACGGCTTGCGCGGCGGTTTCAATGGCGGATTTGGTGTCATCGCGAGGCGCAACGCGCCGTGGCGATCCAGGAACGATCGTCGCTGGATTGCTTTCCGCCACGCATTCGCTCGCGGTCGCAATGACGTCCGGCCACGGGAAGTTGTTATAGACGATGCCTGCCGAATAACGGTAATCGCTTTTCATTCGACCGCAGGTGTAGCGCACCCAAGCCATGTGCATGGTGGAAGTCAGAATACCGAAGTGATAAAGGGTGGCGTTGGGAATGATCTTGACGAGATTGCTGCTCAACGTATCCGGTTGCATGAAGCCGATGGGAATAAAAGTGCGCCGCTCCGATGAAACCTCTGGAATCACCAGATAAGGCGAATCAGGGATGTTCTCGACATGAAAACGAGTGGGTGTCGCGGCCAGTTTTTGCGTGGGTGCGCTCTTGCTGGCTAGTCGAACTTGGCGCACTGCCTCAATACGCTTCATAGCTTCTGGCATTTTGCGTAACTCGTCGGGCGGGCAATCACCCAGCCACAAACACCAACGATCATAGCCATTGATGAATTCGTCCGCACCTATCCAGCGACGAAACCATTTTTCCGCCTGTGGTTCATGCGTGATAAATTCCGCTTTTTCTTCCGGTGTAAAAAGGTAATGTCCGCCATCAATCGGTTTGTTGCCGATGCCGATTCCCGGTATGGCGCAGATGGGTTTACTGCGATTTTCCAGCAACACATCCGCCGCATCAATCAGGTAGGGATTGATGTTGCTAACCTTGACTTCCTGCGCATCTGAATCTGGCTTTTCATAGTCCCAGACGCGTTTGTCACTTATATCGAAAGGCGCAAAGCCAATGATGACGCAATGCACCGCAGCCTTGCCGCGTGCGGCATTGCTCCATTTGAAGGTGCGGTGAGCGAAGTGCAGTTTGATGTGATACTTGTTCAGCAGCGCGCCCCATAGAATGCCGACTTGTTCGCCTTGGGTGATGGAGTTGGTGGAAACGAAGGCGGTTTTCACCTTGCCTCCTTCCATGTACTGCGCCGCCTTGAAATACCACGCGGCGACATAATCCAGTACGCCAGCGCCTTTTACACCGTGAAAAATCTGTTCCATGTCTTTACGCTGCGCATCATCCAGCATCTTGGAACCGATGAACGGCGGGTTGCCGAGGATGTAATCTACGTCCGGCGCGACGGCGCGCCAGTCCATAGACAGCGCGTTACCGCAGGCGATGGTGGCAGATTTTTTGAGCGGCAGGCGGGCGAAGTAGTTGCCGAATTCTTCCGAGATCAATTGGTTCATCTGATGATCGGTGAGCCACATCGCGACCTGCGCAATTTGGGCTGGGAACTCTTCGATTTCGATGCCGTAGAACTGATCCACATCCAGCCAGACGATTTCGGCGATGTCTAAAAATCCGGTTTCGCGCTTTTTGTACAGATCGCGCAGCACATCCAGTTCCAGCAGGCGCAGTTCGCGATAGGCGATGATGAGAAAATTGCCGCAGCCGCAGGCCGGATCGAAAAATTTGAGCCGGCTCAGTTTTTCGTGAAATTCGGTCAGCTTCTTGGCATTGCCACCACACGCTTCAAATTCACCGCGCAACCCATCCAAAAATAAGGGTTTGATTAATTTAAGGATATTAGCTTCAGAGGTGTAATGTGCGCCTAAGTTGCGGCGCAGCTTTTCATCCATCACCGACTGAAACAGCGAGCCGAAAATAGCGGGCGAGACACGGCTCCAGTCCAGCGCGCAGCAATCGAGCAACTGGTTGCGCATTCGTGTGTCGAAACTGGCGCTGGGCAGGTGTTCGGCAAATAACTTGCCGTTGACGTATTCAAAAGCCGACAACTGTTCGTCGAGATTCTTTAGTCGCTTCGCTTTCGGCGTGTTAAGCACCTCGAATAATTGCGCCAGATGCGCGGCCAGATCGCTGCCGTCCTCGGCGGTTTTGTCGCGAATGAATTCCTGAAGCTGCTGGCGCTCAAAAATGCCGGTATCTTCAGCGAACAGGCAGAACAACAGACGGACGAGATAGTGTTCGAGCGCATGCCCGTCGTAACCGATGTCTTTGAGCGCATCGTGCAAGCGACCCATCAGTTCAGCGGCCTTGATATTGACTGGATCTTCCGGCTGAATCGGACGGGTCTGGTAGCCTGCGATGAAACCGAAACATTTGATGTTCTTGTGCAGATCGCGCAATTCGAATTCGTGCTGTTCGCCGTTTTCAAGCTCGTACAAGCGGAAACGGGCGAAATCGGAGACCAGCACATATTTCGGCAGGTCGCGTTCCTTGATACCGGGGAAGTAATCAAGCGCTTGAATATAGGCTTTGTCTAAATCCTTGCCGCGCGACTTATGTTCAACCAGCAACTCGCCTTTCCAGAACAGGTCAATGTAACCCTGTTTGTTGCCGAGCTTTTTCACCGGCTCTTCAAAGCTGGCGACGCGCTTCCTGTCGATACCAAAGACGTTGAGAAACTCAGTCCAAAACGCCTTGGCTTCGGCATCCTCCGAGGTTTCATGCTCCCAACGCTTGGAAAATTCCACGGCGCGACTGCGAATCTCATTCCAGCTTAATGGCATGGCTTATCCTTAATCCTGCGGAGACTGCTTAGAGGCGAAATGCCGCTGTAAGCCGTGGATCAGGTTTTGTGTCAGTTCAGCTTGCAGTTCGTTAAGACTCGCGGTGATGCCCAGTTCCACGCATTGGGTGACGCGCAGTCCGGAATAGCCGCAGGGATTGATGGAATTGTACGGATCGAGGTTCATGTCCACGTTGAGCGAAAGTCCGTGATAGCAGCAGCCGCGTTTAATTTTCAGGCCCAGCGAGGCGATTTTTGCATTGCCGACATACACGCCGGGTGCGTCGAGGCGGTTTTTTGCCGCTACGCCGTATTCGCCCAGCAAATCGACGACCGCCTGTTCCATCAGGTTGACCAGTTCGCGGACATTGAGTCGCCAGCGACGCAAGTCGAGCATCAGGTAGGCGACGATCTGTCCCGGGCCGTGATAAGTGATCTGGCCGCCGCGATCAATCTTGACGACTGGAATCTCGGTCGCATTGAGCAGATGTTCGGGTAAGCCTGCCAGGCCTTGCGTGTAGGTGGGCGGATGCTGCACCAGCCAGATTTCGTCGCGCGTCTCGGATGTGCGTTCTTCGGTGAAGCGCTTCATCGCCTCCCAGGTTGGTTGATACTCGACCAGCCCCAGAGAGTGAAGAGCAGGATTGAGGATCTGAAAGACAGGACTGAGGACTGAGGACTGAGGACGCGATTGTTCATCGTTCACTGGTGTATTGTGCTGTGCCGCTCGATCCTCGATCCTCATTCCTCGTTCCTCACAAGACCATCTTAACCAGCGGGTGATCGACCAAGTCCTGATACACCGCATCGAGCTGTTTACGTGAGGTGGCGCGGATGGTGCAGGTCAAGCTGATGTATTTGGCGGTTTTGCTGGCGCGCATTTCCATGCTGGCCGCGTCAAAATCGGGCGCGTGGCGGGTGACCACGTCCAGTACCGATTGCGATAAATCAGGGTGTTGCAGACCAAAAATTTTCAGCGGGAAATCGGAAGGGTAGACGACCAGACTCTCCGATTCTGGAATGACGGGCATTTCGGGTGGTTTATTCATGGCTGGCACGCATCACGTTAATCTTAAATTCTTGATAAAGCTGATAAATTTTATGGAACATCGGGCCGGGAACGCCGTTGCCTACCGGTTTGCCGTCGAGGTGTGTGATCGCCATCACTTCTCGGGTGCTGGAACTGAGCAGCAATTCGTCGGCATCGAAGACTTCATCAGCGGGTATTTTTCTGACGCTGTAAGGAATGCCGCATGATTCGGCGATTTCAAGTATTACGTCATAGGTGATGCCAGGCAGCATCAACTGTCCTTTAGGCGGCGCGAGCAGGATGCCATTTTTGACCACGAAGATGTTGCTCGCCGCGCCCTCGGTGAGGAAGGCGGGTTCCTCCGATGTTCCAGCACGGAGCAGTACGGTTTCCGCGCAGCCCGCATCCACCGCCATCTGGCGCAGCAGTACATTGGGCAGCAGTGAGATCGCTTTGATGTCGCAGCGCAGCCAGCGGTTGTCAACGGCCGTCACGGCGCTCACCCCAAGTAACTCGGCTCTGGGGGCGGGTAAGGGATTGCTCATCACGAACACGGTCGGCGGCACGGGCGGATTGGGAAAAGGGTGGTCGCGCCTTGCTACGCCGCGCGTGATGTGCAGGTAGAGGTACTGATCGTCCGGTTCGTTGGCTGCGATCAGGCCGGTGATGATATCGGTCCATTCCAGCATGCTGTGCGGATTGGGCAGCCGGATCTCGTCGAGACTGTGTTGCAGACGTTGCAAGTGTTCCTCAAGACGGAACGCGCGGCGGGAATACACCGGAATGACCTCGTACACGCCATCGCCGAAGATGAAGCCGCGATCGAGCACGGATATTTGAGCTGCTTCGATCGGCATGTACTGACCGTTCAGATAGATCGTCATCGGCGACTCCTCTGCAATTACAGCGGATTGTACTTCTGTACCAGCAAGCGGATGCTGTCCCAACCGCGCGAGAATACGTTAGCCAGCGTCACACTGTCGAGGGCGATGAGCGGAAATTCGGCATAGGGTTTGCCGTCCAGCGACAATTTAAGCATTCCTAACTGCTGGCCTGAGGTGATCGGCGCCAGAATCGGCTGATGGGTTTCCATCGTCGCCTTGAGCTGTGCGAAGCTGCCCTTAGGGATGGTCAGGAAGATGTCCTGGCGAAACCCCAGATCCAAATGGCTTTCTGTGCCTTTCCATACGCGCACCCGGGTGACAGGCTGGCTGTTCTGGTATAGGCGCACGGCATCAAAGCTCTGAAAGCCGTAATTGAGCAGTTTCTGACTTTCGGAGGCGCGCTGGGTGTCGGAATCAGCGCCCAGCACCACCGAAATCAGGCGGCGCTTGTCGCGCTTGGCGGAACCGACCAGGCAGAATCCGGCTGTTTCCGTGTGCCCTGTTTTCAGGCCGTCAGCATAAGGGTCCAGCCAGAGTAGGCGGTTGCGGTTGGCTTGCGTGACATTGTTGAAGGTGTAATCGCGCAGGCCGAACAGCGGATAGTGTTCCGGATAATCGCGGATCAATGCCGCGGCCAGAATCGCCATATCGTAAGCCGTGCTGTAATGCTGCGCGTCCGGCATGCCAACGGGATTAACGAAATGGGTGTTTTTCATCCCCAGACGCTGCGCTTCTTTGTTCATTTGTTCGACAAAGGCTGCTTCTGATCCTGCGACATGCACGGCTAGCGTGTTAGCTGCATCGTTGCCCGATTGCACGATCAGGCCGCGCAGCAATTCATCGACGGTGACACTTTGTCCGGGTTTGAGCAGCATGCGCGATTCGCCGCTGGTGTTTCTAGGTGCGTCAACCGGGACGGTGAGGCTTTGATCCAGTTTGAGTTTTTCTTGCTTGACCGCTGCAAACGTCAGATAGGCCGTCATTAGTTTGGTCAGCGATGCAGGTTCCAAACGCGCATTGCCGTTCTGATTCACCAATATTTGATTGCTGGAAAAATCATACAAAAGGTAGGATTTGGACGCCAGTACAGGCGGCTCGGGCAGTTGCAGCGCATTGCTTGCGAATGAGAACAATAAACCGGCGAATAACAGGATGGCTTTCATAATTGCTTGAGTGATCACAATGTCTGATTATAGTCGTTGAGTGCCGGTCGGCGATAGTCGTAACTGCGACATGACGTCCTAGTCCGTTGTCGGCAGTCTATAGCCGCAAAGGGCTAGTCCTTTTGGTCTATATGTCGATTTGGATTCCGCTGGTATAACGCTGGTTCGGTGGTAGCGGTTGTTTTTGTACGGTGCGTGCGGGACTTATTTTTCGCCGTATTCCGGTCAGACAGCCGTCAAATGATACGGATATAAAGCGGGAAAAGGGGTGAATGATGCGTGATGGATCAGGGCTGGATTGTGGGTGTAAACAAGGTTTGCGTGACAGATTGAATATCGTTGCTGCCGCCGAGGCGCATGTGGTTTGGAAAAACAGGCTGGGCAGTCACGTGCATGGCGTCAGCCGTGAACCGCTGGGCATGGCGCTTCTAGGGCAGGACGGAGTTTGCCAGCTAGGCGGTCTGATTAACGGTGCTGCTTTTGCGATATTTCGCGACATGGACGAGTTCTGGCAATTGAGCGAAGCGCACCAGAAATTTCATCAGCTAGCATCGGTGGTGATCGAAAAACTCAAAGGCGGCGATGTGAGCGGTGCCGAGTCGCTGTTTGAAAATGAGTATAGCCTCGCTTGCCGCGACGTGATTCAGTCTTTGAGTGCAATCAACAGGCAGTTGCAAGGCTGACAAGCAGGACTAAAAAGCATGATTGAGAATCTGGGATTGAGTAAAAGCCGCTTTGCTCAATCCTCAATCCTCAATCCTCAATCCTCAATCCTCAATCCTTTATTCCTATACCACACCGGCCAATTGTTCCGCCTGCTCGGCAATCGATGCGATCTGTTCGATAATTGCCTCGGCCTTGTCTGGCGAAATGCCAAGCTCCAGCCATTCCGCGTCGCTGATTGTATGGCCGGTTTGCTCGGTAATGGCAAAGTCCGGTAACAGACGTTCTGCATAGGCGACCAGGCTGACCAGCGGCTGTCCCGGCATCGCCTCTTCGTCGTCCGGGTTGTGGTGATAGCGCATCACGGCGATGATTTCTTCAGGCAAATCCCAGTGTTTCGCAAGTCTTGCACCAATTTCTCCATGCGTCATGCCGATGAGTTCCATTTCGATTTCCGCGACGGGGCGTTCAGTATTCGACTGCAACTTGATGTGCAGT
The DNA here is from genome assembly GCA_037137715.1 of Nitrosomonadales bacterium. GTDB lineage: Bacteria > Pseudomonadota > Gammaproteobacteria > Burkholderiales > Gallionellaceae > Gallionella. Next base: position 9,525 of record JBAXJT010000007.1, read on the forward strand.
GCATCGCTGGCGGGGGTATCCAGAAAGCTGAGTGCCATATAGCCGATGTCGTGCAACAGTCCCGCGAGAAAAATCTGGTCATCGAGTGGACGAACGCGTGCGGGCATGGCTTTTGCGATGGTACGCATCACCAGTGCGACGGCCATGCTGTGCAGCCATAAGTCATTGGCTTTGAGAAAACCGCTCGGGAATTTGGTGACAGCAGACATCGTGGCGATACCGATGGCGACGGATTTTACGCGCGTCAGGCCGAGCAGCATGCTGGCATCTGTAACCGAATTGACCTTGCGCGAGGAGCCGAACAGGGGGGAGTTGGCAAGACCGATGATTTTTGCAGCTATCAGCGGATCTTGTTCGATCAGTTTGAGTAATTTTGCTTCGCCTTCGTCGGTGTCCAGGGCCAGTGTTAGTAGCTTCTGAGCGATCGCCGGCATGGCTGGCAAGGCGTTAAGTTGTGCAATATTAAGCTTTAAATCAACTGCGATCCCCATATTTTTTCTCCCCCCCGAATTTATTTTTTTAGCAGCAAGGTGTTTATTCTAACCAATGTGTCGAAAAATGTGCAGGTTGGGGTCAGGTAAATTTTACCCAGTCGCCTTTAAAATACATCGGCGATCTGTGCGGCCTGAATCGCGAGTTCATTGATGTTGTCGCGCAATTCGCCGGCTTTTTCCGGCGCTATGCCCAAAGCACGCCATTCGTGTTCGCCGATCTCGCTGCCGCAGTATTCAGTAATGCCAAAATTGGGCAATAATTTTTCAGCCAGATTGACTAGGCGCACCAGCGGGTTGCTGGCGGCTACCTGATCCACATAGGGGTCGTGGTGGTAACCCAGTACGGTCACGATTTCTTCCGGAAGATTCCATTGTCTTGCCAGTTGTGCGCCGATATAGCAGTGAGATACGCCCAGTGTTTGCAGTTCAATTTCCATGACCGGGCGTTTGGGTTGCAGGCGCAGTTGATGATGTAGTTCGTTGCTGGCCGCATTGTCCAGATAGTGAATCGCCATATAACCGATGTCGTGCAGCAGGCCTGCCAGATAAATCTGGTCGTGTTTGGGGCGCAGATGTCCCGGCATCGAGAGTGATAGTGTGTGCATCGCGACGGCGATCGTCAGGCTGTGCAGCCATAAATCCTGTGGTGCGAAGTTCTGTGACCCCGGCAGTTGCGGAAAATTGGAGATGACTGCGATGCCCAGTGTGACCGCTTTGACGCGATCAAGGCCCAACAGTACGGCGGCTTCCTCGACGCTGCATACTTTGCGGGCCAGACCGATCGCCGGTGAGTTTGCCAGACTGATCAGTTTTGCGGAAATTTGCGGGTCCTGCTCGATCAGCGTCATTAACTGCGCCTCTCCTTCAACGGAGTCGAGTTTCAGTGCCATCAGTTTCAATGCGATGGCAGGCATCGCCGGCAGGGCGTCAATGTTGGCAAGCGCTTGCGTGAGCCAGTGTCTGGCGTGTTCGGTAATCATGTGGTCAGTTGCGGATGGCGACGGCGCAATATACGAGAGATTGCAGGATTTTGCGAGTGGCTTGGCGTGAGTGTGGCTGCCCGGAAGTTCTGATGAGGGGGGCTTATTTTCCCGGAGGCGGTTTGTTCAGTTTGCGTTGCAGCGTTCGGCGATGCATGCTGAGCGCGCGTGCGGTGGCGGAAATATTATTGCCATGCTCTTGCAACACCCGTTGGATGTGCTCCCATTCCAGATTTTCGATATTGGTTGCAGGTACGTTTAAAGCGATATTGCTATCCGCCTCGTGGCTGAAGGCTGCGACGATTTCATCGGCGTTGGCAGGCTTAGACAAATACTGTGTCGCACCCAGTTTGATGGCTTCAACGGCCGTGTTGATGCTGGCATAGCCCGTCAATACCACGATGCGCGTATTCGGATCGAGTTCGTGCAGCTTTTTGACCAGCACAAGGCCCGGCGCGCCCTGCATTTTCATATCAACGACCGCGTATTCGGGCGGATTATCGGTTGCCATCGGTATGGCTTGCTCAACACTGTGTGCCACGCTGACGCTAAAGCCGCGTCTTTCCAGGGCTGTTCTTAATACGCGGCAAAAAGTGGCATCGTCATCGACCAGTAGCAGCGAGGCGGCATCCTCGCGTGATGAAAAGTTCACTGTCGTCATGATTGTGCAATCGGTAAACAAAGTTCGGTTGTCGCACCTCCGCCTTCACGGTTATACAGGCGAACGTTACCGCCCAGGCGCTCTATCGTTGCATTCGCCAGAAACAGGCCCAGGCCGCGACCTTCAGTCTTGGTGGTAAAGAATGCGGATCCTGCTTTGAGGGCGACCTCTTCACTGAGTCCTGCTCCGTGATCGCGTATTTCCAGTATGAAATTTACGCTGTCATGACGCGTTCTGATTTCGATGGCGTCTGTGCTCGCGTCAGCCGCGTTATTGAGCAGATTCATCAGCGCGGCACGCAAGGTGACATCGACGCTGATCAATGGCGCGTTTTGTTCGCCTTCATAACGATACTGTGCGGTGGGGCGCAGCAGTTGCCATTCGTCGAGTACGTCACTGATCAGTTCATCCGCCGTCTTAAGGGTGGCCGTGCCGTTGTCCTGAGCGTTGTGCATCATTTTGTCCAGGATGCGCCGGCAGGCGCGCACCTGCTCGTCGAGCAGGCCGAGGCTTTCCTGTTGTTCCGGTGTGTCGTGTTTCAATTCGCCGATGATGACGGCCATCGTAGAGAGCGGGGTGCCCAGTTCATGTGCGGCACCCGCCGCCTGCGTACCTAATGCGACAATGCGCTCGTTGCGTAGGATTTCTTCCCTGACCTGTACTAGAAGTTCGTCACGCTTGCGCACGGCCTGAGCCATTTTCACCACGAAATAGGCCACCACTACTGCGCTGATGACAAACCCCAGCCACATGCCCAGCACATGGGTATTGAAGGCGCTATCTATCTCCGTGCTCATGTCCATATTCATGTCCATGTCATGCTGCATGTTCATGTCGTGATGGTTATGCGGCAGGGGAACGTAATACACCATCAGCAGGCTGTAACATGCGGTAGTCAGTGCCGCCATTCCCCACGTGTAGCGCGGTTGCAGAGTCGCAGCTGCGATCACCAGTGGCAGCAGGTATAGCGAGATGAACGGGTTGGTTGAACCGCCTGCGTAATACAGCAGGATGCTAAGTCCAATCACATCAACGCTCAGTTGCGCGAATAATTCGGGATCGTTCACCGGACGGCTGTTACCCAGCCGGATAAAACTGAGCAGGTTGATTGTTGCCAGTATCGCAATGCAGGCTAACATGGGCAACCATTCGAGTTCCATTTTAAGCCCTTGCCAGACGGCCAGCAGGGTGAGTACCTGGGCCGCAACGGCCAGGCTGCGCAGGTTGATCAGGCGGCGCAGCTGGATATGGCCGGGCAAAGCAGAAGTGAGATTCATAGGGTGAATTGTAATCGCAGAGTCTGGCGGGCGGGTGCGACATTATGTCGCAGTCGAATGTTGCTGCCGCCATAGCTCAGGTACCACGGGTATAATCCGCGTTTTAAAATCTGATGGTGGCTGATCATGAGTAAAGTGTTCAAATTGTGTGCTCTGTTGGGCGCGTTGTTGTTAACGGCCAGTGTCTATGCAAGCGACATTCAGGTTGAGGGCGCATCGTCACGCGCGACAGCGCCAGGCCAGGATGCCGCAATGGTGGATTTAACGATAGTCAGTACTAAGGCTGCGCAGATGATCGGATTTTCCAGCCCGGCCTGCAAGACGGCCGAAATGCACAGCATGTCGCATGATAACGGCATGATGACGATGCGTCAGGTGAATGCGATCGATTTGCCAGCAGGCAAGCGCGTTAGTTTGCGCGATAGCGGATATCACCTGATGCTGATTGGTTTAAAAGCGCCGCTTAAAGCCGGTGAACGCGTTCCTTTGACACTGACTGTGAAGGCGGGCGACAAAGAATTCAAGATCGACGCGAGCGCCGAGGTCAAGCCGCTGGTAGGTGGCGGGCACGAACACATGCATCATTAGGTGGCGGCGTAAGGGGGGCTTCCGTTTCGCATCAAAGAGGGTGTGTGCCTGATCTCAGGTATGCCCATCTTGAGCTAATCGGCAGACTACCTTTTCTCCGCGCAAGTAGATCGTGTCAGGTGATAGATCAATCTCGTCATTCCAGGCCTGTAACTTCAGAGGAAAATTCAAAACCATACTCACGCGGAGGCGCGGAGAACACGGAGAAAACCGAATCAAAAACCAGAATGACTGCTAGAAATTAATTGAGTAGGCTGCAATTGTTATCTGGCTGAAGATGGCCACCGTGATATTGCTGCGTAGCATCCGTTATTAACTTGCTACACCCTTTATTCCGGCGCAGTAGATTTTCTTCTGGTGTAAAATTCGCGGCAAATTTTGCGAGTTGAAGTCCGCAGGACTTCATCCCTGCTAGAACCGTTTGCGAGTTGAAGTCCACTGGACTTCATCCCTGCTTGAACCTTTTGCGAGTTGAAGTCCACTGGACTTCATCCCCGTTTGAGCCGTTTTAAGCGATGAAGCCGATGGATTTCATCCCTGTTTACCTTCTTGGAAAGGAAAAATAATGCCGTTGTCCGTTGCTTCCGCCGAACTCAAAGCCCTTGTGTTATCTGAGGCGCTGCCTTATATCCAGCGTTTTTTCGACAAGACCATCGTGATTAAATACGGTGGCAATGCGATGACGGATCCTGCGTTGCAGGAGGGCTTTGCGCGCGACGTAGTGCTGCTGAAGCTGGTCGGCATGAATCCGGTGGTGGTGCATGGCGGCGGACCGCAGATCAACGAGTTGCTCAAGCGTGTCGGCAAGGAAGGTCATTTCATTCAGGGTATGCGCGTCACCGACGAAGAGACCATGGACGTGGTCGAAATGGTGCTGGGCAAGGTCAACAAGGACATCGTTAATCTGATCAATCGTCATGGCGGTAAAGCGGTTGGGCTGACCGGGCAGGACGGCTCGTTCATCCGCGCCAAAAAACTGATGCTGGAGAGCGATAAAGTGCCGGGCGAAATGCTCGATATAGGGCTGGTGGGCGATATCAATAAAATCGATCCGTCGATTATTTCTTTTTTGGATTCGGGTGATTTCATTCCTGTGATCGCGCCGATCGGGGTGGGGCCGGATGGCGAAACGCTGAATATCAACGCCGACGTGGTGGCCGGCAAACTGGCTGAAGTGCTGAATGCTGAAAAGCTGGTGCTGCTGACCAATACGCCGGGCGTGCTGGATAAAGAGGGCGCGCTGCTGACGGGCCTGACGCCTGCGCAAATTGATGAGATGGTGGCGGACGGCACGCTGTCTGGCGGCATGTTGCCTAAAATTAGTTCTGCTTTGGATGCCGCGCGCAGCGGCGTTCGTTCGGTACACATCATCGACGGTCGCGTGCAACACGCGCTGCTGCTGGAAATCCTCACGGATGAAGGTGTGGGTACACTGATCAAGAGTAAGTAATGTCGGCCCCGCTGTGGATTTTTGATCTGGATAACACGCTGCACGACGCGAATCCGCACATTTTTCCACACATCAATCGCAGTATGACTGCGTATTTGCAGACGCATTTGCAGCTGTCCGAAGCGGATGCCAATGCGTTGCGCCAGCATTATTGGCGTCGGTATGGTGCCACCTTGAGCGGCATGATGCGTCATCACGGTACCGATCCCGATCATTTTTTGCTCAATACGCATGATTTTCCTCAACTGGAGCGCATGGTGCTGCGCAATCCGCGTCTGCGTGCGGTATTGCGTAGCCTGCCCGGCAAAAAGATTGTCTTCTCAAATGCGCCTCGCCACTATGCGCTGGCGGTGTTGAAGTTGCTGAAAATCGCGGATTTATTTGATGACGTGGTGGCGGTGGAGCAAACAGGCTATCGTCCCAAACCTGACTTCGCGGGTTTTCGTCATGTGCTGCGGCGGCATCGTGTTAAAGCCGCTCACTGCGTGATGGTCGAAGACAGTCTGGAAAACTTGCAAGCTGCGAAACGACTCGGGATGCGTACGGTCTGGGTGAATGCAGGCAATAAATATCCTGCCTGCGTGGATGTAAAAATTAGCGACGTGATGCAGTTGCCGGGTACGGTACGTCGCGTGCTGAATAATTTTAAGGAGCCGCAATGATTCTGATTCTGAGCAGTAACGTGAGTGAAAAACCGCAGGAATACCAGACTTTGCTGGCGCATCTGGCCGCCATGCAGGGCATACAGACTCGCGTACATGTTGAGCGGGGGATTGAGCAGACGGTCACGGAAATTTATCTGATTGGCAACACCAAACAGTTGGAACTTGAGGATATGCAGAGTCTGCCCTGCGTCGAGCGAGTGGTGCGCGTTTCGGAGGAATACCGTATTTTGGGGCGACACAAGGATGATCAGCGCCCGACTCATTTTGAATATAACGGCGTGCGATTCGGTCACGATACGCTGAATGTGTTTGCCGGACTGTGTGCGGTGGATAATCGCGAACACGTCGAAATTATGTTGAAAGCCTTGCGTGACAACGGTCAGGTCTGCACCCGTATGGGCGCCTACAAGCCGCGCACCAGTCCCTACGCATTTCAGGGGCACGGCAAAAATTGTCTGCCTTATGTGTTCGAACTGGCTGGAAAATATGGAATCCGTGTGATGGCGATGGAAATCACCCACGAATCCCATCTGGATGAGATCAACGAGGCGCTGCATCAAACGGGGGAGGCGACCGGCGTGATGCTGCAAATCGGTACACGCAATACGCAAAATTTTGAATTGCTCAAAATCGTTGGACGCCAGACCAAAATGCCAGTGCTGCTCAAACGTGGTTTCGGTATCACGCTCGATGAGTCGCTCAATGCGGCGGAATATCTGGCCTCCGAAGGCAATCGCAATGTGGTGTTCTGCCTGCGCGGCATGAAGACCAATATGGCCGATCCGCATCGCAATTTTGTGGATTTTGCCCATGTGCCGGTGGTCAAGCGTTTAACGCGCATGCCGGTTTGCGTCGATCCGTCGCATTCGGTCGGTTCCCGCGCAGCGTCTCCCGATGGCATCATGGACATGATGCATGTCACGGCACAGGGTATATTGGCCGGTGCTAACATGGTGCTGGTAGATTTTCATCCGCAACCGCCCAAGGCGCTAGTAGACGGCCCGCAAGCGATGCTGCTTAGCGAATTACCTTACTTTCTGGAAGATGTGCTGATCGCAAGGGATGCCTATCTGGCTAGGGTTGCATTGCGCGCGCGTCAGAAGTAGGCGCGCTTTAAATGCATGTAATTTGTGATATCTGGTAATTATTTTGTAACAAACGCTTGCAATTTGAGTATTAGTTGACTAAGGGGATTTGGCGCAATATCATGCGGTTTCATAAAATTTTTGAAACGTCACTAGGGAGATTGCGATCATGGTAGAAGAAAAGAAGAAACCAGCCGCCAAAAAAGTGGTTGCCAGTAAAGTTGCGGTAGAAAGTGAAGTTAAGGTCAAAAAAGTAGCAGCGAAGAAGGCGCCCGCAGCCAAAGCGGTTGAAGCTCCCGTATGGCCCTTCCCGGAAGCTGAAAAGGTAGCCGCACCTGCTAAGAAGGTTGCAGCGAAAAAGGCGGCTCCCAAGGCCAAAGCAGCAGAGAAGCAAGCCGTTGCGCAACCTTCCGCACAGGAGCGTTACCGCATGGTTGAAACCGCTGCGTATTACATCGCTGAACGTTCTGGTTTCCAGGGTTGCACGACCGATCACTGGGCTGCGGCAGAGCTGGAAATTGCAAGCAAGCTGGCTAGTTAATCTCGGATTGACGATTGTTTAAAGCCGTATGGTGAAAGCCATGCGGTTTTTTTACGGCTTTTTGAGTGCCTTTCGCTGGTGGAAACAGGCACCGCTAACCAGCAGCTGTGCTATCTTTACGCAATGTTACCCGGACGCCTTTATTTGATACCATGAGCCTGTTTGCCCTGATAGTCGCGCTGTTGCTCGAACAGCTCAAGCCGCTTCATACGCGTCAGCACCTGAGTGGCTGGTTGTCAGGTTACCTTGAATATTTTCAGCATCACTTTAACTCCGGGGAATACAGTCACGGCAAGGCTGCCTGGTGGCTGGCGATGCTGCCTATTCTCTTCGGCGGTACAGCTGTGTTTTGGGGGCTGCATTATCTGCACCCGATACTCTCGATATTCTTTAATATGCTGGCGCTCTATCTGAGCTTTGGCTTTGGCAGGTTTAGTCATGGATTTGCCGATATTCAGCACGCGTTGCATGACGGAAAGTTACTCGAGGCGCGCGTGATGCTCGCCGCTTTATGCGGCAAACCGGCTGATGAACTCAATGCCGATGAAATCGCATGTGTGACGATTGAAACATCGTTGCTTGCCGCGTTGCAGCATCTGTTCGGCGTGATTGTCTGGTTCGTCATCTTTAGTCTGTTGGGTGCGGGAGGCGCGGTGGGCGCCTTGCTGTATTGTGCTGTGCGTATGTTGCGCACGCACTGGGTGGATGAGTTAAACGAAGATGAGTCGAAATTTTGTGAGTATGCCTGCCAGATGGCTGTGCGTGTCGAGTGGTTGCCTGTCCGGCTGACGGCGGCGACTTTCGCGATTGTCGGAAATTTCGAGGATACCGTGTATTGCTGGCGCTCTCAGGCAGCGAGTTGGTCTGACAGCGAAACGGGGATATTGCTGGCCAGCGCAGCAGGCGCATCCGGCGTGCGTTTGGGCTTTCCTATTGTTCAAGCGGGCACGCGTATAGAACGCGCGGAGTTGGGTGTTGGCGACAAAACGGGCGCAGTGGCTCTGCAATGTGCTATCCGGTTGGTGTGGCGTTCTGTGTTGTTTATGCTGCTGATGCTGTTCATGCTGACACTGGCGAGTTTGCTGCGTTAAAACGTGGGCAATTTTGTTTTTGATCTGCCAGTTTAGGTTAGAATGCCACCTTTGCTTGTCACGAAAACGAGAGTCAGAATGATCAAGGGAAGTATTGTTGCAATCGTCACGCCCATGCATGAAGACGGTAGTCTGGATTTGCCGGCGTTTCGCGGATTGATCGATTTTCACATCGAACAGGGTACGGATGCGATCGTGGTGGTGGGGACGACGGGCGAATCGCCGACCGTTGATCTGGCAGAGCACGAGTTGCTGATTTCAGAAGCGGTGAAACATGCTGCAAAGCGTATCCCCGTCATTGCCGGTACCGGTGCCAATTCGACACGCGAAGCCATTGAACTTGCCCTGTTTTCGCAGCGCGCCGGGGCAGACGCATCGTTGACCGTGGTGCCTTATTACAACAAGCCGACTCAGGAAGGTCTGTACCTGCACTTCAAGGCAATTGCGGAAGCGGTAGATATGCCGCACATCCTGTATAACGTGCCGGGGCGCACGGTGGCGGATATGAACAACGACACGGTGCTGCGTTTGGCGCAGATTTCCAATATCGTCGGAATTAAGGACGCGACAGGAAATATTGAGCGTGGCAGTGATTTGCTGGCGCGTGCCCCTAAAGATTTTGCCATCTACAGCGGTGATGATGCCAGCACGCTGGCGCTGATGTTGCTGGGCGCGCACGGCACAATTTCCGTCACCGCGAATGTCGCGCCCAAACTGATGCACGAGATGTGCACCGCCGCATTGGCGGGGGATTTGGTGCGGGCACGGGAAATCAATTTCCGTTTGCTGGGATTACATCGCAACCTGTTCGTCGAGGCCAATCCTATCCCGGTAAAATGGGCGGTGGCGCGTATGGGCCGGATGAAAAATACCCTGCGTCTGCCGCTGACGCCTCTGTCGGCAGGTGCACACAGTGTTGTCGAACAAGCAATGCGCGACGCTGGCGTACTTACAAATTAATTGTCGGGAATAAATATGAAAGCTTTGCATATCGGAATTTGCAGCGTTGCGCTGGTCTCTTTGGCGGGATGCGGTGCGATGGGTTTGAGCAATAAACGTATCGATTATGGCGCGGCTGCGGTACAAGTGCCAACCCTCGAAGTGCCGCCTGATCTGACATCTCCTGAAGTGGATGACCGTTACAAGGTCGCAGGTTCCGGTAACGAGTCTGTTGCGACTTACTCCGCGTATAACAAGGGCGAGGCCGCACCTGCCGCGCGCAGTACGGTGCTGCCGGTTGTAAAAGGCGTCAGTCTGGAACGCAACGGCGTGCAACGCTGGTTGAAAGTGACTGATCAGCCCGAAAATGTCTGGCCGGTCGTCAAAACTTTTTTGCATGAGACGGGGTTGGCTATTCAGACCGAGGATCAGGCCGCCGGTATCATTGAAACAGAGTGGGCGGAAAATCGCGCCAAGATCCCGCAGGATGGTCTGCGCAGCATCATAGGCAAGGTGTTTGATAATCTGTATTCGTCAGGCGAGCGCGATCAGTATCGCATCCGTCTGGAACGCACGGCAGACGCAACCGAAATTCACATCACTCATCACGGCAAGGTTGAAGTGCTCGATGCGGACAAAAATTCTTCAAAGTGGCAAACCCGCCCGAACGATCCTGAGATGGAAGCGGAACTGTTGCAACGTCTGATGGTGCGTTTTGGCGGTACGCCAGCGCAAGCCGTTGCTGTGACAGAAGGCGCTGCCGTCTCTACGGGCGCTGCCACGATGTTGCAGGTGTTTGATGGCAGCAGCGTCATCGTCATCAGCGATGCGTTTGACAAGAGCTGGCGCAGAGTAGGTCTTGCGATTGAGCGTGCCGGTTACGTCGTTGAAGACAAGGATCGCGAAAAGGGTGTTTATTTCCTGCGTACCGTCAAAGTGGAAAAAGGCTGGATGGATAAGCTGCAATTCTGGAAGGATGAGGAAGACACGAGTCTGCGTTATCGCGTCACCGTCAAGGATGCGGGCGCTTCATGCGAAGTCGCGGTCACTGATCAGAATGGCGCAAGTTCAGAGGCGAGTCAGTCGCGTCTTGATGCTATTTTCAAGAATATCAATCAATAAGCGTATTGCCGCATAAGTAAAAAAGCTCGCCTTAACCGGTGAGCTTTTTTTTTGAGGAAATTGGATGAAATTTGCATCTTTGGGGAGCGGCAGTGAAGGCAACGCGTTGCTGGTGAAGAGCGGGCAGACGCATGTACTGCTTGATTGCGGCTTCGGTATGAAAGATACGGTCGCGCGTCTTGCGCGCCTTGGCGTGACGCCTGAACAATTGAACGGCATCATCGTGACGCATGAGCACGGGGATCATATCGGCGGCGTAGCGCGGCTGGCACGCCAATACCGCATTCCTGTCTGGCTGACGCGAGGTACGCACCGGGCGCAGCCCCGCGCCTTTGAAAAAGTCGAAGAGATGCACGAAATCGATGTGCATCAGTGTTTCACTATTCGCGATCTGGCAATTCAACCTTATCCTGTGCCGCATGATGCGGCAGAACCTGTGCAGTATCTGTTGTCCGGTGACGGTAAACGGCTCGGTGTGTTGACCGATGCCGGTTGCAGCACACCCTATATCGAAATGATGCTGAGCGGTTGTGATGCGCTGGTGCTCGAATGCAATCACGACAGCGATATGCTGATGAACGGCAGTTATCCTTACAGCTTAAAACAGCGCGTGGCGGGGCGTTTCGGTCATCTGAGTAATGTCGAGGCCGCAGCGCTATTGGCTAGACTCGATACCAGTCGTTTGCAGCATCTGATTGCAGCTCATCTGAGTGCGCATAACAATACGCAGGCGTTAGCGGTCAGTGCCCTGTGCGGGGTATTGAATTGCGAGTCTGAATGGGTGGGGATTGCAACTCAGCATGAAGGATTTGGCTGGCGGGAAATACGGTAACGATCAGGCAATGTTATTGACGGTTTTTGATAATACTTATTGACTTGGTAGGGATTTTCTTAGTATTCTTGGCGGCGTAAGGTTAGCGTAAGTTTAATTGATGAATAAAGGGCGTTGAAAATTCAGATGGAGCATGCGTATCTAAAAAAACCGGTGTGTTTGAGCGGAGTCGGTAATTTTAAAATTAAACTTCAGCTGGCTGGCTGGTTCATAGCTGCATTGGGCATTGTAGCGCTGATTGTGAGCTTGGTCGTGGCAGATAAAATAGTTGTCGAGCATGTTTCAGTCGGGTTTTCTTTTGCAGAAATTTCGGCATTACCGGTATCAGTCATTGTTTCTGCCTGTGTCATAGTGCTGGGCTGCCTGATGTTGTGGATAGGCGACTCGATAAAGGTCAATAATGAGCAGGAGTAAATGAGTTGAGGTGAATTGTGAGACTAATGTACAGACGCTTATTTTTGGACGAAAAAAAACCGGCTTGCGCCGGTTTTTTCATGCAAGCAGTCTATTACTTAGCAGCTGGTGCTTCAACAACAGCAGATGCAGCTTCAGCAGCTGGAGCAGCTTCAACAGCAGATGCAGCAGCTGGTGCTTCAACAACTGCAGGAGCAGCAGCTGGAACTTCAGCAGCTTTTTCGCCACAAGCAGACAAAGCAAGAGCCAACAGAGCAGCAACGAGAGCGGATAATTTCATGGTAAGTTTCCTTAAGTTAAGTTTGAGATGATTTAAAATTGTGTTCGACTTCGCTAATTCAGCCAAAATCAAAGTCGCGGCATTCTACCAGTAAATTTAAAAAAATCCAGTAAATTAAGGTATTTTTATAAGCCTAGTCGCGTAGTGGATACGGCAGTGTGCGAATTGGACCACATTTCCATGAACGTGGCGGTCAGTGCCCGCGCATTTTCGGGGTCGTTTTGCGCGAAGAGTCCGCGCGGATCGTCAAAATGAAACCGGCGCACATAGTGCAGGTTGTCCGCCACGCTGAAGGGGGCTGTAATGTGTTGCAGAACTTTGGATGTCTGGTGTATGAATATTCTGTCGTCAAACTGGCGCAACAATAAAGTCATGCGCGGACACAGCGTAGACAGGTAGTGAACATCGTGCGCCAGCACATGCAGGCGGTTGGCCGGATTGGTCAGCATGAAGTGCCGCAAGCTGTTAAAACGCGATTCCGAATTAAATCCCAGCCCGTCGAAATTCTTTTCAAACAAATAAAGGTTGTGACGGGCCAGTTGACATAAGGAGTCGAGTGCCGCGCTGTAATCGGGAATGCCGTCCAGATGGGTGTGTATCAGCGCGTCATCCGTCATGCCAGTCTCCTTTAAAGGGGGGCGAGGTATCCGTCCAGATACCACTCATACAGCGTTTCGATCACGTGTTCCGGGGCCCCGGTTTGTGCGGGCAGGCTGCGATTGTCAGCCAGTTCGCGCAGCAAGGGGTAGTCAGCGGCATCCACTTGAGTTGATTCGCCGTTCATAAAAACGGTATCGGTGTGGCACAGCATTTGACTCTTGAGGTTCAGTGCGATGCCGTTGACCGAGAATGCTTTTGCGAATTTTTTCAAACTCAACTCTGTTTCCGGTGTATCGAAATAGATATGCGGCTTAGGCTCGCTCAGATAACAACCGAGGAAATTGGCGATGTCGCCCGCATCCCAGCGTACCTGCTTGATCGCCTGCTCTACCTGCGTCAGCATGGCGGAACTGATTTCGGACGGATGTGCCTGTGTTTTTAAGTCGGGATCGGCGTAATTGCCTTCCACAACGATCCGGTCTTGCAGGTAAACCAGAAACTGTTCTGCGAGTTCCTGATAGGCCGGTGTGCGAAAACCGATCGAGTAGGTCATGCAGTCATCTTCTGCAACGCCGTTGTGCGCGCATTGCGGCGGCAGATACAACATATCGCCCGGCCCCAGTACCCATTCCTGCTCGACTTTGAAGTCCTTCAAAATGCGCAGCGGTGCGCCTTCAATCAGGGTGCGGTCGGCCTGAGTGGAAATCTGCCAGCGACGATGCCCCAGTCCTTGCAGCAGGAACACATCGTAAGGGTCAAAATGCGGGCCAACGCCGCCGCCCTTGGGTGCGTAGCTGACCATCAGGTCGTCGAGGCGCGCGTGCGGAATAAAATCAAAGCGTTTGAGCAGTTCAGCCGCTTCCGGCAGGTGATGGTTCAAGCCTTGCAGCAGCACCGTCCAGTGTGCTTTGCCGAAATCTTTGAAGTCCTTAGCCGTGAAGGGCGATTGCGCAAGTTCAAACTCGCCGTTGTGCTGCGTAATCAGGCGCGCTTGCGCTTCTTCTGTGCAGGCGAGTTTAATGGCCTGTTTGGGGCTCAGCAGTCCGGTGAATTCAGGAATGGCGCCGCGTATCAGCAGTGGTTTCTTCTGCCAGTAGTCGCGCAAAAATTCGTCTATGGACAGGCCGCCTAGTAATGTAGATATATTTTTCATGCGCAGGATTATAGCCTTGTCAGGCGCTGTGTTGTTGAAGTTGAAAATTTATTAGGTGACGACAGACAAAGTGTTTAAAATGTCGCGAGATTGATTATTGAATGGATACATATAACTTTCACATACGCCGTCTATGCTTGTGCCGGCGTAAATTTATTTAAAAAGGAAATTTAATGAAGATTGCAAAAAATACAGTGGTATCGTTGCGTTATGAATTACGCAATGCCGAAGTGGAAGGCGAAGTGCTTGAATCGGTTGAAGATCCGATCAGTTATCTGCACGGCGGTTACGACGGTATTTTTCCTCTGGTAGAGGAAGCGCTGCACGGCAAGAGCACAGGCGACAAGGTTAGCGTGACGCTGCAACCTGATGATGCATTCGGCGAATACGAGCACGAACTGGTTGAGGTTGAAGCGCGCAGTTCGTTCCCGGAAGATGTCGCTGTTGGCATGCAGTTCGAAGGCGCACCAGAAGAATCTGACGATGAAGATTTTATTTTGTACACCGTTGTGGAAGTGGGCGATGACGAAGTAACTGTGGATGGCAATCATCCGCTGGCTGGCAAAACGGTCACGTTTGACTGCACGGTTACCGGCGTGCGCGCCGCGACCGAAGAAGAACTGGAACACGGTCATGTGCATGATGAAGCAGGCGGTCATTTGCACTAAGCAGAACGTCGTAATGCATTGAATATCGCCCCGCACTGCGGGGCGATTTCATTTGTGCGATCGATCCCCCGGAATGGAGGTGCAAAATAAATGACTTATGTGAGGTTTGTCACAGACAGTTGCATTAGCCGCCACTAATATGCCACCCATCAACCACAAGGAGCTCAAAATGAAATGTAATTCAGGCGGTATGGATCGTATTCTTCGTGTCATCGCAGGTCTGGTTTTGATTGCGCTGGCCGCGACTGAAACCGTGGGCGTGTGGGGTTGGATTGGCGTTGTGCCTTTGCTGACCGGAATATTCGGTTTTTGTCCTGCGTATATGCTGTTGGGTGTAAATACCTGCGGCATCAAAAAATAAACCTAAAGTCCCTCCCAGGTCTTAGCCCGGTAAATTGCCGGGCTTTTTAAATTTAAGGATAATCATGAAGACAAAAATTTCCCTGTTTGCATTGCTTAGTCTCACCGTATGCAGTGTTTATGCCGAAGACCTGAGCAAATATCAGGACGAGAGCCGTGCTGTCGCTATGCCGTTTTTGAAACAGTTGGGCTCCGCGAATCAAAAAGCGGTCAGCGAAGGCGGTCCTGATGCGGCCGTTAAAGTTTGCCGCGACATCGCACCGCAAATGACGGGCGAGGTTTCACGCAAGACTGGTTGGAAAATGACGCGTGTCAGCCTTAAAGTGCGCAATCCTATGCTGGGGACTGCGGATGCCTGGGAGCAAAAGGCTCTGATGGAATTCGAGGCGCGCGCAGCCAAAGGCGAAAAAGCTGAAACGCTGGAACTGTCAGAAGTTGTGCAGGAACCGGCTGGCAAGTCTTTCCGTTTTATCAAGGCTATTCCCTTGCAAGCGGGATGTGTTGCTTGTCACGGTGCGGTAGAGCAGATTCCTGATAGCGTTAAAGCGCGCTTGAATGAAGATTATCCGCACGACAAGGCAACCGGCTACAGTCCAGGCCAGATTCGTGGTGCCGTGAGCATCAAGCGCCCGATCTAAGCCCTACGCACAGCTGATTGTTGTTTTGAAAACGGCCCGTCCTGCGGGCCGTTTTTGTTTGATAAGAAGTCGCCGTCGACAATTATTAGTTCGGGCTATTATTTTCATGATGCTCGTGATAAAAAATCTGGCGGTGGACACTACTTTGCTGAACATCCGCTAAAATGAACGTTATGAACAAACTACCTAAAAATTCCTTCCACCTGATTTTCTCGCTCATCATGGGCGCGATGATGGTTTTTCTGATGACCTGTGTGATTACGCTGGCGAATGTCGGTATGACGGATGATTTTTTTCGCCACTGGTTGCATGCTTTTCTAATCGCCTATCCGGTTGCGGTGCCGGTCATTTATCTGTTCGCGCCGATTGCACGCAAAATTACCGCACGAATCGTCGAACATCCCTAAGGACAGGTTAATAAATACAGAAAGGGCGCGCAATGAGCCAGATTGAAAATCACTGGGACGAGGTTGCCCGTATCGAAACAGCCTTGATGCGGAAGATGATTGCGCTGGGGTTAGACTGGCACGATGAAGTCGCCATGCGGCAACTGGCTGCTGAATGCAAAACGTTCGGTCCCGCACAGGTTGAGGCCGCCTATGCCTCGAATGATCAGAGCCGGATCACCAAGGCAGAGCTTTTCTCTTTGGCTTCAGTGATGATACAGACGATGGAGAGTGCAACGGTTGAGCGCCGCGATGTGCACGGCGGCGAGGTATGGAAGGCGTTTGGCAGACACCTGTACGAATGAGCGTATTCTAGGTGAGGGGCGCGAACCCCTCACTGTTCTGTTACGAGAGCGCTTTTTTGATACGTTTGAGCGCTTCGACGAGGTTGTCCATCGAGGTGGCAAAAGACAGGCGGATATAGCCTTCGCTGCCGAAAGCTGAACCCGGCACGACCGCAACTCCGGCTTCCACCAGCAGGTATTCGGAGAGGGCGATGTCGGTTTGCGCGGTAATGATCCCTTTGTTGAACAGGTTGGCGATCGCAACCCTCGCATCGGGGAACGCATAAAATGCGCCGCCTGCCATCAGGCAGCTCAGTCCGGGGATCGTGTTCAGTTCGTTTACGACGAACACATGGCGTTCACGGAAGGCTTTGATCATCGGTGCGAGGCAGTTCTGGTCGCCGTTCAAGGCGGCTTCTGCCGCAACTTGCGAGATTGAAGTGGGGTTGGAGGTGCTTTGCGATTGCACGTTTTCCATCGCGGTGATGATGGCTTCAGCGCCCGCTGCATAGCCGATGCGCCAGCCGGTCATCGCGTACGCTTTTGAGACGCCGTTGAGCACCATGGTGCGGGCATACAAATCAGGACACGCATCGAGAATATTGACGAATTTTTCATCGGTCAGTGCGATGTGCTCGTACATATCGTCGGTGGCAATCATAATGTCCGGATGCTGTCTCAGCACTTCGCCCAGCGCCTTGAGATCTGCCAGCGTATACACCGCGCCTGACGGATTGCTCGGGCTGTTGATCACCAGCATGCGAGTTTTTGGCGTGATAGCCGCTTGAAGTTGTGCCGGCGTCAGTTTGAAACCCTGTGTGATGTCGGTATGAACGATGACGGGTTTGCCTTCGGCGATGATGATGATGTCAGGATACGATACCCAGTACGGTGCAGGAATGATCACTTCGTCGCCCGGATCAATTACGGCGAGCGCCAGATTGAAGAAGCTTTGTTTGCCGCCGCAGGAAACCAGGATCTGTTTGGCCGTGTAATCGAGGTTGTTATCGCGTTTTAACTTAGCGATGATGGCTTTTTTTAGCGACGGTGTGCCGCCCACAGCGGTATATTTGGTAAACCCTGCATTGATCGCGCCGATAGCGGCATCCTTGATGTGTTGCGGCGTGTCGAAATCAGGTTCGCCCGTTCCCAGTGCGATGATGTCACGGCCTTCCGCCTTTAATTTTGCGGCGCGGGCGGTAACGGCAAGAGTCGGGGAGGGTTTGATGGCCTGAACGCGTTTCGAGAGGGACACGGTATATTTCCTTGGAGTATGGGCAGTGGCAGGAATTATACACCTGAGAAGCGGGATACGGATTGCCGTACAATGCCGGCCATGGATACTCAACACCCTTTTAGTTTACTCACCCCTGATGTCGTGCTCGATGCGCTGGACAGCGCGGGGCTCGCCGGTGACGGTCGCCTGTTAGCGCTCAACAGTTATGAGAACCGCGTCTATCAGGCGGGCAGGGAGGATGGGCTGCCGCTCATCGTCAAATTTTATCGCCCCGCCCGCTGGACAGATGACGCGATACTCGAAGAGCATGAATTTGTCGCGACGCTCGCCGCGCGTGAAATCCCCGTGGTGCCGGCAAACATCATAGCGGGGCGCACCTTGCATGAGTTCAACGGTTTTAGATTTTCGGTTTTCAATAAACACGGCGGGCGGGCACCGGAGCTCGATCGCCCGGATACGCTCGAATGGATGGGGCGTTTTCTCGGTCGCATTCATGCGGTAGGCGCGCTGCAAACTTATGTTCATCGCCCGACGCTGGATATTCACAGTTTTGGTGTCGAACCTGTCGAGTATCTGATGGCGAACGAGTTTATTTCGCCCGCGTTGCGCGAGGTGTATCGCGGGGTTGCTGCGCATGCGCTGGACGGGGTGAGGCGCTGTTTTGATCGCGCGGGAGATGTCAAGTCGCTCAGGCTGCACGGCGACTGTCATGTCGGCAATGTGTTGTGGACCGATGACGGGCCGCATTTCGTCGATTTTGACGACAGCCGCACGGGGCCTGCGATTCAGGATTTGTGGATGCTGTTGTCAGGTGAACGCGCAGAGCAAACGCGGCAGTTGGGCGATCTACTGGCAGGCTATGAGGACTTTTATGATTTCAATCCGCGCGAGGTGCATTTGATCGAAGCGCTGCGTACCTTGCGGCTGATCCATTATGCCGCATGGATCGCGCGTCGCTGGGATGATGCGGCATTTCCCGCCGCGTTCCCGTGGTTCAATACCGAACGCTACTGGCAGGATCGCATTCTGGAATTGCGCGAACAAATTGCGCTGATGGACGAAGCGCCACTGCACTGCTGAGTGAATCAAAAACATACTCACGCGGAGGCGCGGAGAACGCGGAGAAAAGCTTAAATTAAAACTTTATTTTTTTATAATAAATACAACTGGTTGCTATATTTATAGCTGCCAGAATCGTGAGAGGTTGAATTTAAGTAAGGTTTTGTTTTTCTCCGCGTTCTCCGCGCCTGATGAAGCAACTAGCCATTCGATTAAGCGGTAAGCAACAACCGCAAAATCGCTGGTTATCCGCGTGAGTCGCCTTTTACGTATTTATAAGTATTATATTGATTAGAAAGATAAAAATGACGAACGACACCATCATCGCAGCGACTCAGGACTGGCTGGAAAAGGCCGTCATCGGTTTGAATCTTTGCCCGTTTGCCAAGGCCGTGCACGTCAAAAAGCAGATACGCTATGTGGTAAGCAGCGCCACGACCGAGGATGCCCTGTTCGAAGAGTTGGTCGCTGAGTTACGCCGGCTTCAGGCAACGGATGCCGAAGAGATCGACACCACCTTGCTGATCCACCCGTATGTGTTGAGCGACTTTCTCGACTATAACGATTTTCTGGACGCGGTCGACATTGCCACCGCAGAACCTGAATTTAACGATGCGTTTCAGGTCGCCAGTTTGCATCCGCAATACCAGTTTTCGGGCACCGAGCTTGATGACATCGAAAATTACAGCAATCGCGCGCCTTATCCGACCTTGCATCTGCTGCGCGAAGCCAGCGTAGACCGCGCCGTGGATGCCTTTCCGGATGCCGACCGTATTCCGGATGCCAACATCGAGATGCTCAAAAAGCTGGGGCATGAAGGCTGGGATAAGCTGGGATTGATTAAGTAGATCTTAGTCAGTCGGTATTACGCCTTGTTAGCGGCGATCTGCTGAAACAATTCCAGTCGGCGGGCATTGATGTCGCCTTTCGCAACCGCTTCTAGCAGCGCGCAGCCGGGTTCATGCAGATGATGGCAGTCGCGGAAGCGGCACTGGCCTAAGTACTTGTCGAACTCGATGAAACCCTGTTCGATTTCGCCTAAACTCAAATGGTGCAAGCCGAAAGCCTGTACGCCGGGGCAGTCGATCAGGCTGCTCTCTTCATCCAGTTTGTAGAGCTTGGCGTGGGTCGTTGTGTGTTTTCCTGAATCGAGCACGGTGGAAATTTCGCGGGTGGCCGCTTGTGCATCGGGCAGCAGCGCATTGATCAGCGTCGATTTTCCCATGCCGGACTGGCCGACCAGCACGCTGGTGTGGCCAGTCAGCAAGGGGCGCAGCGTCGTTACATCCTGCAGGGCTGAGAGTTCCAGCACGTGGTAGCCGATGGCGCGATAGGGCGCGAGTTGCAATCGAGCTGCCGCAGCGGGCGCCGGCAGGTCGCATTTGTTCAGCACGATCAGCACAGAGAGATTCTGGTCGAATGCCGCGATCAGGCAGCGGGTGACGACTTCATCGCTGAACGAGGGTTCGGCGGCCACCACGATGATGATCTGGCTGACGTTGGCGGCGATGAGTTTCGAGCGGAACGCGTCCGAGCGATGCAGCAAAGAGCTGCGCGGTGCGGTGCGTTCGATCACGCCCTGATTGTCGCCGCTGCGCTTAATGTCGACCTTGTCGCCGCAGACTACATCGCTTTTCTTGCCGCGCGTTAAACAGGGCAACAGACTGCCATCGGCTAATCTCACCAGATACTGGCGGCCGAAGGCGGCGACGATGCGCCCGCTAAGGAGGTCATCCATTTATTTTAGGTTGTAGTAGCGGTTGAGGTAGGCGCCTAAATGCTGCTCCTCCTGCGCGCTGAGATTGGCACCCACATTACCGCTGCACTGTTTGATCTGTGCGATCAACTGAGCAGGGTTATGTACCTTGCGGTTGGCGCGGGTGAACATCGCGTTGCCGTCGCCCCCCAACATATCTTTATGGCAACTGTTGCACTGGTATTTGTCGAACAAGGCCTTGCCGGCAGACGCTTGCCCGTCCGGGAAAGGGGCGGCCTGCAGACTTGTAGTACCCAGCAGTAAGAGCAGTGCGGTGATCAGTTTCATGATGTCTCTTTCAGAGTGATTGCAAGTGCCTGATGCGGATTGCCGCAGGCGGGTGCGAGTCGTAGAATTTTGAATACAAGGGATCAGGGGTCAGGGTCGCGGCATTGTCCTGATACAGCTTGACCAGGGCGCTGACCAGATCGGCGGCATGGGTTTGTTTGGCCGCATAGGCGTCGGCTTCAAACTCGTGTTTGCGCGAATAGGCCGACATGACCGGGCTGATGAAAAAGCCGAATACCGGCATCACCATAAAAAACAGCAGCAGGGCCAGCGCGGTATGCGCCTGTCCCGAGCCCATGACAGGGTCAACGCCCAGTCCCTGATAAAACCAGGGCGCGTTCATCAGCAGACTCAGCAGCCATAAAAAACCCAGACTCATCAGGAAGGTCGAAACGATGCGCTTGACGACATGTCGGTGTTTAAAATGTCCCAATTCGTGTGCCAGCACCGCTTCCACTTCATTTATGCTCAAACGCTCGAGCAGGGTGTCGAAAAACACGATGCGCTTGGTTTTGCCGAAACCGGTAAAGTAGGCGTTGCCGTGTGCGCTGCGACGGCTGCCGTCCATGACAAACAGGCCGCTGCTGGTAAAGCCGCAACGGGATAACAAGGCCTCGATGCGCGTTTTCATCGCCTCATCCTGCAACGGGCTGAATTTATTGAACAGCGGGGCGATGAAAGTTGGATAGAGGAACAGGATCAGCAGATTAAAGCCTACCCAGACGCTCCAGACATACAGCCACCAGTTAGCGCCCATGCGCTCCATCAGCCACAACACGCCGAACAACAGCGGCAGTCCTAAAATTGCGCCGATCAGCAGGCCCTTTGCGGTGTCGAGCAGATACAGCCTGAACGTCATCTTGTTGAAGCCGAAACGCGCTTCAATGCGGAAAGTGCGATACAGATTAAAGGGCATTTCAAGCAAGGACGAGAGCAGCAGGACAGCGACGATGATCGCCATGCCTTGCGCAATCGGCTGGCTGAAAGCGGCCTGACAGCGGGTGGCAATCCACTGGATGCCGCCGCCTGCGGTGAAGGCGAGCAGCAGCAGGGCGTCGAACTGGATTCCCAGCGTCGAGAAACGGGTCTTGGCAGTCGTGTAGTCGGCGGCCTTCTGGTGATCGCTCAGCTGAATTTGTCCGCTAAAGGCATCCGGTACCGTGTCCCTGTGTGCGGCGATATGGGCCAGATGACGGCGCGCCAGCCAAAGTTTTAGCAGGGTCGACAGGGCGAGAATTTCGATAAAAAGGTAGCTGAATTGTGTGGCTGACATAAAGGTTATACGTTTTGGTAGTATGGGTAATCGCGGTTGTGACACAATACGCGTCCGACCGTTCTATACAAGCGCACGAATTATGGCACAAAATCAAAACTACCTTGTCTGGATAGACATGGAAATGACCGGCTTAAGCCCGGATACCGATCGCATTATCGAAGTCGCGATCGTTGTGACTGACAATAATCTGGAAACCATTGCCGAAGCGCCGGTGCTGGTCGTGCATCAGCCCGACAGCATCATGGACGGCATGGATGCATGGAATAAATCTACGCACGGCAAATCAGGCCTGATCGAAAGGGTCAAAGCATCGACCCTGGATGAAGCGGCCGTGTCTGCGCAAATGGTGGCGTTTCTCAAGGAATATGTGCCGATTCGCACCTCCCCGATGTGCG
The DNA here is from genome assembly GCA_037137715.1 of Nitrosomonadales bacterium. Classification (GTDB taxonomy): domain Bacteria; phylum Pseudomonadota; class Gammaproteobacteria; order Burkholderiales; family Gallionellaceae; genus Gallionella. Next base: position 32,104 of record JBAXJT010000007.1, read on the forward strand.
GTAACTCGATCTGCCAGGACAGGCGTTTCATGGCGCGCTGGATGCCCGAATTCGAGGATTACTTCCATTATCGTAATCTGGACGTCAGCACGCTCAAGGAATTGGCCCGTCGCTGGAAGCCCGATATGGCGAAAGGCGTTAAAAAACACGGCAAGCACGAAGCGTTGGCTGACATCTACGAGTCGATCGAAGAACTCAAACACTATCGCGAGCATTTCATCAAGCTGTAATCACATCACCAGTTTTTTGAGGTTTATAGATGGATTTAAAACTGAGCTGGCGGGAATTGGGTGTGCAGAAAAAACTGCACATCCTGATACAAGGATCGCTGATTATCTTGTTCGTCATTTCGATGAACTGGGTGATTGATCGTTTCGAGATGCAGATCATCAGTCATGCCGAGCAGCGCGCGGATGAAACGGCCGACGGTTTGATCAACGGCATGAATATGCTGATGCTGACCGGTACGATATCGAACCCGCTCAATCGCCAGTTACTGTTGGAAAAAACCCGTCTGTCTGAGGGGGTGCGCGAGTTGCGCATCGTACGGGGGGATTCGGTCGTCGCCCAGTTCGGGCCGGGCTTGCCGGAAGAGCAGGCACAGGACGAGATGGATCGCACAGCCCTCAGGACTGGAAAAACGGCATTCCAGCGCATAGACGAACCCGGCAAGCCGCCGATGCTGCGGGTGGTCGTGCCTTTTATCGCACAAACAAATTTTCGCGGAACCAACTGTTTGTCCTGTCACGCTGCGGCGGAAGGTAGCGTCAATGGACTGGCCAGCGTCAACATCGATTTGAGTCAGGATATGGCCAATCTGGCCGAAATTAAGCGCAATCTGTGGGTCGGTCATGTGCTGATTCAGTTGCTTCTTTCATGGCTGATCTGGCTGTTTGTGCGCAATCTTATTGAGCGGAATATCGCGCATCCGGTTCAAAAATTGAAGCTGACCATGGCGCAGATACAGCGTAATAACGATCTGTCCCAGCGGGCGGATGTCGATGAGCGTAATCCGGATATTGGTGATATGGCCCGGTCGTTTAATTCCTTGCTGGCTACGCTTGAACAGACCAACGAGCGGCTGGAGTTGTTCTCCAAGATGTTCGAAAACAGCAGCGAAGCCATCATCATCACCGATGCGGATAAGCGCATTATGACGGTCAATCCGGCGTTCGAACTGATTACCCAGTACCGCATTGATGAGATCATCGGGTGCGATCCTAAAATTTTGAGTTCGGGTAAGCACACGGCCGAATTTTATCAGACGATGTGGTCGACGATCGCGAGTGCCGGCAAATGGTCAGGTGAAATCTGGAATCGCCGCAAAAACGGCGAAGTGTATCCGCAGTGGCTGTCTATCGGTGCGATTAAGAATTTCAGGGGCAAGGTGATTAACTATATTTCACTGTTTTCGGATATCACGCAGCGCAAAGAAGCCGAACTCAAAATTGCGATGCTCGCGCACTACGATGTGCTGACCAAGCTACCTAATCGCGCCTTGTTCGCCGACCGACTCCAGCATGCATTGCAAGTCGCGGATCGCAGTCATCGTAAGGTCGGCTTGATGTTTCTCGACCTGGATAAGTTTAAGGCGATCAACGACACGCTGGGGCATTTGGCGGGCGATCAACTGTTGCAATCGGTTGCGGAGCGGCTTGCCCGTTGCGTGCGTCAGTCAGACACGGTGTGCCGGCAGGGCGGTGATGAATTTATGATCCTGCTGGAGGAGATCAATTCGCCTCTGGATATTGAAGGGGTCGCTCAGAAAATTGCGCTCGAAATGTCAGTGCCACACCCGTTGGGCGAAGAAGCGCGTATCGTCAGCTTCAGTATCGGTGCGGCTATTTATCCTGATCATGCGATCGACAGCGAAAAATTATCGCAGTGTGCCGATCAGGCTATGTATCAGGCTAAAGAAGCGGGCCGAAACAATTTTAAACTGTACGGCGCCGGGTAATCTTCCCGGGGTTTATACGTGCGCCGTGACACCGGTTTGTTAACACGAGGAGATCATCATGTACAAACGTATTCTGGTTCCGATCGATGGTAGCAGTACTTCCGACCGTGCGTTGCAGGAGGCGATCAAGTTGATCGATGCGCAACCGGCTCTGTTACGGCTGGTGCATGTGGTGGATGATTTGCAGTTTCTCGATACAGAAGGCTATGTCGATTATGCGGAGCTGCGCGAGCTGACCCGTAAAATTGGCGAACGCGCACTGCAAAAAGCCCGTGAAATCGCGCAACAGGCCGACATTACGGTCGAGACCTCGCTGCTGGACGCGAACGGCGAGCGCATTGCGCGGGTGCTTGATGCGGAGGCCAATAGTTGGTCAGCTGATCTGATCGTGATTGGCACGCACGGACGTTCCGGTTTCAATCATCTGCTGTTTGGCAGTGTGGTCGAAGGCGTCGTGCGCGGCGCCTCCGTTCCTGTCTTGCTGGTGCGCAGCGAATAGTGTTGGCGTGCGTTAAAAGTGAACGAATTGCGCGCCAAAAGTGGCGTCTGGATTTTGTAGGAGGATTCGTGCACAATCCGGTATCCAATCGCACGTGATGATCAAAGATCGCATGAGCCTGAACTCTGAACAGCAAAAATCTGAGCAATTGCGCAGAGCCGCCGAGGCTAAGCTGTTGGGCGCACCGGCGCGTAATGTTCCGGACCGTTCTGCAGATGCGTTGCTGCATGAATTACAGGTTCATCAGATTGAGCTTGAAATGCAGAATGAAAGTTTGCGTGAGGCTCATGAGGCAGTGCAAATATCCCGTGACCGCTATTTGTATCTTTATGATCTGGCGCCAGTCGGCTATCTCACCCTAAGTCGCGATGGATTGATTGAAGAAGTCAATTTAACGGCGTCTAGTCTGCTTGGTGTTGAACGCAACTTACTGATTAATAATAATTTTAATAAATTTAATAAATTTATCGTGCCCGCTGAGCAGGATCGCTGGTATTTTTTTCTGCGTGAAGTGCAGCACAACAGTCATTTGACGCTTGAACTTAAGTTAAAGCGTGGTGAGGGTAATGATTTCTACGCTCAAGTGAATTGTTTGAGTGCAAACGATCTTGATGCGAGCCTGCTGATCACGCTGATCGATATCAGCGAACGTAAGCGGATTGAGGCGACCCTCGCTTACACGAACCAGCGTGTCATTGATGGCAGCTCATCGTTGATTTATGCGCTGGATACGGTTGGCAATTTCACTTTGGTGAATAAAGCTCTCTCTACGCTGTTGGGTTCTGAAAGGTCGAAATTATTAGGGCATGATAGACGTGCCTGCATGCATGCCAGCCAGTGACGCGCTCATGCACTGGAACAATGATTTGGCGGTGATGAAAAGTGGCAATGCCCGTGCGTTTGAAGAGACTCATCTCGAAGCGGATGGCGAGCATATTTATCTATCACAAAAATTCCCGCTGTTGGATGAGGCCGGCCGTATTTTGGGTGTGGGTGGAATATCGACCGACATTACAGAGCGCAAGCAAAGAGAAGAAGAACTGCGCATTTCGGCCATTGCCTTCGAATCTCAAGAAGGCATCATGGTCACGGATAAAAATGCCATCATTCAGCGGGTGAACCGGGCATTTACCACCCTGACAGGCTACACCTCTGCCGAAGTGGTTGGAAAATCGCCGCGCATACTCAGTTCAGGACGTCACAGCAAAGCGTTCTATCAGGCCATGTGGCAGCAGGTATTGCAAAATAATTACTGGCAGGGCGAGATATGGAATCGCCGCAAGAATGGTGAGATTTACCCAGAATGGCTGACTTTGACGGCCGTTATTGCGCCCGATGGTGAGGTGACCCATTATGTTGCTGCATTTTCTGACATCACCAAGAATGAGGAGGCTCAGGCGCAAATCCATCGACTGGCCTATTATGATCCACTGACTAAGTTGCCAAATCGCAGGTTGCTTGAAGACAGGCTAAATCAGGCAGTGCTGACGGCCGTTCGCAGTAAGCTATACGGTGCCTTGTTGTTTCTTGATCTGGATAAATTCAAGATTGTTAATGATACGGCGGGACACTATACCGGGGATTTGCTGCTGATCGAGGTTGCGCGACGCTTGCATGATCTGGTCCGAGCGGGTGATACGATTGCGCGTTTGGGGGGCGACGAGTTCGTGATTTTGCTCGAAGACTTAAGTGTGGATGCGGAAGAAGCGGCAACACAAATTAAATCTTTATGTCTGAAGATACTGGCTGCGCTGGTACGCCCCTATCGAATCAATGAACATGAGTTTTATTGCTCGGCAAGTATCGGCGTAGACATGTTCTGTCAGGATAATCTAAGCGCTGAGGAATTGTTAAAGCATACCGATATGGCCATGTATCAGGCCAAAGATGCAGGCCGCAATACCCTGAGATTCTTTGATCCTGCCATGCAGTCTATTATTTCCACGCGGGCCGCACTAGAGCGAGACTTGCGCCATGCGCTCGAACACAACCAATTCAGCCTATATTACCAGTCACAGGTTTACCAAAATCACAGGGTAATCGGTGCCGAAGCATTGATACGCTGGATTCATCCTGAACGAGGTTTGGTTTCACCAGCAGACTTTATTCCCTTAGCTGAAGAAACCGGTTTAATACTGCCTGTGGGTCAGTGGGTGCTGGATACGGCCTGTGAGCAACTGAAACGGTGGGAGAGCCTGCCGCATATGCAGGACTTGCATCTGGCGGTTAATGTCAGTGCATGTCAGTTCCGTCAGGCCAATTTTGTTGCACTTGTCGAGCAGACTCTCCTGCGCCATGCCATCAATCCGGCACTGCTTAAACTTGAACTCACTGAAGGCATGGTGCTGGGCAATGTACAAGACGCTATTGCCAAGATGAATGCGTTAAGGAAAATTGGCCTGCGATTTTCAATGGATGATTTTGGTACCGGCTTTTCGTCACTGGCCTACCTGACCCAATTACCGCTTAATCAGCTGAAAATCGACCAGTCCTTTGTACGCAATATCGGCATCCAATCGACTGATGCAATCATCGTGCAAACCATCATCGGTATGGCACACAATCTCGGCATAGAGGTGATTGCCGAGGGCGTTGAAACTGAAGCGCAACGCGCCTTTCTGGAGCAGCATGGGTGTCCGACTTGTCAGGGTTATTTATTCAGTAGACCGGTACCGCTCGATCAGTTTGAGGCACTGCTAAAGAAAAACACACTCACCTCGACCTGAAAATTCGTATAACTATTTCTTGATGTCGTTAATCAAAAGCCCCCGAAGTGCTTCGGGGGCTTTGCTGAAAACGAGCGGGTGTTATTTTGCGCCCATCGCCAGAGCCTGTAAGCGCCCCTTTTCGCGATCGGCAGCATCGGGCAGATTCAACCAGCCCTGCAGATTGTCCATCACGAGATCGGTCAAGGCTCGCATCCAGTCGTCCCGGTCGTTGAGGCAGGGGATGTAGTGATATTCGCCGCCGCCTGCGTGCTGGAAATCCTCACGCCCTTCCATGGCGATTTCTTCCAGCGTTTCTAAGCAGTCTCCGACAAAACCCGGGCAGACAATATCCACGCGACGCGTTTTTTGCCGGCCCAGTTCCAGTAAGGTAGCGGTCGTGTAGGGTTTAATCCATTCGGCGCGTCCGAAACGTGATTGGAAGCTGACCACGTACTGTTCGCGCGTCAATCCCAGTGCTTCGGCGAGCAATCGACCGGACTTGTGACATTCGCAGTGGTAGGGATCGCCCTTGTCCAGTGTGTATTGCGGCACGCCATGAAAACTCATCACCAGTTTTTCCGGACGACCGTGTTTTTCCCAATACTCATTGATGTTGGCTGCCAGTGATTTGATATAACCTGGATCATCGTGAAAATGCTTGACGGTGCGGATGGCCGGCATATTGCGCATTTTTTGCAGTTCGCCAAACACTTGATCGAACGCCGGCGCGGTCGAACTGGCCGCATATTGCGGAAACAGCGGCACGACAAGGATGCGCTGGCAGTTTTGCGCTTTTAAGCGGCCCATAGCATCCGGTATCGACGGATTTCCATAGGTCATTGCAAATTCGACGGCGAAGGGTGCGCGCGTGCGTTCACCCAGATAGCCTTGCAACATAATGGCCTGTTTTTCCGTGTAGACGCGCAAGGGGGAGCCTTCAGCGAGCCAGACGCTGGCATATTTTGCGGCGGACTTTTTCGGGCGCACGTTCAAAATAATGCCGTTGAGTATCAGCCACCAGAGCGCTTTGGGAATTTCCACGACGCGCGGATCGCCCAGAAACTGTTTGAGGTACGGGCGCACAGCCTGTGCGGTGGGTGCGTCGGGTGTCCCTAAATTGACCAGCAAGATGCCGGTTTTTTCAGGTGTGCCGTGGGTATAGCCGGGTTCGGTCAGGTAGGTCATTTTGGATTTGCGTATGGTTTAGTGTGTAGAGGCTATCACGCGCAAGCGGGAATGGGCGCATTTTAAATTAACTGGACGCTACGATTTTAAATTTTTTATAAACGCTGTCAAAGTTTGACAAACAGCTGTTTGAAAACTACAGTGCCACACCCCTTAAGTAATTCCTTATACACCATGAAATTGACCTTCCTGTTCATTGCGATCGCTGCCAGTCTTTGCGCTTGTGGCAAAAAAGAAACCGCAGCGCCCGTCAACGCGGTGCGACCCGCGCTCACACAAATTGTCGGCGTGCAGGCAGGTGAGGGGGAGATTTTTTACAGCGGCGAGATTCGTGCACGCAATGAGTTGGCAGTGAGTTTTCGTACCGGCGGCAAACTGATCGCGCGTCCGGTTGAGGCGGGCATGCAGGTTAAATCAGGTCAGGTGTTGGCCAGATTAGATCCGTTGGACGCGGCCTTGCAAGCGGGGGCCGCCCGTGCGCAATACACGCTGGCCGAGAGCGAGGCGCTGCGCTATCGAGAGTTGCATCGTAAAGGCTTTGTCAGTCAGTCAGCGTTGGATGCAAAGGAAGCGGCCTTGCAAGCGGCGAGTGCACAGTCGGGGTTGGCGCACAATCAGTCTGATTACACCGTGCTGCGCGCGGCATACGACGGGGTGGTGGCGGCAACCTTAGCTGAAGCGGGTCAGGTGGTCAGTGCAGGACAAGCTGTGTTGCGACTGGCGCAATCGGGTGAAGTTGAAGTCGCTATCGAAATTCCTGAAGCGGATTATGCTGCGCGGCATGTGGGCGACAAGGCGGATATCGTGTTGCTGACAGCGACGGGGGAGCACATGAGCGGGCGCTTGCGTGAACTGTCGCCGTCCGCTGACCCTGTCAGTCGAACCTATGCCGCACGCGTGTCTGTCGCATCTCCACCCGCTCGACTTGCGCTGGGAATGACCGCACGGGTGCGTTTCGAAGCCGGTAAAACGAGCGCGGCCGAATTGCTGATTCCTGTTTCGGCGGTTTATCAGCAGGGGGCGCATCCGGCCGTTTGGATCGTCTCTGCCGATCACACGGTGAGTTTAAGGCCGGTCGAAATCAGCGCCTATCGAGACAGCGGTGCCGTGATTGCCAGCGGCTTGGCTTCGGGTGAGCGCATCGTGACGGCCGGGGTGCACAGATTGTCAGCAGGGGACAAAATTCAGTTGATCGCGCAGGTAGCAGCCCAATGAAAGGGCCGAATCTTTCCGCCTGGGCGTTGACGCACCAGCAAATGGTGCTGTATCTGATCATCGTGCTGACCGCGGCCGGGGTGATTTCCTATTTCAATTTAGGTCGCGCCGAGGATCCCGATTTTACCTTTAAGGTCATGGCGGTGCGCACGCAATGGCCGGGTGCGGATACCCAGCAGGTTGAGCACGAACTGACCGAGCGGATCGAGAAAAAGTTGCAGGAAACCGCCTGGGTCGATGTGTTGCGCTCGGCCTCCAAACCCGGTGAATCGATGGTGTTTGTGATGCTCAAGGATTACACGCCTAAGCAGGAAGTGCCGGAAGCCTGGCGTCAGGTGCGCAAGAAGCTCGACGATATTCGTCATACCTTACCCGCCGGCGTGCAGGGCCCGTTTCCCAATGAGGAATTCGGCGATGTGATGATCAATATTTTCGCGCTGACCGGAGACGGCTTTGATCTGGCCGACTTGCGCCGTCAGGCGGATCAGATCGCGCTCGATTTAAAACGCGTGCCCGATGTTAAGCGGGTCGAACTGATCGGGGTGCAGGATGAAAAGATCTATCTGGATGCGAGCCCCGCACGTCTGGCAAGCTTCGGCGTCACCCCGGCGCAAATCGGTGCAGCGCTGCAACAACAAAATGCCATCGCGCCTGCCGGATTTTTGGATACCAGTACCGACCGGATCTGGCTGCGCGTATCGGGCGGCTTCGACAGCATCGAGCGCATCCGCAATACCGATCTGCTGGTCAACGGCAAACATCTGCGACTGGGCGATATCGTTAAGGTCTCGCGAGGCTTGAATGAACCTGCACGTCCCGGCATGCGGGTGGAAGGGGTGCCTGCCATCGGGATCGGCGTCATCATGGACAAGGGCGGCAATGTGATCGGCCTGGGCGAGCATCTGAAGGCAGCCATGAAAACGATTTCAGCGAATTTGCCGGTCGGTATCGACGTCCACGTTGTCGCCGATCAGCCGGAAGTCGTCAAGGAGTCCGTGTCTTTGTTTCAGGATTCCTTGGGTGAGGCGATTTTGATCGTGCTGGTGGTGTCCTTTTTGAGTCTGGGCTGGCGCACAGGTACGGTGGTGGCCTTGTCCATTCCGCTGGTGCTGGCGATCACCTTTTTTATGATGAAGATTTTCGGCATTGATTTGCAGCGCATCTCGCTGGGCGCGCTGGTGATCGCATTAGGCTTGCTGGTCGATGATGCGATCATCGCGGTTGAAATGATGGTCGTGAAAATGGAGCAGGGCTGGGACCGGTTTCAGGCGGCCACCTACGCCTATACCTCGACGGCCTTCCCGATGCTGACCGGCACGCTGATTACGGCGGCGGCCTTTACGCCGGTCGGCTTCTCGAAATCAGCCGCCAGCGAATATACCTTTTCGATTTTCGCCGTGGTGACCATCGCGTTGATCGTGTCGTGGCTGGTGGCGGTGGTGTTCACGCCTTACTTGGGCTACAAGCTGCTCGATCCTGCCAAGCTGATCGCCAATGCACAAAAGCACGGCGAGGATATCTACGACACGCCGTTCTACCGGCGTTTTAGCGCGCTTCTGGTGTGGTGTCTGAAAAATCGCTGGAAGGTGATCGGTGGCACGCTGCTACTTTTTGTGTTGTCGATTGTGGCATTCGGTCAGGGCGTACAAAAGCAGTTTTTCCCCTCTTCCAGTCGTCTGGAATTGCTGGTCGATGTCTGGCTGCCGCAGGGCGCGTCGCTCAAAGCCACCGGCCACGAAGTGGCTCGCATCGAGGACCTGCTCAAGCGCGATCCGGCTGTCAACAGCTTTTCCTGTTATGTGGGCAACAGCTCGCCGCGCTTCTTCTTGTCGCTGGATGTGAAACTGTTCAGCGATAATTACGGTCAGTGCGTGATTCTGACTAAAGATTTTAAGGCGCGCGAAACCTTGAAGTTGCGACTGGAGCAGATTTTTACCTCCGCTGAAGGGGGCTTCGGTCATATACACCCGCATGTGCTCAGGCTGGAGAATGGCCCGCCGGTCGGTTATCCGGTGCAATTCCGTGTCAGCGGTGCGGACGTCGAGCAGGTGCGCCTGATTGCCGAGCAGGTCTCTACAATGATGCGCGCTAATTCCCATTTGCAGGATGTCAGTTTTGACTGGAACGAAAAAGTCAAAAGCGTGCATCTGGTCGTTGATCAGGACAAGGCGCGCGTTTTAGGGATTTCGAGTCGCGACATCGCACAGACGATGCAAGGCTGGCTCAATGGCGTGGCGCTCACCCAGTATCGTGAAGACGATCAGCTGATCGACATAGTGTGGCGGGGTGCCGCCGATGCTCGCACGCTCGATCGTCTGGCGGGGCTGGATATTCCGACCGCTGGTGGTCGCCATGTTCCCTTGTCTCAGGTCGCGCGTCTGGTGCCGGTGCTCGAAGAGGCCGTGGTCTGGCGTCGCAACCGGCAGCCGACTATGTCGGTGTTAGCGGATATGAGCGACAAGACGCAACCTGCCACGGTGTCCCGTCAGTTGGACGCGCAGCTCAATGCACTGCGTGAGACGCTGCCGGCAGGGTTTCATATCGAGATGGGCGGTAGCGTCGAGGAGTCCGCCAAGGGTGAAAAAGCGATCATGGCGGTGATGCCGCTGATGCTGGTGGGCGTGATAACCTTGCTGATGATGCAGTTGCAAAGCATCAGTCGCACCATCATCGTGCTGCTCACCGCGCCCTTGGGGATGATAGGCGTGACCGCCGCGCTGCTGATCTTTCAGGTGCCGTTCGGTTTCGTCGCCAATCTGGGCTTTATCGCGCTAGCCGGTATGATCATGCGAAATTCGGTGATACTGGTCGATCAAATCCGCCAGGATGAGGCCGAAGGTAAAAGCAGTTGGGAGGCTATAGTCGGCTCCACCGTGCGGCGTTTCCGTCCCATCATGCTGACCGCGGCCGCCGCGATTCTGGCGATGATCCCGCTGACCCGTCAGGTGTTCTGGGGGCCGATGGCCGTCACCATTATGGGCGGGTTGGTGGTGGCAACCCTGCTGACCTGCCTGTTTTTGCCGGCGCTGTATGCCGCGTGGTTTAGGGTGAAAGAGGAATGATGCCGCAAGGGCATTCCCACGAAACTACGGAGCTAAAGCTCCTGTTTCTGAGTGAAGGAGGCGGGATTGAGGATTCAGGGGCCTGTGCAGGGCGGATGTCTTCATGCAATCCGTTGTATGATTATTTAATTTATTTAATATATTAATATAATCAATAAGTTGCATTCATTTTTTGATTGGGGTTGGTGAGGGTGGAACGTTACCCTAACGTTGCCAGTAGCTCGATTTTTGGAGCTTTTGCCTGAACAACTTTCTGGATGCCATGCCCCGCCGGGTTGGCCTGACGTTGTGAAATGAGCAGCCCCATCTTTTCAAGCAGTCCGATATCTTTGGAGATGGACGAACGGTTGCGATGCAGGCTATGGGACAGTTCATTAATTGTCCTCGACTCGTGCATCACCTCAAGCATCAAACGACGACGCCCTTCCGAGAGTACGGTAAACATCTGTTGCGGGTCTTCGAATGAGAGCGTCAGTTTTTCTTCAAACGCGTCGCCTCGATCAGCTCTTTGTGCAGCATCCTTCGCACGCGAGAAGAAGCCCGCCACGTCATCAGTGCGTATCACGATTTTGGTCATAGCATTTTTCCTTGTGTCTGGTTAATAATTTCCAACCACTCCTGCTGGAATCTTTCCTGCGTCGCTTCAAAACTCACGAACTTGACCGCTTCGATCTTACCCATGTAATGACGGTGATGATAATCGTGTGCATTGTCGAAACCGAGAACCCGGCCGTTATCGCCCCTGTGAATCGCGCGGTTGATGTAGGCCAGGTTGTACCGGGTCACTACGGTCTTGCCATGTTCCATATGCCCCCAGACCTCATAACTCAATAGCCAGCCACCTGATTTCGGCTTGAGTTCGAATCGTTCCTGTTCGAGCAGTGTTTCCTTGGTTGGTTTAGACATTCAATCTCCAGATGTGCACCATCATAGCGTACCTGAATGGATGTGTCTCGTTCCATCGGTTCATGTAAGTCAGTCGATGTGGTGGAGCTGTCGCTGGTCAAGGCAGTCGCTGTCGCCCGCCTGATACTCGCCGCAGATCATCGGGCGTTGGGCGTAGATGGTGCACAACATGGTTTTTCTGTTGAGAGCGGCGCACCAGCCATCCTCTAGTCGCGCCATCACCCAGCCGCCCCAGCGATCCTGTTCGGTCAATTCGACTGGTATGTCATCGTCCCCCATCAGCATTACCTCAAGGCGGCAGCAGCAGGCTTTGCAGGTGGCGCAGGTGGTGGGCTCTTGTGTGTCGCAAGCAGATATAGTCATAGCGTGCATTCTCGCATCCTGCCGGATTTATGCCAAATATGAACGGGCGATAATCTTTAAAACGGCTTTTCTTCCACGAAAGACACGAAGCGGGGTAAGCAGGCAATCCGCAAAGCGGATGCTCGCAAATTCACGAAATAGGGTAAGCAGGTATTTCGACGTAAGGCGAAAGCTCGCAAAGAAAACAATTAATTGCATAAGTTTATCGATCTACCTAACGGGTGAGACAACAAATCAAAACATGCCTTTGAATTTGTTCGTGTTTGTTCGTGATTTTTGTGGACAACTGCTTTTATAAGATAATGGGATAATGCCGTATGAAAAATAAATCCCCCGCTAGCGCGAAAGTGCGCCCCGTTTCCGTCGAAAAACTGCATCCGGGAAATCCGCATCGCGGTCGCTATGATTTCACGCAATTGATAGTCGCGAGCCCCGAGCTGGCGGCGTTTGTCTCGATCAATCCCTATGGCGATGCATCGATTGATTTTGCGAATCCTGCCGCGGTCAGAGCGCTCAACCGCGCACTGCTGATTCAGTATTACGGCATTCAAGGCTGGGACATTCCTGCACGCTTCCTGTGTCCGCCGATTCCGGGGCGCGCGGATTATCTGCACTATCTGGCGGATATGCTGGCCGAAGGTGGCGTTGTGCCAACGGGGTTGCGGGTGCTCGATATCGGTACGGGGGCCAACTGCATTTATCCTTTGCTAGGACACCGCACGTTTAGCTGGCAATTTGTCGGTAGCGACATTGATCCGGCAGCGCTTGAAAACGCGCAACGCATACTGGACGCCAATCCCGATTTGAGCGGTGCGATCGAGCTACGTTTGCAGCGCTCACAGCAGGCGATTTTCAACGGGGTGGTGAGGCCAGGTGAGACTTTCGATCTGACCCTGTGTAATCCGCCGTTTCATGGCTCGCTGGCAGAAGCCAATCTGGGCACGCAGCAAAAGTGGAAGAACCTGGGTAAAGGGGCTTCGCGTGCGCTCAACTTCGGCGGGCAGGGTGCGGAGCTTTGGTGTCGGGGCGGTGAGGAGGCGTTTGTCTGCCGGATGATCGCCGAGAGTGCTCAGGTTAACTGCCTGTGGCATAGCTCGCTGATCTCCAAATCGTCCAGCTTGCCGGGCGTCTACCGCGCGCTTAACAAGGCGGGCGTGCAGGAGGTCAGGACGATAGAGATGGCGCAGGGACAGAAGAAGAGCCGGTTTGTTGCCTGGACTTTTCATGATGCGTCACAGCGGCGCGACTGGTTTATCAAGGGCGCTTTAGTGAAATAAAATATTTAAATTCAATCTAGTAGGCTAATGTATCTAGGTCGTATGGCATATTGCTAGCCGATTTTCAGGCTGGTACTGTGGGTTGCAGGGGGCGTCCCCTGTTTGAATACGCACACGCTGTTGTGCACCCCACTAATCACCAGGAGATCATGATGGCAGATGCAAACTGTTGCACACCAGCTAAGGTTGGTTGTTGTCCCGAGTTCGAGCCTTGTGCTGTTTGCGATGTTCTTAATTTTACCTACCGATTGCCCTTTTACCCGCTGGTTTTGGCAGCCGATCAGCGGCAAACGGTGCCGGTCGAAGTCATCCTTCACTATCGTTTGACCCGCTGTGCCGGGCCGCTCTCCATGGGCGATGTGATGTATACGACGACGCTGATGCCGGGCGAACAGGTCAGGCTCAATTCAAGCGACCGGCATACGCGGTTCAGTTTCGACAGTGAAACGCAGCTGAGCTACCGCAACCAGTCGACTTCCGAAGAGTCCTATTATGCGGCGGGTATGGCGCACGGCATGAGCAATCTGAGTGTGCTCGATACCACGAACGCGAGCTCCTCTTTTAGTTCCTCGTCGGTCAGCGGGGGCGGCGGGGCTGGCATCGATCTTGGCTTTGTTAGCATCGGCGGTTCGGCAGCAGGCAGCTCGCACGATGCGAGTTCGGCCAGTTCGCTGGCGCATTCTCTGAGTCAGCATGCCGAATCACTGCATCAGCACATGGAGGTGAGTACGCGGGCGGCGGCCTCTACGTCGATCGGCGAGGTGGCGACCCGCAATCACCAGCAGACGGAATCAGAGGATCAGTATGAAGCGGCCTCTAGAACCTTTACCAATCCGAATCAATGCCATGCAATCACTTTTTTGTTTTACCGCATCAACAAATGCCAGACGGTCAAATTTGAACTGGTCAAGATAGCGCGGCATATTGCGGACCCGGCAGCACCCACCGGCGTTGCGCTCAATCCACCGAAGGCTGTGACCGGTGTGGCGGTGCATCCGGGCGCGGTGCTGGCAACGGGGGCGAATCGTCTCGACGTTGCGCGTCGTGCGCTTGAGAGCGCAGCCATTGAGCGCGGGGCTGTGCAGTCCGTCAGGTCGTATTCAGTGTTAAATCAGCAAAAGGCGATTCCGGTTGAGTTGAGGCTTGCAGCCTTAAAGCAGGTTGATCATGATCTGGTGAAAGCCGGGATGCTGGACAAGGTCGGCGGCGAGGTTGCGCCAGAATTGCAAAAGACGCTGAGCTGGAGCAAAACCATGGCGATTCCAACCCCGGGCGTGCTTGTCAAAGGCTGTCTGGATGAATGCTGTATTTGCGAGCCTGAACTCAAAGAACTCATGGCACTCGATCGGGAGCATAAAGAACTGGAGAATCAGCTGTTGAAGAAGCAGATTGAGCTGCTCGAGCAGTCGCAGCAATATCGCTGTTGTCCTGCAGGCGAGGCTGTCGCTTAGTGATGTGAGGGCGCTGAAGCGCCCTCACGGTTTTCAGCACTTCCGCGTGCTCGCGCGGCCGTCTTGACTTTGCTCACGCCCGTCCGTACGATGCAATTCCCGTTTACGCCGAAAAATAAGGAATTGTCATGATCAAAACTGTGCTGGCCGTCGCTATATTCTCGCTTTTTTCATCCGCTGCTTTTTCCGCTGACAATCATGCCTCACGAGAGGACGCGTTGTCTTTGGTTGCCAAGGCCGTCAAAGCGATCGGCGCCGACCGCGACGGGACGCTTAAGGAGATTACGGCGAAGGATAAAAAGTGGGTCGATCGCGATCTTTATCCTGTGGTCTATGACATGAGCGGCAAGTGTCTTGCGCACGGTCAAAATGAAAAAAGTGTCGGCAAAGATTTGATCGATGTGGAAGATGCCGATGGTAAGCCTTTCGTCAAAGAGCGTGTTGAGCTCGCCAAAACCAAGTCGAAATTTTCACAGGAATATAAATTCAAAGATCCTGAGAGCAAGAAGGTATTGCCAAAAACAGCGTATTGCGAAAAGACCGGCAACGACATCATCTGCGCAGGCGTCTACAAACGTTAAACCGATTGAACCTCGGGCGGGAATTTTTAAATTCGACGCCCGCGGCCACCGCCTCATTATTGGAATGCCTTTAGCATGAATATCAAGACCAAAGTACTCGTTCCTTCCATGGTGGCTGTCGTGATGATGCTGTTGCTGGGTATCGTCAGTTTTGTCGGAATGCGCACCACGCAGCAGTCGCTGACCGATTTCTCCGGTAAGGGGATGCAGCACATGGCGCTTTTGAATGACGGTCGGGGTGAATTGCTCGATACCAATGTCAGAGCCTATCGTCTGTTTTCATCGATGGCCAATTTTGATCAGGCACGTATTGCAACGGATACGCAGGCGATCCTGATGCATGCGGACAAGGCGCTGGGACTGATCAAATCCATTCGTGAGCGCCCTGATCTTGATGAGGATGAAAAGGCGTTGCTGGTGTCGCTTGATGAGCCGCTGGCCAAATATCGCAAGAGTGTTGCGCAGGCCATCGATATGGCGTCGTCTGACATCGATTCCGGTACCGGCATGATGCGGGCTGCAGATAAGCGTTTTGTCGAAATTGATGCCAAGTTGCAAACGCTGCTGGAAAACCAGAAAAAGGAAGCGGATCGCGTGGTCGCTGACACGATTTCCAGAGCGTCCAATATTTTGATGATCGAACTGCTGGTGTTTGTTGTTGGTGTGGCAGGATCGGTTGCAATCGCTTTGATTTTAAGTGGAAAAATTGTCTTGCCTATGCTCGATGCCATACGCACGGCGACCTCGATTTCGAAGGGGGATTTGACGAATGCGATTGCAATTCGCGGTGAGGATGAAACGGGCGACTTGCTGCGTGCGCTGTCAGTCATGCAAGACAGTCTGCGTCAGCTGATCGGTCAGATCGGCAGCAATGCGCAAAAATCAGCCACTTCATGCAGCGAGATGGCTGGCGCGCAAAGGGAAATGCAATCGTCGATAGAAGGGCAGCATGATGCCACTTCCGCTGTGGCCTCTGCCATTGAACAGATGAGCGTGAGCATGAGCAATATTCATGAGAACGCCAACCAATCGTTTGCCGCCAGCCACGCGTCTGACGAGCTGGCGACGCAAGGCGTGGTTATCATTCAAAGCGCGTTCGATGAAATCAAGCGCATTGCCGAAACGGTCAGGGAGGCGGCGAATGTTGTCGAATGCGTAGGGCAACAGTCGCATGAAATTTCGGCGATTGTGCGCGTGATTCGTGAGGTGGCGGATCAGACTAATTTGCTGGCGTTGAATGCGGCGATTGAGGCGGCGCGGGCAGGTGAGGCGGGGCGCGGGTTTGCGGTGGTCGCGGATGAAGTGCGCAAGCTTGCCGAAAAAACGGCCAGTTCGGCTGGCGAGATCACCAAGATGATAGCCGGCATACAGGAGAGTTCAGCTCAGGCGGTACAAAACATCCATCATGCTGTCGAACAGGCTGAAACAACGGCCAATTATGCAGAAAATGCCCGCGAATCCATAGAACGCATACACAGCAGCGCGGTGAAAAGCGAGGGATTTGCGCGCGATATTACCCGTGCGATCGGTGAGCAATCGAAAGCGAGCAGCCTGATTGCCCAGAAAATTGAGGGTATCTCCCGCATGAGTGAAGAAAATGCGCAAAGCGTGATGCATTCGGGGCAGGCGATGCATGAACTGGAAAACGAATCGCAGGTGTTGCAGGCGGCCGTAGCGCGCTTTAAAGTCTGAATCGCTAAGCGACGCGTAATTACAGCAGAGTGCTGATAAGCGCTCTGTTATCATATTGCCATGCTCAATATACTTAACATGTCTTACCTGCAGGGCGGCGAACCGCTGTTCAGCGGGGCAAATTTGCAGGCGTTTGCCAATCAGCGCATCGGGCTGGTCGGAAAAAACGGTTGCGGTAAATCCACTCTATTTCGTTTAATTCGAGGCGAACTTCAACCCGAAAGCGGCGAGGTCTCACTGCAAAGCGGCAAGACGCTGGCCTACGTCGAACAGGAAATCGAAAACTCGGATCAGAGCGCGATGGAATTTGTGCTCGATGGCGATTTGAAGTTACGCCAGTTGGAAAAAATTCTGGCCAAAGAACAGCATGATACGGCCTGGTTTGAAGCGCAGCAGCACTTCGAAGCCATCGACGGTTATGGCGCGCCGGCTCGTGCCGCGCAACTGTTGAGCGGACTGGGGTTCGATACCGACAGTCTGGAGCGACAGGTTGCCAGTTTTTCCGGCGGCTGGCGCATGAGATTAAATTTGGCGCGTGCGTTGATGCATAGAGCCGATTTGCTGCTACTCGATGAACCGACCAACCATCTGGATCTGGAAGCAATTCTTTGGCTGGAGCAATATCTGGCCCGTTATCCGGGCAGTATTCTGCTGGTGTCGCATGATCGGGAATTCCTCAACGCCACGGTGAACCGCATCGCCCATGTGCACGACTGTGTGATCGATTGCTATGCCGGCGATTACGACGATTTCGAACGCGCGCGCGCCGAGAAGATTGCGCAACAAAATCAAGCCTATGAGACTCAGCAGTTAAAAATTGCCCATCTGGAAGATTTTGTGCGGCGTTTTCGCGCCCAGGCCACTAAGGCCAAGCAGGCGCAAAGCCGCATCAAGGCGCTCGATAGGCTGACCCGCATCGCTGCGGTACATATTACCGATGGTCACTTCGAGTTGGAGATCGAAGCGCCGGAACGTAGTCCGGATCTTCTGATGCGTCTGGATAATATGGGGTTTTCCTACGGCGAAAAGTCGCTGTTCAAAAATATGAATATGGTGCTCAGGGCCGGTGCGCGCATCGCGCTGCTGGGGCCTAACGGTGCGGGTAAATCGACACTGATCAAACTGCTGGTGGGCGAGTTGGCACCCACCTCGGGTCGCTTAGACATTACCCCAGATATTCGCATCGGTTATTTTGCCCAGCATCAGCTGGAAAATCTCGACAGCAATGCGACGCCCTTGCAGCATATGGAAAGTGTTGCTCCGAAAGAAACCACGCTGGCCTTGCGCACCTTTTTGGGTCGCTTCGGTCTGGCCGGAAACAGTGAGGATAGGCCGGTCGCGAGTTTTTCGGGCGGCGAAAAGAGTCGCTTGGCGTTAGCCTTGCTGGCCTGGCAAAAACCGCATCTGTTGCTGCTTGATGAACCGACCAATCACCTGGATCTGGATATGCGCGATGCGCTGACGATCGCGCTGGAAGAATACACGGGTGCCGTGGTGATCGTCTCGCATGATCGCAGCCTGATACGCGCCGTAGCGGATGAATTGTGGCTGGTGGCGGACGGTGAGGCGAAACAGTTTGACGGCGATCTGGAAGACTATAAGAGTTGGATTGAGTCACGCCGCCCAAGTGTAACCGTGCAAGCCAAACCTGAAAAAATAGCGCAAGCCGCAGCCCCCAAGGTGAATAAAAAAGCGTTGCAATCGAAGCGCAGCAAGCTCGAAGTCGAGTTGAACAGGGTGCAGGCGGAACTGACCGAGATCAATGCGAAACTGGGCGATCCTGCAACCTATAGCGATTGCAGCAGCGATTTTCTGGCCAAACTTAACGCAAGGCGTGAAATCGTGCAGGCGAAGGTCGATGAACTCGAAGAGAGTTGGCTGGAACTCGAAATGGCGCTGGAAGAATAAAGACAGGATCGAGACCGCAAGGGTCTTCCCCGCACAACTAAGCCCGCAAGGGGCTTCCCACGGAGCTACGGAGATAAATCTCCTGCTTCTGAATGAAGGGGCTACGCCCCATGTTGTTGCGTGAAGGATTCATGATAAGCGGATGCGAGCGTTTGATATTGATTATTGGTGTGAAAAGCCAAAGGTATCTATCTTGATATATACCTGTTGCCGGTTTATACTTTGGCCTTGATCAACGCAGAAGGAGTCTGCCATGAGCCAGTTAGCTAAGTTGTTCATCAACGGAAGAAGTCAGGCTGTCCGCCTGCCGCTCGCTTATCGGTTTGATACGAAAGAAGTTTTTATCCGCCGTGATCCAAAGACAGGGGATGTGATTTTGTCTCGTAAGCCCTTGACGTGGGATGGTTTTTTCGCGGCACTCAATGAAACCGTGGTGCCTGCCGATTTCCTGATTGAGAAAGACCGCAATCAGGACAGGTCGGAGCGCGATCCTTTTGAGGCGTGGAGCGAATGATGCTATACATGCTCGACACCAACACGGTAAGTCATCTGATTAAAAAGCATCCGGGCGTATCCCGTCGCGTGGTGAAGGTTCCCATGACATCGCTGTGTATTTCATCTATTACTGAAGGCGAAATCCTGTTTGGCCTTGCGAAGCGACCGGACGCCACACGTTTACACACTGCCGTGAAAGAGTTTCTGCTGCGTGTCGATGTGTTGCCTTGGGATAGCGACGTTGCAGAATGCTATGGCACTGCGCGCGCAAGCCTTGAACAGAAAGGGAAAATACTTGGATCACTTGACCTGCTGATTGCGACCCATGCCTTGCATGCAGGAGCGATATTGGTAACGAACGACGGTGCTTTCGCACAGGTTCCCGGCTTGCAGGTCGAGGACTGGACAATTTGATCTGGTGCGGTGACTGACTGACGAAGATTGGAAGCTACTTCCTGTCGTTTTCTGCATACATCAATTGAACCATTCCCTCAACGATGCGTATGTCTCGCGGCGAGAGCCGCAACAGTTTGTCCACAATAGGAATTATTCCTGCGTATTCTTTCCCTAATACCACCAAACCCGTCTGCTGCACGGCTGACGGTAATGCCGTTTCAGTCCTCTCGCCCGAGCCGTAGCGCAGCCACTGCGCCGATATCCCCAGCCAGGCCGCCAGTGCCAGTAACTTTGGTTGCGTTGGCATGGCCTCCGAGAGTAACCATTTTCTGACGTCGTTCGCTCAGCTATTCGGAGACGGCACGGTTTTTATAAGTCAGGCTTGCACCAATTCCGCCACTCCTTCGAGGTATAGCCGTTCAGGTGCAATATCGATTTCGCCGGGCCACGTGACGGTGCCGTAATTAACTTTAGCGAGGCTGAAAAATTCTGGATTTTGTAAAGGCTGAAAAACAGGGTAGTGCAGGTAAGGCGACATATCAAAGTACTTGTGTTCGCCATTCTCAAATGTCAGTAGCAGATGGTGATCCGGTAGAGCTTGCGCAGCAATAACTTCAGGCAGCATGTTCATCCCCTAATGCAATGGGTCAATACGAAATATTGCTTCACCATTAACGGCCAAAGTCCAGTCGGCCATCAACTCTTCTTCATGCAGGTCTATCCACACTTGAACCTGACGAATCTTTTTTATTGGTAAATTACCTTCAAGTAGCTCCCCGCTAGGAATGATGAACACGGCCTTTTGTCCTTGATATTCAACGTGGATGTGAGGAAGGTTATGTTGTTTTGTATCCAAAAAAAGCATACGAATAATGATGCCGTAAAACATGCTGATCGTTGGCATGGCGATTCCTTCTTGATTTGAAGTGAGATTTACTTGGCAAATACTACCTTGCGCTGGGCTGTCGTGCAATCACGCATCAAGGTGTCATCAACAAATGTCGCGCAAAAAATTGGATTCAATCTTACCTGAATCAAGTCTTCCGCTTTGTCATTAGCTGCCCGTTGTGGTTTAATCACGCCCATGAAATTACCCTTTAAAAACGTCGCACTGATTGGTAAGCACAAATCGCTCGACGTGGCCGTGCCGCTGTTGCGTCTGGCGGCATTTCTGTCTGCCCGCGGTCTCGGCGTGATTGTGGATAGTCTGACGGCCGAACAGTTAGTAGACTGCCCGTATCCTGCGATGACGCTGGAGGAAATGGCCAAGGTCACTGATCTTGCAATCGTGATTGGCGGCGACGGCACCTTGTTGAATATCGCGCGCACTTTTTCCCCGCACCACGTACCGCTGATCGGCGTAAATCAGGGGCGACTGGGTTTTCTGACCGATTTGACGCTGGAGAATATGCTGGAGAGTATCGGTGCGATGCTGGACGGTCAGTATGTCACCGAGCGTCGTTTGTTGCTATCCGCCCGCGTGATGCGCGAGGGTCTGGAAGTCTTCAACGGACTGGCTTTTAACGAAGTGGTCGCGCATCGCACGCAGATCAGCAGTATGGTCGAATTCGAGGTGCGCATTGACGGCGAATATTTGTACAATCAGCGTGCGGACGGGTTGATCGTTTCGACGCCGACCGGTTCGACGGCCTACGCGATGTCGGCAGGCGGTCCGATTTTGCATCCGGGGCTCGATGTGCTGGAACTGGTGCCGATTTGCCCGCATACCTTGAGTAACCGGCCTATCGTGGTGAACGGATCATCCGTGCTGGAGATTCTGATGCACCGCTGCAGCGATACCCGCGTGCGTCTGGATAGTCACACCAGTTTCGATATGCAATTGCACGACCAGATTATCGTGACCCGTTATTCGGGGCATGCGCACCTGCTGCATCCGGTAGGACACAGCTATTATCACACCCTGCGTGAAAAACTGCAGTGGAATCAATCACTTTAACTTTCTGAGCTAATATGCTGAAATTTTTAAGCATCCGTGACTTTGTCATCGTATCTCAGCTTGAGCTTGAGTTTTGCGCCGGATTTACCGCGCTGACCGGCGAGACGGGAGCCGGTAAATCCATTTTGATCGATGCCTTGTTGCTGGCGCTGGGTGAACGCGGCGATGCGGCGATGGTGCGCAATGGATGCGAGCGCGCCGAAATTACCGCGGAATTTGATGTGAGCGCGCAGCCCGGATTACAGAGTTGGCTCAAGACGCAGGAACTCGAAGGCGATGATGGCGTGTGTTTGATGCGGCGACTGCTCGATGCGGGAGGCCGTTCGCGCGGTTTTATCAACGGACGCAGCGCGACACTGCAACAGATGCGCGAAGCGGGTGAGTATTTGCTCAATATTCACGGCCAGCATGCGCATCAGTCCTTGCTGCAAGCCGATGCGCAGCGGGAGTTGCTCGACGAATTCGCCGGATTGCAGTTAAGCGTCGCGCAGGTGGCGACTGATTTTCGCCAGTGGCAGGCGCTGATGCGCCGCCGCATTGCGCTGAGCGAGAATTCACAGGCGGTTGCGGCCGAGCGCGAGTTACTGTCTTTTCAGCACAATGAACTCGAAGCGCTCGCTTTTAATGTCGCCGATTGGGACGCGTTGCAGGCCGATTACGCGCGGATGGCGCATGCCGCCGGTTTGCTTGAAACAGCCGCGTTCGGTATCGACGCGCTAAGTGATGCGGAGACGGCGTGTTTGTCGCAAATGAACGCCCTGATGACACGTTTGCGCGATGGTATGGTGCATGATGCGACCCTCGGTGAGCCATTGCGTATGCTCGAATCGGCTCAGGCTGAATTGCAGGAAGTCGTGTACAGCCTGCGGCATTATCAGCAGCGTCTGGAGGCGGATCCTCAACAGATGGCGCAGAAGGAGGCTCGAATTCAGTATGTCATGGATTTGGCGCGTAAATACCGCGTTTCACCCGAGCGGCTGGGTGACGTGTTGCAGCAGGTTGCGCAGCGTCTGACTGAATTGGGTGCTGAGGCGGATCTGGAAGAATTGCAGCAACAGGAGACGGCCGCACGTAATCGTTATCTGGAAAATGCGCGCACATTGAGTGGCGCAAGACGACTGGCAGCCGATAAATTGTCGCAGCAAATTACCGCTGCGATGCAGACGCTGGCGATGCAGGGCGGAAGTTTTGCGGTGGCCTTGCTGCCCCAGGCGGAGGGGAATGTGCACGGGCTTGAGGCGGTTGAGTTTCAGGTGGCGGCCAACCCCGGCGTACCGACGCGCAGTCTGGCGAAAGTCGCCTCCGGCGGTGAGCTCTCGCGCATCAGTCTTGCAATGCAGGTGGCAACCAGTCAGGTGGCGTCGGTGCCTACCTTGATTTTCGATGAGGTGGACAGCGGGATCGGCGGGCGTGTCGCGGAAATTGTCGGCCTGTTGCTCAAACAGCTCGGTCGCCAGTATCAGGTATTGTGCGTGACCCATTTGCCGCAAGTGGCCGCGATGGCCGATAGCCAGTGGCAGGTGAGCAAGGCGGTGGAAGCCGGGGTGACCTTAAGTCGCATCGAAGTGCTGGGGGAGGCTCAGCGTATCGAGGAAATCGCCCGCATGTTGGGGGGGGTGACGATTACCGATACCACGCGTCGCCATGCGGCGGAGATGCTGGGTGTGGCCGGTTGAGGTATTATGTGGCGGATTTTAGAAATTACGAGACTTTAAACCATGCGCATTAAAATTGTTCTGTTGTCCTTGTTGTTAGCTTCCTGCGGCAGTATCGCTGTCCCAACGCTGTCGCCCTATAAAATGGATATTCGTCAGGGCAATTTTGTGACCGCAGAAATGCGCGACAAAATCAAGGTCGGCATGTCGCGGGCGCAAGTGCGTTTTGCGCTGGGTACGCCGATGATCAGTGATGTGTTTCACGGCAATCGCTGGGACTATGTGTACCGTCTGGAGCAAAAGCGCGAGCTGGTCGATCAGCAGCGCTTGACGCTGTATTTCGAGGGTGAAAATCTGGTCCGCATCGATGACAGTGCGCTGACGGTAAAGCCGGTCACACCAGACGTTAAAACGGCCGAATAGTCGTAGAGGAAAAGGGTAAATGAATAAAATTAAAATAGCGATTGCCGGCAGCAGTGGCCGTATGGGGCGCGTGTTGCTCGACTGTGTGGCGGCGGCCGATGATCTGGTGTTGCATGCGGCCTTGGAGCATGCAGGCAGCGCGATGCTGGGACGCGATGCGGGCGAATTGTCCGGTGCGCCTTGCGGTGTGAAAATCAGTGCCGATGTCGAAGCAGCTCTTGCGGGCGCGGATGTGCTGATCGACTTTACCCGTCCCGAAGGCACGCTGGATCATCTGGCCATCTGCCGCCGGCTCGGCGTGAATATGGTGATCGGCACCACCGGCTTTAATGCGCAGCAAAAGGCGCAACTGGGTGCGGGCGCTCAGGATATCGGCATCGTGTTTGCGCCCAACATGAGCGTTGGCGTGAATCTGTTGTTCAAATTGCTGGAAACCGCGTCGCGTGTATTGTCTGAAGGCTACGATATTGAAATTATCGAGGCGCATCATCGCCATAAGGTGGATGCCCCCTCCGGCACGGCGCTGGGTCTCGGCGAAGTGGTTGCGCGCACACTGGGGCGTGATTTGAGTGAATGCGCGGTGTATGGCCGCGAAGGCGTGACCGGCGAACGCGATCCGTCTACCATCGGATTTGCAACCGTCCGTGGCGGTGACATTGTGGGCGATCACACCGTGCTGTATGCGGGGATCGGCGAACGTATCGAAATCACCCATAAGGCCAGCAGTCGGGCAACCTTTGCGCTGGGTGCACTGCGTGCGGCGCGTTACCTGAAAGTTAATCCGGCCGGGATGTACGACATGCAGGATGTGTTGGATCTGAAATAGGCTTAATAAATACACACTCGATGATCAAAAAATTCCTCAAACGCGTCTTTCGCCGTTCGGCTAAAGTCAAAACGCTAGGCAATGCGCAGGTGATTCCGTTCTCCTTGCACGGCGTGCCGCGCGAACAGATAAGCTATGGTGCTAAGCGTGTCACCGATGGTCTTCAGGCGGCCGGTTTCAAGGCGTTCGTGGTAGGCGGTGCGGTGCGCGATCTGCTGCTTGACAAGATACCGAAAGATTTCGATGTGGCGACGGATGCGACGCCAGAGGAAGTCAAGCGCGTGTTCCGCCGCTCGCGCATCATCGGACGGCGTTTCCGTCTGGTGCATGTGATGTTTGGCGAAGAACTGGTCGAGGTTGCGACCTTCCGCTGCATGATAGACACGGAAGATGCGCAGACTGATGAGCATGGACGCTTGTTGCGCGATAACGAATTTGGCGATCAGGAACAGGATGCTGCGCGGCGCGATTTTACCGCGAATGCCTTGTTCTACGATCCGACAACGCAGGAAATCTACGATTACCACCGCGGTTATCAGGATACCCGTAACGGTGTGCTGCGCATTATCGGTGACCCCTTGGTGCGCTATCGTGAAGATCCGGTGCGTATGCTGCGCGCGGTGCGACTGTCGGCCAAGCTGGGAATTACGCTCGACCCTGTGACCGCAGCGCCGATTGCCCAACTGAAGTCTCTGCTCGATAACGTGCCTGAAGCGCGTATGCTCGACGAAGTGCTGAAGATGCTGCTGTCCGGGCATTCGGTCGAATGCATACAGCAGTTGCGCAAGATGGAGTTGCATCACGGTTTGCTGCCGCTGCTCGACGTGATCATGGAACAGCCGATGGGCGAGAAATTCATCATGCTGGCGTTGAAAAATACCGATGAGCGCCTGAGTCAGGAAAAGTCGGTGTCACCTGCGTTTTTGTTTGCCTGCCTACTCTGGCATGAGGTGTTGTCAGTCTGGAATGCGCTGGTCGCACAAGGCGAGCGTCCCTTGGGCGCGATGCATATCGCGATGGAGGAGGTGCTGGCGCGTCAAAAGAAAAAGCTGGCAATCCCGCATCGACACGATGCCGTTATGAAAGAAATCTGGTTGATGCAGCAACGCTTCGATCAGCGTGCAGGTCAGCGGCCTTGCCGTTTGCTGGAGCAACCGCGTTTTTGCGCCGGTTTCGATTTTCTGCTGCTGCGCTGTGCCAGCAATGAAGTCGATAATGAGTTAGGACTCTGGTGGGACGAGTTTCAAGATGCCAGTGAAGGGCGCCGTCAGGAAATGCTGCAACCCGAAGGCGCAGGGGCGGCGAAGAAGCGTCGTCGTAAACCGCGCAAAAAACCGGCCGGTGAGCCGGTTGATAGCGGGCAGGGTGCTGAGTGACGCAACAGGTCTGCTATATCGGCTTGGGCAGCAATCTGGGTGAATCACGCGAACAGTTAAGGCGCGCGCTGGCGGATATTGATGCGCTATCGGACACGCGAGTTGTGGCCTGTTCTTCGTTTTATCGCAGTGCGCCGGTAGGGTTTCTGGATCAACCTGATTTCGTCAACGCGGTGGCGAAAATAACGACTTGTCTATCGCCTCAGGCGCTACTTGCCGCCTTGCTGCATATCGAGCATTGCTACGGCCGTGAGCGGGTCTTTCAAAATGCACCGCGCACCCTGGATCTTGACGTGTTGCTGTATGGTTCGTTGCAAATTCAGGAAGCCGGTCTGACGGTGCCGCATCCGCAAATGCACCTGCGGGCATTTGTTTTGCTGCCGCTCTTGGAGATTGCACCGGATTGCCTGATTCCATCCATCGGTCAGGCTGAATACGCCATGCGGGATTGTTTGGATCAGGTGTTGGAAAAGCTGGCAAGCTAGGTACTTAATTGATGATTATCATCAGCTACCAAATATCCATTGTTATTTATCCATTATCCATTATTAAAACATGCGTACGACATTAACCACTCTCAAAGCGATGACAGGCCGCAGCGAAAAAATCGCCATGCTGACGTGTTATGACGCGAGTTTTGCCACTTTGCTGGAAACTGCCGGTGTGGATGTGCTGCTGGTGGGTGACTCGCTCGGCATGGTGATGCAGGGGCGGGAGACGACGTTACCCGTCACGCTGGCCGACATGACTTATCACACGGCCTGTGTTGCGCGGGGCGCGGCGCAAGCGTTTATTGTCGCCGATATGCCGTTCGGCACCTCACAGGTGTCCCCTGAAAAAACGCTGGAGCACGCCGTTCAACTGATGGCGGCCGGTGCACAGATGGTGAAGCTCGAAGGCGGTGCCGTGATGCTCGAAACAGTGCGCTTTTTGACGACGCGCGGCATTCCGGTCTGCGCGCATATCGGTCTGACGCCACAATCCGTGCATCAGTTGGGCGGATATCGGGTGCAGGGTCGGGAAAAAGATGCGGCATTGCAGTTGATCGAGGATGCGGTCGCGCTCGAACAGGCCGGGGCGGGGATGGTGGTACTTGAAGCTGTGCCCGCGCTGCTGGCTGCTGAAATCACCGCGCAACTGGCTATTCCAACCATCGGTATCGGTGCCGGGGCTGCCTGCTCGGGGCAGGTGCTGGTGCTGTACGATATTCTCGATATTTTTCCGGGCAAGAAAGCGCGCTTCGTTAAAAACTATATGTCGGGCGCCGCGTCCATTAGCGATGCAGTCGCGCGCTATGTGGCTGAGGTGAAGGATGGCCATTTTCCTGCACCGGAGCACGGGTTTTAATGCAAATAATTTCGACCATTGCGCAGTTGCGTGCGCGTCTCGGCGGTGAGGATGCCATCGCTTTTGTGCCGACCATGGGGAATTTACATCAAGGCCATCTTGATTTGATGCGCCAGGCAAGGCTGCACGGCCGTTGTGTGGTGGCGAGTATTTTTGTCAATCCCTTACAGTTTGGCCCGAACGAGGATTTTGACCAGTACCCGCGTACGCTCGATGTCGATTGCGAGAAGTTGCAAGGATTGGTCGATGTGGTATTTGCACCGAGTGTGAATGAGATGTATCCGGTTCAGCAAACGGTCTTCGTTGAGCCGCCGATCGCCAATGAGTTGTGCGGCGCGGCGCGTCCCGGTCATTTTCAGGGTATGGCGACCGTGGTTTGCAAATTGCTCAATATCGTTCAGCCGCAGGTGGCCTTGTTCGGCAAGAAAGACTATCAGCAACTGCATATCATCCGCCAGCTGGTCGCGCAACTGAATATGCCGGTGGCGGTCATTGGTGGCGAAACGGTGAGAGCCGCCGATGGATTGGCGCTCAGTTCCCGCAATCAGTATTTGAGTGTGACTGAGCGCGCAGAAGCGGTATTCTTAAATCAGACGCTGCAATTGATGCGCGATCAACTGTTGCAGGGGGCGCGTCACTTCGATACGCTGGAAAAGGACGCGGTGGGTGTGCTCACGGCGAGAGGATGGTCTGTTGACTATATTGCGATACGCAATCAGTCTGATTTAAAAGTGGCGGGTGCAGATGAGCCTCATCTGGTCGTTTTGGCTGCCGCGAGACTGGGAAAAACCCGCTTGCTCGACAATATCGAGGTGAACCTTCACCATTAAGTCAGATATAATCCGCGCCCTATTTGAAAGGTAGTTTATGCAAAGAACCATGCTTAAAGCCAAGTTGCACCGGGTGCATGTGACGCATTCAGAGTTGCACTATGAGGGCTCGTGCGCGATCGACGATAATTTGCTTGAGGCGTCTGATATTCGGGAGTA
The DNA here is from genome assembly GCA_037137715.1 of Nitrosomonadales bacterium. Lineage (GTDB taxonomy): Bacteria > Pseudomonadota > Gammaproteobacteria > Burkholderiales > Gallionellaceae > Gallionella. Next base: position 60,372 of record JBAXJT010000007.1, read on the forward strand.
TCAGCAGATCGATATTTACAACGTTAGCAATGGCGAGCGATTTACGACCTATGCAATACGTGCTCAGCGCGGTTCGGGGATTATTTCGGTGAACGGTGCGGCAGCACATAAGGCCAATCCGGGCGACATCCTGATCATAGCCAGTTATGCGATGTACCACGAAGCGGAGTTAGCCGATTTTCATCCGGCGTTAGTCTACGTGGATGATCAAAATTGTATCGTGGCAAAGCGCGATGAAATACCTGTGCAAGCGGCATAATTTGCATTTTGCTCATTTTGTTTGATTGTTACATTGACCAAAAGGCCTTTCGCGAGTAGCATTGCAAAACTTTAAAAGCTAACTGGATTGATTACGATGCGTCGCAAACTAGTAGTTGGAAATTGGAAAATGTATGGTCGCCTGGCACGTAATCAGGCATTGCTTCAGGGCGTTCTGGATGGCGTTCGTGAATTACGTGCTGCGGATTACGCAGTATGTGTTCCTTATCCCTACCTCGCTCAGGCAGAATCAATGCTGGCGGGCAGCAACGTCGCTTGGGGTGCGCAGAATCTGAGTCCTCAAGAAGAGGGTGCATTCACTGGTGCAGTCGCTCCCGGGATGCTGGTTGATTTCGGCTGCAGCTACGTGATTATCGGTCACTCCGAGCGTCGCGGTCTGTTTCATGAGAGCAACGAAATCGCATCGGCCAAGTTTGAAGCAACCCAGAAGGCTGGCATGAAGCCCATCTTCTGTGTGGGTGAAACACTGGCGGAGCGTGAATCCGGTATTACGGAACAAGTTGTCGCAACGCAATTGGATGCCGTGCTGGTGCGTTTTGGCGCGAAGGCTTTGTCCAATGCGGTGATTGCTTACGAACCTGTCTGGGCTATCGGTACAGGCAAGACAGCCAGTCCGGAACAAGCACAGGCAGTGCATGCGTTTATTCGTCAGCGCGTAGCAGGTCATGATGCGGCGGTTGCACAAGCTTTATGTATTCTTTACGGCGGTAGCGTGAAGGCGTCCAATGCGGTCGAGTTGTTCGGGATGCCCGATATCGATGGCGGTCTGATCGGTGGTGCTTCGCTGGTGGCTGATGATTTTGTGGCAATATGCCGAGCGGCGCAATAATTTAGTCTGGAGTAGTGTGTGGAAACAATCGTTTGGGTTTTTCATCTGGTAACAGCCATTGCATTGTGTGGTTTGGTGCTGGTGCAACATGGTAAGGGTGCCGATATGGGCGCTGCATTTGGTACAGGATCGGCGGGGAGTCTGTTCGGTTCTGGCGGCTCTGCCAATTTTCTCAGTCGCAGTACGGCTGTCGCGGCGGCCATCTTTTTTGTGACCAGCTTAACTTTGACTTATCTGTATTCTCATCCGACCCAACAGGCCGGTGTGATGGATAGGGTTAATGTCGTCAAGCCAGCAGTAACGGCACCTGTGGATAATTCGAAGTCTAAAGAAATTCCAAAGTAAATTAATTCCGGTTTTTGGGAATATGCGGTTGTGGTGGAATTGGTAGACACGCAAGCTTGAGGTGCTTGTGCCCGTAAGGGCGTGGGAGTTCGAGTCTCCCCATCCGCACCAATGTAGTTAATTAAGCCCCTAGCTTTAGGGGCTTTTTTACGTCTGATGTATTAAAAATTAGTCCGTTTGATTGTTGCTAATCAACTCATGGGTGGCGCGTGAGGTGAGGATAAATATTAGCCTGGATATAAAATTGCCAATGATGGTGGAGTCGATCGACCTGGAAAATCAGAAAGCGAGATACGGTTCATATTTAAATTTGGTTGCTGCGATCAATGTGTCGGGTTGGTGTGGTGGATGTAGCGCTATGTAGGCGTATCAGGAGGGGTTGCGGAGCGGCTTGCCGGGGGTGTTTGTTTGCAGTGGTTGGTTGTCGGGTGTTGAGTGGCTTGAGCGAGCGCTGATTCAGATTGGCAAGGGGTTTAGAAAAATTTCATGTCGATGCAAATTAATTGCTGATGAAATCAGGCTGTTACCTCAAGATGAGGTGCAAAACTCAAAACAACCATTGAGGCTAGGTACTGTTTGAAGCTATAATTATTTCAGCGGGAAAAAATGATGGTTGCAGAGGCTATAAAATAACGCTGCGACCAAAAATAAGTAAACCAGAACAGTCGCTTGTGTTAATACTTCTGTTTATCTGGTGCAAAAGTACGAATTGTTGAATAATTGCGGCCTTCAGGGGTTGTGAATTTCAAGTGTTGTGAAAAATAATAATAAATTAAGTTGATATCTGCCGTCATGGCAGCCTGAAATCGCACAAATTGATTCGGATTCAACTCTACGGGTTGGTCAAGAGTCTTGTACAGAGGGGGGGAAGCTCAATGTTGGAAAACTATTTTCCGGTACTGTTGTTCATCTGTGTCGGGTTGGCTTTTGGTGTGGTTCCGATTGTCTTGGGCAGGCTGGCTGCCCCGCATCGTCCGGATGCGAAAAAACTATCTCCCTATGAATGTGGCTTTGAGGCCTTTGAAGATGCGCGTATGAAGTTCGACGTGCGCTATTACCTCGTCGCCATTTTGTTCATTCTGTTCGATCTAGAAATTGCATTTCTCTTCCCGTGGGCAATCGTGCTCAAGGAAATCGGTATGTTTGGTTACGTTTCCATGATGATCTTTTTGGCTATCCTCGTGGTTGGTTTTGTCTATGAGTGGATGAAGGGGGCCTTGGAATGGGAATAGAAGGCATATTGGAGAAGGGCGTCGTCACAACGACACTCGATACCATTATCAATTACACGCGTACCGGCTCTCTTTGGCCGATGACGTTCGGGCTGGCCTGTTGTGCGGTTGAAATGATGCAGGCGGGCGCATCGCGTTACGATCTGGATCGCTTCGGTATTGTGTTTCGTCCGAGTCCGCGTCAGTCTGATGTGATGATTGTGGCGGGCACCTTGTGCAACAAGATGGCACCCGCACTGCGTAAAGTCTACGATCAGATGTCCGAGCCACGTTGGGTGATTTCAATGGGTTCATGCGCAAATGGCGGCGGTTACTACCATTACTCCTATTCAGTGGTGCGCGGATGTGATCGTATCGTGCCAGTTGACATTTATGTGCCCGGTTGTCCTCCGACTGCCGAAGCCTTGCTGTACGGATTGATCCAATTGCAGAACAAGATCAAGCGCACCAACACCATCGCGCGCCAGGGGTAAACTGAATGACGACCGATAAAATATCATTGCGTGAAGGTCTGGAAGCGTTGCTGTCGGACCAGTTGCAGAGCGTGCAAGAGAACTTGGGTGAGACCACCATCGTTGTCAGTGCAGCTGACATGTTGCCGGTGCTGACAAAATTGCGGGATGCAGACAGTATGCAGTTCGCGCAAATGACAGATCTGTGCGGGATGGATTATTCAGAATATGGTGATGGCGCATGGCAGGGCAAACGCTTTGCCGTTGTGTATCAGTTGCTGTCTATCGTTCACAACCGCCGCTTGCGTGTTCGTGTGTTTGCCGAAGAAGACGATTTTCCGGTTTTAGCCTCTGTTGCACCCGTCTGGGCCGGTGCAAATTGGTTTGAGCGCGAAGCGTTTGATTTATTTGGTATTATTTTCACCGGACACCCGGATCTGCGCCGCATCCTGACCGACTACGGTTTTGTCGGTAATCCGTTCAGGAAAGACTTCCCGATCTCAGGTCACGTTGAAATGCGCTATGACGCAGAACAGCAACGCGTTGTGTATCAGCCAGTTACCGTTGAACCCCGTGAAGTGACGCCGCGTATCATCCGCGAAGAAACCTACGGTTGCCATTAAGGACACGCTCATGCCTGAAATCAAAAATTACACGATGAATTTTGGTCCGCAGCATCCTGCCGCGCACGGTGTGTTGCGCCTGGTGCTGGAGCTCGATGGTGAAGTAATTGTTCGTGCTGACCCGCATATCGGCCTGCTGCACCGTGCCACTGAAAAACTGGCAGAACATAAAACATTCTTGCAATCTGTGCCCTATATGGATCGACTCGATTATGTGTCGATGCTGTGTAACGAGCATGCCTATGTGCAGGCGATCGAGAAGCTGGCCGGCATCGAAGTGCCATTGCGCGCACAGTACATCCGCGTGATGTTCGATGAAGTGACGCGTATTCTCAATCACCTGATGTGGCTGGGTGCGCACGGTCTGGATATCGGCGCGATGACGGTGTTCTTGTATTGCTTCCGCGAACGCGAAGATCTGATGGATGCGTATGAGGCGGTATCCGGTGCGCGTATGCATGCGGCTTATTATCGTCCGGGCGGTGTGTATCGCGATTTGCCCGATACCATGCCTCAGTACGAAGCATCGAAGATTCATAATGCCGCCGCTGTCAAGAAGATGAACGAGAATCGTCAAGGTTCTTTGCTCGATTTTCTGGAAGATTTCACGCGTCGCTTCCCGACCTATGTGGATGAATATGAAACACTACTGACCGACAACCGTATCTGGAAACAGCGTACCGTTGGAATCGGTATCGTCACGCCTGAACGCGCAATCGCATTAGGCATGACCGGTCCCATGTTGCGCGGCTCGGGTGTGGAATGGGATTTGCGCAAGAAGCAGCCTTATGCTGCCTACGACAAGGTTGATTTTGATGTGCCGGTCGGTGTGAACGGTGATTCTTACGATCGTTATCTGGTTCGTGTCGAAGAAATGCGCCAGTCGAACCGCATTATCAAGCAATGTATAGCCTGGTTGCGCGTCAATCCCGGTCCTGTGATGACCAGCAATCATAAATATGCACCGCCGGGTCGCGAATCCATGAAACAGAACATGGAAGAGTTGATTCATCACTTTAAATTGTTTACCGAGGGGATGCGCGTGCCGGAAGGTGAGGCGTATGCAGCGGTTGAACATCCTAAGGGTGAGTTTGGTATCTATCTGGTGTCGGATGGTGCCAATAAACCTTACCGCTTGAAGATACGTGCGCCGGGTTTTCCTCATCTGGCCGCCCTTGATGAAATGGTACGCGGGCATATGATCGCTGACGTTGTGACCATCATCGGTACGCAGGACATTGTTTTTGGAGAGATAGACCGATAATGTTATCCGCACATATACAAGATCAAATTAACCGCGAACTCAAGAAGTATCCGGTCGACCAGAAGCAATCCGCCGTGATGTCAGCGCTGCGGTTTGTGCAGGATGAAAAGGGCTGGATCGCAACCGAAGATATGGCTGATATTGCCGTCTTTCTCGGTATGCCGCAAATGGCGGTGTATGAAGTTGCGACGTTCTACCATATGTACAACCTAAAACCGATGGGCAAAACCACCCTGACGGTGTGCACCAATCTGTCCTGTACCTTATGTGGCTCGGCAGATACGGTCGCCTATCTGACATCAAAGTTGGGCATCGGTTTTGGTGAAGTCACCGCAGACGGCAAATACGGGATGCGTGAAGGTGAGTGCATGGGCGCGTGCAAAGATGCACCGCTGATGACGATCAACAACAAGAAGCTTTGCGGGCGTCTGACGCCTGCGAAAATTGATCAAATCTTGGCAGAATTGGATAAGTCATGAGAGGTCCGGTTACTCAAACCACGATGGATTTTGACCAGCCGTGGACATTAGAGAATTACCTGAAGGTTGGTGGTTATCAGGCGTTGCGCAAGATTTTGACTGAGCAGACGGCACCTGATGCCATCATCGCAGAAGTCAAACTGTCAGCGTTGCGCGGACGGGGCGGTGCAGGATTTCCGACCGGCTTGAAGTGGAGCTTTATGCCGCGCAGTTTTGCCGGGGACAAGTACATCGTCTGCAACTCGGACGAAGGTGAGCCGGGTACTTGCAAAGACTGGGATATCATGTTGTATAACCCGCATTTGCTGATTGAAGGAATGGCAATTGCGGCGTACACGATGAATGTGAAGACCGGCTACAACTATATTCACGGTGAAATTTTCGAAGCTTACGAGCGCATGGAAGAAGCATGTGAGCTGGCGCGTGCCGCAGGATTTCTGGGCGACAAGATATTAGGTTCTGATTTTTCATTCGATCTGCACAATCATCTGGGGTACGGCGCCTACATTTGTGGCGAAGAAACAGCGTTGCTCGAATCGATCGAAGGCAAGAAGGGACAGCCGCGTTTCAAACCGCCTTTCCCTGCCAGTTTCGGTCTGTACGGCAAGCCGACCACCATCAACAACACCGAGACATTCGCGAGTATCCCTTACATCATCAACAACGGTGGTAAGGCGTTTCTGGAACTCGGTAAACCCAATAACGGTGGAACAAAACTGTTCTCTGTATCGGGTCATGTCAATAATCCGGGCAATTTTGAAGTTCCTATGGGCACGCCTTTTGCTAAGTTGCTCGAAATGGCGGGCGGCGTGCGCCACGGACACAAACTTAAAGCCGTGATTCCCGGCGGTTCATCTATGCCGGTTTTGCCGGGTGAAGTCATGATGGATCTGACCATGGACTACGATTCGATCCAGAAGGCAGGATCCGGTCTGGGGAGCGGGGCGGTGATCGTGATGGATGAAACGGTCTGTATGGTGCGCGCACTCGAGCGTTTGTCGTACTTCTACCATGAAGAATCGTGCGGTCAATGTACGCCCTGTCGTGAAGGTACGGGTTGGTTGTATCGCATCGTGCACCGTATAGAGCACGGTCAAGGTCGCCCTGAAGATTTGGATCTGTTGCTGAGCATTGGCGACAATATCGCAGGACGCACCATCTGCGCACTGGGTGAAGCTGCTGTTTGGCCGGTGCAGGGTATGCTCAAGAATTTCAGAGCAGAATTTGAATATCACATCGAACACAAGCGGTGCTTGGTTTAGCTGACGGGTTAGGTGCGCAATGATCAACATTGAAATTGATGGCAAGTTAGTCGAAACCCAACGTGGTTCGACGGTGATGGATGCAGCTCACAAGGCCGGCGTCTACATCCCGCATTTTTGCTACCACAAGAAACTGTCCATTTCGGCAAATTGCCGGATGTGCCTGGTTGAAGTCGAGAAGGCGCCCAAGCCATTGCCGGCCTGTGCGACACCCGCTGCCGACGGCATGAAGGTGCACACGCATTCCGAAATGGCCGTTAAGGCGCAAAAGGGTGTGATGGAATTTTTGCTGATCAATCATCCGCTCGATTGCCCGATTTGCGATCAGGGCGGTGAGTGTCAGTTGCAGGATATCGCGATGGGATATGGCGGGAATGCATCCCGTTATACGGAAGAAAAGCGCGTCGTTGAGCCGAAACAAATCGGTGAGTTAATTTCAACCAACGAAATGAGCCGTTGTATTCAGTGTACACGCTGCGTGCGCTTCGGCCAGGAAATCGCCGGTCAGATGGAACTTGGCATGGCCAATCGGACTGAACACGCGCAGATCATGAGCTTTGTGAACAGTTCGGTGAACTCCGAGTTGTCAGGCAATATGATCGATCTGTGTCCGGTCGGTGCGTTGACCAGCAAACCATTCCGCTACACGGCACGTTCCTGGGAGTTGTCACGTCGCAAGTCGGTCAGCCCGCATGACGGTCTGGGCGCAAATCTGGCCGTGCACACCAAAGATAATAAAGTGGTCCGTGTCGTGGCGGCTGAGAATGAAGACGTCAACGAGTGCTGGATTTCCGATAAGGACCGTTTTAGCTACGAAGGACTGAATTCTGCCGAACGCCTGACCCGTCCTATGATCAAGCAGGGCGGTAAATGGATCGAAGTCGAATGGGCAGCAGCACTGGAATACGTTGCGAACGGCGTGAATCAACTGCGTCGCAGTGCGGGGAGCGATCAGATCGCAGCGCTTGCGACACCCAATTCGACGTTCGAAGAATTGTATCTGCTGCAAAAACTGATGAGAGGGATCGGCAGCGGCAATGTTGATTCCCGTTTGCGTCAGTCTGATTTCAGCGCCGATGGTAAACAAGCCGGTGCGCTCTGGTTAGGTATGCCTGTCGCTGAACTTAATACCCGCGATCGTTTCCTGATTGTCGGTAGTTTCCTGCGCAAGGACCACCCTCTGTTGGCTCAACGCATTCGTCAGGCTGTCAAATTGGGCGCTCAGGCGAATATCGTGCATGCTAGCGATGACGATTTGCTGATGCCGACGGCCAGTAAGGCGATTGTTGCACCGGCTGATTTTTCAGGCGTGCTCGCGCAAGTGTTGAAAGCGCTGTCAATTGAAAAACAAGTCGCTGTTCCCGCTGAAGTTGCAGACGTTACGGTAGGGGATGCGGCCGCCGCAATCGCTGCAAGTCTTTCATCAGGCAAACAAGGCGCTGTCCTGCTAGGTAATTTTGCGCAGCAGCATCCTGAGGCTGCACAAATTGCACTGCTCGCTGAGCAAATCGCTGTCTTAGCCGGTGCAAAATTTGGCTATCTGGGCGCCGCTGCCAACAGCGTGGGCGGATATCTTGCGGGTGCCGTGCCTTTTGGCGGTTCTGTGCAGGGAATGAACGCGGCTGCGATGCTGGAAAAACCACGCAAGGCCTATATTCTGCTCAACGTTGAGCCTGAACTTGATATGGCCAATGCGCAAACTGCGATGAGTGCGATGAAGTCCGCCGATATGGTGGTTTGCCTGTCCGCCTTCAAGCACGCCGGTATGGATTACGCGGATGTGATGTTGCCGATTGCACCGTTCACAGAAACATCAGGTACCTTCATCAATACCGAAGGTCGTGCTCAAAGTTTCAAAGGCGCGGTAAAGCCTTTGGGTGATGCGCGTCCGGCATGGAAGGTGTTGCGCGTACTGGGCAATTTGCTGGATGTGCCGGGATTTGAGTTCGATACCAGCGAAGCGGTGAGGGATGAAGCCGGTATCGCGGGCAATCTTAACAATCATATCGAAGGACTGGCGTTAAAAGCAGCGGCTGTTACACCGGCAGGCCTGCAACGTGTCGCCGATGTGCCGATTTATTCGGCCGATGCGCTGGTTCGCCGTGCGACAGCTTTGCAGAAAACACACGATGCCGCGACCCCTGTTGCGATGCTGCACAGCAGTGAATTGCAAAAGCTGGGTTTGACAGCGGGGGACGCAGTCAATGTCTCTCAAGGTGGCGTGAGCGTACAGCTAACGGTTGCTGCTCATGACGGACTCGCGCCGGGGACGGTTCGTGTTGCCGCAGGTCATCCGGCGACAGCGAGTCTGGGTGCAATGTTTGGAACGATAACAGTGGAGCGTGCATGATGGATTGGCTACTACCCGTACAAAACCTGTTAGGACCTGCCTGGTTGCCGATCTGGACCGCAGTCAAGATTATGCTGATCGTGGGGCCTCTGATGGGCGCGGTGGCTTACCTGACACTGGCAGAGCGCAAGGTGATCGGCTGGATGCAGATCCGTATCGGTCCTAATCGCGTCGGTTATTTTGGTCTGTTGCAGCCATTGGCAGACGGCTTAAAACTGTTCATGAAAGAAATTATCGTGCCTTCCGGCTCGAACAAATTTCTCTTCGTGATCGCGCCTATTATGGTGTTGATGCCGGCGCTTGCTGCCTGGGCGGTCGTGCCGTTTAATGCCGAACTTGTCTTGTCGAATGCCAATGCAGGACTGTTGTATATTCTGGCGATGACGTCATTAGGCGTGTACGGTGTGATTATCGCGGGCTGGGCGTCGAATTCAAAATACGCGTTTCTAGGCTGTTTGCGTTCAGCGGCACAGATCGTGTCTTACGAAATCGCGATGGGGTTTGCGCTGGTCACCGTGCTGATGGCCGCACAGAGTCTGAATCTGGGCGATATCGTTAAAGGGCAGCACGGCAATTACGGTATGCTCAACTGGTACATCATTCCCCTGTTTCCGATGTTCGTGGTCTATCTGATTTCGGGTGTGGCGGAAACTAACCGCGCGCCGTTCGACGTGGCCGAAGGTGAGTCCGAAATCGTCGCAGGTTTCCACGTTGAGTATTCCGGTATGGCATTTGCGCTGTTTTTCCTGGGCGAATATGCCAATATGATCCTAGTCGCATTCCTGACCTCGATCATGTTTCTGGGCGGCTGGCTGTCACCGGTACCTTTCCTGCCGGATAGTATCGTCTGGATGCTGGGCAAGGTGGCCTTTGTGCTGTTCCTGTTCCTGTGGTTCCGTGCAACTTTCCCGCGCTATCGTTACGATCAATTGATGCGTTTGGGCTGGAAGGTATTTATTCCGGTATCGTTGATCTGGGTCGTAGTCGTAGGCGCATGGATGCAAACCTCCTATTGGCTGTGGTAGGGGTGTGAGAAATCTCACCCGCACAAGGATATAAAATGGAAAAAATCAAAGATTTCTTTAAGACTTTTCTTCTGATCGAATTGCTCAGGGGGATGGCGCTGACCGGACGTTATATGTTCGCTCGCAAGATCACCGTTCAGTTTCCTGAAGAAAAGACCCCGCAGAGTTTTCGCTTTCGCGGTTTGCATGCACAGCGTCGCTATGAAAATGGCGAAGAACGCTGCATCGGCTGTAAGTTGTGCGAAGCGGTGTGTCCTGCGATGGCTATTAAAATTGCCGTGGCTGAACGCGAAGATGGTACTCGTCGTACGACACAATATGACATCGATCTGACCAAGTGCATTTTCTGCGGATTTTGCGAAGAATCCTGCCCGGTTGATGCGATCGTTGAGACGCGAATTTTTGAGTATCACGGCGAAAAACGGGGCGACTTGTACTACACCAAGCCGATGTTGCTGGCGGTAGGAGACAAGCATGAAGCGCAAATTGCGAAAGACCGTTTAGCTGACTCGAAATACAGATAGTAGAAAGTCGGAAGTGGGAAGTCGGGGTTTAACGATCCACGACCCACTTACCACTAACAGCCTTTAGGGAGTGAATTCATGAGTTTTTTTGATGTGGTTTTTTATCTGTTCGCGACGATTACGGTTTTGGCCGGTGTCGGTGTGGTGGTTGCCCGTAATCCGGTGCATGCGGCGCTGTTTCTGGTACTGGCGTTTTGTAGTGCAGCCGGAATCTGGATGTTGCTCGAAGCCGAGTTTCTGGCGATTACGCTGATTCTGGTTTATGTCGGTGCGGTGATGGTGCTATTCCTGTTTGTAGTGATGATGTTGGATATCAATCTGGTGCAACTGCGCGAAGGTTTCTGGCGCTGGTTTCCTTTCGGCGCGCTGCTGGCAGGCTTGATGGTATTTGAGATGGTCTGGGTATTGGGCTCGCGCCAGACAGCGGATGTCTCCAAAGCCATCGTACATGCAGCCGATTACAGCAACACCAAAGAATTGGGTCGCTTGATCTACACCCAGTATGTGTATCCGTTTGAAATAGCTGCGGTTATCCTGCTGGTGGCGATGGTTGCAGCAATTGCACTGACTTTACGTCGTCGTGCGGGTGTTAAGTCGCAAAACGTCGCGGATCAGGTCAAGGTTAAGAAGGCGGATCGCTTGCGCATCGTGAGCATGAAGTCGGAACCAAAAGTTAGCAGCAAGTAGAAAGTAGGGAGTGGGAAGTGGTAGTCGGGAGTGGACGTATTCTCTTCACCCTTCACCCTTCTCCCTTCCCAATATAACCTAGGGAGCGAAAATTAAAATATGGTAACCCTCTCACATTATCTGGTGTTTAGCGCGGTGCTGTTTGCCATCAGCGTGGTGGGCATTTTTCTTAACCGGAAAAATGTCATCATTTTGCTGATGTCGATCGAACTGATGCTGCTGGCTGTCAACACTAACTTCGTTGCGTTTTCGCATTATCTGAACGACACGGCGGGTCAGGTGTTTGTATTCTTTATTTTGACCGTAGCGGCTGCGGAAGCGGCGATCGGGCTGGCGATTCTGGTTGTGCTGTTCCGTAATTTGCGCACGATTAACGTCGATGATCTTGGCAGTTTGAAAGGCTGATGTGATGGATATCCAAACCTATTATCTGTTAGTGCCGCTGGCACCTTTGTTTGGTGCGCTGGCTGCCGGTCTGTTCGGCAAATTGCTCGGGCGAAGCATGACGCATCGCATCACGATTGCGATGGTCGGCGTGTCCTTGTTCTCCGCCATTCAGATCTTTCAGGATGTGATGGCAGGGCATACCTTCAACGGTCCCGTCTACACCTGGCTGACTTCGGGCGATACCAGTTTCCATGTCGGATTCTTAATTGACCGTCTGACTGTCACCATGATGCTGGTGGTGACCTCCGTATCGCTGATGGTGCATATCTATACCATCGGCTATATGTCGGAAGATGCCGGTTACCAGCGTTTCTTCAGTTACATCTCGCTGTTCACCTTCTCGATGCTGATGCTGGTGATGTCCAACAACTTCATGCAACTGTTCTTCGGCTGGGAAGCGGTGGGTCTGGTTTCCTACTTGCTGATCGGTTTCTGGTACACCCGTCCAACCGCAATCTATGCCAACCTGAAAGCTTTTTTGGTTAACCGCGTCGGCGACTTTGGTTTCCTGCTCGGCATTGGTCTGGTATTGATGGTGTTCGGTACGCTCGATTACGCCGCCGTGTTTGCCAATGTGGCAGCGCATGCGGATGACATGGCGCCTATCGCCGGAATGTCGGTCAATCTGCTTACCGCGATCTGTATTTTGCTGTTTGTCGGTGCGATGGGTAAATCGGCTCAGTTCCCGCTGCACGTTTGGCTGCCTGATTCAATGGAAGGCCCAACCCCAATCTCCGCGCTGATTCATGCGGCGACCATGGTGACAGCTGGTATCTTTATGGTGGCGCGTATGTCACCGATGTTTGAATTGTCCGATACGGCGCTGTCGTTCGTGATGATCATCGGTGCGATTACCGCGCTGTTTATGGGATTCTTGGGGATTATCCAGAACGACATCAAGCGTGTGATTGCCTACTCTACCTTGTCTCAACTGGGTTATATGACCGTAGCGTTAGGCGCATCGGCCTACCCAGTGGCGATCTTCCATTTGATGACCCATGCGTTCTTCAAGGCGCTGTTGTTCTTAGGTGCTGGTAGCGTCATTATCGGGATGCACCACGATCAGGACATCCGCAACATGGGTGGTTTGCGTAAATACATGCCAATTACCTGGATCACCTCTTTGATCGGATCGCTGGCACTGATTGGTACGCCGTTCTTCTCAGGCTTCTATTCGAAAGATAGCATCATCGAAGCGGTAGGAATGTCGCATCTGGCAGGTTCAGGATTTGCCTACTTTGCGGTGGTAGCCGGCGTGTTTGTGACGGCGTTCTATTCGTTCCGTATGTACTTCCTGGTATTCCACGGGAAAGAGCGTTTTGGTAAAGTTCATCATCACGAACCCGTTAAAGCTGCCAAGGTAGCTGACGCACATCACGATGCACATGGCGACGCTCATGATGACGCACATGACGATCATGCGCATCACGGTCTAGCACCGGGTCAGAAGCCGCACGAAACACCGTGGGTCGTCTGGTTGCCGCTGGTGCTGCTGGCGATCCCGTCAGTGATCATCGGTTACATCGCAATTGAGCCTATGCTGTTTGGCGGTTACTTCAAAGATGCGATCTATATCGGTGAGAATCATGAAGTGATGCATGAATTGCATGAAGAATTCCACGGCGCATTTGCCATGGCGCTGCATTCCTTGACCAGTCTGCCTCTGTGGTTGGCGATTGCCGGTGTGGCCAGCTCTGCTTACTTCTATTTGAAGCGTCCGGATATTCCAGCGGCGATACAGAAGCGTTTTCAGTGGGTTTACACTTTGCTGGAAAACAAGTATTACTTCGATCGTTTCAATGACTGGTTTTATGCCGGTGGCGCACGCGGTTTGAGTTCGTTCCTGGGTAAATTTGCTGATAAGTTCCTGATTGATGGAATGATGGTAAACGGTACGGCGGGATTGGTAGGTAAGGTATCTGGTGTGGTGCGTAAGCTGCAATCGGGGTATATCTATCATTACGCGTTTACTATGATCGTCGGCGTGTTTATATTGTTGACGATACGCAACTGGTTTTAATCGTAGTGGGTGTGCCGTCACGAATGGAAGACGGTACGCTTACAACTTTCTGCTTCATGTTTAAAGGAAACACAGCATGATTTTTGGACTACCTGTTATTAGCGTTACGATCTGGTTGCCTATTTTGTTTGGTATCCTGGTTCTGGCAACCGGCGATGATAAGAATGCGCCGCTGGCGCGTCTACTGGCGCTGGTCGGCAGCGTGTTAGGTTGTCTGGTCACGATACCGCTGTATACCGGTTTCGATATTTCGACCAGCAACATGCAGTTCGTCGAATTACACGACTGGATTACACGCTTCAATATCCATTATCACCTGGGGGTCGACGGTATCTCGATGCTGTTCATTCTGCTCAACAGTTTCTTTACCGTGATCGTGGTATTGGCCGGTTGGAAAGTTATTGAGAAGCGCGTTGCGATGTACATGGCGGCTTTCCTCATCATGTCCGGTATCGTGAATGGCGTGTTTGCCGCGCTCGACTCGATTCTGTTCTACGTGTTCTGGGAAGCGATGCTGATCCCGATGTTTATCATTATCGGTGTGTGGGGCGGTCCTAACCGGATCTACGCGACGATGAAGTTTTTCCTGTACACCTTGTTAGGCTCGCTACTGATGCTCGTTGCGCTGATCTATCTGTACAACCTGTCTGGGGGCAGCTTCGCGATTTTAGACTTCCATCATCTGGCCATCCCTATGACGGCACAGATCCTGATTTTCATCGCGTTCTTCTTCGCCTTTGCAGTGAAGGTGCCGATGTTCCCGGTTCATACCTGGCTGCCGGATGCGCACGTTGAAGCGCCGACCGGCGGTTCTGTGGTGCTGGCCGCGATCATGTTGAAAGTCGGTGCATACGGTTTCCTGCGCTTCTCGATGCCGATTACCCCTGATGCAAGCCATAAGCTCGCCGGTGTGATGATTGCGCTGTCGCTGATCGCCATTGTGTATATCGGTCTGGTCGCCCTAATGCAATCGGATATGAAGAAGCTGGTTGCCTATTCGTCGATTTCACACATGGGCTTTGTGACACTGGGTCTGTTCATCTTCAATGCCTATGGCATGGAAGGCGCATTGCTGCAAATGCTCTCACACGGTTTTGTTGCAGGTGCCTTGTTCCTGTGTATCGGCGTGCTGTATGACCGCGTTCATTCCCGTCAAATTGCCGATTACGGTGGTGTTGTCAACAAGATGCCGGTATTCGCCGCGTTCTTTATGTTGTTCGCAATGGCGAATAGCGGATTGCCTGGCACCAGTGCGTTTGTCGGTGAGTTCATGGTGATCATGGGCGCGATCAAGGTGAACTTCTGGTACGCCTTTGCCGCAGCCTCAACGCTGATCTTTGGTGCCGCTTATACTTTGTGGATGTACAAGCGCGTGATTTTTGGTGCGGTGACTAACCATCATGTGGAAGAATTGACCGATATCAATGCACGTGAAATCTTGATCATGACGATACTGGCTGTTTTTGTTCTGGCGATGGGTATCTACCCGCTGCCGGTGTCAGAAATTATGCATGCGTCGGTGAATGACTTGCTGTTGCATGTCGCGCACTCCAAGCTGCCCATTTAAAGGCAATTGATAATTGATAATGCGTAATTGTCAATGCTGTACTAACGTCTCACGACTAGTAACTAACGACTGATTTAAGAGGTTAATATGAATTTGATGGCAAATCTGATCCCCGCCGCTGCGGAAATTTTCTTGCTGGCGATGGTCTGCTTCATTTTGATAGCGGATTTGATGCTGACTAAAAGCAGCAAAATATTCACTTACCTTCTGGTTCAGTTGACCTTGCTGGGCTGCTCGATCATTACGGTCGGCACGCACGAGAATGCCGTGGTGTATGCTTTCAATGGCATGTACGTCGACGATCTGATGTCCGATGTGCTCAAGATGCTGAGCTATCTGGGTATGTCGATGGTGCTGGTGTATTCGCGCCAGTATCTGATGCTGCGCGGCCTGTTCACTGGTGAGTTCATGGTGCTGGCGCTGTTTGCGCTGCTGGGCATGAACGTGATGATTTCCGCCAATCATTTCTTGACCCTGTATCTCGGTCTGGAATTGCTCTCGCTGAGTCTGTATGCGATGGTGGCATTGCAACGCGATTCTGCGATTGCGACGGAAGCTGCGATGAAATACTTCGTGCTGGGCGCATTAGCTTCCGGTTTGCTGCTGTACGGGATGTCTATGCTGTACGGTGCGACCGGTACGCTTGAATTGGGCGCAATCTCGAACGCGATTGACAGCGGCGTGCAGAACAAATCCTTACTTGCCTTTGGTTTGGTGTTTATCCTCTCTGGGTTGGCATTTAAACTCGGCGTGGTGCCGTTCCATATGTGGGTGCCGGATGTCTACCACGGTGCGCCGACCGCAATGACGATGCTGATCGGCTCCGTGCCTAAGCTGGCCGCCTTTGCTTTCGCCACACGGATACTTGTTGAAGGCCTGCAATCGTTAGAGCACGACTGGTCGAGCATGCTGATCATCCTCGCGATTGCCTCGATGGCGATCGGTAATTTGTCAGCGATTGCCCAAACCAACCTCAAACGTATGTTCGCCTATTCGACCATCACGCATATGGGTTTCATGCTGCTCGGTCTGATCAGCGGCGGGATTGAAGGTTACGGCTCTGCGATGTTCTATACCGTGATCTACATGATGATGTCGCTGGGCGCATTCGGCATGATCATGCTGTTGTCGCGTGCCGGATTTGAAGCTGATACCCTGAATGACTTCAAGGGGCTCAATCAGCGCAGCCCATGGCTGGCCTTTATGATGATGCTGCTGATGCTGTCTATGGCGGGTATTCCTCCTACGGTCGGTTTCTATGCCAAGTTCTCGGTGCTCAACTCCATCATCCAGACGGGTCATACCTGGCTTGCGATCGTTGCCGTGATGTTCTCGCTGATTGGCGCATTCTATTATCTGCGCATCATCAAGCTGATGTACTTTGATGCTCCTGAGAGCCATGCACCGATCAACGTCGGTTCTGATACCGGTTTGTTGATCAGTATGAATGGCTTGGGTGTACTGTTCTTAGGCTTGATGCCGGGTTCCTTGATGTCGATCTGCGCGGTCTCGGTCCAACAGTCCCTGCTGCTACATTAAGTTGATCTTAGTCTGACCCATACTCCCGCCTCGAGCGGGAGTTGTTATTTGTGGAGTATGAAATGGATCTGCAGGAAAGTTGTATCGAATCTAGTGTCGTCTACGAAGGGTGTTTGTTACACGTCAAAAAGGACAATGTGCGTTTGCCTGACGGCAGTGCCAGTGTGCGGGAATACATTACGCATCCGGGGGCGGTGGCTGTGCTGGCGCTGAATGATAACGGCAATCTGATCATGGAGCGCCAGTATCGCTATGGCCCGCGCCGGGAATTTTTTGAAATTCCTGCTGGCAAAATTGACCACGGAGAAGATACGTTGGTCACCGGACAGCGCGAGTTACTAGAAGAAACAGGCTATGTTGCGAGTGAATGGCTGCATCTGGCGACCACCTGGCCGTGCATCGGCTATGCGGATGAGCGTATCGAATATTATCTGGCGCGCGGCCTGACAAAACAGTTACAAACACTAGACGAAGGTGAGTTTCTTGAGGTGTTTGAGTTGTCGCTGACGGACGCGTTGGAATGGATTCGTGTGGGTAAAATTAACGACAGTAAGACCATCATCGGTATATTCTGGCTGGAAAAGCATTTGGGCAACTGGCAATCCTAAGGGGATGCACCGATTTGGTGCAATCTTTTACGATAAACGATAATTTTGCACCGGCTTGGTGCTTGTTTAATGTCATATTTATTTCTGTATGCATTATTTTCAATAAAATCATAATGTTGTATTTTTGGTATGAATTTTGCTTTTAATTCAAAATGTTCGATTGTTCAGTGAGTTGATATGGAAAATTTACAAACCAGTAACGATGTTCTTTTTATTTTACTCGGCGCGATTATGGTACTCGCGATGCATGCCGGATTTGCCTTTCTGGAACTGGGTACGGTTCGAAAAAAGAATCAGGTCAATGCGCTGGTTAAGATACTGACCGATTTCTCGGTATCCACGCTTGCCTATTTCTTCATCGGCTACCTCATCGCGTATGGCGCTCATTTCTTTACCGGTGCAGAACAGCTGGTTCAAAAAAGCGGTTATGAGCTGGTTAAGTTTTTCTTTTTACTGACATTCGCGGCGGCCATTCCGGCGATCGTATCGGGCGGGATTGCCGAACGTGCAAAATTTAACCCGCAGATGGCGGCCACTTTTATGCTGGTAGGCTTCGTATATCCATTTTTTGAAGGCATCGCCTGGAATCACCGTTTCGGCATTCAGGATTGGCTGCATGCGTCATTCGGCGCTGAATTTCACGATTTCGCAGGCTCTGTTGTGGTGCATGCCGTGGGCGGCTGGATCGGTCTTGCGGCTGTGCTGCTGCTGGGGGCCCGTCGCGGTCGCTATAACAAAGAGGGGCGCGTCTCGGCTCATCCGCCGTCCAGCATTCCTTTTCTTGCACTGGGCGCCTGGATACTCACGGTAGGCTGGTTCGGCTTTAACGTGATGTCGGCACAAACCATCAGCAATATCAGCGGGCTGGTTGCGGTCAATTCGCTGATGGCGATGGTAGGAGGTACGTTAGCTGCGCTTTGGGTCGGCAAGAACGATCCGGGCTTCGTGCATAACGGCCCCTTAGCGGGGCTCGTTGCCGTATGTGCCGGCTCCGACTTGATGCACCCTCTTGGTGCATTGGCGGTGGGAGGCGTGGCTGGCGGCATGTTTGTTGCAATGTTTACCCTGACGCAAAATCGCTGGAAAATTGATGATGTGCTGGGCGTATGGCCGCTGCACGGCTTGTGCGGCGCATGGGGCGGTATTGCGGCAGGAATCTTCGGCCTCAAAGCTTTCGGTGGTCTGGGTGGTGTTAGTTTTATGTCTCAGTTGATTGGCACACTGATGGGGATCAGCATCGCCTTTGCAGGCGGCTATCTGGTCTACGGAGCGCTAAAGAAGTTTGTCGGGATTCGCCTTGATGCAGAAGAGGAATTTAATGGCGCAGACTTGAGCATCCATAAAATTACCGCAACACCGGAGCGCGAATCTGGTTGGTAAGGGGTACGTGTGTATCGTGACAATAAAGTCTTGAATGGCGAGAAATTGTAAAACAATAAAGGCTTTAACAAGACCGTTTAATGATTAAGTTTTAATTTATAGCGGCGACTAGGGCTTGAAAGCTTGGTCGCTGTTTTTCATTCGCCGACTGAACGTTGTCGCGCAAGCGCAATTTTTCGATACAGCGTTTGCCTGCTGATGCCCAAACATCGAGCTGCCGCCGAAACATTGCCGTGGCTGTCTTGCAAGGACTGTTGAATAACGGCGAGCGAGTGTGCTTTAAGGTTCTGAGGAAAAGTGCTGTCAGGAAAAAGGTGCTCGGTCTCTGCTGCAAGCTCATCAAGCAGATCATCCGGCAGATGCTGCCAGTCGATATGATCTTCATCAGCATCCAGCATGGCACTTGCCGTACGCAATAAACTGGAATATTGGCGGATGTTGCCAGGCCATGGAAAACGGCTCAGTTTTGCGAGTAGCTCGGGCTTCAGATGGACGGTGCGCTCTGGATTGTGTTCGGTCAATATGCGCTCAGTGAGTGCATGAAAATCGGTGCGCTCACGCAAGGCGGGCAGATTCACGGTCAAGCCGTTAATACGGTAGTAAAGATCGTTGCGGAAGAGCCCTTGGTCCACGCCATCGCGCAACTTGTGATGCGTGGCGCAGATCAGACTGAAATCGACTTCGACTGTTTTTCCGCCGCCGATCGGTGTCACATGGCGTTCTTGCAACACACGCAACAAGCAGGTTTGCATGGCGAGCGGCATATCGCCGATCTCGTCCAGGAACAGTGTGCCGCCGTGTGCCTCGCGCAAACGGCCGATGTAACCATCACGACGTGCGCCAGTGTAGGCACCGGGCGCATAGCCGAACAGTTCTGCTTCAATCAGATTCTCCGGCAACGCACCACAGTTGATGGCAACGAAAGGTTTGTCACGGCGCGGCCCACTCTCATGCACAGCCCGCGCAAATAATTCCTTGCCGACGCCTGACTCGCCATGAAGCAGTAAAGGGATGGGTTTGCCTGCAACGCGACGCGCTTTGTCCGTGGCACTGTGCCAGAGTGGATCACCCTGATCGAGTCTGGACAAGGCATCTACTGGCGGCGAAACAGGTGGGGCAGATACAATTGTTCCTGCGACTGCATATACCTGCATGAACATCGGCGTGCCGTCATTCAAATGGATCTGTCTGGGAGACGTAATACGATGCGGATTTCGCAAGAGCAGTTCATCCAAACGTAAATCCAGTATGTCGCGAATCTTGACACTGCCAATATCGTTGGGCGACAAATGCAACATCTCTAGCCCGGTTCGGTTCGCACCTACTACCCAGCCATCTTCAGAGAGTGCGATGATCCCTTCAGCCACAGAACCTATGCCTTCGGGGTGTGCGTGCAGATGCAACCGGGTATGGCGCTGACAACTGGCCAATACCAAACGGTTCTCGATCATGCGCGCAGCCATACCTACTAACCCCAGTGTGTGCGGATGACGACTACGATGATCGCCTGAGATGTCGATGACGCCCAGCAACTTGCCATTCGATGACATGATGGGAGCGGCGGCACAGGTGAGGAATCCGTTGCGCTCGAGGAAGTGTTCCGCGCCATGCACTTCAACTGGACTCGCTTCAGTCAGTGCTGTGCCGATGGCATTCGTCCCGCGATATTGCTCTTGCCAAAATGAGCCAATAGACAGGGCAACGCGCTCTGCTTTGTTGAGAAAGTCTACATCTCCCAAGGTATGAATCAGGGTGGCTTGCTTGTCGGCAAGGATCACCATGCTTTGGCTGTGCCTCACTTGCTGATACAGGTATTCCATGACGGGGCGAGAATGCGCCAGCAGGTCATGGTTGCTTGCAAGTGCGCTACGTAACGTGTTACCGGTAATCGGATCTATATCCATTAGCCGGCCTGTCGGCATGACTCCCGCATCTAAACTGCGCCGCCATGAACGCGCGATCCGCTCGTCTAGAGCGCCTTTAGGACACTCGCCGTATTGCAACAGATGCGAGCGTGCCTGGCGCAATGCTAATGCTGATTGAGTCATACGATCCCGATCTTTTCAAGATGATTCGATGGCATTTTTCGGAGTATAGAGGAAAGAAAAGTTGCTGCAAGAGCATCGTCCCTAAAATGTGTCCGACTGTCTCGTTTTGTGACAACTGTCTAAAAGTGGAACGTAACACTAAGCTGTCTGATTAACGCGACACCATATTTTTTCCAATGTAATCAGTTGACAAAATCTGCAAGCGAGATTGGCCTGGTATTTGCGTAACTATAAATGCAGGGCAGAGGTGAGGGTGATCTGTTTGATCGTCATTCAATATAACAAGGAGACAATATAATGCGCGCATTCAAGTTCGAAGTGCAACAGCCGCTGGTTGCTTGGTGTAGCGTATTT
>JBAXJT010000008.1:0-65337 GCA_037137715.1 Nitrosomonadales bacterium
TACGCTACACCAAGCAACCAGCGGCTGTTGCACTTCGAACTTGAATGCGCGGTTTTATATTTGGAGCTACTTATGAAAATACTGTTTTCAGCAATCACACTGCTCCTACTGAGTACGAGCGCTAGCGCTGACAATGCGATGCCGCTTAACGGACTCACCCTGCTGGTACTGGGCGAAAGTCATATGGTATCCATGGGAGACAACAATGGACAATTGATTGCATCTCTACCGGACGAATTGAGCAAACAAGGTGCTAAAGTGTTTACCTATGGTGCTTGCGGCGCATCAGCTGGTGACTGGCTGACCACGAAATCTGTGAAATGCGGAGCCCTTCGTGTTGATACGGGCACCATCAGATACCGTCCTGCGGATATAGCCAGTACTCAGCCGATTGCAAATTTGATCAAAAAACATCAGCCGAATCTGATTGTTCTAGTCATCGGTGACACGATGGCAAGTTACGATAACAAAGAAATTCCCAAACAATGGGTCTGGCATGGCGTCTCCGCGTTGACCAAAGAAATCAAATCACACGGGACTCGTTGCGTTTGGGTTGGACCGGCCTGGGGTGAAAATGGCGGCCCTGATGAATATAAAAAACGAAACGCGCGCGCTAAGGAGTTTTCTGACTACCTGTCCACACTCGTTGCACCTTGCACCTACATTGACTCACTTACCTTTTCCAAGATCGGTGATTGGAAAACAGTAGACGGGCAGCATCTGGATCAAGCAGGCTATCAAGGCTGGGCTAAGGGAATAACCGAGGCGATTACGTCTTCAGCCATCCTCCCTACGATAAAGCCATAACCTATTGGGGGCGTCACGAAATAATCTGAGCACCTCCCTTTACACTGGCAGGCAATATCGCCTGATGCGTTGCAAAGTCAGTAGTCGTTGAGTACTATTCGTGCTCGATACCCTGCGTCTGCGCAGGCATCTTTTTTTGCGTTTAGCAAATCACTTTCAAGGCACAATCGAATGCACGTTAGCTCAAATTTTATATCTACCACACTGCAGCGCATCGCATGCGTGTTGATATTTAATCTGCTCACCGTGTCCGTCGCACAAGCCTCTGGCTGCGAAAAGAATTGGCCCGCTTGGGAGATGTTCAAAAAATCGATGATCAGCGAAGACGGCCGTGTGATTGATACCAGCACCGAGGCCATGAAAACCACTTCAGAGGGCCAAGCCTATGCTTTGTTTTTTGCACTTGTTGCCAATGACCGCACGACCTTTGAAAAACTCTTAAATTGGACTGAAAAGAACCAGTCACGGGATGATCTGACCAGCCGCTTGCCCTCCTGGGTGCAAGGAAAACAAGAAAACGACGACGTCGTAGTCCTGGACGAAAATTCGGCATCCGATGCAGACCTGTGGATGGCTTATGCGCTTGGTGAAGCCGGCAGACTATGGTCAGACCGTCGCTATGTTGCACTCTCATCTTTGATCGCCACCCGCATATTAGCCAGCGAAACACGCGAAACTGCGGGCTTGGGCCTAGTCTTACTGCCAGGCGCGGTCGGATTTACACCCAGTGCCACGCAAGTCCGCCTCAATCCCAGCTACGCCCCACTGCAACTGATGCATTGGTTTAGCGCTCACAGCCATGACCCGCGCTGGGCCGCGCTATTGAACTCCTCTCGACAGCTAATCCTAAAATCATCCCCCAAAGGCTATGCCCCCGACTGGATCCTCTATGAAGACAACAAGGGGTTTTTCCCTGACACGGCATCCGAAAAAGGTAGCATCGGCTCCTATGATGCGATACGTGTCTACTTGTGGGCCGGCATGTTAAACAGTGATGACGAAGACCGGCAACCCTTACTGGACGCATTAAAACCCATGGCACGCTTTGTTGAAACACACGGTGCACCTCCTGAATCTATCCACACGCTAAGCGGTACAGCCAGCAATGAAGGTCCCACCGGATTTTCAGCCGCGATGCTGCCTTTTTTACAATCGGCTGGCATGACACGGGCACTGAATGAGCAAAAGAAACGCATCGAAGCAAAACCGATAGCAGAAGACAGTTATTACGATCAGGTATTGAGTTTGTTCGCGCTGGGGTGGCACGATAACCTGTACCATTTTGATTCTAAAGGCAACCTTACACCCCGCTGGATATCCACATGCCCATAAATTTACGCGCCTTATCTATTGCTCTGATACTGGCAGGCAGCATCGCCTCCCCAGCCCTAGCTGCAACGTCACAAGATACCTCTTCCGAAGTATTATTGCGCGGCGCAAAAAAATGGGCTGATAAAGACCGCGCAGATCTAGCCAAAAATCTTTTGCAAAAGGTATTACTGATTGACCCAAATTCTGCGGATGCGCTTGCCATGCTGGGGAAAATCGAGTTAAAGAACGGCAAACCTAATGAGGCACAGCGGTATTTAACCACCTTGAAAAAGGTCGCACCGGATAATCCCAAAACGCGTGAACTCAACACCGCGTATCGACTCGCCACAGAAATACCGCCAGAAATTAAGACGGCAGCGAAGCCGGTAATGACCGCGCCGTTAAACCTGCCCGTCAAACCCAAATCCGCTCTAGTAGACTTGGGCCGTACAACGAAACCTGCGGCGGGGAAAGCACCGGAACGCAAACCCAACAGTACGGTCACAAAACTGGTTGTCGAAAAACGCACAACTCAAGATAAAAAGCAAACGGTTGCTGACGATGTGAGTCTGGCCGACAACCCTGACATCATCGCAAGAACAGATGCACTTGATGCCTTACAGGATGGCAATTACGACGTTGCAGAGTCAGCGCTTACCGACATTCTCACCCGCAGACCACAAGATCAGGAAATACTAGGCGGCTTAGGCCTACTAAAACAACGTCAGGGTAAGTTTTCTGAGGCAGAGGGCTGGTTTAGAAAAGCCGTTGAGGCTTCTGGGGGCGAGAATCCAAAGTGGAATAGCTTGGTCTTATTGGCCGAATTCTGGAAACACCTGCGCGCGGCGAGCGTATTGCTCGATGAAGGGAATCTTCCTCAGGCAGAACAAGCGATCCAACGTGCCCTTGTTTTACAGCCAGATGAACCCAATGCGCTTACGCTGAGGGCTGACATCAAGTCCGCTGAAAATGATACGGAAGGAGCCGAAAAAGGCTATCGAGACATTCTTAATAAACAAGGCTACAACGTCTCAGCAATTCGAGGCTTGACCAATCTGCTCACGCGCACCCAACGCAGCGAAGAAGCCTTAACGCTCATCGAACAGACGCTACAGACACATCAGAGCGAGTTAGACAAAGATCCCTCCAGCCACGCCGGTCTGCTGCGCCAGTCAGCGGACCTGTATATTGCCTCACATCGCACCAGTCCCGCACTTCAAGCCCTCGAAACCGCTGTCAAACTCGACCCTAAAGAGCCCTGGGCACGATTCTCTCTGGCAAAACTCTACGTCAGCCTCGATCTCGCGCCGCTGGGACGCCGTGTACTGGACGAAGGCGTCGCACTCTCCCCCAAGGATCCGGCGATGCACTACGTTCGCGCACTGGTCCTCGTGAGTCTGGATGACTATGCCGCAGCAATCGATAGTCTGTCGCAAATTCCGGAGGCCGAATTAACACGCCCCATGCTGGAAACTCGCAACCGCGCGCTGATCCAAAACTACTTTCAGCAGGCGCAAAGCCGTTTAGCGCAAGGCAATCGCAAAGAAGCCATCCGCATCATGTCCATCGCTGAAACCGAGTCGCGTGGCAATTACGCTGCCACCGAGCAGGTCGCCGAAGGCTGGTTCAAACTGGATCTGCAAAAGTCAGGCCTGAGCGCCATGCGAAAATTACCTCAACCTGTGCCGCTTGCAACGCAAGTGAATTTCGCCTCCTTACTCAATCGCGCCAAACAGGATCAGGAACTCGAAGGGTATCTGCCATCGCTGCGCATTCCGGATAGCAATGATGAAGCCACAAAAAAATATCGTGCCACAGTTCAGGAAATCGAATTTGCTATGGCCGGACGTCATTACGACACGCTGATGAAGGCCGGCAAGACCGAGCAGGCTCAACAATTTTCTGACACCATCATGAATGCGAACACGTTGAGCACGTCGGACTATTTCAGGTTTCACCGCAGCTATTTTTCCAGAGCGCAATTGCCAGAAAACGCCATTGCACTGCTCAATCAGGAGAAAGAGCAATTACCCGACGACCTGAACTTACGTTATGACTTGGCCTACGCCTACTATCAGGATAAACAAAACAGCAACTCGCAAAGAGAAATACAGGAACTACTTACGCTCACAAAAAGCGACGATATCGACATGCGCCTGCGCATCGCCAGTTTGCAGCAAAGCGTCGGAGACAGCAACGGCGCCAGACAAACCGTACACGACTTGACCACCCGCTTCCCGAACAACACCGATGCACTGTTCCAGGCGGGAAATATCGCACGCTCGAGCGGAAAATACGATCAAGCGATGCGTTATTACCAGAAAACCAAAGAGCGCTCTTTACAACCGCAAGCCGCTAGCGACACCGTTAAAGTAGCGGAGCAAGGCCCCTTGCTTAACCTGCTGCCAAAATCACAGAATAAACCAGCAACCAGACCTGTTGCGCTGGTCAGCAGCAAAGAGAGTGACAGCATTTACCGCTCAGCGCTGGCAGCAGACACCGGCAAAGCAAAACCACAAACAGTTGGTTTGACAGCCGTTGATGAAGCGATGAACAGCATCGCGGCACAGCGCAGCGCAAAAATTGAGGCAGGGCTCGATATTCAGTCCAAAACCGCAGGCAACGGCACCTCGACCTACAATTCGATAGAAGTTCCCATACTTGCGCGTTTCCCGATAGGCTATGAAGCCCACGGCACAGTCCAGATCGACAAGATCAGTGTCGATGCAGGCTCTTTACCGGCGGCTTTCAATGAAGCCGCCTTGTTTGGCAAAATTCAGCCAACTCAGGCGGCCCTCGCCGCGCCACTAGCGCAAACGGTATCGGGCACCTCTATCGGCATAGGGTATGAGCAATCCAATGTCAAAGCCGATATCGGCCTCGTAGGTCAGGGCTTCCCGGTTAGGAACGTGGTGGGCGGCGTACGCACGGGCGGCAATTTGGGCGGTTTGAGCTATTCACTTACCCTGTCACGCAGACCCTATACAGGGTCCTTGCTCTCTTACGCAGGTGCCCGTGACCCAGTTTCAGGCACAACGTGGGGCGGCGTAACGAATACAGGCGTGTCGCTGTATATGTCGACAACCCTGAGCGACTTCAATCTGTCTGGCATGGGCTCCTACGGATTGCTGCGCGGGCAAAATGTGCTCAATAACAGTAAATTGTATTTGCGCGCAGCCATCGATAAAGACATTTACACCGACGATGACACGGTACTCAATATCGGTTTGAGCGCCAATTATACGAGTTTTGCCAAAAACCAGGCCTTTTACACCTTCGGTCAGGGTGGCTACTATAGCCCGCAAAGCAGCCTGAGTTTCAGCTTACCTGTCGAACTCAGCGGTCGCGCTGATTTGCTGTCCTACCAAGTCAGAGCCAGCGTATCGTATTCAAGCACCCGTGAAGATGCTGCGGTGTTTTACCCAACCGATGCGGCGTTACAAGCACAGGCAGCACTAGGCCCGAATTTCCCTCCCGGCAATGCTCAGGCGATCTACAAAGGGGGTACCGGCGGCGGCTTCGGTTATGGCTTACTTGCTGCAACAGAATACCGCTTTACGCCGAATTTTGCGCTGGGCGGACGATTTACGATGGATCGTTCTGCTTACTACGCACCTAATGCCCTGTTCTTCTACGGCAGATATATGTTTAATCCTGAAACGGGGCCGGTCAAAATGCGCCCCGATCCAGTCACGCCTTACTCACAATACTAAGGGATATTAGCGGCTATGCAATTTGAGCATGGCCGCTTCCATTTTTCCTTCGAGCACATAAGGCACAACCTGCATAGACTGGTGCAGCGCCTCGAGCATCAGTTCGCGCTCTGCCTCGCGCGGATTCCCCAGCACAAAACCTGAGACTTCGGCGCGATCACCGGGATGGCCGATTCCTAAGCGCAGGCGCCAGAAATCGCGAGTCCCCAACTGCGCAATAATATCCTTCAGTCCATTGTGCCCGCCATGACTCCCGCCCATCTTGAGGCGCGCGATACCGGGTTGCAAATCCAGTTCGTCATGAACCACTAAAATCTCAGCAGGCAGAATTTTGTAAAACTGCACCAGCGCCGCCACAGCGCGTCCGGAGAGATTCATGAAGGTGTTTGGTTTGAGCAGGTAAACTTCCTGGCCGTGCAACTGACCGCGTGTCACCAGACCGTGAAACTTGGCCTCAGCTTTAAAATTAAAGCCTGCGCCACCGGCCAGTTCATCGACCCACCAGAATCCCACATTATGCCGGGTCGCTTCATATTCGCGGCCCGGGTTCCCCAGACCGACAATCAAGCGTATTGGACTCATATCAACCTCTTGTCGCGATTTAAACCCGAAAAAAAACCCGCCTTGCCTAAGCAATGGCGGGTTTCTGAGCAGCCAGTTTTACTTGGCAGCGTCGGCAACTGCAGCCGCTTCAACCGCACCGCGTGGCACGTGTACCGTTGCAACAACAGCTTCCGTTGTATGCGAACCGTGACCTGCCAACGCAACGCCGCGAGGCAAAACCAAGTCAGCCAGGTGAATTGAATGACCCAGTTCCAGACTGGCCAAATCAACTTCAATGTGTGCTGGCAAATCGGCTGGCAGACAGGTAACGTCCGCTTCGATCATCACGTGACTGATCTTGCCGCCGCCCGTTTTAACGCCCGGTGCGATGTCAGCATTGATGAAATGCAATGGCACTTTAATGTGAACTTTTTTGCTCAAATCAACGCGCTGAAAGTCAATGTGTTGCACTTGCTGACGGAAAGGATGGTTGACGAAAGCGCGCAATTGCACCGTTTCTTCTTTACCGTCCAATGTCATGGTCAAAACTGACGCGTGGAATGATTCAGCACGCAGCTTGTAGTACATTTCATTGTGATTCATTTCGATCATTACTGCATCGCCTGAACCGTATACTACGCCTGGCAGAGTACCGGCTTTACGCAGACGGCGGCTCGCACCCGTACCTTGCGTTTTGCGTGTTGTTGCGTTAAATGTTGTTGTCATTTTTACTTCTCCAGATAGAGAATCAACCGCGACCAGCTGATTCAAACAAACGGCAACCAACATGGCTGCCGCTATAACTTAATAATTCTATTCAGTAAACAGCGAACTAACTGATTCTTCGTTGTTGATGCGACGGATGGTTTCCGCCATCAATTCTGCGGTACTCAGTTGACGGATACGCTTGCAGTTGCGTGCCGCTTCCGACAATGGAATCGTGTCTGTCACAACCAGTTCATCGATCGCTGAATTTTCGATGCGCTCAATCGCAGGGCCGGACAACACGGCATGGGTACAATAAGCCAACACGCGCACTGCACCTTTTTCCTTCAATGCTTTTGCCGCTTCACACAAGGTGTTTGCGGTATCGACCAGATCATCCATGATCAAACAGGTGCGGCCACTGACCTCGCCGATGATGTTCATCACCTTGGCCACATTGTGACGGGGACGACGCTTATCGATGATCGCGAGATCCGCATCCAGTTGTTTGGCCAGCGCACGCGCACGGACCACACCGCCGACGTCAGGTGACACGACGATCAGGTTGGGGTAGTTCTGACGCCATACGTCGGCTAACAGAATCGGACTCGCGTAAATATTGTCGACAGGAATATCGAAGAAACCCTGAATCTGGTCCGCATGCAAATCCATGGTCAGCACGCGATCAATACCGGCACTGGTCAGCATATCTGCAACCAGTTTCGCTGTAATGGCGACACGCGCCGAACGCGGACGTCTGTCCTGACGCGCATAGCCGAAATACGGCATCG
This sequence comes from Nitrosomonadales bacterium, assembly GCA_037137715.1. Taxonomy (GTDB): domain Bacteria; phylum Pseudomonadota; class Gammaproteobacteria; order Burkholderiales; family Gallionellaceae; genus Gallionella. Next base: position 7,871 of record JBAXJT010000008.1, read on the forward strand.
CAGCGGTGATACGACCTGCGGAAGCACGCTTCAACGCATCGGCCATCACCATGATTTCCATCAGATTATCATTGGTCGGTGCGCAGGACGATTGCAGGATGAAGACATCCTTGCCGCGCACATTCTCCAGGAGTTCGACCATCACTTCGCCATCGGAAAAACGATCGACGGTTGCACGACCCAGCGTGATCCCCAATTGCTGCACCACTGATTCGGCAAGCTTAGGATTGGCATTACCGGTGAACACCATCAAGCTATCGTAGGACACGTGAACCCCTTAAAGAATAAAAACCAAAAGGGCACTTGCGTGCCCTGATTGTGGCTGAGGAGGTAGGGATCGAACCTACGAATGACGGGATCAAAACCCGTTGCCTTACCACTTGGCGACTCCCCAATTACCTAGTTAAAGCACCCAATCCTGCAATGGATGCTTCATTAAACCTTTTACTGCTACGCCGCGCATGGTTTGCGGCAATTTCTGCAAAACCGCTTCGGCCTGCGTTTGATCCGGGAATTCGGCAAAAACACATGCACCTGAACCCGTCATCATCGCACTGCCATATTTACCCAAGGTTTCAATGTAACTTGCAACTTCCGGATAGAGACGACACACCACCGATTGCAGGTCATTTCGCAAGGGCTGCGTTCTGAGGGCGCGAATTATTATCGAAACTGAGTCCCTTGTCAATTCCGGATGTGCAAATATTTTTGCAGTGGGCACATGAACCGGTGGAAAAAGCACGACATACCACGCATTTGGCAACTCATACGCCTGTAATTTTTCGCCCACGCCTTCGGCAAAGGCGTTCTCACCGAACACAAATACTGGCACATCCGCCCCCAATTCGAGGCCTAATTCCATCAGATAATCTCGCGTCAAACCCAATGACCACAAGCGATTGAGCGCAATCAGCGTTGTTGCGGCGTCCGAACTCCCGCCGCCCAAACCGCCGCCCATCGGGATGCATTTTTCAAGCGTAATATCAACACCCAGCGTACATCCGGTATTTTTTTGCAGCAGACGCGCCGCGCGCACACATAAATCCTGCTCTTCGGGCACCGCGTCGATCAGATTAGTGCGATGAACCACGCCATCGGTGCGCAATTCAAAATGCAAGGTGTCGGATAAATCGATAAAACGGAACAGCGTTTGCAGCAAATGCATCCCGTCGGCGCGGCGCCCTGTGACATGCAAAAACAAATTTAACTTAGCAGGTGCCGCACAGGTGAGCTTCATTTAGGATTCCATTCACATTCATCGATCAACAGGATCATCTCCAGATTGGCACGAGAGAGCTTCATACGCGCGGGCAGACTATCCGCTTTGTCGCCCGAATACGCCATATAGCGCACCTCCCACCCGTCCTGACGCAGCACCGTGAGCCGCCCCAAGGGATCGCGCTCCAGCATCGCATCTCCCGGCACTGTCAACCCGAGCACCCAATGGTGCAAATGATCCAGTTGCAACCGCCAGCCCAGCACCTGCTGCATCAGTGACTCGACATCGGTATCGCTGTAGTGCTTATCGCCATTATCCAGCGTCGCATGCGCGTCATCGCGGTAAATGCGCGCCGCCGTCTGCCCCAAGGGCGTGAGCAACAAAATTTCATCGGTCGTATCCTGATGCGTCCAGCGCAGGCCGGCTGAATCGCGCGCACCGTTATGCTTCACCGAGATGCGGCCATTCATCGCGAACGGCACCGCCTCCGGCAGCAACGGGCGCGTCAAGGGCGGCGCCGTAGCGCACCCTGTCAGCAGCAACACCATCAGCCAGTAGCGTATCAAGGCAGATACCGTTTCATCACCGCCTGGAGCGGCGCATTATCGGGATGCGCCTTTAAGCTGTCCTGCCAGACTTTTGCCGCCTCCATCCTGTCGCCGCGTATCCACAGCACCTCGCCCAGATGCGCGGCAATCTCAGGATCCGGATTACCGGCAAAAGCCCGCTGCAGCATGGCCACACTCTCATCTAATTTACCGCTGCGGTAATACCCCCAGCCGACGCTATCCATAATGGCATGATCGTCAGGCGTCAGTTGCAGCGCACGTTCGACCAATCCCAACGCCTCTTTGATACGCACATTGCGTTCGAGCAGACTGTAGCCCAATGCATTGTAGGCATGCGCATGATCAGGTTTGAGTTTAATCAGATGACGCAAATGCTTCTCGGCGGCGTCGAATTTACCCAGCTTATCGGCCAGCATTGCCGCTTCATACAATAGATCCGGCTGATCGGGCAGCTTGACCACCCCCAGTTCGAGCACTTTGTACGCCTCAGAGTATTTCTTCGCCCCGTTCAGCAACTGCGCCTCTATCATCAGAACCTGCACACGCTGCGCGGGCGTCGCGGCCTTCGCCTGCTGCAACTGCACTCTTGCTTCATCCAATTTTCCCTGCTTATTGAGCAGATACACCACCCTCAATTGTGCGGTGAACTGATATTCACCCTGCGTCACCCCGCGGTAATGCGTCAGTGCTTCGGTCTCGTCTTCTTTGGCTTCGCTCAACTGCCCCAGAAAATATTCGATGACGTCCTGCGTTTTACCGCCTTTCGCTAAGGCAGCCTTAAACTGCGACTCTGCACCGGATAAATCATTGAGCTGCAGAGAAATCAGCGCGATAGCAAAAGCCAAATCCACATTGTCCGGACTCTCATTCGCCAGCAACTGAAATTCCTCGCGCGCCGCCGGATACTGTTTTTGCGCGAGCAAAGCTCTGGCATATTGCAGACGCAGATCCCCTGCCGCCGGATGCGCTGTTAAATAACGTTGCAGCAGCGCCAGACTTTGCTGAGGCTCCGCACGGCTCAGTAATTGTGCTTCAAGCGATACCGGCGCATCCCATTCAGGCTTTAATTCGCGTGCGCGCCTAACTTCACTGAGCGATAATTTTTCATCTAATGCGGCCGTCGCCAGTTGTGCGATTACCCAATGCGCCTCGGCCACCTTTGGATAAGGCGCCGCCAGATCACGCATCAATCCTAAGGCGGCAGCCTTATCCGGATAGCTCGCGGCCATCGCGTAGAGTTGCATAAAGACGGAACCTACCGCCGGTTCTTCTGATTTGAGCACCTTGACGAATTCGATACGCGCCTCGTCAAGACGGCCTCCGCGCAACAACAGCGAGGACAGCATGCGCGTTGCCATCGAAGCTGCCGGATCCGTCTCCTGCCAGAACCTGAAGGACTCAACCGCCCGGTTCATATCCCCCGATTCCAGTGCCAGTTGCGCAGCACGCTTCGCCAGACGCGGATCACGGGTAAGCCTGGCCAATTCCTGACTGCCTTCGACGGCCAGCGCTTGATGGCCTCGCTGACTGGCAAACTCGGCCAACAAAAACTCATACAGCAACTCGCTGCTCAATTCCACATTAGGCAACACCGGCTCAATGGCCGCCACCGCTTCAGGCGCTGCAGCTTCGGGTGCACCTGCGGCGACCGGCGCCACAGGTGCCTGCGCGCAACCGGCCAGCAGCAGACTTGCGAGAATTAAATGTTTGAATGGGCTCATGGCAAGACAGATTTTGATACGGGTGCACATATTAGGTTATATTCAGGACTATTCACAACTACACATGCCACTTACTTTGCCCAACGCAACGCCACACATAACGCTCCGCGCACGGAATCTGACCCGCAGCTTCGGCAAACAGCAGATCATCCACGACCTGTCTTTGGAATTAAAGCGCGGCGAAGTGCTGGGCCTGCTGGGCCATAACGGCGCAGGCAAAAGCACAACGCTGCAAATGCTGACCGGCTGCTTACTGCCAGGCAGCGGCGAAATCGACATCTGCGGCATTGATTTGCGCAAATCGCCCGCGCAAGCCAAAGCGCACATTGGCTATCTGCCGGAAACACCGCCTTTATATCGCGAGCTCTCCGTTGACGATTTTCTGACCTTTGCGGCACGCCTGCGCGGCGTCCAAGCAGCGGATCTGTCCCACGCGCTCTCGCAGGCCTGTCTGCGCTGCGGCCTTGAATCGGTCAGAAAAAAAATTATCTCAACTTTATCAAAGGGATATCAGCAGCGCGTCGGGATTGCACAAGCCATCATCCACAGCCCCGCTGTCATCGTGCTGGACGAACCCACCGTCGGACTCGATCCTACGCAAATTCGCGATATCCGCAACTTAATCCGCGAATTAGGCAACACCAGCAGCGTGATTTTGTCGACGCATCTGCTCAGCGAAGTGGAAAGCGTCTGCGACCGCGTCGAAATTCTGCATCACGGCCGACTGATCTACAGCGATTCAAGCCGTCAAATGCAGGACTACGGACAGGCGAGCGGTTTCATCATTACCCTGCGTCAACCACCCGAATTGAGTGAATTACAAGCGATCCCGGGCGTCACCTCCGCCGAACCGCTCTCTGGCAACCAGTTCCGTATTCTGCATACGCCTGAGGATAACCCGACCAGTTTAGTGCTCAGTCAGGCAGCCCGCCACGACTGGCAACTGGAGCAACTCACCCCCCTGCACGCAACGCTCGAAGACATATTCGTCAAAATCACCGGCGATGAATCCGCTAAAAAGGACCCCCAACCATGATCCGCCTGATCGCGATGCGCGAGATCCGCAGCCTGCTTGCCATGCCCTCGACCTGGTTCGTGCTGGCTGTCTTGCAATTCATCCTCGCGTGGTTTTTTCTGGCGCGCCTGGAAGCTTTTCTGGAAATTCAGCCGCAATTGGCGCAGCTTGCCAATCCGCCGGGCGTCACACTAACGGTTGCAGCCCCCCTGTTCAACACCGCAGCGCTGCTGCTGATGATGCTGGTACCGATGTTCACGATGCGGATGATCGCTGAGGAGCGGCGCAACCAAACGCTGACCCTGCTGCTCTCCTCCCCGCTGTCCGGCCGCCACATCATACTGGGTAAATTTCTCGGCCTGCTGACCTTTTTTCTCGCCCTGCTCGCAACCCTGCCGCTGATGCTCTACACACTGGCGCTCGGCACTCACCTCGATCACGGACTGCTCTTGGCCAACTGCATTGGCCTTGCGCTGCTGACCGCAAGCTTCATCGCACTGGGTTTATATCTATCCGCACTGACGACACAACCCCTCATCGCGGCGGTCGGCGCACTGATCATTCTGACGGGCCTGTGGCTGGCGGACATAGCTTCGACCAATGCAGACGCGATCTGGCATCAGTTCTCGCCGATGTTCCACTTTCAAAACTTCAATGCCGGCCTGCTCGACAGCGCGGATGCCGTTTTCTTCGTGCTGTTTACCTGCGTGTTTTTATTGCTCACGATGAAACGGCTGCACAACAACCGGGTATACGGATAAGTCATGCTGAAAAAAATTATGAACTCCGTAGCGTTGCGCAATCTGCTGTTTGTCCTGCTGCTGATCGGCATCATCGCAGGCCTGGGCTATATCGCATCGCGTCATCCGCTGCAGCGCGACATCACCTTCAATGCCAGCAACAGTCTGGAGCCCGCCAGCATCCATGTACTCGGGCAACTCAAAGGCACGGTCAACATCACCGTTTACGCAACCCTGCAGGATGCGCGCTTAGGCGACATCCGCAAAGTCATCAGAGATTTTTTATCGCTGTATCAGCGCTATAAACCCGACATCAAACTGGTATTCATTGATCCTGAAAAGGAACCCGAACAAACCCGCGCCGCACGCATCCAGCTCAACGGTGAAATGGTCATCGAATATGCAGGACGCAGTGAGCACCTGACGCTGATCAATGAACAGACGCTGACCAGCACACTAATGAGGCTCGCACACAGCCGCGATCAGACGGTGATGTATCTGGACGGGCACGGCGAGCGCAAACTGGACGGGCGTGCCAATCATGATCTGGGGTTGCTGTTTGGCGCCAAGTTAAAAGAAAATGGTTTCAAGCTCAACAGCTTGAATCTGGCGATTGCGCAGGATGTGCCGTCCAACATCCGCGTACTGGTCATCACCCAGCCGCAAGTTGATCTGATGTCGGGCGAAATCGACAAACTATTGCGCTTTATCGACCGCGGCGGCAATCTGCTCTGGCTGGTGGATGCAGGCCCGTTGCATGGTCTCGAACGACTGGCGGAAAAAATCGGCTTGCAATTGCCCGCAGGTATCGTGATCGATCCTGCTGCTCAAGACATGAATGCACCGGCCACCTGGTCGCTGGGTACCAGCTATGTGCCCCACGCCATCACCAGCAACTTCAACCTAATCACAGCCTATCCCTCGGCCCGCCCCCTGACATGGACTGAAAACCCGGACTGGCAGCATCATATTCTGCTCGAAGTCGCCACGCGCGGCTGGATCAGTCAGCGCGACATCAATGCCCTCGCCGGCAGTCCGGCATTTGACAAGCAGCATGACAGCAAAGGTCCTGCCGTCATCGCGCTGGCGCTCAACCGCAATATCAACGATGTCGAACAGCGCATTGTGGCTGTTGGCAACGGCGCATTCCTCTCCAACACCTTCGCCGGCAACGGGGGCAATGTCGATCTGGGCGTTAACATGATTAACTGGCTCGCCAATGATGACACCCTGATCAGCTTGCAGCCGCGCGCGGCCCGAGACAGTAGCATCATCCTGTCCAGAACTCAGCTCACCGCCATTAGCAGCGGGTTGTTACTGATTCTGCCCTTGTTGCTTGCCGGCGTTGGCACCCTGATCTGGTGGCGTCGCCGTGCCTGAACTACCGGAAGTAGTAAAGGCAACATAATAAAATCAATAACTTACATAACTTAAACTGAATATATCGTTTTAATGTAACCAGTTTGTAACCACATTTTATCAATACCACAGCACCCACAAAAGAAATACCGCCTGACTGTCTCCAGTTCAAGCGGCCTATATTTTTCAAACAGACACCCCCTACCCCGTCAATTACTTTGCAGAAAATTGGCTTCCATACTGCTAAGCGGTAGGGCATGAATGCTTTTAGTTTCTAGCCACTACAGCACAGCAGACAACAAAAACCCGCCTGCTAACACAGCCAGACGGTCGTTTACTGCATTGCGTTGCACCGTTCGGTGTTTTGCTCCAATGGAAGGTCGGCGGGTAGTCACTCGCAATTATTAAAAGCCCTGCAAGTCAATAGAATCAAGGCTTCCCGTTTTTCCCGCTTGCACCGTTTTGCACCGTTCGGTTAAATCACCTTTTTTCCCGCTTTTCCCACCACCCTATAGGTAGGTGGGAAGAACGGTGCGGTGTGGTTGATGTGTTTTTAAAGCTTATTCAGTAATTCGCTTATGTCCGGCTGTGGTTCGTCTGCATCCCATAACCAATCCCCTTTCATGCCCAATAACCCTTTACTGATTAGCCCGCTGATTGCGGTTTTTGCGCGGCTTTTGCGGTGGCCTGCATCGGTCGGCATACGTTCGGCTACTGCATCCACTGCGTCATCATAGGCAATGCACGGCCTGTTTCGTGGTGCACCGTCCTTGCCTGTGTGGTGCGATTTGCGCAGCGGTTCGCCTAACACTTCACGCGCAATCTTTTGGTTGGTGCCTAGCGTGATTCGTTTACCTTGATTTGTTCCGCCTGAATCATCCGACACAACCACGCATGAGGTTATTTCCTCGCCTTCGTCATCGTTCCCTACTGGCACAATCTCCAGTTTGAACGGGTGCGCATCGCCTGTTACATCGTCCTTGCTCTTGGCTACGCTCCATGCCCGGCGGTTATCGTTTGCCGTTACCTCAATGGCGGCATCAAGGGCAGCGTATAGGCTGGAATGCCCGCGCAGTCCTTTGCCCGCATCCTTGCCAGTATGATGCACGACCAGCACCAGTCCGCCCGTTAGGCTTTGTATCTGCTTTGATGCGGCGATAATGTTTCCCATGTCCACGGATGAATTTTCATCAGCACCCGGCGCGGCGCGGTTCAGTGTGTCGAGTATCACCAACCCATCCGCACCACCTCCGGCCTTGATTGCTTTTGCAAGCTCCGACACGTCACCGCTTAACAGGTCGAAAGGTTGAGTAATGAATCTCAGGGCATCGGGTGCGAATTCGTTGCGATGTATGCACCAGGACTTAACACGTTTTCCCATTCCGGCCTCACCTTCAAGGCAAACGTATGTAACAGGTGCTTGAGTGACGCGGCGGCCAAACCATTCAAAGTCGCCACCAGCAACAGCGGCGGCAATATCCAGCATCAGAAAACTTTTTCCGCTTCCGCTTGCTCCATACAGTGCGGCCAATCCTTCCAGCGGCAACACGCCACGCACCATCCAGAGCATAGGCGGGGCATTGCATAGGTCAGCACCCGATAGCAGCTTGTAACGCATTTCAGGGGCTTTGACGGCATCCAGCAAGGCAAGCAATGCAGATGCGCCAAACTCTTGCGCAAAGTCGTTTGCGTCATAATTGCCGGGCTTGTCGTCAGGCATCGCCACCCACTCACCAGCAACAGAGGCGGCAATCTTCGCGGCCTGCTCTTCCTTGCCTTTGTCTGGCACGACAACAAGACGGGCGGCGGGGTGAAGGGTGCGCAATGTATTGGCTACCGTTGCCATGCGGCCAGCACCAAAGCAAACCACGGCAGCGTATCCGGTCGCCTGATTGACTGCCCACGCTTGGCCGATACCTTCCACGATATAAGCGCGGTCGGTTATCTGTCCCACGGTGAAAAATCCATCATTAAACTGTGCGCCTGCAAGGTTCAATTTATCGCCATTGCACGGCGGTATGAATTGCAGGGTTTGCAGATTGTCACCGCTCAAGCATGGCACGACCAGATAACCCGCGACATTCTGCCCACGGATAACCAGCGGCGGCGCACTGGCTGGATATACTCGCACCCCGTCCGGTCTGCCTTGTTTGCGGTTGATGTAGGCTTCGGCGGTTGTTGCAGGAAGGCAGCGTTCCCACGTATCGGCAGCCGTTACGCTTGCGGGCTGTTTGAGCAGGCTTGTGACGCTTGTTTCAATATTGGGGCTATGGCGGGCAGGGTGCGGCCTGTCGTTCGCTGTAGTGCTATCGCTCCAGCCTTGCGCCCGTGCCATGCCAAACAGTGTTGCAGCGGTCACACCTCCCGATTCTTTAAATGATTTCCAAACCGTGCGGCATTCGCTTTCGTTTTTGTAATTGCCAGCGGATGCGCTCCAGTTGTGAAAGTCATCAAAGTCCAATCCGGCAGCCTTGCCAGCCATGCCAGCGCGTACCCACTCATCACGGGCGCACCCTGCATCCATATAGTGAAGCGCATCGGCGGCGCGTTCGCGGTCGTTTAACATTGCGCACCGCCTGTATTCAGTTTTGCTTGACGTTCGTTTGATTCGCGTACAAGTTGATAAACAATTTTATGATTTTGCCAATTGCGGATTTTTCGGCGGTCTGTGTCGTTGAATGAATAAACACCGGGGCGGGTTACAAGTCCGTCACGGTCAAGAACTGGCACTCTTTCGCATGGTGTATCTAATCCACGGCGGCGCAATTCTGCGACAAGCTCCGGCGTGTTGGATGCGCCTGTAATCGTTTGTAGGTCGTTTTTAAATCGCGCACGTTGCATTAGTGCATGAATGGCGCGGAGGTGTCGAGGGTTATCCGTTCCGGCAAAATTGGCGGCTGGTTTTGCTGTAGAATCCTTGCTGTCACGCAGGGTCAATTCTTCGAACAGTTCGGGGGGTTGGCCTTTTCTCATTTAAGCCACCTCGCCATTCAGCAAAGCGCGAATTTGAGCAACCGGCCACCCTAAACGGCCATTGATGCGGATGGGGCGCGGCATACCCAAAGGTTCAGACATAGCCCAAACTCGGAGCGTTTGCTGTGCGCGTGAAAGGTAATAAGCCGCGTTTTCTGTCGGAATATGACTGCGCGTTTCGTTTTCGAGCGGCGGAAAGGTTGCTTGTTGATTAGCAGACTGTTTCATTTTGAGAAGCTCCTTTGCGTTGTGGAGCTTCTCAGGCTAGATATGCGTTTTTAGTGGCGAAAATCAGGCGGAATAAAGGCGGAAGTATGGCGATAATCCGGCGAAAAATTGCCGGGGCGCATCAATTGTATGGTGGAAATATGGCGGTTAATCAATGTCGCCTGTTAGCAGGTGCTTATCAACGAATGAACGGGCGGGAAGGTTATTCGCCAGCACACGATAGCAGTGGGCTAAATCCCATCCGCTTATGCCCTGATTGACGAACCACACAGCGGCTTTATATGGGTTGAACTTGCCGCGCCCTTCCTTGGCTGCATCTTTCAGGCCATTTCTAGCGGCTCTCTCTGCCCACTTTCTCCAATCGCCATTAGCTTGAAACATCTTTTCGAGTGCTTCCACTGGCACGGGGTCAAACAGCGCGGCTAGTTTTTCGTCATGCGCGACTTTTGGCACGGCTTCCACTTTTGCGGCGGGTATCGCTTTTACCTGTGCGCATCCCTTGAACCGTTCCGGCACTTCCCATTTTCTTTGCTCAGCAGCCCACCGCACAAACTTGCGCAGGTTTATTAGATTCGGGTGCTGTTCAGGATTTACAAGGTCAGTTTTGAAAACGCAACCGTTAGCAAGGCCGTAATCTTCAGCAGCCTTTAGCCGATACGCAAATTCAGTATGTTTCAATATTCGGTATGACTTGGCATAGTCGCCGCCATCTTGAAGAATCCATGAGGGGGAAACGTCAAGGCTGAATAAAACAGCCCGGCCTAGCGTTTCATGGGTTGCTTCATCAAATGTCACCCATTCATCAATGGTAGGGTTTAATCAATTCGGTTTCAAGCTGTTGCAATATATCCATGATGCGCACCCTTCAAAAATGCGCCTTCAATAAAGAACCCCCGTCAGGCCGGTGAAGGTGTCCGGCTTTTCGTCCGCTAAAACTAGGCGGGGGTAAACTCGGTCACGCGGCCAGACGTTCCGCTGGTGCAGGTTGAACGTGCAGGGGCGAAGCCTTGATGCGTTGTTCGGCTTGCCACATGTCATAGGCGCTTTGCTCTGCAATCCATAGGCGGGCTTCACCGCCACGTTCCACGCCTAACCATGCCTCGATACGCAAAGCCATTTCAGGCGATATAGCGGCGCGGCCATTGATGACGCGTGAAAGTGTCGCGCGGGCTACGTTCAATTGTTGCGCGGCTTCGGTAACAGTCAGCCCCAGTGATGGTAATACGTCATCGCGCAAAGTCAGGCCGGGGTGTGGGGGGTTGTACATCTTCATGTTCGTTTGCTCCTAGTGATAGTCCTGATAATCAACAAGCACGGCATCTTCACCGTCAAACGTGAACGTCATGCGCCAGTTGCCATTTACACACACTGAATAATGTCCGGCTAAATTTGCGGCCAATGAGTGTAAACCCCAGCCCGGCAAATTCATACCCTTGGCATTGGTCGCTTCATTCAGACGACGCAACATGGCGGAAAGCCGGGGTGCGTGGTGTGGCTGTATGCCCGCTTTGCTGCCTGTTTCAAAAAAGGTTTTTAATCCCTTGTGATTGAATGTCTTAATCATGTTTTATTGTAACCTGTAACGTTATGCGCTTCAACATCAATCAACTATTCACCACGTGCAAACATGCTTGCACTGGCACAAATTTAATTCCTGCCTGTTCCAATATCCACGATTCTATTTTGACGTGCCACATGCGCAGCAGGTCGAGCGGGCGGCGGATGTAGTGCTGTTCCCGCACCCCTTGCGGTTTGTGTCCCTGAATCTGCGCACCAATTCCGGCAGGCATCTCTATCCATTCGCACAAACTGGCAAAGCTCCGGCGCAATCCGTGCAGGGTCACATCCAAACCTGCAATAGCACAGGCTTCATTATGCTTATCCGAAGGCTCGGCAAGGTATCCAGACGATGAGGCTGGGCTGCTAAACACATACGCATTACGGCGCGGCAATGCAGCCATCAGGTGCGCCACATAGGGCGTTAAGGGAATAATGCGTAAACCATCAACCTTGTCCTTAATGGTTATTTTGTTCCACTGAAAATCCACATTCTCCCATTTAAGGGATGCAAGCTCTTCACGGCGCGAACCAATCAGCAGCAGGCTTTGCAGATAGGCACTTATTACAGGATTGCCGATTTGCTTCACCGCGGCGAACCATGCGGGCAATTGCTCTTTTTCCAGCGCATCATTTTTAACATTTGGCTTGCCTAATATTTCCCTCGCCTCTTTGCTTGCGGCTGCATTGCTGGTCACGATTAACTTGTAGTTATGATGCAAAGCGCACCAGTTCAGAAACGCGCTCAACAGTTTTAAGGCAAGCCGTGCGGATGCTGGACGAATAAGCACCTCCGCCCTCGCCCACTCGTTTACTCGTTCTGGGGTCAGGTCAACCAATCGAACATTGGCCATTGATTCCAGTTCACCCGAAACGGTTAATTCTTTCCCGCGCATTTGGGGCTGTCCGGCCTTTTGCATGGCGCGGTTATGCTTATAAAGTGCATGTTCACCCCATTTAGCTTTGCGAGCTTCGATGTACTCTTCCCACGCCTCACCTAGCGTTACCGATTCAAGTGATTCCTGTACCACTAGGGCGGCGGCCTCTGCTTCACTTGCCACCCTTGCAGCATCCTTGGCAGCAGCTTTGTCGGCTTTCACTTGGCGCGGGTCATCACCGTTGTCTATTACAGTTTGCAGGCGGCGGGCTTCGGCTTGCGCAGCGGCAATACTCCACACGCTCACATCACCAATCGTGACACGCATGGATTTCCCTTTAACCTTGGATTGAAAAATATATGACTTTGCACCATTGGCAGTAACACGAACAGCTAACCCTTTTGCATCAGCGCACCACAGGAAGGATTGAGGCTTACCTTCATCGCTGGTGAAGTCTGCTATTCTTCCCGCTGTAAGTTTAACCTTGGTCGCTTTGGTGCTTGAATTTACCGTTGCCATGATGCGCCCCCTAAGCTGAATATATGCTGCCGTGTAACCACTATGTAACCACATTTGCAGTATATAGCGGAATATCTATCAACACAACAAACAAGGAATATTTACCTAACTTATTGAATTATTGAAAAACTGATAGGTTTTAAGAATGACAATCAACACTGAAAAACACTATGCCTGAACTACCGGAAGTTGAGACAACCAGGCGCGGATTAGCGCCTTACCTTGCAGATGCTACCGTCACAGGGGTCATCGCGCGCACCCCGCGCCTGCGCTGGCCAATTCCGGAAAATCTTAACGAACTGCTAAACGGGCAGCCCGTCGTGTCATTGACGCGCCGTGCCAAATACCTGCTGCTCGAATTTAGCCACGGCACGCTGATTCTGCATCTGGGGATGTCAGGCAGTCTGCGCATCCTGCCGACCGGCACAGCACATCAGACGCACGACCATCTCGATTTACTGCTCGATAACGGCAGCCTGATGCGACTGCGCGATCCGCGCCGCTTCGGTGCCGTGCTCTGGCATCAAGGGAATATCAATACGCATCCGCTACTCGCCAAACTCGGTCCCGAACCGTTAAATGATTGCTATGGCCACTGCGGGTTTCATGCACACTATCTCTATCAGGCGACGCGCAATCGCCGCGTTGCCATCAAGCAATTCATCATGGATAACGCCGTCGTCGTCGGTGTAGGCAACATCTACGCCAGTGAAGCGCTGTTTAGCGCCGGTATCAATCCACTGATCAAGGCCGAGACATTAAGCTTTGCGCACTGCGAAAAACTCGTCGATGTGATCCGTTTGACATTAAGCGAGGCCATACTTGCCGGTGGCAGCACACTGCGCGATTTCGTCAACGCGTCGGGCAATCCCGGTTATTTTCAGCAGCAACACTGGGTCTACGGCCGTGCAGGAGAACCTTGCCGCGTCTGCACCAGCCCCGTCATACAAATCAAACAAGGACAGCGATCAAGTTTTTATTGCATCCTTTGTCAAAAATAAGTCACACTCACGATATGGTTAAAATCCGTCAAAACTTTAACAACCGGAAAAAAATAAACGGGACTGTATAAGGAATGAACAAAGAAGAAGGCATGCTGGCCATCAGCAAACTGGTGTTCGAACTGACGATCACCAGCAGCACTACGGCCGACCTGGATATCTTGCTGCAGCGACTATTCTCCATCCTGGACAATTATTACGACCTGCAACTTGAAGCGCGCGGTGCCATCCTGCTGCTCAATCCGCGGGGACGCTATTTCCAGGTTGCGCAATTCGGCATGGAACCTGCATGGACTAACAAGATGTGCTGGAATTCGGCCGCCTTCACCAACCCGCACATCAGTGAACATTGCCTGACACAGGACACACTGCCCTCACTTGAATTACCAACCACGGCCCATATGTTGCTACTGCCTTTGCATATTGAAGGTAAGGGCCTAGGCTATACCGTGTTGTTCACGCCAACCGGTTACCAGATGAGCGAGACGCACAGCGAATTCATGGAAGACTTAGCGCGCGCACTGTCGGGACTGGTTAACCGCGCATTGACCAATGAAACGCTGCGTATCCGTAAGCTCGAACTCGAAGAATCGCGCGCCGATGTCATCCGCAGCCTCGGAGTCGCCTCAGAATATCGCGACAACGAAACAGGCTTGCATATCATGCGCATGACCAATTTCGCGCAGGCCATTGCCAAATCGCTCGGTATTCCGGACGCACAGCGCGAATTGCTGTATATCGCAGCACCGATGCATGACGTAGGAAAAATCGGCATCGCAGATGCGGTCTTGCTCAAACCCGGCAAACTGACGCCGGAAGAATTTACCATCATGAAAACGCACACCGATATCGGCGTGACCATTTTAGAAGGCAAAGACGAACTGATAGCTGCTGCACGCGACATCGCAGGCTGCCATCATGAACGCTGGGATGGTAACGGCTACCCGAACGGACTCGTTGCTGAAAAAATCCCACTGCTCGCCCGCATCTGCGCGGTGGCCGATGTGTTTGACGCACTGACCTCATCTCGCCCGTACAAAAAAGCGTGGGCGGTCGACGACGCCTATAACTGGGTCATCGCCGAGTCAGGCAAGCATTTCGACCCTGCAGTGGTTGCCGCCTTCGATGCGGCGATGCCCGATATTCTGCGCATCCGCGAACTCTACCGTGACGACATTATCGATCCCAAACAGGTGCTCGCCCTGCCGCCTATCCGGCGGCGTGAAAACGTATGGATCCCATGGGATGAAAAACTCAGCATCGGCATTGACGTTATCGACGAACATCATCGCTATTTATTCGATTTGATCAACGATCTATACGAAGTGGTTGCCCATAAACGCGAGGCAAGGGAAGTCGCGCGGCTCATCAAGTCGCTCGACGCCTATGCGAAAATTCACTTTCGCGCAGAAGAGCAGATGATGAATCACTACGCCTACGAGCGCATCGATCGCCAGCTCAGCCAGCACCACGCCTTCGAGGAAAAAATAGCCGAATTTTACGAGGAGTTGCATGACAACCCCTTTGTGGCGCAATTCGATGCGCTCATCTATCTGCGCGAGTGGCTAATCCACCACATCCTCGTCGAAGATATCCAATTGGTCGAATTAACCCGAAAATGAAACTGCGGTATCTGTTCTTCCCACTGCTGTTGATGGCTGCCAGTGTGCAGGCCGAAAAACTGCCGCGCCCTGATCATGTTGTGGTGGTGATCGAAGAAAATCGCGGCTATTCACAGATCATGGACACACTCAAAAGCGACTCCTACATCCACGCATTAGCGCGTCGAGGGATGCTGTTCACGCAGTCTTATGCGGTCGCACATCCCAGCCAGCCGAATTATCTGGCCTTGTTTTCAGGTTCTACGCAAGGCAGCCGTGATGATGCCTGCCCGATGAATTACGCGGGGGAAAACATTGCCAGCTCATTGATTAACCGTAAATTAAGCTTTGCTAGCTTTTCTGAATCACTCCCGTCGGCGGGTAGTACGGTGTGCTGGGCAGGCGGCTATCAGCGCAAACACAATCCGGCGGTAAACTGGCAGGGTACGCGTTTGCCACCTTCGGTCAATCTGACCTTCAATGATTTTCCGCAGGATTATTCCCAGCTTCCCACACTCTCTTTTGTCATCCCCGACCAGCGTAATGACATGCATGACGGCAGCTATTTCACCGCTGACGAATGGCTTAAAAAACACATCGATCCCTATGTTAACTGGGCTTTCGGGCACAATAGTCTGCTGATTCTGACCTGGGATGAAGACAATGGCTCGGAGGGAAATCGCATTGTCACGCTCCTGGTCGGCCCGATGGTCAAGACGGGCACCAGCGCCCAGCGTATAAATCACTACAACGTACTGCGCACCCTGCTCGACTTTTATGATCTTCCCGCGTTCAATGCCAGCCTCGATGCGGAGCCGATCAAAAGCATCTGGCTCAAACGCTGATGCCTTTATTCGGCAAGGAAGTCCCGCCCTTTTATCGCTGGGAAGGCGATACGCTGATCCTCAACGTGCTGGGCCGCCCGAATTCAAAACAGGATGCAATAGGATGCGTAATCGGCCATCAGCTTGAGGTCTATGCGGCGGCTGTGCCAAGGCGGGGCGGTGCAACCGCCCACATGGTGCAGTATTTAGCCGGCGTGTTTGCCGTACCGAAAGCCGCCATCACCGTCGTATTCGGCGAAAAAAATGTCAACAAACAGCTCAGAATCGAGTCCCCCGGCAATCTGCCGAGTTCAATTCAACGCACCGGAAAATAAAAAAGACCGCTGTGAGCGGTCTTTTTATCTGCACGCACCTGACCTCTATTTCTTGGCCGCCATCAGTTTTTCGTACTTGGCCTGCAACTGCGCATTGCTTTCTACATGCGCAGGATCTTTAGGGATGCAATCGACAGGACACACTTCAACGCATTGCGGGGTGTCGTAGTGACCTACGCATTCAGTACATTTGTTCGGGTCAATTTCGTAGATGGTATCACCTTGCGAGATGGCGTCATTCGGGCATTCGGGCTCGCATACGTCGCAGTTGATACATTCATCGGTAATTAACAGTGCCATACTTTTCTCCTCTTGATAATCAATCTAAATCGATGTTAATAATTTTTAAAGACTGTTCTTTTGCTTCAACCGGACGGCCACTGAGGGCGAGACGAACTTCCCGACATCACCGCCAAAACGTGCCACTTCGCGCACCATGGTAGCTGAAATAAACGTGTATTGCTCGGCCGGTGTCAAAAACAGCGTTTCCATTTCCGGGTATAGGTTGCGATTCATGCCCGCTAACTGAAATTCATACTCAAAATCCGATGCGGCCCGCAAACCGCGCAGCACCACACGCGACTGCTGCGACTGCACGAAACTCATCAACAAGCCATCGAAGCCCTCGACACGCACATTGTCATAGCTTGAAAAAACCTCGCGAGCCATCTCAACCCGCTCTTCCAGCGTAAACAGGGTATTGGCACGGCTTTTGGCCACCGCGACGATCACCTCACCGAACAACCCTGTCGCGCGCCGCACCACATCCTCATGGCCGCTGGTGATCGGATCAAATGTACCCGGATAAACAACTTTAATCATGTTAAAACCTTTTTCGTCCACGAAAATCACGAAAGTCGCGAAATTGAGTCAAAACCTTGCTTTTTTTGCTCTGATCACTGACCGACTGATGATAATAAAAAACGATAATTAATTGAATTTGTTCGTGTTATTTCGTGGAAAAATGTTTTTTAAAATTCATTTGTCCAGCCCGATTAGTTGATAAAACACCTGCCCAGCCTTGCCCGACTTGATGACCTGCCAGGGCAGGGGCACGTCGATCGCGCCGCCCGATTCCACATACACCACGCCATTTTCAGTCAGTCGCGGTGGCAGAATTTGCAGCAATCGAGGCAACAAATCGCTGGCAAAAGGCGGATCGAGAAAAATGACGTCATAACGTGCGGTATCACGCCGGACGAATTCTAGCCCATCTTGATGGCGCAACGATACATTAGCACATGCTAATTTATCAGAATTATCCTGCAAGGCACGATAGACCGGCAAACTTTTCTCCAGCATCAGCACATGTTCCGCGCCACGCGATGCTGCCTCGAAACCCAGCGCACCGCTGCCGGCAAACAGATCAAGACAGCGCCTGCCATACAAGGTTTGCCCCAGCCAGTTGAACAGCGTCTCGCGCACCCGATCCGGTGTCGGCCGCAAACCGTCCGCATCCGGAAATGTGATGACGCGGCTGCGCAGTTCGCCGCCGCCTATTCTGACCTTATTGATGATCCGCTCCTTCAGGCGCACCGACGATGACTGTCGCCATCCGCTCAGGCTGAATATGACGCGCAAAGGCATCGTGTATCTGGCGCACCGTGACGCGCTCGACACGGCCTGTAAAATCATCCAGATAACTGAGCGGCAAATCGTAAAAGCCGATGACCGACAGATAATCCAGAATTTTTTTGTTGCTGTCGATACGCAACGGGAATCCGCCGACGATATTCTGTTTGGCAGCGATCAGCTCCTTTTCGGTCGGGCCTTTGACGACAAAATCGCTCAGCGTTTTACGCACCAGCTTGAGCGCATCATCGGCCTGCTCCTTCTTGGTCTGTAAACCAATCTGGAAAGCGCCCGGCTGCTTGAGCGGCATAAAATAGCTGTACACGCTGTATGCCAGACCGCGCTTCTCGCGCACCTCGTTCATCAGGCGCGAGACGAAACCGCCGCCGCCCAGAATGTAGTTGCCGACATAAAGCGGAAAATAATCCGGATCACTGCGCGACATGCCCGGCGCCCCGATCAGAATATGGCTCTGTGTAGCAGGATGAGTAATGCGTAGCTCTGATCCCTCAATCTGCATCTCAACTTGCGGCAAGGCGGGCTGCTCACTTCGCGCCGGCAATTGGCTCGTCAACTGCTGTGCAATCGCTTCAGCCTGGGCGCGCGTGACGTCCCCCATGATCGCGACCACCGCGTGCCCTGCGTCATAGTGTGCGCGGTAAAACGCCTGCAACTCTTGCACCGTGATTTTCTCGACGCTGGCGATTTCACCCGACACCTGCAAGGCATAAGGGTGGGCGCCATACACCGCCTTTTGAAAAGCGCGGCTAGCGATCGCTTCGGGCTTCGTTTCGGCCTCCTTGAGCGCCGCAATCAAACGCGCTTTTTCGCGCGCCAGGATCGCCTCAGGAAACACAGGATGCTGCAACACGCCCGCCATGATAGACAAAGCCCGCTCCCGTTCAGCCTGATGACTCAAGGTGCGCAGGGTCAGGCTGGCTCTATCCTGATCGAGGCCACCTGCCAGTTGCGCGCCGATATCGGCCATGCCGCTGGAAATCATATCCTCCGTCATCCCCTCGGACCCCAGATCCAGCAGGCCGTGCACCAGTCCTGCGACACCGGATTTAGCCACTGTATCAAAACGACTGCCAGCCGAGAGATTCACCGCAACATCCAGCATCGGAATATCGTGGTCTTCCACAAACAGCACCTTAGCGCCGCTGGCACTCTGCCAGTGCTCAATCACAGGGGTTGCCTGCACCATCCCGATCGCGCTGCACAGTGCTGCAACAACAAGCAATTTATTAGTGAACATGAACAGCTCCTGTGTGTTTCGGTTTTCCGGACAACGGCTGAGGGTCGAGCACGGCGATGGTCAGATTGTCGTCCTGCAAAAATTCGCGGGCCACCTCGCTCACCTGATCGGCTGTCACCGCCTGTAATTTTTCGAGCATCACGGCAAGCGCACGATGCCCAAGACCGATGGACTCCATCTGGCCGATCTGCATCGCCTGATAGAACACGGAATCGAGCTTATAAACTTCACCTGCCAGCACCTGCGCTCTGACACGCTGCAACTCCTCGGTGCTCACCCCAACCTTGACCAACTGTTCGATTTCAGCGCGCAAAGCAGCCTCCATCTGTACGATGCTGCGCCCTTCGCTGGGTGTTGCATCCAGGGTAAACACACCGGGGCCACGGGAGGCCGAGTCATACCCGGCACCCACGCTGCTCGCAACCTGCTGTTCGCGAACCAGATGCTTATTCAGACGCGCCGAGTCATTTCCGCTCAGCACACCGGCTAGCATCTCAAGGGCATAGGGCTTCCAGTCCTGTTTCGGATCGATAATATTCGGCGCATGAAAGCTCATCACCAGCAACGGCAACTCGGCGGGCGCCTTCACCACCATGCGCTTGATGCCCAGCTGCACAGGCTCCGTATATACACGGCGCACCGGATGCACCTGTTTGGGAATCGATCCGTAATAACGCTCAGCCAGCGCAAAGACTGCAGGCGCTTTTACATCGCCTGCGACAATTAACGTGGCATTGTTAGGCGCGTACCATCTTTTATACCAGTCACGCGCGTCCGCCACCGTCATCTGTTCCAGATCGCTCATCCAGCCGATCACCGGATGCTGGTACGGGTGTTCAAGATACACCGCCGCGTTCAGCTTCTCCTGAAGCAAGGAATGAGGTTCGTCATCGGTGCGCATACGACGCTCTTCCATGACGACTTTAATTTCTTTAGCGAACTCTTCTGCAGACAGATCCAAATTATGCATGCGGTCAGCTTCGAGCTTCATCGCCAGCGGCAACTTGGATTTATGCAACTGCTGAAAGTAAGCCGTATAGTCGTTGCTGGTAAACGCATTTTCGCGCCCGCCGGCCGCCGCGATCCGACGCGAGAACTCGCCTGCCGGCACCGTTTTAGTCCCTTTAAACATCAGGTGTTCCAGCACATGGGCCACCCCCGTTTTTCCGGTGATCTCATCCATACTGCCGGCCTTGTACCAGATCTGCTGAACCAGCACCGGCGCGCGATGATCTTCTCTGACGATCACTTTCAAACCGTTAGCAAGCGTCCGCTCGAACACCTCGGCACCCGTCGCAGGCTGCAAGCCGGTTGCCAGCAGCGCAACGCCAAATAGAAAATTCCGCATAATCATTAACCTCAGAATGCCTAATCGGCATAAAATAACGAAGATGGCCACTTAGCGTGGCCGTGCGTATTATGCCCCAACTATTGCCACCGGAACGTATCCAAAATGTTTAGTTTCCTAAAAAAGAGCACGCCGGCGAAAGCCGAAGAAACTGTCGTTGAAAAACGCAGCTGGATAGATCGCTTAAAAGCGGGTTTATCGCGCACCGGCAACCAACTGGCCGACCTGTTTAGCCGTGGCGGAAAAATCGACGATGATCTGTACGAAGAACTCGAAACCATCCTGATCACGGCAGATGTCGGCATGGACGCGACCAACGCGCTACTCGCCGACCTGAAGCGCCACGTCAGAGAACACAAGCTCGTTGAAGCTGCAGAACTCAAAGCGGGGCTCGCCCATTGCCTGCTCAAACTGCTGGGACCGCTGGCGGTGCCCATGCAGGCACATACCCACAAACCCTTCGTCATCATGATGGTCGGCGTCAATGGCGCCGGCAAAACCACCTCCATCGGTAAACTGGCAAAATATCTGCAATCGCAAGGACTGTCGGTTATGTTAGCCGCGGGGGATACTTTCCGCGCCGCCGCACGTGAGCAACTGATGACGTGGGGTGAGCGCAACAACGTGACCGTGATCGCGCAACAAAGCGGTGACGCGGCTGCTGTGATTTATGATGCTGTGCAAGCAGCACAGGCCCGTAAAATCGACGTGGTGTTAGCCGATACCGCAGGACGTCTGACGACACAGGCTCACCTGATGGAGGAAATTAAAAAGGTCAAACGCGTCATCGCTAAGGTGCTCCCCGGCGCACCACATGAAGTGCTGCTGGTGTTGGATGCGAATACGGGTCAGAACGCATTAAGCCAGGTCAAAGCATTTGACGCGGCATTGGGCGTGACAGGTTTAATTTTAACTAAGCTTGACGGCACGGCGAAGGGTGGCGTCATTGCCGCAATCGCCAAAGCACATCCTATCCCCGTGCGCTTCATCGGTGTGGGTGAAGGCCTGGATGATCTGCGCCCCTTCGATGCACAGGAATTCATCGACGCGCTGCTGGGAATATCCGCATGATTACATTCGACCAAGTCAGCAAGCGCTATCCGGGCGGCATTGATGTGTTAAAAAATGTTTCATTTGAAGTGGCCAAGGGCGAAATGGCTTATTTGTCCGGACACTCCGGTGCCGGAAAAAGTACGCTGCTGAAACTGATCGCGGCGATAGAGCGCCCTAATAGCGGCACGGTGCTGGTCAACAACCAGAATGTCAGCAAACTTAAATCCGATGCGCTGCCCTATCTGCGCCGCAACTTCGGTCTCATTTTTCAGGACCACAAGCTTTTGTTCGACCGCAACGTATTCGACAACGTCCTGCTCCCGCTGCAGATTTGCGGTTTTGAGCACAAAGAAAGCGCCAAACGTGTGCGCGCGGCGCTCGACAAGGTTGGCCTGCTTGGTCGTGAAAAAGCCAACCCGATTGCCTTATCCGGCGGTGAACAGCAGCGCCTCTGTATCGCGCGCGCCATCGTCAACCGCCCCACCATTTTGCTCGCTGACGAACCGACCGGCAATCTGGACGCTGAATATGCCGAAGAAATTATGAATATATTTACCTCATTTCATCAAGTTGGCGTCACGTTGCTGATTTCAACGCATGACGCGGCTTTGCTGCGAAAAACTAAATTGCGCATCATCGAACTCAAGCAGGGTGAAATTCAGCCCGACGACCGTAGCGCCGCCCCACTGCAACCCGCCGAAAGTGCCTTGTCATGAGCGCCCTTTCCACTCAACGGGGCGTCGTACACACAGCGCTTGGCCGCATGTTTATCTCACCGCTGGCAGGGGTCCTGAACATCCTGGTGATCGGGATTGCGCTGAGCCTGCCCGCCGGCATGTACGTGCTGCTGAAAAACGCGCAGGGACTGGTCGCCCAGCTATCAGGCTCGCCGCAAATCAGCCTGTTCCTGTCTATGGATGCGACGCCAGCTGATGAGGAGCACATACGGCGTCAATTGAACGATCACCAGAACATCAAGACCGTCGAGTTTATCTCCCGCACTGATGCGCTAAATACATTAGGTCAAGAAACAGGCTTGTCGGATGTCATCGCCGGGCTGGAAAAAAATCCGCTGCCTGACGCATTTATCATATCGCCAAGCTCAGTTAATGCCAAACTACTCGATGAACTGCGCCTTGAACTGCAAAAGATTCAAGGCGTAGAACTCGCACAACTCGATTCTGCCTGGGCCTATAAACTCGAGGCTTTCCTTGAATTCGCGCATATCGCCGTGCTCGTGCTGGCGAGCTTGCTCAGCCTGGGGTTAATCGCGATTACCTTCAACACGATCAGGTTACAAATCGTCACACAGCGCGATGAAATTCAAGTGGCGAAGCTGATCGGCGCGACCGATGCTTTTATCAGACGCCCCTTCCTCTACTTTGGCGCCATACAAGGCTTGCTAGGCGGTGTCGCAGCGTGGCTCATCATTTTGAGCAGTTTGCAACTACTTAAACAACCGCTTGCGGCCTTATCCCAACTCTATGCCAGCAACTTTGCACTTGAGCCCCTCACGGCCGGCGACAGCGCATCCTTACTGCTATTTTCGGTCTACCTCGGCTGGCTGGGCGCCTGGCTTTCGGTGGCCAGACACCTGTCGCAAACTGAAGCGCACTAAGATCAATGGCAGGAATGCGAATAGAAGTTGACATCGCCGGTCTTTTTCAGAACAATGACGAGTTCCTGCATCAAATTTGCAAATACAATAAATAACAGGGAGAGGTTAATGGAAAATTCAAAGTGCAAAGTACTCATACTGCCATTCATCATCGCAGCGTTGCTGTGGCTGATAGGCGGTTTTTTCCTGAGCAAGGAACTAGGCATGATCTGCGTGATTTTTGGTATTGCCATTGCTGGATGGGCTGCCGGTAACATCATGAATTCCGACTGCGAATTATCAGAAGATAATTAAGCTGCACGCCTTAACTCTGCACGACCTGACTTGCTAGCTGACTAGAGTTAGCAAGTCGATTAATCTTTATACTGCAACAGGCAATACCCGATTGAACCTTTACCCATTCAGAAGCTCACAGACTGCAAATGTTAACTAGGAGGAAATCCCTATGAATATTGCTAACAGTTTACCCTTGCCCTCTGCCCTAGGCAGCCTGGACAGCTACATTCATCTCGTCAGGCGCTACGCTGTCCTGAGCCAGGAAGAAGAATACGAGCTCGCCAGCCGCTTTCGTAACGACAATGATCTGGATGCGGCTCGCCAACTCGTCTTATCCCACCTTCGCGTGGTTGTCAGTGTGGCACGCGGCTATGCGGGGTATGGACTACCTCAGGCTGACTTGATACAAGAAGGCAATATTGGCCTGATGAAGGCCGTTAAACATTACGATCCTGACTTTGGTGTGCGCCTCGTGTCCTTCGCGCTGCACTGGATACGTGCCGAGATCAATGAATTCGTCGTACGTAACTGGCGCATGGTTAAAATCGCGACCACCAAGGCACAGCGCAAACTCTTTTTTAATTTGCGCAGCTTGAAACAGGGTCTGGAGTCGCTTAAACCAAAACAGATCAGTGAAATTGCCGGTCAACTTAACGTCACTGAACATGACGTGGTTGAAATGGAGGCCCGATTTGCAGGTCACGAAGTCTCAATTGACCCGGCAGGCTCTGACGACGATGACAGCTTTTCTCCGATACAGTATCTAGCTGACAGCGAAGACCATGAACCTTCCAATATATTAGAGTCCTCACAAGCGCTGAATTCGCGCACCACGGGGCTGGCACATGCACTGGCAAGCCTCGATGACCGCAGTCGCCGCATCGTCGAGGCACGCTGGCTTACAGAGGATCACAGCGCTACGCTACACGAATTAGCTGCTGAGTTTAACGTATCCGCTGAACGCATCCGTCAGATCGAGCAAAAAGCGATGAGCAAAATGCACAGTTTCATCACAGCCAGCTAAGTTTACTGTAAGCATAAAAAAACCGCACTCAGTGCGGTTTTTTTATTACTTAACAATAGACAACTGGGGTTTTCTCGGCATAGTTTTAATTTCTGCACTGCTAGGAGGTGGTGCGTCAGAATCAGCCCCTTGAAACACGAGGCCCTGCCCCGTCTCCTTGGCAAAAATCCCGATGACCGCATCAACCGGCACGATGAGATCAAACGAGCTCCCACCAAAACGACCACTGCAGGTGATCCACTCGTTGCCCAGTTCCATGTTACGTACAGCGCCTACGCTCAAGTTGAGTACAATTTCACCGTCCTTAACATAAGCTACCGGCACTTCAGTCCTGTCATTGACCCTCACTGCAAGATAGGGTGTTAGACCACTATCAACACACCATTCATGAATCGCGCGTATCAAATAAGGACGGGTAGACAAATCACTCACTTGCGCATCGCCCTTTCTGCAGGCGTTAATGAATCAATGAACCCTTGACGCGAGAACAGACGCTCTGCATATTTGAGCATGGGCGCTGCATCTTTGCCGAGCACGATACCATAGTGATCAAGACGCCACAGCAACGGTGCAACGGCCACATCCAGCATCGAGAAATCATTACCCAGCAAGTATTTTTGCTTGGTTAAGATTTGCGCTAACTGAGTCAGATTGTCCCGTATGCTCGCACGCGCCTTATCTGCTGTCTTACCGCCCAACATAATGGTATTCACATTACTATATAGTTCCTGTTCGAAACGATACAGGAACAGTCGAGCACGACCCCTCATGACAGGGTCAGCCGGCATTAACTGCGGGTGCGGGAAACGCTCATCGATGTATTCGTTGATGATGTTAGCTTCAGTCAGCACCAAATCACGCTCAACCAGAACGGGTACTTTTCCACCCGGGCTGATTGAGGCCAGATCGTCTGACTTCTCCATCAAGTCGACATCAATTACTTCAAAATCCATACCTTTTTCGAATAAAACTATTCGGCATCGATGGCTGTAGGGGCAAACTGTCCCCGAATACAATCTCATCATTACTCAATTACCCCTTAATTAGACTTCTGGACTGCATGTAGTTGCGAACCAGGAAATACCCGATCAACGCAACGGTACCGCCAATCACGATACTGGCAACAATCGGGTAGTTACCCGTGCCAGTTACGCCACCAATCCAAACATAACGTTCGAAAAGCGTGCCGATGATAATACAGATTGCCACTGCATTGATAGCAGTAACATTATGACGCGGCCCCGGGAAGCAGAAGGTAACGAAAGGAATCACAAATTTGAGCACGATCATTGACCACCAGATGAAGGAATAATCCCCATCCTGCATCGCAAACACACGGTCAGTTTCATCCGCAATATTGCCGTACCAGATTGTGAGGTATTGCGCATCAAAGGTGTAAATCCACAGCAGCGTGAACGACAACATCATCTGAGCCATGTAGTTGTAAATCTTGTCAGGAACAGGGCTGACTAACTTACCCTTGGTGTTCATGATGTAGATCCACACCGTCATAAAGGCTAAGAACATGCCAAAATTACTGATGAACTGCTGCAAACCGTAAATCGCGCTGTGCCAGTGAGGAACCAGCGTCATTTCGAAATCCCATGCAACCATCGTGCTGTACATGACGAAGAAGAAAGGAATCCAGGTCGCAATGGTATGAAAACGCTTGGCATCTTCAGGACTGTTTTCGCTGACCGCCTGACGCTGGATGAACACCCAGTACAACGCTGCCATGAAAATGATCCCGACCACTTCGCGTGACATCAGCCAGTGAGGCTGATACCAGCCCGGCATGTGCGCCTCAGCGCCCACATGAGCTTCCCACCAGGGGAACGTGTGAGAGCCTCCAACCAACAACACGACCAGCAGCACAAATGCCAACGGGAATAAGGCGTAAAGAGAAACCGCCAAATGACGCACATTGAAACGCCATTGCGCACCGACCAGATGCAGTACGGAACACAGTGCGACACCGCTCAAAGCCAGCGACAACACCACCACGAAACATACCGTCAAAACAGCCCAATTACTATATGCCAACATTTTATAGCCTCCTATTTCGACTGTGCCGCAGCTGTGACAGCCGGACCTTTTTGCATCACTTTGCGGATGTAGTTAACTACGTGCCAGCGCTCGGTCGCCGTAAGGTCATTCGCATAACTTGGCATCACTGCAAGTCCTAAAGACACCACACCGAAGATATAACCATCCGGGTAGTCTTTGGTGTCCCATGGATGTACATCGTTAGATGACGTCAGGTTCCAGGGCTTGTAAGGCAGCTTAGTACCCACCAGGCCGTCACCGGTACCGGACTTACCATGACACGGTGTGCAATAGATTTCATACAGACGACGTCCCTTGTCTACCGATGCCGCATCAGCGACCACAGGGTTAGCCATTTTCTTGGCCGCATCAAGGTCTTTAACGATCACCGTGGTGCCGGCAACCGGCTGAGAGCGTTTAGGAAACAACGCCATACCCGGATTGGCCGCATCAACACTTTCCTGAGGTTTGATACTGACCTGATTTACCATGTCCTGTGACCATGGCCAGGCTTGCGCGAAGGTTGGTGCTAACAACAATGTCATTGCTAAGGATAATTTTTTCATTTCCCTGCCTCTTCCTGAATTTCCAATGCCTGGTGCTTAGTGAAAATCGCCTTCAGTTCACTGATTGCAGATTCGTCTGCATGTACCAAAATCGCGATGTTATCGACCGAGACCTTGGCGCTGTACAGCGGTGAGCGTTTTGCAGGCAAACCGGCACAAATCAGAAAGCCCAGAATGGTGATAAAAACACCGCCCAAAATGAACATCTCATAGGTTAATACAAAGTTAGGTGGAAACGGCACAATCGGCTTGCCACCCTTCAATTGCATGTAAAAATTGGCCTGTGCACCCGAAATCAGCAGAAAACCAAATATACCGCCCATCAAAGCACCAAACAGCGTGAACCATTGAACATACACCGGCTTATCACCCAGAAAACGCTCGACTTCCGGATGTTCAATCGGCGACTTCACGATCATGTCATCATTGACATCAAAACCTTTGATCACCGCAGTGCGCAGCTCCTGGACGACCGCTTCGGCCTCTTCAAAGTTGCCATACAAGGCAAGTAAATGACGTTTACTCATGATTAGTGTGCTCCCTGTTCAGCAGTTTCACTCTTTTTCAGATGCAGAGTACGGTGGTAAACCATTTCTTTCACTTCATACATAGATACGGACGGGAACACTTTGCAGAACAACAGGAACAGCAAAGTAAACCAACCGAAGCTACCGAATACCATACCCCATTGAACCATAGACGGCCATTGATCGTGATCCCATGTCCACGGGTAGTAACCATGAGAGAAGGTAGGTGCTACGATCATCCAACGTTCCAGCCACATACCCAGATTCAGCAGCAATGAGGTTGCAAACAGAACTGGAATATTGGTCTGGAAGCGCTTGAATGCAAACACCAAAGGCACAACCGATCCACAGAAAATCATACCCCACCAGAACGGTGCATAATTACCGGTCATTTTCTGAATCAGCACGTCTTTCGAGACGGCATCGTGGCTGTACCAAACGGATGCAAATTCAACTGCATTCAGATAGGTCCACACCATCGCAATTGCAAAGGTAAGGCGCACGATCTTTTTCAGGATAGGCTTGGTCATGTATTCTTCAAACTTGAACACATAGCGCAAGATAATGAACAGCGTAATGATCGCAGCACAACCTGAATACAGAGCACCTGCCACAAAGTACGGCGGGAACGAGGTGACATGCCAGCCCGGTTGTTGTGACATTGCAAAGTCAGACGCCACAATTGAGTGCACCGATACCGCCAGTGGAATCAGGAAACAAGCGATCGTCAGGTAAGTGACGCGGAAATTGCGCCATTGACGATCGGTGCCTTCCCAACCCAACGCGAGCAGGGTGTACAACTTTTGACGCCAGCCCGGTTGCATATTGTCACGTGCAATAGCCAGATCCGGAATCATCCCGACGAACAAGAACAACACTGAGGAGCTCAGGTAAGTGAAGATCGCCATCGCATCCCACAACAGAGGCGACTGGAAGTTAGGCCAGATACCGCGATCGTTAGGATACGGCAGCGCATAGTAAAACATCCATAAGCGGCCGATGTGAACCATCACGAACAGACCAGCTGTCATCAGGGAAAACGTGGTCATCGCTTCTGCAAAACGATAAATCGGTTTACGCCAGTCGGCATGCATCAGATGCAAAATTGCGGACAGTAACGTACCGGAGTGACTCATCCCGATCCAGAAAATGAAGGTGGCGATGTACAGCCCCCACACTTGCGGATTATTCAGGTTAGCCACACCCATACCGGTCTGGTATTGATACACTTCACAGCCCACACCAAAACCAAACGCCAGAAACGCCAGAAACAGGATGACCCAATATATTTTGCGCGGGTTCTCCAGACTCTTCATCACGTCCTGGTTGATCTTCGCCCAAGCAATGTCTTCGCGGATATCTTTCATTGTCTTTCCTTAAAGTAATTCTGTTAGCTTAAGCTGACTAAACAGCGCTTTCGCGCACACGTTCCAGATACATCACAGAAGGGTAAGCGCGTAGTTCTTCCAAAATGCGATAACCACGCAATTCAGAGGGGGCTTCCTCCTCGTTCTTATCCTGTTTATCCTTAGCCAGCTCAACCTGCTGCGCGGCCCATTGTTTGTGAACACGGGACTCAGGATTAACTATATTACCAAAGGAAATTGCGCCGGTTGGACACGCTTGCTGACAGGCGGTCTGAACTTCACCTTCTGCCACAATACGGCCCTCACCCTTCGCCTTGACCTTAGCTGCTGACAGACGCTGCACGCAGAACGTACATTTTTCCATCACACCTTTACCGCGAACGGAGACGTCAGGATTGAGCTGCTGCTGCATCTCTGCAGGCCAGACATTGTCTGTGGTTGGATAATCGTACCAGTTGAAGTAACGCACCTTGAACGGGCAGTTAGCTGAACAGTAACGTGAACCGATACAACGGTTGTAGATCTGTGAGTTAAGTCCATCCGCCGTGTGATTAGTTGCAGCTACAGGGCAAACCGTTTCGCACGGTGCCGCTTCGCATTGCTGACACATCATAGGCAGGAACTGGAAGCCTTGATCCGGAAATTCGCGACCGTCCTCATCCCAGTAACGCTCAACACGCAACCAGTGCATTTGCTGACCATGCTGGAATTTTTCACGTCCGACGACGGGCAGATTGTTTTCTGCATAGCACGCAACGCTGCACGCATTACAACCGGTACAAGCATCCAGATCAATCGCCATCGCCCATTTATAGGGATCATGCGGCTTGTCATTATTGGGATGCTCGTGCCTGACCTGCGCCCAATTTTCTAATAAATTGCTGACCGACATAACTCAGACCTCCTTCGACAAATCAACTTGATCGGTGGACACACGCGCGGCGATCTTTCTGCCCATTTGCAGAGCACCCGCAGCGCCTTCATCCTTGACCACCAGGACGCGCTGACCAGTCTTGCTGATCTTGACGCGTGTTTCGTGCATCGCCAACTCACCCGTTGCAGCTTCAAACACTGCATCCAGAATCTGGAATGGATTCACGCCATAACCCTTGGCATAGCGCCCCATCGCATCGTGTCCGCGTCCGACCGGAATCGAAATCGCTTCCGGATGGATACCGGGGAACAGATAAACCTGCGCCTTGACTGAACCCGTCTTGGATGTGACCTGAACGATATCGCCTTCGACGATACCCAATTCGGCAGCTTTCTTAGGATGAATCTCGACCCATGAATCCCACACGATGGTGGTCAATGGATCAGGGGATTCTTGCAACCAAGGCTGATTGGTGTGACGACCATCGCGCAAACTAGCAGTCACACCCGGAATCAGATGCAGCGGGAAATGTTCATCCGCTTCCACTTCAGCCGGCAAAACCAGACCTGCCGCACTTGCATGCGCTGAAAGACTCGTTGTCGTCCCTGCCAACTTGACGATACCGTGTGTCAGCGTGTCGTTCCAGAACGTATCGTCTTCAACGCCGCCACCACCCAATGCACCCTTGTTCTGCAACACAGCGCCACGCAGGTAAGCGTAGTAATCTTCAAAACCCTTGTACTCGTCGGCTTTCTTCTGTTTGATCAAATTCAACAAAATATCGCCCATACCACGCGTATTAGCATGCAAACGTTCCATCAGCGGCTGCTGAATGTTGATTTGCGCACCTTCTGTCATATATTCAGGCACTTGCGTACCCCAGTCTTCCAGAGCGGAATCGAGCGGCAACACCAGATCAGCCTGCAATGCTGTTTCATCGAGATAATGTGCAAACGCAACTTTGAAGCCTGCCTTTGCGAAGTTATCCTTGAACTTGAACGCGCCAGGTGCGGTAAACACGGGATTGGCTGCAAAGTTGAATACAACTTTGAATTTACCGGCGGCCAATCCGTCGTTCAGATTTTTCAGTGCAACGGTATTGCCTTTGGAGGGCGCCATTTGCGGGAAGGGAACGGAGACCGGCGCTTCGATTGTCTTGCCGACGTTACCCAATACCTGATTGAGCAAATTGATGGCAGCGGCATTTTGCGAACCGTGCGCATAGCCTTCTGCCGCCGAACCTGCTAACACCAGACTCGGACTACGCAGTTTGAGCAGCGCAGCGATCTTGTCGATTTGACCCGTTGAAACACCTGTTTCACGGCTGACACGCGCCTTATCGTAACCCTTAACCAGCTCCGCTACATCGCCCGTCGCCATACCGAGCGCATTGATGATACCCAGTGCCAGCACGCCTTCAGTGCCCGGCTTGACAGCCAGCCAACGATCAGCATTAGCGCCGGTCAAAGTCATTTTAGACTCAACTTGTATCAGCACGCCGCGCTGGCCGTTTACGCCCTTGCGGAATTGCGCATATTGCTGTGAGAAGTGCACAGGAGAGACCCAGCTACCCAGGAAATCAGCACCGAATGACAACACGACCTGCGCCTTGTCAAAACGGTAACGTGGCATTTCGACACCAAACGCCTTAACGTTCGCAGCGCGCACCACGGATGGCGCGATCGCTTCATAGACGAAATGATTTTTGGTACCGAGACTATCCAGATAGTTACCCAGCAGCACCTTAAGATGACCACTCACACCACCGGACAGGAAAGCGATTTCTTCACCCTTCACACCCGTCAGCTTTTCAGCGATCAGAGCATAGGCTTTTTCCCACGTAATGGTTTCTCCCTTAGTGCCGTTGCGCAACACAGGTTCGCGTACACGGTCAGGGTTGTAGTGGTGTTGCACACCAGCTTGTCCTAAGCCGCACAACTTACCCTTATTGATAGTCGAATCCGGATTACCTTCGAGCTTAAGCACACGGCCTTCGCGAACGCGGCCGTTGATACTGCAACCCGCATCGCACTGTGCGCATGTCGAGTTGAAATACACGCCGATACCCGGAACCATGTAGTCATTTGCTTCAACGTAGGAAACCACTGTTTCCCGACCATCTTCAACCGAAGTATTACCGCAACCGGAGAGTGCAACTGCAGCACCACTCCAGCCCAATACCTTCAGAAAATCACGCCGATCAAACGGGTGCCCGGCCAATTGCTTTACGGAACCACTGTCTATCATCACAGCCTCTCTGGTAAATTCTTTAATTTTCATGACAGCCTACTTGTGGCACTGCCAACAATCATTAGGACCACGCGCCTTGGTGTTTGCATCCACTGCCGCTGCCGGCTTCTGGAAACTGTACCAATAAGCCTGACCCGCAATCGGCGTACCGCTCTGAGCCACGACAGGATGATCCTTCTCGTGACAGCTTGCACACCAGCCCATCGCCAGTGATTTTTGACGACGCGCAACGGTCATTTCCTTCACATCGCCGTGACAATATCCGCACGCTTCTTGAACAGGACGATCCTGCTGTTCAACAAAACGTTTGATGTGGCGCTCGTGATTGAAACGAACGAAATCCGGCAAGTCGTGAACTTTTTTCCACGGAATCGCCTTTTTGGCGTCCCAGTACTTGAATAATTCAACAATGCGCGGCTTATCTTTGACAGATTCAATATTTTGATGGCAACCGATACACTTTTGCAGCGGCGGGATGCCCGCAACCGCACTGCGACGCGCATAGGTATGACAATACTGGCAGTTGATCTCCATACCACCCTTGGCAGGATCGCTAGGATCTTTCAGGCCGGCATGACGATTATGAGGAAACTCGATAGGCTGTTGAACTTGAGGACCTAGACTGTCCTCGGTTGTAAGCGCAGGTTGTGAATTATTGGCCGCAAAACTACTTACACCCAAAAACAAACCTACCAGCAAGATAGGAAAACGTAAGAAACGATACATCGTGAGAACTCCCCCAGCAAACAAATGATCCCATACCTGCTGCTGCAGGCATGAACGAACAGTCAATCGGATTATTTTTGGTGCGATGCGTCGTGATACTTATTTTTATTTGCTTTAGTTTTTAAAATCTGCAAAATTAAGGCATCTCGAGCACAGACGAATCATGTCTGGTTTGAAAAATAAAGTCAACACTGATAGTGAACCGCAATTATAGTTCCCCAAAAACCTATATATATTTCTTAGCATTACAGCATTTGCTTATATTCTTTACCTGCACAACTTACTAGGATTTATTAAATGAACGAAGAGCAAGCCGTCCTCGATTTTTTCGCAAAACCGGAGAATCTGCCCTTAGGCCTCTCTGTCGCCGAGCAAATGGATGACATCCGCACCCGGTTGAATACTGCATTTTGGGAGCGCCTGTGCGTGCGACTGGCAAGCCGTCTTGCCGACACGCCATGGCACGCCCTCACCACAGAAGACCGCAATGCGGATGGTGTACTGGTCGGGTTACAGTGCAAGTTGCGCGTGGATCAGACTCAGTGCCTTTTTCCCATGCTGGAGCAGCAATTTTTAGGCGGAGTATGGCGCATCTTTTCCGGTCTGATGTGGCGGTCCACGCCCTCCGCCGAGCATCTGGCGCAGCCTGCCGTCACAACCCTTGGGCAGCAGTTACAAGTCGACGGCTTCAAACAGAACGAAGCGTTTTTGGCCTGGCAATGGACACCCCACCATCCGCTGCGTCGCGATTTTTTACAGCGCTTTTCGCAACAACCGGAAGCGCTACTGGACGAAATGGAAGCGCTACTGGCCCCCTTGCTGAGCCGCCACAGCCTGTTAATTGCTGCGGCCAATGCCAGCTTGCAAAGCATCCCGCGCAGCATGACGATCTCGCTTGATCAGTTGCGCAGCAAACGCCGCGATTAAACCGGGTTGTCCTGATCGAAGAAGCGGTGTTGCAGTTCAAAGCGGCTTGACAGATGATCGCCTAACGCTTGGATACCGAACCGCTCGGTTGCATGATGTCCCGCCGAAATAAAGGCAACACCCGTCTCTGCGGCCAGATGATAACTTTGCTCTGATACTTCGCCTGTAACAAACACATCCACGCCTTGCGCAATCGCGGCCTCGAAATAGCCTTGCCCGCCCCCGCTGCACCATGCCGCGCGGTGCAGCAATTTCTCAGGCTGACCTAACACCTGCGGCTTACGCTGCAATGCAGACTCAATCCGGCCTGTGAAATCGGCAAGTGACATCGGTGCATCCAGCGCACCATGGTATGCAATATTCTGCTCCCCGAAACGCCCCTGCTCACGCAGTCCCAACGCAAGCCCCAGGCGTGCGTTATTGCCCAGCTCCGGGCGGGCATCGAGCGGCAGATGATAAGCCAGCAAACTCACATCGTGCGCTAAGAGTTTAGCGAGCCGACCCTTTTTAACCCCTACGATACAGGGATCCTCATTGCGCCAGAAATAGCCGTGATGCACGAGAATTGCATCCGCTCCCCACGCAATTGCTTCGTCAATCACCTGCTTGGAGGCCGTCACGGCCGTGGCGATGCGCCGGATTTCGCTGCGACCTTCGACCTGCAACCCGTTCGGGCAGTAGTCCTTGAATTGACCGGTTTGTAACAAGCTTGCGTTATAATCGACCAATTGATCAAGTTTCATGCCATTCCCCGAAAAATATATATAACCACCGAGTTATCTTACCATGCGTAAACACTGGCTGTTGTTCACCCAAACTGTCACCATTGCTCTGGCGTTGCTGTTCATTATCCATACGCTGAAACCCGAATTGCTGCCGAGCGCCGCACGCAACGGCGTGGTCACCCTGTATGAAACGAACGCAACGGATGGTTCGGCACCGTTAACCGGCATGAGCGCGGCTGCCAAAAAGGCCATGCCGTCCGTCGTCAATATTTTCACCAGCACCACCATCAAAACGCCCGTCACTCCTTTTTTGGACGACCCGCGTTTCCGTTTTTTCTTTGGTGATCAGGACAGTACGCCCCAGCAAAGCTCCAGTCTGGGTTCTGGCGTTATCGTAAGCTCAGACGGGTTTATCCTGACCAACCATCACGTCGTGGAAGCGGCCGACCAGATCGAAGTGGCTTTAGCCGACGGTCGCAAAGCGCGTGCCCACGTGATAGGCTCGGACCCTGAAACGGATCTGGCCGTCATCAAAATAGAACTGACCGGCAACCTGCCCGCCATTACATTTGGTCATCCTGAAACAGCCCATGTCGGCGATATGGTGCTGGCGATCGGCAATCCGTTCGGCGTCGGACAAACTGTGACCATGGGCATCATCAGCGCACTCAAGCGCGACCATTTGGGCCTTAATACCTTTGAGAGCTTCATACAGACCGATGCGGCAATCAACCCGGGCAATTCCGGCGGCGCGCTAGTCGACACCGCTGGCAATCTGATCGGCATCAACAGCGCCATTTATTCGCCAAATGGCGGCTCACTCGGCATCGGTTTTGCCATCCCTGCCAGCACCGCCAAAAAAACCATGGAACAAATTATCCAGAACGGCTCGGTCACGCGCGGCTGGATAGGTGCCGGCATACAGGAACTCACACCTGCTTTAGTCGAATCCTTCAAGCTTACAGAGGCGAGGGGCGTATTAATTACCGAAGTGATACGCAACAGCCCGGCAGAACAATCCGGCATTAAAACAGGGGATATTCTGCTGTCGATCGACAACCATGCAATCGACAACTGGGCCGCCATGCTCGATACCGTCGCCAATCTGCCGCCCGGTACGATAGCTGCGATTCAACTCTTGCGTGACGGGAACAAAATGGTGACCAAAGTTAAAATCGGCAAGCGCCCCAAACCCCGCACTCAGTAGCTTTAGGGCTTGATGCGGATTTCACGCTGCGGGTACGGAATTTCGATACCGGACTTTTGGAATTCCCGCCAGATCGCCAGATTGATCTTCGATCGAAGCGCACCTTGAGCGACTTCCGGGTCATCCACCCAGACGGATAGTTCCAGCAAAATTCCATTGTCGGCAAATTCAATCAAATTCACGGACGGCGCAGGATCGCTCAACACGCGATCTTGTTGCCGCCCCGCGTTCACCATGATCGCCATCGCCTGCTCCAGCGGACTGCTGTAGGCGACTTGCAGACTGATCTTGATGCGAATTTTTCGGTCGGTATAGGAGTGATTGCCAAGCGCCTGCGTGATCGCCATCTCATTGGGGATCAGGAATTCTGCCCCGTCCTGTCCGCCTAATACCATATAGCGACCGGTCAGGCGCGTAACCGTCCCGGTGCGGTTGTCCAAGGTAATCACATCCCCGAGTCGTATCGACTTATCGAGCAGAATGATGAAGCCACAGATGTAGTTGCTCGCGATGCGTTGCAATCCGAACCCCAAGCCTACGCCCAGCGCACCGCCGAACACGGAGAGTACCCGAATATCGATTCCAACCAGCGAGAGCGCGACCAGTATCGATAACACCAGCAGGGCGCCGCGTACCACCTTGGTGAGCAGCACGCGTGAACTGGACTCCATCTCTTGCATGCCCATGATGCGCGTCTCAAGAAATCGTCCGAGCCAGAGCGCCACCAGCACCGTTGCCGCAATCGAAATCAGCCCTTGCAGGATGATCAGCAGCGAAATGTGCTGATGCCCCGCATTGAAGCTGAGATTTTCCATCCCCGCCAACACCGCATCGAGCAGGCCTGTGACATGCAAGGCAACAATCAGCCAGGCGAGCATCGCGATGGTGCGCTCCCAGGATTTTAGCTTGGATGAATTGGAAAAAACCTTATGCAGCACATACACGAGCAAGCGAATGAAGGCCAGTGATAAAAACAGCGGGATCGCCAGTTTGAGTAAGACAAACGGCACATCCAGATACCTGAATACTTCGCGGGCAATCAACACCCCGAACAAATTGAGCAATGGGAATACGATGCGTTTAACCCCGCGGATCGCAACCGTCTGTACGGTTTTCGCGGCAAGCAGATTTTTCAGGAACAGCGCATCGAACCACCACGCCAGCAGCATGATGCCGGTAATCGCAGCTAACTGCCACACAAGGCTTGCAGGTTCGCTATGTGCGATCAGTTCGATCAGCAGATTAGGCGTATCGGGGGAGGGTGACATTGAGTTAGAAACGACTGACGTGCTCTGCAGGCTTTTCCACAGGGCGAGTCCAGCTCGCGACGACAATGCCTGCCTCGTACAACAGCCAAAGCGGCAACGCCAGCATCAGTTGCGAAACGACATCGGGCGGGGTGAAAATCGCGCCGATTACAAAGGCACCGACGATGATGTATGGTCTGATTTCGCGCAGTTTGGCAACCGTTACGACACCCATGCGCACCAGCAACACCACCGCCACCGGCACCTGAAAGGTAATACCGAACGCCATGAACATCGACAAGACGAAACTTAGATATTTGTCGATATCGGTCATCACCGCAACGCCAATCGGTGCCGCGGCCGTAATAAAACCGAACACAACCGGAAACACCACGAAGTAGGCGAAGCTCATGCCGCAGAAAAACAGCACGGTGCTGGCGAAGATCAGCGGGACAACCATGCGCTTTTCATGCTCGTACAGGCCGGGTGCGACAAAGCGCCAGAGTTGATACAAGATGTACGGCAGCGCGATTAAAAATGACGCCATCAGGGCGACTTTGAGCGGCACGAAGAACGGCGTCGTGACATCGGTCGCGATCATCTGCCCGCCTTTGGGTAATTTTGCCAGCAGCGGCTGGGCCAGCAGCGCATAGAGATCAGACGCCCAGGGAAACAGGCAGATAAACACCAGCAGCAGCGCGATTCCTGAGTTCATCAAACGCTTGCGCAATTCGATCAGGTGGGTGATAAAACTCTCGCTGGTGCTCATCAGGCTTCGGGCAGTGCCTTAATTGAATCGACGGGTTTTGCAAGCGGACTGGCCGCAGCCTGATTGATCTCTTGCACACCGGCGTTCACCGCCTGCCCCGCCTGCTGCATCGATTGCTGCAAGGCGGCGGCTTCCGCTTGAACCTTTTGCTGCAACTGGCGATATTCATCCATCGCCATGTCACGTGAAATATCCGATTTAACGCTGTTCACATAACGCTGTGCGCGTCCGTACAGATGCCCCAGGGTTCGGGCGACTTTAGGCAGGCGCTCGGGACCGATGACGACCAAGGCGACCACCATCACGACCATCAACTCGGCGAAACTAAAGTCGAACATACCGGTTTAGATGTTGCTGTGCGTCTTGCTTTTAACTTCGCCTTCGATGGTCTGTCCATCTTCCTTGATTTGTTTAGCCGGCTCTTCAGCGCTCGTGCCCATGCCTTCCTTGAAACCCTTCACCGCCCCGCCCAGATCGCTACCGATGTTACGCAGTTTTTTGGTGCCGAACACTAGCATGACCACAACCAGCACAATCAACCAATGCCAAAGACTCATCGAACCCATACCGAACTCCTTAGTTATTTAACTACGTTTGACCATAGGCGGAATATTGCCGCCGCCGATGACATGTACATGCAAATGAAAGACTTCCTGACCACCGCCCCGCCCCGTGTTGATCACTGTGCGAAAACCGTCATCCAGCCCCTGTTCTTTGGCAAGTTTGGGTGCCAGCAAGAGCAGTTTACCCAGCATCGCCGCATGACACGCTTCCGCCTCGGCCAGCGAGGTGAGATGCAGCTTTGGAATCAGCAAAAAATGAACGGGCGCGACAGGATTAATGTCGTGAAATGCCAACACCTCATCGTCTTCAAAAACTTTCCGGCAGGGAATTTCACCCTTAGCAATTTTACAAAACAGGCAATCGCTCATTTGTCGCTCCGACTGTTTTTTTCCGCAATCCCGGACAAACCTTCGCGGCGCGCCAACTCGGTCAGCACATCGTCCGCCGACAAGCCGTGATGGGACAGCATTACCATGCAGTGAAACCATAAATCGGCCGTTTCATAGACGATGTGTGCCTTATCGCCTTCCTTGCTAGCCAGTATCGTTTCGGTCGCCTCTTCGCCAATTTTTTTCAGGATGGCGTCTTCGCCCTTGCTGAATAATTTGGCGACATAGGAACTATCTGGAGACGCCTGTTTCCGTGACTCGATTGTTTGCGTAAGTGTTTGTAATATAGTCATTTTTTGTAAATCTCATCAGGCGATTTTAGCACTTCGTCTACCTCGTGCCACGTACCCTGCTCAAGACGTGTAAAAAAGCAACTCTCGCGCCCCGTGTGGCAGGCAATGCCGCCCTGCTGCTCGATCTGCAACAGAATCACATCCGAATCGCAATCGAGACGAATTTCTTTCACCTTCTGAATGTGGCCGGATTCCTCACCCTTGTGCCAGAGTTTGCGGCGCGAACGCGACCAGTAAACTGCTTCAGATTTTTGCCAGGTCAGCAGCAGCGCCTCACGATTCATCCATGCCACCATCAGCACGCGACCACTCACGGCATCCTGCGCGATAGCGGGAATCAGGCCGTCATCCGACCAGTTGATCCGTTTGAGCCAGGGCTCATTTTTTTGCTCGGTATCCTGCTTTCCTGATTTCATAGCCTGACCTCGATA
Source organism: Nitrosomonadales bacterium (assembly GCA_037137715.1). Classification (GTDB taxonomy): domain Bacteria; phylum Pseudomonadota; class Gammaproteobacteria; order Burkholderiales; family Gallionellaceae; genus Gallionella. The sequence goes on from JBAXJT010000008.1 coordinate 47,467, forward strand.
CCTTGTGTCGCCATATATTGCTTGGCCTGCTCGACGGTATATTCACCGAAATGGAAGATACTGGCCGCCAGCACGGCATCCGCGCCGCCCTGCGTCACCCCGTCCGCCAGATGCTGCAAATTACCCACCCCGCCGCTCGCGATCACCGGAATTTCCAGTGCATCAGTCACAAGACGCGTCAGAGCCAAATCAAAACCATTTTTTTGCCCGTCGCGATCCATGCTGGTCAGCAGGATTTCCCCCGCGCCCAACTGCTGCATTTTAGCGGCCCACTCGACCACATCTAGCCCGGTGGCTTTTCGCCCGCCGTGGGTAAACACTTCCCAGCGCCCCGCTTCAACCTGCTTGGCGTCGATCGCCACCACGATGCATTGGGAACCATAACGGCTGGCCGCGTCCGCCACCAACTGCGGATTGAGCACTGCTGAGGTATTGATGCTCACCTTATCGGCCCCCGCATTGAGCAGATTGCGTACATCGGACACCTCGCGCACGCCGCCACCGACGGTGAGTGGAATAAACACCTGAGAGGCAACCTGTTCGATGATGCGGAAAATGATGCCTCTATCGTCGGAACTAGCGGTGATATCGAGAAACGTCAACTCGTCCGCGCCCTGTTCATCGTAGCGCTTGGCAATCTCAACCGGATCGCCCGCATCGCGCAATTCGACAAAGCTCACGCCCTTCACGACGCGCCCGCGCGTCACATCCAGACAGGGAATAATGCGTTTAGCCAGCATTACAGTCGAGGTGACAGTTCGTCGGCCAAGGCCTGCGCCGCACGGAAATCCAGCGTGCCTTCGTAAATCGCGCGACCTGTGATGGCACCCGTGATGCCTTCGCCTTGCACTGCGCACAATTTTCGCACGTCATCCAAATTGGTGATACCGCCACTGGCAATGACAGGCACATGCAATGGACGCGCCAGTTCAACCGTCGCTTCGATGTTCACGCCCGAGAGCATGCCGTCGCGGCCGATATCGGTGTAGATGATCGCTTCCACGCCGTAATCCTCAAAACGCTTGGCCAAATCGGCTACGTCGTGACCCGTCAGCTTGGACCAGCCGTTCACTGCAACTTTGCCGCCCTTGGCATCCAGCCCCACCATGATGTGGCCCGGAAAGGCATCGCACGCTTCGTGCAGAAAGCCCGGCACTTTGACGGCGGCAGTACCGACGATGATGTAGGTCACGCCCAGATCCAGATAGCGTTCGATCGTTTCCAGATCGCGAATGCCGCCACCCAGTTGCACCGGAACATCGGTGCCGACCGAGGCGATAATGCTGCGCACGGCCGCTTCGTTCTTAGGTTTACCGGCAAACGCGCCGTTCAGATCGACCAGATGCAGGCGCCGTGCGCCCTGATCCAGCCAATGCTGTGCCGTTGCAGCAGGATCTTCGGAAAACACCGTGGATTCTTCCATCAAGCCTTGCTTGAGGCGTACACAATGACCGTCTTTTAAATCAATCGCAGGAATTATTAGCATGGCGAATAAATAGTGAGGTTAAGGATTCCAGTGAATAAAATTTTGCAGCAGTTTAAGCCCTGCCGCCTGGCTTTTTTCAGGATGGAACTGCACCCCGAAGAGATTGCCCCGCGCGACCGCACACACAAACGGCGCCGGATAATCGCTCGTCGCCTGTATCAGGCTCTGATCCTGCGGTTTTACATAGTAGCTGTGCACGTAATAAAAACGCGCATCCTGAGCGATACCGCTCCAAAGAGGATGATCCACCTGATGACGGACCTGATTCCAACCCATGTGCGGCACTTTAAGTTTATTGCCCTGTTCATCGTGCATGCTGCCCGCAAAACGAAGCACTTCGCCTTTTAGTACACCTAGACCCGGCACATCGCCTTCCGCACTGTGCTCGAACAGCATTTGCAACCCGATACAAATACCGAGGAACGGTTTAGTTTGCGCCGCATCGATCACCGCATTGCGCAATCCGCGCGCATCCAGCTCCCGCATGCAGTCCGGCATCGCGCCCTGTCCGGGAAACACCACGCGCCCGGCCTGCTCAATCACGGCGGCATCGTCGGTGACGACAATATCCGCATCGGGAGCGACATGGCGCAAGGCCTGCTCGACCGAACGCAGATTTCCCATGCCGTAATCAACTATTGCGACATCAACCATTTTCAAAGACAACCTTTCGTCGAGGGCATCATGCCCGCCATGCGGGGATCGATTTCGATCGCCATGCGCAGCGCACGACCGAATGCCTTGAAGATTGTCTCAGCCTGATGGTGCGCGTTGCTGCCTGCCAGATTGTCGATATGCAAGGTCACCAGCGCGTGATTGACGAAGCCCTGAAAAAACTCGTGAAACAGATCCACATCGAATGCGCCGATATTCCCGCGCACGAACTCGCAGTTGAATTCAAGACCCGGGCGGCCCGACAGATCGAGTACCACGCGCGAAAGTGCCTCATCGAGCGGCACATAAGCGTGACCGTAGCGCGTCAACCCCTTCTTGTCGCCCACCGCCTGCGCGAAGGCCTGGCCCAGCGTGATACCCAGATCTTCGACCGTGTGATGCGCATCAATGTGCAGATCACCCTTCGCGACGACACTGATATCGAGCAGGCCGTGACGCGCGATCTGATCGAGCATGTGATCCAAGAACGGCAAGCCGGTCTCAAAATTCGACTTCCCCGTGCCATCCAGATTGAGCTCGACGCTGATCTGCGTTTCCAGAGTGTTGCGTGTAACTTTTGCGCTGCGCATGTTTGGCCTCAAACAGTGTGAAAAATAGTGTAATACCGCTATAAAAAGCTTGTTTTGGCTACGTCGAAAATCGCCTAATCGACTGCGCTTTGCAAACAATGTTGCAAAGCGGCTATAAAAAGCTTGTTTTGTTCGGGCGTACCGACTGTCACGCGCAAGCAATCGGTCAGCATCGGATGACCGCCGTTCAGATTCTTGATCAACACGCCGCGCTCTTTCAATCCGTTAAAAACGCCCGTGGCATTCGCAATCCGGAACAGCAAAAAGTTTGCTTCCGAATCATAGACCGTAACGCCTTCGATTGCAGCGAGCGCCTGATGCAGCGCAATACGATCTTTTTTGATTTGCTCTGCCTGTTGCAATAGCACATCGTGATTGTCCAGCAGCTTTTGTGCGACAAGTTGCGGCAGCACCCCGACATTATACGGCAAACGCAGCTTTTCCAACTGAGTAAGCCACAGCAAACTGCCCGCCAGAAATCCAAGCCGCAATCCTGCCATACCGAGCTTTGAAAAAGTTCGCATCACGAGCAAATTCGGATAGTCCGCCAAAGACGGCATGAAGCTGTCGCTGGCAAAGGCGTAATACGCCTCGTCGATGACGACCAACCCCTGAGAGGCTTCGATAATTTCACGCACCTGATCTTTGGCAAATAGGTTGCCGGTCGGATTATTCGGGTAAGCTAAAAATACCAGAGCCGGTTGCTCGCGCCTGATTGCCGCCAGCGTTGCCGGAAAATCCAAGGAATAATCAGCAGCTAAGGGCACGCCCACATAGCGCATACCGACAAAGGTCGCGATCATCTTGTACATCACGAACGAAGGCTCGACCGAGAGGATCACCGCGCCCGGCTTGTTGACCGCCATCGCCAGCAATTGAATCAGCTCATCAGAACCGTTGCCCAGCAGCACGGACATCTCATCCGTCAATCCCAGCAGCTGCGCAATTTTTTCCTTGAGCGCATGCGGATCAGGATCAGGATAACGGTTGATATGCGCCTCGCCCACCAGATGCGCGATTTCGTCTTGCAACGATTGCGGCACCAGATAAGGATTCTCCATCGCATCGAGCTTGATCAAGCCCGTGCAATCGGGCACATGATAGGCGGAAAGCGCTTGAATTTCGGGACGAATCAGAGTTTGAACCAACTGGGAGACGGATGACATAAAAGGCGATAGATCGTAATTGAAAATACGATGCGAAGCTTACCACAGCCCAATCTTTACTGCGCAAAAGACATCGCGAAAGGCCGACAAGACCCTAGGAATTTTTAGATTTTTCAACCCAACACATAACAGTCTGATTTTTTCAGTTCGTCATGCATCCGATCGGGTGCCAGGTCGAGCTCTCCAGGCCAAGTAACCGCTCCGTGCTCCACATAGACCAACTCGAATGCGTCCACTTTGCGCAAAACGCAGAACACACCACACTCGCGCTCAAGGAATTTTGCCATATCCACGATACCGCTCGTAGCGTCCTCAAACTGCACGTAAAGCCGAAAATTAGGCAGAGCCTCCACACTCGTTACACGCCACGGAACTTGCGAGACTATTCCAGCGGCGCGATTTTGTTGGGTGTTTGTAATTTTTCGCATAGATTCCAATCCTCCATCAATTCATTTCGGTGCTGCATAGCCCACTCTTTTACCAGCATTGCAGCGCCGCTTGGTAATTTTCCTTTCATGAACTCAATCGTTTGAATATTGATCACGGCCTCCGCACCGCCATATTCTGCGTGAAAATGGGGTGGCGCATGCTCATCCCAGTACATCTTGACAAGATTCCGTAAAACATACTGATCATTGGCATGTTGCACCTCACATAACAATGCGCTGCAGTGTAGCAAACTTCCTGATTAAAAAGCAAAAAGCAGGGGAGACTTTCGTCTCCCCTGCTTTAGTTTTCTGCCGGACGGGCTAACCGATGTTATGGTTAACTCATCCTGTGCAAGCGTTGTTTAGCCTAAGCTTAGAACAATGCTTCCAGCAACAGAGTTGTTGCATTCTTGCCAACTGGAACAGCACCAGCAACATTCCATGCGCTGCCAGACTGACTAGTTGTTGTCAGGCTCAGAGCAACGTTTTGTGCCAATTCGTAAGTACCAGCCAACATGATTGCATTATCGCCACTGTTTGCAGCCGCACCATTGTTCGCATTACGGTATGCGATTTGGATTGTTGCAACGTGAGGGATGATACCAACTTCAGCAGCAACGTTGAACGAAGTCTTGGTATTTGGATTCGCATTGAATGTAACACCTGCTGCTGCTGCTGGTGCCAGAGCATTAACAGCTGCATTTGGTGCAGATGCATAAGAAGCGTAGAAACCAACTGGCAGGTCAGCCAATTCGCCTTGCAACTGAGCATCAAGAACCGTTGCCTTCAGGTTAGAACCCGTTACATCACTTTGACCGCTGAAGCTTTGAATACCGAAACCAGCTTCCAAGCCTGCAACATCAACGATACCAGCAGCACGCATGTAAGTCAGTGGCAGTTGGTTTGCACCTGCAACAGCATTGTTACCGGCTGTTTCAAATTTACCAACGTTGATGAAGCCCATGGAATTGTTAGCAACCAAAGAAATACCCGTTGCAGCTGTGTTGGTGCCGAGGTACTGAGATGCTGATGTTGCCTTTACGTGCTGGCCGTTAGGACCGGAGTTACCCATCAGTTTGTGGGTGTTAGCAGCGCCAGTGTTCAACAGTTCGAAGCTGTAAGCAACGCCCTGACCAGTGCTTGAGTGAATCACAGCACCAACGCGCGCATCGCCAACCGGGAACAACAGAGCCAGCTTAGCTGCGCCAACAACGCCACCCAAATTAGCTGCACCGTTGCCGCCCAAAGCTGCTTCGCCCAGGAAACCAGCGAATTCAGAAATACGACCACCGATGAACAATGACAATTCACCGCCGGTTGTTGGAACTATCCAACGTGGCGCGCCACCGTTCAATGCACCTGCTGTACCAGCAGATTGATTTTGATACGCTGTCGTTGTGAAACCACCGATATTCACAACATTAGGGATATCCAGATGTTCGCCTTCGATCTTGCCTTGTGCGCCCATCATTGTGAAACCACCGGACTTAAATGCGCGACCGAAACCGTTCAACAATGGGAAATGTTGGAAGTGACATGCGGAACAAGCCATGCCTGTTTGACGTGCAAATGCTGGAACAGCAGACGCTTCTGGAGCGAATGCAGCTGCGGCCATAACGGCTGCGATCGAAAGTACGATTTTCTTCATGATTTATCCTTAGTTAAATTTTTGAAGTGATTGCAAGACCTCCCTGCTTTCACTGAGGACGGACTTTATAGAAACCCGACTGCAACTGCAAAATTATATCTTCACACTGTTGTTTTTTTGCAACAAGAACAGAAAAACAGGATTGAGGAGAGCGCCGCGAGGGGCGGAGGATTGAGAAGAGCAGGCGTGAGCTATTTAATTTTTTCGGCAAGCGATCTTTTTAGCCCCGAAAGCATCTTGCCAATTTCGTCTGTTTTCGCGAGAAGCACAAGAGCCTCATCCTCCTGAATAAAACCCAACCTGACTGCAATTTGAATCTGTGTTTCCAGTTCCATCAGCGAACCGAACGCAATTGACAAAAAATTCAGGTACGACGCCGTCGATTTTCGACCATGACCTTCGGCGATATTAGAAGGAACAGAAACCGCAGCCCGCCTAGCCTGAGCAGAAAGCCCGAAGCGCTCTTCGGCCGGAAACGTCGCGGTAAATTTGTAAACCTGCGTTACCAGATCCATCGCCTTCTGCCAAACTAACAGTTCGCTATATTTCACCCTCAATCCTCAATCCTTCATTCAGAAACAGGAGCTTCAGCTCCGTAGTTTCGTGGGAATGCCCTTGCGGCATCAATCCTCAATCCTCAATCCTAAATACGGTATGCCGCACCGGTCATGACTTTACCGTTCAGTTTCATCAGCATCTGCACGGGTTTAGGCAGTGGTGCACCACCCAGTTCGACTGCCATGTCCGCGTGACCGATTTCATCCGTATACATTTGCGCCACAATCGCACGGCTTTTTTCGTCCTGCACCGGCAACTTTGCCAGATGGCTCTGCAAATGGCTGCCCACCTGCTGCTCGGTTTCCGACAAAAACCCCAGATTCCATTTATCCCCGAGCAAGCCGGCAAAGGCGCCAATCGACAAGGACGCCGTGTACCAGAACGGATTGAGCACACTCAGATGCCCGCCCAATTCATGTACGCGATGCGCCGTCCAGGCCAGATGTTCGGTTTCTTCCTGCGCCGCATGTTGTAATTTCTGCTGTACCAACGGGTCGCGTGCGGTGAGCGCCTGCCCCTGATATAGAGCTTGAGCGCAAATCTCGCCGCTGTGATTCACCCGCATCAGGGCGGCAGCCTGACTTTTTTCGGCATCCGACATCGGCGCATCCGCCACATCCGCGTCGGGATAGGGCCTCACGCTGTGCGCCTGACTAAACAAGGTGCGCAAGCCCTTGTCGAACTCAACGATAAAACGATCCAGATTTAACATGATTTTCCTAATGAATTACAAAACTATGCCGCAAGCGGCAACGGTAGTTGAAAGCATCCATTAACGATACCCGCCACCGTAATATCCTCATCCAATTCTTCCCAACGTAAGGCTGCACCGTTCAAACGCAACGAAACCTGCTGCAACTGCTCATCGCTTGCGTTTCGAAGTAGTTTAAAGCGCGCCGATGGAAAGCCAATTTGACGACCATCGGTCAGCTCAATGAACACGGTTCGACCGACCGCCCAAGCGCGAATAGCACTGTATTCAATTTCAGCAGTTGAAAAACTCATGCCATTTCTCCTTGAAAAATTGCTGCTGCTCATAAACAACGCCCTCAATACGGCGCAATTCGACAGCGCTCACGTTACGGCTTCGAGCCAACCTGATTGGTTCAAGCCAGAATTTGCATTCCCCATCACCCGTATCCACATGAATATGCGGCGGTTCATCACCCTCATCTGAATAAAAGTGAAAACGCCAGCTTAACAAACGCAAAATGGTAGGCACAAACCCTCCGGCGATTGAATTGCAATAATTTTTTGAACTTCGTGCAATGTAGAGAATTAAAAACATCGCGTCAATAAAAAAACGGCCACCCGAAGGTGGCCGTTAAGTTTCTTTTTGCTAAACCCCGACAAGCGGGGAGGCAATTAGAAAGTGTGCTTCAGACCCAGAGACAGAGCTGATGGCTTAGCACCAGTACCAACTACGTTTGCAGTTGATGCGCCTGTACCGTTTGTTGACAAGCCATATGCACCAGCTGTTTCATTGCTCAACTGTGTGTAAGTAGCGTAAACCATTGTACGCTTGCTCAGGCTATAGTCGTAACCAACAGAAACCTGAGTTGCGCCAGTGTTAGCAAGTGCATTTACACCAGCCTTGGTGTAGGCCAACTTAACTGCGCCAGCGCCAATGTTGTACTTACCGGACAGGTAGTAAGCTGAGTGACCCAGCGCGTTGTTGCCGGCTGCACCATTCAAAATACCGTAGTTATCGCTAGTCTTTTCGTAAACGCCGTTAACTTCAAACGCATCTACTTTGTAGCCTGCGCTTACAGTCCATGCAGATTCTTTCAAGCCGTTAAGCGCTGCTGCTGGAGCAACAATCGTACCTGTACCAACTGCGCCCAAGTCATGCTGTTCATAACCAACGTTAGCAGAGATAGCATCATTAACGTACATTGCAGATGCAGACAGCGCACGGCCCTTAGCTTGAGTTGCAACAGCTTGCGCATCAGCACCAGTCACGTATGCAATCGCGCCAGTCAAACCAGAGAATGCTGGTGAGATGTAAGCCAAAACGTTAGGCTGACGGCCATTAAATGAAGCACCAACTGTGCCTACACCGGCAGCTGTTGCAGCTGTACCACCACCCATGATGGAGCGGTTATCTGCCAAGCCATCGCCGAACAAATCATACTTACGATTTGACAGGTTGTATGGTGTGTCATGACGACCCAACAATACGGTACCTGCTGTCTTGCTTGACAGACCGGCAAAGGTATTACGCGTACCGAAACCATTACCTGCTCCAACACCAGTTGTACCAGCGCCGTTACCTGCATTGTCGATTTGAACTAATGTTTCAATTTGAAAAACAGCTGACAGGCCGTCGCCCAGATCTTCAGAACCCTTCAGACCAATGCGTGATGTATTGCTTGAAACGCGAGTGCCTTTGAAGCCATTGTTAGCTGCCAATCCAGCTGCGCCATTGCCTGTATCGATAGAATCGACAGATACGTTAGCTACGCCGTAAACGGTTACATTGCTGGTATCAGCAAATGCTGGCGCTGAGATTGCTGCGGCGATAGCCAGAGCGATGATTTTCTTTTGCATGAAAACTCCTTAAATATTGCGTTTTAACCGGCAGCACATGCTCCCGACTGAATAGAAAGTTCGAACCTGCAAACTTCTGGAACGGATTATGCCCAAAGAAAAAATGCCCGCAACCCAATTCGCGCTTTTGTAACAAAAGTTTCACAAAGTGTTGTTTTTTTACAACAAGTACTTACAAGCAGCTTACAAAAAAACTTTTTCCAGTTCCGCACCCGGATTGTCCGCGCGCATAAAGGCCTCGCCGACAAGATAGCAATCCACTTTATTCGCTCGCATCAGCGCCACATCGGCGGAATTCAAAATGCCGCTCTCAGTGACCACAATCCGATCACTGCCGATAAAGGGCAAAAGATCGAGGGTGTTTTGCAGACTCACCTCAAAGGTGCGCAGATTGCGGTTATTCACCCCGATCAAGGGCGTCGCAAGCTGCAGCGCCGCGTCCAGTTCAATCGAATTATGAACCTCGACCAACACCGCCATACCAAGATGCTGCGCCAGCGACTCGAACGCCTGCATCGTTGCAAGATCGAGTGCGGCCGCAATCAGCAATATCGCATCCGCCCCCATCGCACGCGCCTGATAGATTTGGTATTCATCGACGATAAAATCCTTGCGCAGTACAGGCAGATTGCATGCCGCACGCGCCTGCTGCAAATACTCAGGGCACCCCTGAAAAAACTGCGCATCGGTCAATACAGACAGACAGACAGCTCCGTGCGCCTCATAACTGGCCGCAATGGCGGCCGGATTAAAATCCGCCCTTAATACGCCTTTGCTGGGACTCGCCTTCTTGATCTCGGCGATCACGGCCGACTTACCCGCTGTAATTTTTGCGCGTATTGCACCTGTAAAATCACGTACGGGTGCGGCCTGTTCCGCCTCGCTGCGCACCCAATCCAATGGCTTGACGGCGCGTGCGACTGCTACTTCCTGCGCTTTCACGGCCAGAATTTTATTCAATATGTCAGACATTTTGCATTCCTATTAACATTCGGCGCATTTTAACATCAAGCTGAATGCTAAAATGCACCACCCTTCCGGCATGAAAGACATTATGGAAAATATTCAAGCATACATGCAGCAAGTGGGCATCGCCGCCCGTACCGCATCCCGCACCATGGCGCAGGCCGACACATCAGCTAAAAACAGCGCATTGGGCGAAATTGCCGCGATTTTGCTCGCGCAATCCGCGCTCATCCTGACGGCCAATTCCCGTGATGTTGCTGCCGCGCACGCCGCAGGTCTGGATGAGGCGTCTATCGACCGCCTGACGCTGACGGAAAAAACGATCCGTTCGATGAGCGAGGGCTTGCTGCAAATCGCGCAACTACCGGATCTGATCGGCGCGATTACCGATCTCAATTTCCGCCCCTCAGGCATCCAGGTCGGCAAAATGCGCGTGCCGCTGGGTGTCATCGGCATCATTTATGAGTCACGCCCGAATGTCACGGCGGATGCAGCAGGCCTTTGCATCAAATCCGGCAACGCGGCGATTTTACGGGGCGGCTCGGAAGCCATCCATTCGAATCAGGCCATCGCAGCCTGCGTCCATGCGGGACTCAAAGCCGCAGGCCTGCCAGAGAGCGCAGTCCAGGTCATCGCGACCACCGATCGTGCGGCTGTCGGCGAACTCATTACGATGAAAGAATACGTCGATGTGATCGTACCGCGCGGCGGCAAGAGCCTGATCGCGCGCATTTCAGCCGATGCAAAAGTGCCTGTCATCAAACATCTGGATGGCATCTGTCACGTGTATATCGACACGGATGCCGATTTGGACAAGGCGATCCGCATAGCCTTCAACGCCAAGACGCACCGCTACGGCGTATGCAATGCGATGGAAACCCTGCTGGTCGCAGAGAGTGTGGCCGCTCAAGTATTGCCGCCGCTATGCAAGCTCTATCTCGAGAAAGGCGTAGAATTGCGCGGCGATGCTGCATGCTGCGCGCTGGTGCCGCAAATGACGCTAGCGGTCGAAGAGGACTGGCACACAGAGTATCTCGCGCCTATCCTGAGTGTGAAGATCGTGACTGGCATGGATGAAGCGATCAATCACATCGCAACTTACAGCTCGCAGCACACCGACACCATCGTCACGGAAAATTACTCGCGCGCGATGCGATTTTTGCGCGAGGTCGATTCAAGCTCGGTCATGGTAAATGCGTCCACGCGTTTTGCCGACGGATTTGAGTATGGGCTGGGTGCTGAAATCGGCATCTCAACCGACAAGATACACGCACGCGGCCCGGTCGGCTTAGAAGGACTGACGTCGCAGAAATACATCGTATTAGGTAGCGGACAGATCCGCGTTTAACTACTAGAGAGAACAATATGAGCCAGACCATCGAAGTAAAAGTACCGGACATCGGCGATTTCAAGGATATCGCTATCATCGAAGTATCCGTTAAGACCGGGGATAGCGTGACGGCGGAACAGTCGCTGATCACGCTGGAAACCGACAAGGCTGCCATGGAAGTGCCGAGCCCTGCCGCAGGCGTCGTCAAGGAATTGAAAGTCAAAGTGGGCGACAAGGTATCAAAGGGTTCGATGGTGCTGGTGCTCGAAGTCCCTGATTCCGGAATCAAAATTCAATACGACGCGGATCCGAAACCGGATGCGGTAGCCAAGAGTCAGGATGCAGCAACACCGGCACCCGCTCCACAATCCGACGCTTCTACCCTTACCACGCCGAAGGGCGATATTCACGCCGAAGTCGTGGTCCTAGGTGCCGGCCCCGGCGGCTACACCGCTGCGTTCCGCGCCGCCGATTTGGGCAAACAGGTTGTGATGATCGAGAAGCACAGCAGTCTGGGCGGCGTGTGTCTCAACGTCGGCTGCATCCCGTCCAAGGCACTGCTGCATGTCGCAAAAGTCATCTCTGAGGCCGAAGAGGTCAGTCATCACGGCGTCACTTTCGGCAAACCCGCCATCGACATCGACGCGATCCGCAGCTGGAAAGAGAGCGTCGTCAACAAGCTGACCGGCGGCTTAAAGCAGCTGGCCAAACAACGTAAGGTTCAGGTCGTGCAAGGCGTGGCGAAATTTGTGTCCGCCAATTCAATTTCAGTTGCAACGCCAGAGGGCGAAAAGCTCATCACCTTCGATCACGCGATCATCGCCGCAGGGTCTAGTGTCGCGCGCATTCCGGGCTTTCCTTACGACGATCCGCGCATCATTGATTCGACTGGTGCACTGGCGCTGCAGGATGTGCCAAAACGCCTGCTGATTTTGGGCGGCGGCATTATCGGCCTTGAAATGGCGACCGTGTATGACTCACTGGGCGCTAAGATCTCTGTCGTCGAACTGATGGATCAACTGATCCCAGGCGCTGACAAGGACATGGTAAAACCGCTGCACACCCGCATCGCCAAACGCTACGAGGCGATTTATCTCAAGACTAAAGTCACCAAAATCGAATCCCTGCCCGAAGGCCTGCGCGTCACATTTGAAGGCGAGCAAGCGCCAGAACCGCAAGTGTATGACCGCGTGCTGATGGCGGTCGGTCGCCGCCCCAATGGCCGCGAAATCGGTGCTGAAGCAGCAGGACTCACGGTCAACGAGCGCGGTTTCATCCCGGTTGATAAACAGCAGCGCACCAATGTGCCGCACATCTTTGCGATCGGCGATATCGTCGGCGACCCGATGCTGGCACACAAGGCGGTACACGAAGGCAAAGTTGCCGCTGAAAATATCGCCGGACACAAGGCCTACTTTGAACCGCTGACCATTCCATCGGTCGCCTACACCGATCCTGAAATTGCATGGATGGGCCTGACCGAAACACAGGCAAAAGCACAGGGTATCGCCTACGAAAAGGGCGCATTTCCTTGGGCCGCTTCCGGTCGCGCACTGTCGGTCGGGCGTGAAGAAGGCATGACCAAGGTGCTGCTCGATCCTGTGAGCCGCCGTATTCTGGGCGCAGGCATTGTCGGCGTCAATGCAGGTGAACTGATTGCGGAGGCCGTACTTGCACTGGAAATGGGCGCGGATATGGAAGACATCGGTCTGACCATCCACCCGCATCCGACCTTGTCTGAGACACTCTGTTTTGCCGCAGAAATGGCCGAGGGCACCATCACCGATCTGCTGCCACCGCGCAAAAGGGGCTGAACGTGAAATTACGTTACCTGCCATTTATCACCTTTGCACTGCTGTGCTCTTCCGCTCAGGCGTTTGATCTGGGCGGACTCAAGGACCAGCTTAAAGCAGCGCAAAATACGGCTCAACCTGCACCTGCGACGCCTGCCGCTAACCCGGCGGGCTTGACCGGCATCAGCAATACCGATCAGGTGGGCAGTTTAAAACAGGCGCTGACGCAGGGCGCCGAAACCGCCGTCGCAAGTCTTGCCAAAGAGAACGGGTTTCTGGGCAACGACAAAGTGCGTATCCCGTTGCCTGCCAGCCTGCAAAAAGCCGACAGCCTGATGCGCACGCTCGGGATGGGTAAATATGCGGATGAGCTGAGCACCTCGATGAACCGCGCAGCGGAAGCGGCTGTCCCTGAAGCCAAAACTCTGCTGGTCGGTGCCGTAAAAAATATGTCGGTCGCCGATGCCAAAGGCATTTTGATGGGCGGCAACGACTCAGCCACGCAATATTTCCGCAAGAACACCGAGGTGGCGCTGACGGGAAAATTCAAACCGATCGTCAACAAGTCCATGCAGAAAGTGAAGTTCGCTGAAAAATACGACCAGTTTGCAGGACAGGGCGTAAAACTGGGCGTGGTCGACCAGCAGGATGCAAAACTTGACGACTACATCACCCGCAAGGCCATGGACGGTCTGTTCCTGATGATGGCTGAACAGGAAAAAGCCATCCGCGCCAACCCGATGCAGGCCGCGGGCTCTCTGGCACAGAAAGTCTTTTCGGCAATCAAGTTCTAATACACTTCCGGATTCCCGCCCCGCCAAGCATGTTTGAGGCTTGGCTGCGGCGGGAGTAACGCAATGACCGAAACCGCCAGTCTGCTATCCCTCTTTGCCAGCAGTTTTTTGGGCGCCACGCTGCTGCCCGGCGGCTCGGAAGCCGTGCTGTTCGCGTTGCTCAAATCCTATCCGGATTCGTTGTGGACAGCGCTTTTAATCGCGACATTCGGCAATACACTGGGTGGGATGGTGAGTTATGTGATGGGCTGGCTGCTGCCCCAGACCCAGCAACTCAAACACGTCGAAAAGGTACGCCGCTTTGGCACGCCGGTTTTACTGCTGGCGTGGTTACCCCTGTTAGGCGATGCATTGTGTCTTGCAGCCGGCTGGTTGCGCCTGTGCTGGTGGCAGGCCGCGCTGTTCATGGCCATCGGCAAATTCGCAAGATACTGGGTAATTGCACAAATCTAGACAGGATTGAGGAATCAGGAGTCAGGATTGAGAAAAATCGCTCCTCACTCCTGCATTGCAAGCATTTTCAGCCCCCAAGCCACACCGAACCCGGTGACGTCTGTTCCCACCGCGCCCAAACCCTCTTCGCAGCGAACGGCGGAAAGATCGACATGCAGCCAGGGCGTATTTTTTTCGACGAAGCGGTTTAAAAAACGCATCGCCAGAATATGATCCGCACCGCCTTCGAGCGTGCACTGTTTGATGTCGGCAAACTTGGATTCAAGCTCTGCCTCATAGTCTTCATCCATCGGAAACGCGCACAGCCGCTCGCCGGTCTCGCGCCCGACCGACACCGCCCGCGCCAGCAGCGCATCAGAAGTCCCAAGCACGCCCGAATAACGGTTGCCGACCGCCTCTTCCATGCTGCCGGTGAGCGTCGCAAAATCGATCATCAGATCGGGTTTTTCACGCGAGGCCAGCGTCAGAGTATCGGCCAGCACCATGCGCCCTTCGGCATCGGTATGCACTACTTCAATGGTCGTGCCGTTCAGCGCCACAACGATATCGTTCTGCTTGTAGGCTTTCGCGCTGATGTGGTTCTGCGCAATCGCCAGATAACAGTCGATATTGACCGGCAACTTTTGCTGCGTGGCACCCAGCAGAATACTGAGCGCGACCGCCGAACCGTTCATGTCTTCATGCATATTGTGCATATAGCGCGAAGGCTTCAGATTGTGACCGCCGGTATCAAAACAGATGCCCTTGCCGACCAGCGCCACGGTTTTACTGGCTTTGGGATGCCGGTAGGACAGATGCACGATCGCCGCATCCTCAACCTCGCTGCCCTGCGCCACGGCGACAAATGCGCCGGCACCCATTTTGCGCAGCGCCTTCATGTCGTATTCTTCGCACTTCCAGCCATGCTCCACTGCAAGTTTTGCAATGCGACGGCGATAGATCGCGGGAGTCAGTTCGTTGGGCGGGGTCACGGTTAACGTGCGGCACAGCAGATTCCCTTCAGCCTGAGCGCGGATCGCATCGAAACACTTCTGGTCTACAAAACCATGCAATACGATTTGTTTCAGCGGCTTGCTGTCGTCTTTCTTTTTGTGCACAGGCAGCGGCGCACCGTTGATCCAGGCGACATACAACGCAAGCTCTGCCGAGCGACGGCACTCAGACTCCTCGCCTGTCACCGCAATCACAATCTGTTTCGGATGCTCTTCCAGTAGCAGCTGCAGCGCTTTTCTCACCTGCACCTGCAGCGCGAAAGTATCTTTTTCGAAATCCAGCATCACCCAGACGATTAGCGTGCCATCGTGCAAACTGGCTGCAACCGGCGATTTTGCAAGTTCAGCAACCTTCATGTCGCGCCGCGCTAAAACGGCCTTGAGCTGTTCGGCGTGCGGCAGATTTTTGTCCATCACTTTCGACTTCGGGCTGATCACCAGCAGATGTTTACTGGCAGGCAAGGTCTGAGACAGGGTCAATTGTGCTAGCATTACGTCCTCATTCCAATTAATTTATTACTTCGGGATCCCCACGAAATCCAGCAATTCGAACAACTGGATTCCCGCCTTCGCGGGAATGACGGTTCATAGAGACGCGATTATACGGCCATCTACACTATGCGCACCTACCTCAATCTCATGCAACACGTGCTGGATAACGGCACCAAAAAATCCGACCGCACCGGCACCGGCACGGTCAGCGTATTCGGCTACCAGATGCGCTTCGATCTGGCACAGGGTTTTCCGCTGGTGACCACCAAGAAGTGCCACATGAAGTCCATCATCCATGAACTGCTGTGGTTTTTGCAGGGCGACACCAACATTGGCTACCTGAAAGAACACGGCGTCAAAATCTGGGATGAATGGGCGGATGAGCACGGCGATCTGGGACCCGTTTACGGCAAGCAGTGGCGCTCGTGGGAAGCGGTGGACGGACGCGTGATCGACCAGATCAAGATCGCGGTGGATCAGCTCAAAAACAATCCCGATTCGCGCCGCATTATCGTCTCAGCATGGAACGTCGGGGAACTCGATAAGATGGCGCTCGCGCCCTGCCATGCCTTCTTCCAGTTCTACGTGAGTGACGGAAAACTCTCCTGCCAGCTCTACCAGAGGAGCGCCGACATATTTTTAGGCGTGCCGTTCAATATTGCCAGCTATGCGCTACTCACCCTGATGATGGCGCAGGTCTGCGATCTTGAACCGGGTGATTTCGTACACACCTTCGGCGATGCGCATTTGTATCTGAATCACCTTGAACAGACCCAATTGCAACTGTCGCGCGAACCGCGCCCGCTGCCCGTCATGCACATCAATCCCGATGTGAAAGACATCTTCAACTTCAAATACGAGGACTTCACGCTGACAGGTTACGACCCGCATCCGGCCATTAAAGGGAAAGTAGCGGTATGAAAAGCACTTATCCCGGCACCGGTATGAGCATTTCCATCATTGTTGCCATGGCAAAAAACCGCACCATAGGCGTGAACAACACGCTGCCCTGGCGCTGCCCGGAAGACTTGAAGCATTTTAAGACGCTCACCATGGCCCATCACATGATCATGGGCCGCAAGACCTTCGATTCGATCGGCAAACCCTTGCCCGGGCGTACCACGGTGGTTGTCACCCGCGACAAAAACCTCAAGATCGACGGCTGTTTGATCGCGCACTCGCTGCCCGAAGCACTCGCTGCCTGTTCTGATAAGCCGGTATTCATCGTGGGCGGGGCTGAGATTTACGCGCAAGCCTTACCGCTGGCCGACACCCTATACATCACCGAGATTCAGCAGGATGTCGCAGGGGATGCGCATTTCCCAAATTTTGATGCGTCCGCATGGCAGGAAGTCGCACGCGAAATTCGCACTCAGGAATTGCCTCAGCCGCTGGAATACCATTTCGTTACTTATCGTCGCCGCGACTGCGAGCACGCCTGATGTTCGCGCTACCTTCAATGGCGAACTTGCTCGTCTCCACGCTGGTCTTCTTCATCGCAGCTTGGTATATCCACCGCTATCTGGATAAACAAGGTATCCCCGCGGGCATGACGCGCAGCCTGCTGGTGTTTACGCTCGCCTCCGTAGTGTCCTGGGGCTCAGGCGAGGCCGTGGATTGGCTGAACGGCACACCGCCGCCCGCACCAACCGACTTGTCGAATCTGCTAAAACGCACGAACTAACAGATCAATAGTGTCACAGACCTTGCTTGGCCGCACCACACGCAATAGGATCAACATCCGATCAAAGGAATCAACAACGGATCAATAGGGTCACGGATCAATAGGGTGATCAATAGGGTCATAGGGTGATCAATAGGGTCAGAGTCGATTGATTTCCGCACAATCACATGCTGCGGTTGACTGGGGATAACCAATCTCGGTAATCGTGCCATTGCAGCCACCCCTTAAATAAGGGCGGATTCAACTCTGAAGTGCAACTTTTGTAAGTGAATTTAGGTGGTGAGCTG
>JBAXJT010000009.1:0-60819 GCA_037137715.1 Nitrosomonadales bacterium
CCTGGGTCAACCGAAAGTCGGCACGCTGGGTCAATATTCGGTCGGCCTCAACAGCAAAGGCATCAAAGATGCGCTACCGCGCCCCGGATCGTTATCGCAAGAGGACGTCGTCGTCATCGATCAGTTTTCCTGATCATCCCATGCAGGCGCAGCCTTTATCTCCTGACTGATGAAAACAGAATGGCTTGAAGCTCAGCGACTCGACGATTTCCTGATCTCTCGGCAGGCGACTCAACGGCATGAAATAGATGTGCCATCACTCAACAGAATCTGCCGGACTCAGCGGCCTGAAACGGTTGTGCCGGAAGGGGTCTAGGGGCGCGCTCTTTAAGCGGCATGGCGCAATTCATAGTCGGCTATCAGCACATCAGCAGGCAGTTTAAGCCCTTCAGACAACCGCCTAATCATCGCCAGCGTAAGCGGGCGGGCACGATTCAGGACTTCGGCCACGCGGCCACGGCTACCGATGTAAGGCTCTAAATCCTTACGGGTCAACCCGCGCGTTTCCATTGCATAATTCAGGAAATCAATCGGGTCTGGGGGTTGAATTGGATAATGCTGCGCTTCATATTTTTCCACGAGCATAACCAGCACTTCAAGCCTGTCCGCTTCAGGTGTATTGTCGGGCACGTCAAAAAGGGCTTCAATTTCATGCAAAGCGGCTTTATATTCGATTTTGTTTTTAATCGGCTTGAGTTCCATTGCTAAACCTTCCCCGCGTCTATCGCGTCATATTCCGCATGTGTTCCGATAAAGCGGACGTACATCATTCCACGGTTGTAATGCACCACCACAATCAAGCGATAATCGTTTCCCTTGATATTGAACACAACGCGATTACTCCCTAAAAAGCTGGCATTACGATGCGCCGCCTTAATTTCACTGGGGGTTTTCCATCCCGCCCGGCTTGCGTCTGCAAACCACGCACGTAAAGGCGTTTCCGCTTGCGGATGCTTTTCCCAAAAATCTCGTAACGTACTAATGGCTATCACTCTCATAACAGCACTCTATCACGCTCCCTATTTGGGTTCAATAACTGCATTATTTTTCATTCATGGCCCACCCGTTTGTTGGTAACAATTTGCTGTAAATATCTTTTATCCACCATTTGTGGTTAATTGCAATAGACGGGAATGCACGGGGTTAAGCGTGTATTACGCTCAAAGCCAGTTTTTATAAGGGTTTGTTGTACGGGGATGAATGCAGAAAAACAGATATTTGGTCCTCGACAGACTTCGAACTACGGCCTGCAAGCCAATAGGCACGGTATTCATATCTGTTCGCTTTTAAGTTTTACCAACAGATTTACCAACAAATATTTTTACTTCTATCAGTTTGGGGCGGTTTGAGCATTGACGGCACAATGCAAAACCGCCCGACTGTCACCAGCTCAAGCGGCCTATATTTTGCAAACAGACACCCCCCTACCCCGTCAATTACTTTGCAGAAAATTGGCTTTCCTATCGCTTGAATAATATCCCTGATTCATTTTAGTTTATCGCTGCCGTTCTGTAACTTTACTGCTCAAAAGCATGGCCTCAGCGTTCAATAGCCACTTACCCAGCGCTATGCATGGCTGAAGGTTTTTTGCTTTGTCTTTCGTGCTCAGTGAAATCGGATGTGCGCATTACCACATGCAGTCATTGCTTGAAAAACCAGCTCTTTTACTGCTGCTTTATTTTTTTGGGATCTTTTTATGTCTTCTATCCAATTTGCTCCAAATTGAGCAGCGCGGGTGGAATTGCTTGCCATGTTCAAGGCCGTGTCTGCTGTTTTTCCGTAAGTATTTATACCCATT
Organism: Nitrosomonadales bacterium; assembly: GCA_037137715.1. Taxonomy (GTDB): domain Bacteria; phylum Pseudomonadota; class Gammaproteobacteria; order Burkholderiales; family Gallionellaceae; genus Gallionella. The sequence goes on from JBAXJT010000009.1 coordinate 1,799, forward strand.
TTTGGGGCTAAATATATGTAAGCAGAGCAAATTCCAGCATTTTTGTCAATCTCAACGTCTGATTCAGCTAAAACTTGTAACGGAACGATAAGCGTGGCGACAAGCAGTGAGCCAATAATTTTCATTTTGTCTTATGTGTTGCTAATGGTTTATTAATTAGAAAAGTGACTGGGGTAGTGCCGTTTTGGTAATAATCAACATTCACTTCAATTTTTGAAGCTGTCATCGCGGCTTCAAAGCAATTATTTCGTATTTCATAATAGGGATTTACGAGGTAAGGTCTCGCCCCCATACAGATACTAATAGCATAAAAGTCACCGGCTTCCGTTTTCTCGGAAATATCATAATAAATGCCATCAATTTTAATGCCATTAACGCCATTTAAAACATGTCTAGGATGGCTAAATGTAAGAAATTTATCTTTTGTATCGTAAGAAAGGCTCGCTCCGTTTGATGATTTTTTTGAGAAAAATTCATATTTTTCACCTTTAAAATTTGTTACCAATTCCTTCTTCCAGTCAGCTACTGCTGGCATGCTTATAGCAATAAGCAGTGCCATAAAAAATATTTTCCGCATCATTTTCCTTATCCCGATAATATTGTTTACGATTGTTTACGTATGTCCCAATCGAAGGTTGCGCCATTTTCAAGACATCATCAACAAATAGATGCAAATTAGTATCTGTTTTCGCTTCAGAGTGCAAATATGGTGGTGTCTTGGCAAGAAAGACTACTGTAACGTTGCTGTTCTTCTTTCTGCCTTTGACGTAACCTTGATCTGTGAGACAACAAAAAACCGCCTGCTAACCATTCCGCCCGATCGAAGTCTATTTCCTTCCACTCTGCATTTACCAGTTCGCCCGTACGGGTGAAGGTCAGCGCCATGAGTTGCAAGATGTATGTGGTCATCGGACTGCCTTGATAGCCGTCAATATCGCGTAGCAGTTTCGGAAAACCGCCTTTCTCGATTGTGTTGTAATGGGTGCGTGTCGGGCTTTTGAGCGCCTCGCTCATTTTGAAGGCCGGATTATTTTTGCACCGATCCGTTGCGATGGCATAACGAAAAACAGCACTGCACCGTTGCAACACACGACTGGCAATCTCCAGCGCCCCGCGTTTCTCAATGGCACGCACCGTTGCCAACAATTCAGACGATGATATTTCAGCGATAGGCCGACGACCAATAGACGGGAATGCGTCCTGCTCCAGTGTCCGCAGCGTCAGCGCCTTGTGGCCTGCCGTCCAGTCATTAGAGCGATTCTCGACCCACTCACGCGCCACAGCTTCAAAGGTATTCGCCGCCGCGATCTTGTCCTCACGCTTTTGGGCTTGTTTGGCTTCGCTTGGGTCTGTGCCGTTGGCTATCAATTTGCGCGCAGCATCACGCCTTACTCGCGCTTCCGATAGGCTAATGTCTGGATATATTCCTAGAGCAAGTGTTTTTTGTTTACCAGCAAAACGATAGGCAAGCTGCCAGTATTTTCCGCCGTTCGGATGTATCAGTACATACAGGCCACCACCGTCCGACAGCTTGCGCGGCTTGGCTTCAGGCTTGGCCTTCTTAACCGCCATGTCGTTCAATTTCATGGTTTCACCCCCGTTTGTTGGTAAAAATTTGTTGTAAATATCATTTACCAACACATTTACCCACAAATTGTGGTTAATTGCAATAGACGGGAATGCACGGGGTTAAGCGCGCATTACGCTTAAATCCAGTGTTTATAAGGGTTTTCAGTACAGGGATGAATGCAGAAAAACAGCTATTTGGTGTCCTCGACAGGAATCGAACCTGTAATTGCCCCTTAGGAGGGGGCGGTAATATCCATTTTACGACGAGGACAGCGTGCGCATTCTACCGGAATTGCGCTGTAATCTAAACCCTCACGCTGGTATCATGCGCGCCTGTTGCAAAATATCGCTCAATAAGGTCAAAAAATGAAATGGTTCGCCGTCTTCGCCGCATTGATTATTTTCGCCTCGCTGTTCGTCGCGCGGGCCGCCCGTGCGGGAAATTTGCCGGAAATCGGTAAGCCAGCCCCCGATTTCAAACTCAATGACCAACACGGTAAGCCACACAGCCTGCAAAACTATCGGGGCAAGTGGGTCGTTTTGTATTTTTACCCTAAAGACGACACGCCTGGCTGCACGCAGGAAGCCTGCGCATTTCGCGACGATCTAGCTCAACTCACTGAACTCGGCGCCAAGGTGATCGGCGCCAGCGTAGACGATAGTGACAGCCATGCCGGGTTTGCAAAAAAATATCACCTGCCCTTTCCCTTGCTGGCTGACAAGCAAGGAGAAGTTGCTGCGAGTTATGGCGCACTGCTCAATCTGGGCGTGATGAAAGTTGCCCGCCGCTTTACCTTTTTAATCGACCCGCAAGGGAATTTAAAAAAGGACTACCTGAACGTTGAAACCTCGCGTCACTCAAAAGAAATCATCGAAGACCTGAAAAAACTAACTGCCGGAGAACTAAAATAATGCTGCCTCGTATCAATTTGTTTATCGCCTGGTTTTTAATCCCTCAAACACTGGGGATGGGCTGGGTCGCATTCGCAGGCCGTATGCTGCTCGAATTGCTGGGCGTCAACACGCACGAAGGTGACATTCCCGGACGACTGGTGGGCGCCGTGCTGGTTTTTGGCATCGTTTACCTGATCATGCATTTTCGCGGAGCACTACCTCCGGAAGGAAAACCTGAGGGCAAAGGCTATCAATTTGGCCAGCGTCTGGTACTGGCAGCCAATCTGCTGGCCTCGCTGTTCGTCATTTACCAGTTCACCCAATTTATGATTGAAAGCCACAACCTGCGACTGGTGTTGAACGGCTTCACCGATGCATTCGGCTACTGGGTCATGGCGCTTTGGGTGATCGGCTTCTCCTTCCTGTATCAATCGTCACTACCTCAATCCTCGATTATCGTTCCTACAAAATAATGCCCTATATCACACTAGATAAAGCCAGTCTCGCCTTCGGTCACGTAGCCCTGCTCGACCATGCCGATTTTCAACTCGACGAGGGCGAACGCGTAGGCCTGATCGGTCGCAACGGCGGCGGCAAGTCCAGCATGATGCGCGTGCTGGCAGGTCAAGGCACACTCGATGATGGACTGGTTTGGCGTCAGCCTTCCGCGCGGATTTGCTATGTCAGCCAGGAACCGGTACTGGACGCCGAAGACAGCGTATTCGATGCGGTCGCAAAGGGTCTCGGGCCGTTGCAAAAACTGCTGCACGATTATCACCATGTCTCGCATCAACTGGGGGAGCCTGACGCGGATTACGAGACGCTGCTCGAAGAGATGCAGCACCTGCAGACGCAACTCGAAGCGCAGGACGGCTGGTCGGTACAGGCCAGAATCGAGACGGCCATTGCAAAACTTGATCTGGATCCAGACCGTCTGGTCGGCAACCTGTCAGGCGGACAAAGGAAACGCGTCGCACTGGCGCAGGCGCTGGTCGCAGAACCCGACGTGCTGATTCTGGACGAACCGACCAACCATCTGGATTTCGCCTCGATCGACTGGCTCGAAGGCCTGCTGAACAATTTTGTCGGCAGCGTGCTGTTCGTCACCCATGACAGACGATTTCTTGACAACGTCGCGACCCGCATCGTCGAACTCGACCGCGGCAAGCTATCAGGCTTCCCCGGCAACTTCACCGCCTATCTTGCCATCAAGGAACGCATGCTGGCGGACGAGGCCGTGGTCAACGCCAAATTCGATAAGGTACTGGCACAGGAAGAAATCTGGATACGTCAGGGCGTCAAAGCGCGCCGCTGCCGTAACGAAGGCCGCGTGCTGCGTCTGGAGCAACTGCGCCTCGACCGCTCTGCACGCCGCGAGAAACAGGGCAAAGTCGAAATGACCGTGGATACCGGTGAGCGCTCAGGCAAACTGGTCGCTGAACTCTCCAATGTCAGCAAAGCCTATGGCGGCCGCACGCTGATCAACGACTTCTCCTGCCGCATCCAGCGCGGCGACAAGATCGGCCTGTTAGGACCCAATGGTGCTGGCAAGAGCACATTGCTCAAAATCATTCTGGGCGACATCGAGGCCGATTCAGGCGACGTGAAGCTCGGCACCAAGATGTCGGTGGCCTATTTCGACCAGCTGCGCGAACAACTGGATGACAACATGACGCTGGCCGACACCATCAGTCAGGGTTCGGATTTTGTCGAAATCGCGGGGCAACAAAAACACGTGATCAGCTATCTGGGCGACTTCCTGTTCCCGCCCGAGCGCGCAAGATCGCCTGTAAAGAGCTGTTCGGGTGGCGAGCGCAATCGCCTGCTGCTCGCCCGCCTGTTCACACAACCCGCCAACGTGCTGGTGCTCGATGAACCGACCAACGATCTGGACATCGAAACGCTCGAACTACTCGAAGAGTTGCTCGCCAACTACGACGGCACGCTGTTTCTGGTCAGCCATGACCGCGCCTTCCTCGACAATGTGGTGACGCAAGTCATCGCGTTCGAAGGTGACGGAAAGCTGCAGGAATATGTCGGCGGCTACGAGGACTGGGTACGGGTGCAAAAATATCAGGCGGCAGCAGCGCTGGCTAAACCCGCGTTATCTACCCCGCCGCGCGCGGCAGTTCAAACGATTGAGAAGCCGAAAGTCGCCTCAAAACTCAGCTACAAGGAAACTCAAGAACTCGAAGCACTGCCTAAGCGCATCGAAGTGTTGGAGAAGGAGCAAATCGATATCGCAGCGCATCTGGCTGATGGCACGATTTTCCGCAATGACGCCAAACGCGCCAAGCAGTTGCAAACGCGCAATGAAGCGATAGAAGCGGAAGTTGTGACGATCATGGCGCGCTGGGAGGAGCTGGAAAAGCGCAGCTAATTGAGTGTATAAACCCGTTAAAAGCCGTTCATGCACAACATGAACGGCTTTTATTTCGCCTCTTACACGATGTTTAGGTAAATACGCGCTCACCCAGGGACGTGGTCGGCCCCTCCAGTTGCGGCACCTGAGCCTGCCCCATCGCCCTGATATTCACCGACACCTGTGCATCTAACTTACGGCGTGTAATGGCAAGCCCCGCGCCTCTTAGCGCCTTACAGAAGTGATAGGTAAACACCCCGCGAATAGCGCCGCCGATGTTCGTCTCGGCCGAGGTCTGATTGTCACGGCAACCGGCCCACAGCACGTGGGTCAGCGCCGGCACCGTGACCGCATCCTTAGCACCGCGGCGTCTGAACAGCGCCCGTACCGGAAGCGAGGGGGCCGCGTCGATAAAAAATCCCACATCGATCGGCGGTTCTACATAACGAGCCACCACAGTCGCACTGCCTGCCAAAGCCGACTGCACATCACGCGTACCGTTTCCCGAATGACAGGAGTCGAGAATCACATCCAGATTAACACCGGCAGGCACGGCAGCGAACAAGGCATTAAAATCATCATCTTTGATCATACCGGCGCTGGCAAAATCATGCGGGCAAATGGTCTCGTCGCGACCATCGGGTTCATCCCCGTTCAGATCCACCACTTGAGAACCGTGTCCTGAATAATAAAAAACCAGCACATCGCCCCGCACCGCCCCTTTAATTAACCATTTCAAACCATTGATAATCGCCGCCCGGGTTGCTCTCGCATCGGTCAGGATTTGCATCGCACCCGGCGTCGCGGGCACAATCCCCATCACGCTCAGTGTATTGGCCATATCGCGCACATCGTTCACACAGCCACGCAAATCGGGCCCGCCAGCACCGGCCGGCGCATAATCATTAATCCCCACCAACAACGCTTTTTTTGCCATGATCTACTCCCCTCTATTGGTTCACTAAAAGAATAACTAGCTGATTTTATTTATTTTTTAGTAAAAAATAAAACCTGCGGTTAGTATCAAAGCGGCCAGATCAACCGCCGACAAATTAGAGCACGCTGATAAAATTAGCGGTATCTGCCTAAATACATAGGCAAATCGGCCTAGCTAGCTAAAAAATTCCGGCGGGGTAAATAGGCCAGAATACATAGACGTTCAGGCATATTTTTATGATGGCAAGACTGCTGTATAAATCTTGCGTCTTGAACTTCAAGGCGTAATTTAAAAGGAGAATGGATCATGAAAAAAATTTTATTCGCATCCGTTGCCGGATTGCTTATTGCTGCACCCGTATTTGCAGCAGAAAATCAGGCCTACGCCGCATTCGACGCGGGACAATCCACGGCAGCCAATAGTTGCGACGGCGTGCCGGCAACCGTTGCATGCAAAAAAACCGATACCGCCTATCGCCTTGCAGCAGGCTACGGCTTCACCAAAAATTTCGGCGCTGAAGTCAGTTATACGGATTACGGCAAAGCAAGAGCATCTGGCACCATCGGTGCCGTCGCCGTCGTGGCAAACGCCGGCGCCACCGCATTACAGATTGTCGGAACAGGTGCCTTGCCGCTTAGCCAGAATTTTTCTTTGACCGCCAAACTCGGTTTCGCCTCCGTCAGTTCGAAAGCCAACGCCACTGCGGTGGTTGGACCATTTGCCGTGGCAGCCTCCACTTCTGCGACCAACAACAACGCTGTATTCGGTGTCGGTGCGGAATACGCCTTCACACCGACCATCAGCGGCCGATTAAACTATGAAGATTTGGGTACCATCGGCGATGCAGCAACAATGGGAAAGAGCAAATTAACCTCCGTCACAGCGGGCCTCGTTGTCAATTTCTAATAACACCCCCTCCTTCGGGAGGGTATGAAACATACTTGGCGATCCGGACGCTTAAGTTGGTTCCCCGAACAAGTTCGCCCATAATACCAGCCCCGCGCGCGTGTCGATTTCATCTGGTGAAACACGGCAGTGAACAGCATCGTTGAGCCTCATCCGGTGCTGAATTTGGCGCAAACTTCGGTACAAAATTCGAGTCTGGCAGGCCAACTCCAGATCAATCAAACCCACTTCGGCGGCCATTTTCAACAAAGCCAGATTCCCGACATTCGCGGTCAACTCTGAGTATTGATGTGCATAGGCCAACACCAAAAACTGCACCATAAACTCGATATCCACCATGCCGCCCCGGTCGTGCTTGATATCGAACAGCGTGCTGTTATTCGGATGACCGTCGTGCATTTTTTGCCGCATCGTGATGATTTCTTGCCGCAGAGTCTCAACATCGCGCGGCATGCTCAAAACCTGCTGACGAATTGCTTCAAACGCGCGCCCCACATCAGCGTCCCCTGCACTAAAACGGGCGCGTGATAAAGCCTGATGCTCCCACACCCACGCCTCCTTTTGCTGATATTCGGCAAAAGCCACCACCGAACTCACCAGCAAACCGCTCGCCCCGTTGGGACGCAGGCGTAAGTCCGTTTCATACAGGCGGCCAGACGCCGTGTAACTACCCAGCATCGCATTGATGCTTTTGCCCAGCCGAGCATAATTTTCCTGTGCATCAGGATGATCGTCGTCGTAGAGGAAAATCATATCCAGATCAGAGGCATAGCCCATTTCTTTGCCGCCCAGTTTCCCGTAGGCGATGATGGCAAAGCAGGGTTGATCGGTGTGGCGTTTGCGCGCGTTATCCCAGCACAGGTGAAGTACATGGCGCAAGATTAAATCGGCCAGATCACTCAGATGATCGCTGAGCGTCTCAAGCGGCAGTAAGCCCTGAAGGTCCATCGCCAGACAATAAAATATCTGTTCCTGCTGCACCTGATGCAACACCTCCAGACGACGCTCTACATCACTCCCGCACCCTGAGAGTCGCGCTTGCAAATCCACATCAATTTTTTCCCACTCAGGCGGGCGGTACATCTCCCGCGCATCGAGCAATTCATCGAACAATGCCGGGTGCTGTGCCAGAAAACCCGCCGCCCAACTGCTCGCCGAGAGCAATCTGGCCAATCGCGCTAACGCCTGCGGATATTCAGCCAGAAAGGCCAGATAAGCCGCTCGCCGGCTGATGGCCTCGAGCAGGGTTAACAATCGCGACAGCGTGGTATCAGGATCGCTGTATTGCGTGCCAAGAGCGATAAATTGCGGAATCAGCCCGTCCACCCGCTGCCGGTTTAAATCGGATAACTGCTGGTAGCGCACACTGCCGCGCAACTGCAACAGGCGCTGCGCACTCTCATTGGCCGCGCGATAACCTTGCGCCCCCAGCGCGTCCGACAGTTCTTCAACGCCGACATCCTCGCACCATAACAGGCTAGGCTCCTGAACCGACGCGCCAAAAATTTGCTCGAACTGCTCAATTACTAAGGCGCGATGACGATCCAGCACCTGCAACAGCGCAGGATAATCATCAAAGTCCATCGCGCAGGCTATCAGTTGCCTATCTTCTTCACTGACCGGCAGCGCCTGTGTTTGCTGGTCGTCCAGATATTGCAGACGATGCTCCAGATTACGCAGAAAAACATAGGCCGCATCAAGCTCGGCCACCACGCTGTGCGCCATCTGACCATTTTCAGCCAGTTGTTTGAGTACACGCTGGGTAGGCAAGATGCGCAACCTCGCATCCTGACCGCCCCGTATCAACTGAAACACCTGGGCGGTAAATTCAATTTCACGGATGCCGCCCGGCCCCAGTTTGATGTTATCCAGACGGTCGCGGCGCTTTACTTCCTGACGGATTTGCGCGTGCAACTTGCGCATCGAATCGATCGCACCAAAGTCGAGATATTTGCGGAATACGAATGGCTGGTAGAGCCGGCTCAACTCGGCGATACAAGTATGAGTGGCCGGTGCCACAACCCGCGCCTTAATCCAAGCATACCGCTCCCACTCGCGCCCCTGACTGACCAGATATTCTTCCAGCGCGGCAAAACTCATCACCAGCGGGCCGCTATCTCCATAGGGGCGCAGACGCATATCGACGCGAAACACGTAGCCATCCCCTGTCGCCTCGTTGATGATATTGATCAGGCGGCGTCCCAGACGGGTAAAAAATTCGTGATTGCTCAGCACGCGCGCGCCGTTTGTCTCGCCGTCTTCCGCATAGACAAAAATCAGATCGATATCGGAGGACACATTCAACTCGCCGCCGCCCAGCTTACCCATGCCGATCACCAGCAGTTCTTGCTCAGTTCGGCTATGCTCTCCGACCGGACAGCCAAACTGCTGCTGCAATGATTCCATCAGACAGCTTTGTGCCCGCTGCACCACGATTTCTGCCAGCGCCGTCATCGCCTGCATCACTTCGTTCAGGTCGCACAAGCCGTTCAAATCGCGCAGTATCAGCTTAACCATCACCTGCTTGCGCAGTCTGCGTACCGCCCGCGCTAACGCTGCTTCATCCCCGGGATTTAATTGTTCCAGCAAATTTTCAATATCGCCCCGGTTACACGGCGTGAAGTAATTCAACTCCAGCCACTCAAGCAAAACGGCATCAGATTCCAAAATACGTTTGGCGTAACGACTGCAACGCATCGTTTTGTGCAAAAAATCAGGAAATGACAAGGCGTTTTCAGTGTTCATGGGCATAATCACCAGTCCAATAAGTTAGAATGCACTCTACCAGCCGTAAGCGGCCAATTGCAAGACTTACGATTCGCTCATTACAACTTAGGCTCATGCTCAATTCCCGCCCTGTTCGCATGCTCTGGCACAGTTTTAACTGGCTAACACGTGTCACGATTGTGACTACGGCGGTGACGGCTGCGTGCTGCGCGCTGATGATCATTGTCCTGCGCTATTGGCTGCTACCCGATATTGAACAGTTTCACGGCAAAATCACGGCGTCATTATCAACAGCCATGGGCAACCCGGTCAGCATAGGCGCAATCCGGGGAAACTGGGACGGACTGCATCCTCACCTGAGCTTATCGGATGTGCGCATTCTGGACAAACAAGGCCAACCCGCGCTGGTCTTGCCGCAAATTGACACCAGCATGTCCTGGCTGTCGCTACTGGCCGCCGAACTGCGCCTGACCAGCCTTGAAATTGACCGCCCTACCCTACTGATACGACGCGATGTATCGGGTAAGCTGTTTATCGGCAGCGTGGCTGTTTCCTCAGGCAATAATGACAATGATCTGGCAAACTGGCTGTTACATCAATCACGTATCGTGGTACGAGATGCCATCATCGTATGGCTGGACGAGCAACGCAATGCCCCGCCCCTGGTGCTCAATCGGGTCAACTTACATATTGAAAGCCTGTTTAGCCACCATCAGTTTGCACTGCGCGCCGTGCCGCCAGCCGAACTCGCCACACCGCTAGATATACGTGGCGACTTTTACGGGAAGCGCTACGGTGAACTGAATCAATGGCGAGGACAGGTATTTGCGCAACTCGATTACACCGACATTCTGGCATGGCGCCCCTGGCTTAAACTACCCGACGAACTCAGTCGCGGACGCGGTGCAATCAGAGGCTGGCTCAGTCTCGAAAAAGGCGTACTCACACAATTAACGACCGACTTGGTGTTGCGCGACATCAGCACTCGCCTGACTGACAATACACCGCCGTTGAACATCCACTTTCTGCGCGGCAGAGCCAGCTGGAAAGCCGTTGAAAACGGCTGGGAGATCGCAACACAAAAACTGAGCCTGCGCCTACTCAACGGGGTTCAACTCAAGCCGACCGATTTTTATTTTCGCACTCAGACAGCCGGCAAAACCCAACCTGCCAAGGGTGAATTGCGCGCGAATTTGCTGCAAATTGAAAGTTTAGTCAGTTTGGCGAATTTTTTACCGCTCGAGGCAAGCTTGCATAGCGAACTGAATGCCTATGCACCCCGCGGACAGGTATCAGACTTAACGCTGAGCTGGCAGGGCACCCCTGACAAATTGCTCAATTACAAAATCAAGGGAAAATTCGATAATATCGCGTTGCAGCAAGTCGGAAAAAATCCCGGATTTTCGGGATTATCCCTCGCCATCGACGGCAGTGAGACCAGCGGAAACCTGAACATCAACACGCGTAACCTGACCATAGAGGCGCCGGGCATCATGCGTGAAACGCTGCAATTTCATACCCTGACAGGTCAGGCTAACTGGCAGCGCGAACACGAGGAGTTGAACATCAAAGTAGCCAATCTAGCATTGGCCAACGACGATCTGGCTGGCAACCTGTATGGCACATTCCAAACTAAAAAGGACACGCTGGGCATCGCAGACTTGACCGCCAGCCTCACTCACGGCGAGATTCAGCACGCAGCTCGTTATATACCTCTCGTGGCGCTGGACAAAAAAGACAGTGACTGGCTGAACGACGCCCTGCTATCGGGAAAGACCGAGGATTTTCGTCTGCGCCTCAAGGGGAATCTGAGCGATTTCCCGCTCGATGGTAGCAAGAGCACGACCTTCGAAATAGCCGCACACGCCCAGAATGTGAGCATGAAATTTGCGCCGGACTGGCCAAAAATTGACAATTTGAGCGGTGAATTTCAAATCCACAACAACAAAATGCAGGTACGTGCGCCGGCGGCTGACATGCTAGGTGCACACATCCACAACCTGCTGATCACGCAAGCTGACATGTCGAGTGCCGATCCGATACTGGACATTAAAGGTGAAGCCGAGGCTGCCAACAGCGTTTTCCTTCAATTCATCCAACAAAGTCCGGTTCGCGGCTATATAGACGGGTTTACCGACGGCATGACCGCCAGCGGCAATGGTCATCTCAATTTGTCGGCACAAATTCCCCTGTTACAAACCAAACCGGCCAAAATATCGGGCATGCTACGGATACCGGCCAGCGATATCAACATCGGCAACGGCGTGCCCTGGTTACGCAACACGAACGGTGAACTGTCATTCACTGAATCGGGCATCAAAACCAATACAGTAACGGCAAGTATTCTGGGCGGCCCTGCACGCCTGACCGTGCAAACGTTAGAAGGCGGCGTGATACGCGCCAGTTTGCAAGGGCGCGCCAATCTGGATCAACTGCGCAAGGCGGAAATGACGACGCTGCCCGATGCGTTGCAGGGCAGTACCAACTGGGACGCCAGTATCAATACGGTCAAAAAGATAACTCAGGTAGCGCTTAATTCCAATTTGCAGGGGATCAGTTCCAGCCTGCCTGCGCCCTTCAACAAAAGCGCCAACGAAATCTGGCCTTTGCACATTGAAAAGAAAGGCATGATCGACAAACAGGATTTGATCAGCGCACAACTGGGAAAATTGCTGAGCGCCCGATTGATCAGCACAGAGAGCAACGGCGTGAGCACCATCACACGCGGCAACCTTGTTTTCGGCGGACTCAGCGCCTCCTTGCCAGCCAAAGACGGCATCTGGCTTTCGGGTAACCTGCCCTCATTGTCCCTACAGGGATGGGGCGTTATTGCCGGAAATTCGGGTACTGCGCTGCCCTTAGCCGGTGCGGCCTTGCATATCGAGCAACTCACAGGCTATGGTTTGAACCTGAAAGATTTGCAAATCACGGCCGCCCGACGCGGAGACGGCCTCGCAGCACAACTCGCCAGCCAGCCGCTCAATGGAGAACTGATATGGCAACCACACGGATTTAACGGCAAGACCAAGCTATCGGCCCATCTGCGCAATTTGCACTGGGCAGAGCAGGAAAAAAGCAACACCCTGCCGGTTCAGGCCGCCCCCCAACCCCGCCAACCGCAGGAATTGCCTGCCATTGAAGTGACGATCGAAGATTTACAATTCAAAGGAAAAAATCTCGGTCGATTCGAACTGGTCGGCATGCCCGAAGCCCAGAACTGGCGATTGCGCCGACTGCATATCAGCAATCCGGATGGCACGCTCACTGGTGATGGCATCTGGCGCAGCGAACAGACCAGCATGCAAACCCATGTCAATCTGTTGCTCGACATAAGCAATGCCGGAAAAATTCTTTCACGCTCAGGCTACCCGAATACCGTCAAGAACGGCAGCGGGAAAATGATCGCAAATCTGAATTGGGACGGCCAGCCCTTTGATTTTAACTACGCATCGCTCAACGGGACACTCAAACTTGACACAGGCCAAGGACAGTTTCTCAAAATGGAACCCGGTATCGGCAAGCTGCTCGGCATCCTCAGTCTGCAGGCGCTACCCAAACGCATCACGCTCGATTTTACCGATGTGTTCAGTTCCGGTTTCGAGTTCGACAGCATTAACGGCAATGCGACCCTCATGCGCGGCGTGCTGCAAACCGATGATTTACACATAGACGGCTCATCCGCCAAAGTCACCATGAAGGGCCAGGTCAATCTGAACGACGAAACGCAGAACCTGCGCGTGGAGGTATTACCCACTTTAGGCTCGAGTGTTTCGATGCTAAGTGCCTTTGCCGCAGGGCCGGTTGTTGGCATAGGCACTCTGATAGTGAGTAAAATACTCGGAAATCCGCTCGATAAATTAATCTCTTTTGAATACAATGTCACCGGAAAATGGAGTGACCCGAGCGTGGTGAAAGTGGGCGAAAAGCCGATTACAATCATCACCGCGCCCAAAGCTGCCAATCCAACGGACAAACAATAACTTCTCAGGGAAGAACCATGTCAGCCGAATCAAACCAAGCCTCCGTAAACACCTTTAAGGTAGCCGCCATTCAGATGGCCTCCGGCCCGAATGTTTCAGGAAACCTGAGCGAGGCAAAACGACTGATCGCACGTGCGGCTGAACAAGGAGCACGGCTTGTGGTGCTCCCCGAATTCTTTGCCATCATGGGTATGAATGAACAAGACAAAGTGGCTGTGCGCGAAATAGCCGGCACAGGGCCGATTCAAAAATTTTTAAGCGATACCGCGCGCCAGCACAAGATATGGCTGGTCGGTGGTTCGATTCCCTTAGCGGCCAGTGTGCCGGACAAGGTACTCAACAGCTGTCTGGTATTCAACGATGAGGGGCAGCAGGTCGCCCGCTACGACAAGATTCACCTGTTCAACTTGTCCATGGGGAACGAAAGTTACGACGAAGCCCAAACGATCGAGGCCGGTAATCAGGTGGTGGTCATAGACAGCCCCTTCGGCCGTATCGGACTTGCCATTTGCTACGATCTGCGTTTCCCCGAACTGTTCCGCGCGATGAAGGATGTCGACATTATCGTGCTGCCCGCCGCCTTTACCGAAACGACAGGCAAAATGCACTGGGAAATACTGGTGCGTGCTCGCGCCATCGAGAATCTGGCCTATGTCGTTGCATCAGCGCAAGGCGGCTATCATGTCAACGGCCGCGAAACCCACGGCAACAGCATGATCGTCGGCCCATGGGGGCGCATACTCGACCGTTTACCGCGCGGCTCAGGCGTGGTGATTGCTGAGGTCAATCCATCGTATCAGGCCAGCCTGCGTACCGGCCTGCCCGCATTGACACACCGAAAAATCAGCTGCTAAAAAGCAGTCGCCAGACGTTAGTTATTAGCTAAAAACTGCGAAGCGACAACTAATGGCTAACGACTAACGACTAATGACTAACAACTAAAACCATGACCCTATCCGCCTCACCTGACGCCCTGTTTGCCACCGCGCAGAAAATCCTGCTCGCGCCCTATCTGATAGAAACTCTTCAGATCGAGCAGGTCTTCAACAGCATGCTGGCACATCGCCTCGATTATGCGGACTTGTATTTTCAGTACAGCCGCGCGGAAAGCTGGTCACTCGAAGAAGGCATCGTCAAATCCGGCAGCTTCAGCATCGACCAGGGGGTCGGCGTGCGCGCTGTCAGCGGCGAAAAAACCGCCTTCGCCTATTCAGACGATATCAGCCTGAATGCACTGCAAAGTGCAGCCAATGCCACGCGCGCCATTGCCTCCAGTGGCGGCACACAAACCGTACCGATGATCCATAAAGGGTCGCGTCGCGACATCTATCTGCCGAATGATCCGATTGCCAGCCTCAAGGATGCCGACAAGGTCGCGCTGCTAGAGCGCATCGAAGGCTACGCGCGCGCGCTCGATCCGCGCGTCGTGCAGGTGATGGCAGGACTCTCCGGCGAGTATGAGGTCGTGATGGTCGCACGCAGCGACGGGTTGATGAACGCGGACATCCGCCCCTTAGTGCGTCTGTCTATCACCGTCATCATCGAGAGCAATGGTCGCCGCGAACAAGGTTCGGCAGGCGGTGGCGGACGCTTCAGTTATGCGTATTTCACGGACGACGTGTTGCGCAAATATGCAGCGCTCGCCGTTCACCAGGCGTCCATCAACCTGGATGCAGCCCCCGCCCCTGCAGGCAACATGACCGTAGTACTGGGCAACGGCTGGCCGGGGATATTGCTGCATGAAGCCATCGGCCATGGCCTGGAAGGCGATTTCAACCGCAAGGGCAGTTCCGCATTTTCAGGCCGCATCGGCGAGCGAGTGGCCTCTGAAGGCGTCACCGTGGTGGATGACGGCACCTTGAGTGACCGGCGCGGCTCGATGCAGATGGACGATGAGGGCAACCCGACCCAATGCACGACGCTAATCGAAAACGGCATCCTCAAGGGCTATTTGCAAGATACGCTCAACGCCCGCCTGATGGGTGTGCCGGTCACCGGCAATGCCCGTCGTGAATCCTACGCGCACATCCCGATGCCGCGCATGACCAACACCTATATGCTGGGCGGCGACAAGGATCCGGCGGAAATCATCGCCTCGGTCAAACACGGTCTGTATGCGGTCAATTTTGCAGGCGGTCAGGTCGATATCACCAGCGGAAAATTTGTCTTCTCAACCGCCGAAGCTTACATGATCGAAGACGGCAAAATCACCTATCCGGTCAAAGGCGCAACCCTGATCGGCAACGGTCCGGATGTGCTCACGCGCATCTCGATGATCGGCAATGACATGGCGCTCGACCCCGGTGTCGGCACCTGCGGCAAGGAAGGCCAGAGCGTACCGGTCGGCGTCGGACAACCAACAGTGCGTATCGACGGCCTGACAGTTGGCGGCACAGTTTAACCTATAAAAACTCATCCACGAAAGACACGAAAACCACCACATCATATTTAATATTTGCCTGTTATATAGCGCAAGGTGTTGTTTTAAGCCTCGCAAGGGAAGATTGAGACATTCCAGCAACAATCATTAAATCAACTGGTTATATATTTCGTACTTTTCGTGTTTTTAGTGGACAATGTCTTGTATTTTTTATAAATTTATCATTTCGGAGTAGATTTTATGCACGCACCCATCGCCCTGCGAGATATTCCTCAGACCAACATTTTCCGTAAAGGTGATGTCTTCGTGCTGTTCGGCGAATTGTTTGGCCGCGGCTACGCCAACGGCCTGATCAACGAAGCTAAAAAATCCGGTATGACCGTGGTTGGTATCACCGTCGGCCGTCGCGATGAAAACAATGCGCTGCGCGCACTAACGACGGAAGAACTTCGTGAGGCGGAAGCCAATCTGGGCGGGCGCATCATCAATGTGCCGCTAATGGCAGGATTCGATCTGGACGCACCGGCAGGCGAACCCACTCCAACTGATCTGCTCTCGGGCATGACGCTCAAGAGCTGGCAGGAAGACAAACTTGACTGGGCGCATATCGAAAAATGCCGTGAAGTCGGCATCAAACGCTTCAAGGATTCCGTAGCTCGCGTCATGAGCGAACTCGACAGTCTGATCCCCGATGGCGCGAACGCTTTTTTCGCACACACCATGGCAGGCGGCATCCCTAAGGTCAAAGTGTTTCTGGCCATTGCCAACCGCATCTACAAGGGACGCGGCGAGCGCTTCATGTCCTCCCGCGCGCTGCTGGGCAGCGATCTTGGCAAACTGATATTGATGAATTTCGATGAAGTAACCGCCAACACCTTCCAGTACCTGATCGAAGGCAGCACTGCGATCCGCGCCAGACTTGAAAAGACCGGAGGTCAAGTGCGCTACACCGCCTACGGCTATCACGGCACAGAGATTCTGATTAAAGATCAATACCAGTGGCAAACCTACAGCAACTACACGCAAGGTCAGGCTAAGATGCGCCTGGAACAGGTAGCCGTTGCCGCCTGGGAGCAAGGCGTCGTGGCCACCGTTTATAACTGTCCGGAAATCCGCACGAATTCATCCGATATCTTCGCCGGTGTAGAACTCTCGCTGTTCCCGCTGCTCAAAGCGCTGAAACAGGAAAATGGCGGCGCATGGGCCGAAGCGCAGTGGCAAGCCTGCCGGGCGCTCTTACAGGAAGGCATCACGCTCGAAGCCCTGCTGCAAAAGATTGAAGACTACAACATCAGCCCTGTGATGAAGACATTCAGAAACTTCTCAGCATGGCCGATGGACAACTCGGAAGCGCTGGCCGACCTGATGATCGGCACGTCGGACGACATCATCCAGATGCACACGGACCGCAAGGAACTGGTGGTCGGAATATTGAGCGCGCTGGTACTGGAAGGCACAGGACCGCTGATGTTTTACGAGACGTCTAAACCGGCAGGCCCCGTGCTCTGGCTCAACCACGACATCATCGCCAAACAACTCAATGCGATGCACTAAAAACGATTGCTCACTCGGAGGTGCGGAGAAAAATAAATTCAAACAAAAAATGACCGTTTGACGTTAATTTTTTTGACGCTGGCGAATTTGTTTTTAATGTTTTTGTGCTTTTCTCCGCGTCTCCGCGTGAGGCTGTTTTTCCGTTTTAACGCTTAAGGTTACACATCGCGATGATTAAAAAACTACAACTGGGACTGCTACTCCTCGCCGTCTCCTTCGGCACCGCATTGGCGGCACCGGATGATTTCAAACTGTGCCGCGAAGTATTTGCCAATAGCACGCCGCCTGTTATCCACAATCAAGCGAACTTGCAAGGGCGCGCACTCTGTTTTGACGCATTTGCGGTCATGCATTCAGGAAAAAGCCACACGCCGGTGTATGTTGCAGAGCGCCTCAACAACGCGGTGCTACAAGCGGCTCGCGGCAATCAAAGAACCAACAAGTTTTTTGCCGACGCCAGATTGCCGCGTGCCGAGCGCGCAGAACTTAATGACTATCACGGTTCGGGATTTGATCGGGGGCACATGGCGCCAGCAGGCGATATGGCAACGGAAGCTTCAATGGCGCAGAGTTTTTCGCTGGCCAACATGGTGCCGCAGTATTCCATCAATAACCGCAAAGCGTGGTCCAGCATTGAGAAGGCGACACGAAAATACGCCATGCGCGCATCAGGCGATATTTACGTGATCACCGGGCCTGTATTTGACGGCACACCACCCACCATAGGCGAAAACCGCGTGTGGGTACCGCAGCATTTATTCAAACTTGTTTATGACCCGTCGACCAATAAGAGCTGGGTGAACTGGCTGGACAATAGTGATGAGGCAAAAGTAGGTAAACCGATCAGTTATCAGGAATTGGTAAAGCGCACCGGCATCGAATTTCTGCCCGTAAAATCCTGAATCCGCTTATTTTTCCAGATAATCGACCAGTATCCCGCTGGTCAGGCGCAGCCGCTGGCTGATCAGTTGCGCGATCTTTAGCAAGAGTTTAACGGCCAGCGCCGGCTTGTCGCGGGTAATTTCAGTGAAACTGTCGTAAGTCAGAACGGCTAATACAGACGGCACTTTGACAACCGCCGTGGCAGACCTTACTTCGCCGTCGACCAGCGCCATTTCACCCAAACTGCGGCCGGCATAGACCGTGGCGACCATCTTGTCATCGTGCTGCATGTCCTGCTTGCGAATATCCAAGCACCCTTGCAGCACGACACACATGAAATCACCCTTATCGCCTTCGCTGAACAACACGGTACCTGGCACAGCACGATAGAGCTGAATATACTCCGAGAGCGCTTGAATCTGCGCCCATTCAAAGTCTTTAAACATCTGGGTTGCATCGAGCGTGTTGCGAATTTCTTCCATCGAAATTTCGTTCGCGCCAAAAGGTTCTAGAATAGTCGATAAAATTTTTGGATTACTGGCGGTCATAAGTGTGTTCATAAATGGAGTGCGCTCAACATCGGCATCAGCGCGTTTCAATCTGCGTATTCTACTGCCCGGATCGATTCACTGCACGGCGAATTTGTGCGCGCCCCCTCAACCGCATAGACATGAAACCGCGCCTGCGGCTCATCTCACGGTATAATTCCACCTCTATGCAGATACTACGCGGACTCTATTCACCTGACACCCAGCCTGTCGCCCTCACCATCGGTAATTTCGACGGGGTGCATCTGGGTCATCAGGCCTTGCTCAACCAGTTAAAGGCAGCAGCCGGCGCGCGCGGCTTGCCGACAGCGGTGGTCATTTTTGAACCGCACCCGCGCGAATTTTTCACGCCCGATACGGCACCTGCCCGTTTGAGCAGCCTGCGAGAAAAGCTGGCGCTATTCGAGCAGTTCGGCATCGACCGTGTGCAGGTATGCCGCTTCGATGCCCGCCTCGCACAAATGTCAGCTGCAGATTTCATCCGCGCTCTACATCAGAAGCTGAACGCCAAATTCGTACTGATCGGCGACGATTTTCGTTTCGGCAGCGGACGCGTCGGTGATTTTACGCTGATGGAAAAAATCGGTGAGCAGCAGTGTTTCGAAGTGCAGGCAGTCCAAAGCGTCACCCACGATGGCGTGCGTATCTCCAGCACCGCGGTTCGTGCAGCGCTGGCAGCCGGACAAATGCGCCGCGTCCACGATTACCTGGGCCGCACCTACAGCATATCGGGGCGCGTCGTCCACGGCGATGGCGTTGGCCGAAAATTAGGCTACCCGACCGCGAATATCCAGATCAAACACAACCGTCCGCCGCTGTCCGGGATCTTCGTCGTCGAGGCCCATGCAGAAGGACTGGGCGTCCTGCAGGGCGTGGCGAGTTTAGGCGTTCGCCCTACCCTAAAACATCAGGAAAAGCCAATACTAGAAGTCCATCTATTTGAATTTGAACAAGATATTTATGGAAAGCGGTTGCGCGTAGAATTTCTGCAAAAGCGCCGCGATGAACAAAAATTTCCCGATGTGGGAGCGCTCACGCGACAAATCGCGCTGGACGTCGAAAATGCAAAGAAATGGTTTGAACAACATGACTGATTACAAAAAAACACTGAATCTCCCAGATACTTCATTCCCGATGCGCGGCGACATGGCCAAACGCGAACCGCAAATGCTGTCGCGTTGGCAAGAGCAACAGCGCTATCAGAAGATACGCGCCGCAAAACAGGGGCTGCCTAAATTCATTCTGCACGACGGCCCGCCCTATGCAAACGGCGACATCCACATCGGTCATGCGGTCAACAAGATCCTAAAAGACATCATCATCAAAAGCAAAACGCTCTCAGGCTTTGATGCGCCCTATGTGCCGGGCTGGGATTGTCACGGCCTGCCGATTGAACTGATGGTGGAAAAGAAACACGGCAAGGCAATTCCGCCAGCGCAATTCCGTGAACTGTGCCGCAGCTATGCCGCAGAACAGGTCGAACGCCAGAAAAAAGACTTCATCCGTTTAGGGGTACTGGGCGACTGGAATCGTCCGTATCTGACGATGGATTTCAAGGTCGAAGCCGACATCATCCGCGCCATCGGCCAGATACACGACAATGGGTATTTGTATCAGGGCTATAAGCCGGTGAACTGGTGTCTGGATTGCCAATCAGCTCTGGCAGAAGCTGAAGTCGAATACGAAGACAAAACCTCCAGCGCGATCGACGTTGCGTTTGAAGTCAAGGATCCGGCATCCCTGGCACGCGCCTTCGGCGTCTCGCTGCCGGGATCTGCACGCGTATCGGCGGTCATCTGGACAACAACGCCGTGGACGCTGCCTGCCAATCAGGCGGTGAGCGTACATCCCGAGTTCGAATACAGTCTGGTCAAAACCGAAAAAGGCTATCTGCTGCTCGCTAGCGAGTTGGCGCAAAGCTGTCTGGAGCGCTATCAGTTAAGCGGCGAGACCGTCGGCACCTGCCGTGGCGCGGCGCTCGATATGCTGCCCTTGCAGCATCCGTTCCAGGATCGCATCGTCCCGCTCATCTGCGGCGACCATGTCACAGCGGATTCCGGTACGGGTCTGGTGCATACCGCACCCGCCCACGGTCTGGACGATTATTTCGTCGGCCAAAAATACGGCCTGCCGACCGACAATCCGGTAGGCGACGACGGCAAGTTTCTGGCCACTGTGCCTGCCGTCGGTGACGTTGTTCTGGCCGGTGTATTTGTCTGGAAAGCGAACGACATCGTGTTGCAGGCGCTGGAAGCTTCAGGCCATCTGTTTTGCCTGAAAAAAGTACAGCACAGCTATCCGCATTGCTGGCGCCACAAGACCCCGATCATCTTCCGTTCCACGCCGCAGTGGTTTATCGGCATGACACAACAGGCGCACGGCAGCGATGCTACCTTACGCAACCTTGCCAATAAAGCCGTCGATGAGACGACCTTCTTCCCGGCTTGGGGCCGCGCGCGTCTGGAGGCGATGATCAAAAATCGTCCCGACTGGTGCGTCTCACGCCAGCGCAACTGGGGTGTGCCGATGCCGTTCTTCGTCCACAAGGAAACGGGCGAATTGCACCCACGCACACAGGAATTGCTGGAACAAGTCGCAAAACGGGTCGAAGAAAACGGCATCGAAGCCTGGTTCAGCCTCAATTCAGTCGACCTGCTCGGCACGGACGCCGAACACTACAAGAAGCTCACCCACACGCTGGATGTGTGGTTCGACTCAGGCTCGACCCATGCGGCCGTCCTCGCCCGCCGTCCTGAGCTGAGCTCTTCCTCCGATCGCTATCTGGCCGACCTGTATCTGGAAGGCTCTGACCAGCATCGCGGCTGGTTCCAATCTTCGCTGTTGACCGGCTGTGCCATCAATGGCCGTGCACCTTTCAACGCCCTGCTCACGCACGGTTTTGTAGTCGACGGCAACGGCCACAAGATGTCGAAATCCAAGGGCAACGTGATCGCGCCGCAGAAGATTTTCGACACACTGGGCGCCGACATTCTGCGCCTTTGGACCGCCTCGACCGACTATTCAGGCGAGTTGACCATCTCGGATGAAATTTTAAAACGCGTGGTGGAGAGCTATCGCCGCATCCGCAACACCTTGAAATTCCTGCTGGCCAACATTTCAGATTTTGACGTCACGCGCGATGCACTCCCCGTGAGTGACTGGCTGGAAATCGACCGCTACGCGCTACACATGACGCAAAAGCTGCAGGATGAAGTGCGTGCCGATTTTGATCGTTATGAATTCCATCTGGGCGTGCAAAAGCTGCTGGGATTCTGCTCCGAAACACTGGGCAGTTTCTATCTGGACATCCTGAAAGACCGCCTGTACACCTCGGGGGGAAATTCCCGTGCACGCCGTTCCGCGCAGAACGCGCTGTACCACATCACCCATGCACTAACGCGCCTGATCTCGCCTATCCTGAGCTTCACCGGCGAGGAGGCCTTTGAAATATTGAACGGCCGCAACGACCAGAGTGTGTTCGAGGGCGTATGGCACGATCTGCCGGACGCCCAGTTGTCCGGCGAAGAAATCAGCTCATGGCTGACCATCGATGGCTGGCGCGCGCGCGTC
The DNA here is from genome assembly GCA_037137715.1 of Nitrosomonadales bacterium. GTDB lineage: Bacteria > Pseudomonadota > Gammaproteobacteria > Burkholderiales > Gallionellaceae > Gallionella. The sequence continues at coordinate 24,108 of JBAXJT010000009.1, forward strand.
AACAAGCAACTGGAAGAAGCGCGCTCCGCAGGGCTGATCGGTTCGGCCCTGGCCGCCGAAGTCGACGTGTTTGCATCAGGCGATGATTTCGACGTGCTGACGCGTTTAGGCGACGATCTGCGCCTGGTCTTCATCACTTCGCGCGCCACGCTGCATCGCGCCGAGGATGAACAGCGTATCGATGTGTCGGCCAGCCTGCACGACAAGTGTGAACGCTGCTGGCATTATCGTGAGGATGTGGGTACCGACACCGAGCATCCAACCCTGTGCGGCCGTTGCGTGAGCAATCTGTATGGCGAGGGCGAATCGAGGCGTTATGCTTAGTCGCTGGCTGGGTTTGAGCGCACTGGTGATCGTGCTCGACCAGATCGCCAAGCTGTTCGTAATCAGTCACTTCACCTATCTGGAGAGCATCACGGTGAATGGCGTGTTTGATCTGGCCAGATTGCACAATGCGGGCGCCGCGTTCAGCTTCCTGAGCGAGGCGGGTGGCATGCAGCGCTGGCTGTTCTCCGCCATCGCCGTGATCGCTTCCGTGTCGATCACCCTGCTGCTGTACAAACATGCAAAAGAGACCCTGTTTGCACTGGCGCTGAGTCTGATACTGGGCGGCGCCTTAGGCAACCTGATCGACCGCATCGCCTATGGCTATGTCATCGACTTTTTGCTGTTTCACTGGAATGAGCATTATTTCCCCGCCTTCAATCTGGCCGACTCCGCAATCACCTTCGGTGCGGGACTGATGATCTGGGAGAGTTTTATGGAGAAGAAACATGGATCTGCTGTTAGCTAACCCGCGCGGCTTCTGCGCCGGCGTCGATCGCGCCATCGAAATCGTTGAGCGCGCGCTGCAATTGCATGGCGCGCCGATTTACGTGCGTCATGAAGTCGTGCACAACAAATTTGTCGTTGAAGGGTTGCGCAGCAAAGGCGCCGTGTTTATCGAGGATCTGGATGACGTCCCCTCCGGCAGCATCCTGATCTTCAGCGCCCACGGCGTCTCTCAAACGGTGCGCCGCGAGGCCGAAGAACGCAATCTGACCGTGTTCGATGCAACCTGCCCGCTGGTGACCAAAGTACATATCGAAGTCTCCCGCCTGCGCGATCAGGATAAAGAAATCATCATGATCGGCCACAAGGGTCACCCAGAGGTCGAGGGCACCATGGGACAAACTGACAGCGGCATGTATCTGGTCGAATCGCCCGAACAGGTCGAAACGCTCACGGTCCGTGATGAGCAGAATTTAGCGTATGTCACGCAAACCACGCTGTCGGTGGATGACGCCAGCAACATCATCGCGGCATTAAAAAACCGCTTCCCCTTCATTACCGGCCCCAAGAAGGACGACATTTGCTATGCCACGCAAAACCGTCAGGATGCCGTCAAGTTACTGGTTAAGCAATGCGATGTCGTCGTGGTAGTTGGCTCGCCCAACAGTTCAAATTCCAATCGCCTGCGCGAAGTCGCCGCGAATGTCGGCGTGCCGGCTTATCTGGTGGATGATGCAAGCGCCCTGCAAGCGGAATGGTTCGCCGGAAAACTGCATATCGGCGTATCGGCTGGCGCATCCGCGCCTGAAGTGCTGGTGCAAGGCGTAATTGCACGATTGCAGCAATTGGGCGCGCAGCAAGTTAGCGAGTTGCAGGGCATCATTGAAAATGTGGTGTTTCCGTTGCCCAAGACGCTGATCAAAATTACAGAAACCCGCTAGTGACCGCATGGCTGAACATTTCCTGATTATTGGCGCCGGCGCCGTTGGCCTCACCAGCGCACAAGCACTGCTACAAGCGGGCTACAAGGTCACGCTGGTGGAGCGCGGCACATCAGGACAGGAAGCCTCGTGGGCCGGAGGCGGCATCATGTCGCCGCTTTGCTCGTGGGATTACCCGGAAGCCGTCACGCGCCTGACTGAACGCAGCATGGGAATGTTTCCCGAGGCGATGAAAAAGCTGCATGCTGCGACCGGAATCGATCCTGAATATCAGCCGAGCGGCATGCTGGTGCTCCCCCCATTTGAGGATAACCGCGCCACGCAATGGTGCACAGACCATCAGGTTGAAATGCAGCGCGTCGCCTTGAGCGCGCATCTGCCGGGATTGTCAGGGGAAGGCTTGCTGCTGCCCCGCGTAGGTCAAGTGCGCAATCCGCGCCTGTTGCAGGCGTTACGTCGCCATGTCGAGCTGCTGGGTGGCACGATCCTTGAAAACCATGAAGTCCAAAAATTAGAGATCGAAAATGATCGCGTCCAAGCGCTGCAAACCAACTGCGGAAATCTGAGCGCCGATGCCGTGATTCTGGCGGCTGGAGCGTGGAGTCGAACCTTGTTGGGCGAACATGCGCTAAAGCTTGACGTGCGTCCGATACGCGGGCAGATTTTACTGTTCAAGTTCGATGCCCCGCCCTTCCGGAACATTTTGCTTGAAGGCAGCCTGTATTTCATCCCGCGACGTGACGGTCATGTACTGGTCGGCAGCACGCTCGAAGATGCAGGATTCGACAAATCCACCACCGATGAAGCAAAAAACAGCCTGTTAGACCGTATTTACGCGTTGTTCCCGCACTGGCGCGAACAACCTTTAGGCAAACACTGGGCAGGCCTGCGCCCGGGGTCTCCCGACAATATTCCGACCATCGGACGTCATCCTGTTTTATCCAACTTGTATGCTAACTGCGGGCATTTCCGCTATGGCGTCACGATGTCACTCGCCTGTGCCGAATTATTGCTCAATGAGATCGAAGCTCGCCCTCAACCCTTATCTTGCGAGGAATATCGCTGGCTATAGTCACGGTTTCTCAACTATAATTGCGCATGTTTTATGCCGAAGTAGCTCAGTTGGTAGAGCAATTCACTCGTAACGAATAGGTCGTAGGTTCGATTCCTATCTTCGGCACCATTTGATTGATATATTATCGTTAATAATCAATTAGATACATCATTTTACCAGTCTCTCATGGGTTACTTTTCGTAAACTCTTTGGGATACCAGTGATAAAATGACTCTGTATAAAATAACTTCCCTGCTATCCGTGTCAATCAAATATTCCATACTCCGTGGCGGTACATTTTACTTTTATCGGAAAGTGCCCATTACCTTTCAGACTATCGAGGGAACATTCGTTAGACAGAGTACCGGAACAGCAGACCCGCTCAAAGCCGCCCCCATTATCAAAGCAATGAACAGTGAAGCTGAAGCCCGTTGGCGGGGTAAAGCTAAGGCGCTGGACAATGAGACACTACAGACCAAAGCGATCCGCCTCCTCGCACAGTACGGCCTTGAACCTAATGTTGATCACGACGATGTAGCCTTAGATCATTTCATTGAAGCTGTAGTTACCCCGCATCGTGAGAGATATGCACGGGATGGTGATAGCTCATGGGGTAGTCAAGCCGCTGAAGATATTCGGGAGAGGTACGACAGCTTTACCCGTCAAGGATTAAGCCCCATTGAAGCGTCAGCAGTTGACCTACTCAACAAGCCCCCCGCGTTACTGCTCAGTGATGCCGTTAAGATATTCCTAGAGCGCAGCCAAAAGACAGGCGTGGACTTTGTCGAGGATACCAACCGCAATTGGAACACCCTTATAGGCATATTGGGCGATAAGCCTCTCATGGAAGTTAGCAGGGATGATGCAAACAAATATATTCAGCATCGCTTACCACTGGATACGACTGCTCGGCTCAGCTATGTGGTTATTCCAGCGTGAACCTACCGAGCAACACAGAGCGGCACTAATGGCAACCATCAATGATTACCAGCTAGCAGCCTCTCAAGGTGTCAGCTTAGGCCGCGCCATGCCGCCCCCACTTGAGCCAGCGGATAACCTATCGGATTACTACAGGCGGGAACTCAACGAAGCCCTGATTCAGTTCAAGGTGCGGCCGGAGGATGGCTATGGAATGTTGGAGCAACTCACCACTCAATACATCAATGCAGTACAACAAGGAAGGATCAAACCATGAACATCATCACCAAGACATTCAACGGGCAGCCTGTAGGGATCACTGAGCAGGACGGTACTGCGTGGCTAATAGTCGCTGATATTGCCACGGCGCTGGGGTATCAACGCACCCACAAGGCCACCATGAGAATCAGCAAGGCTAACCTGAGCAGCACCATGAGAACAGGCTGGAGCGTAGGTACCACCAATGAGGCAGGATTGGGGGAGTTGCTGCTCAACAGTCGGAAGGCCAAGGCCAGAGAGTTCAGCCAATGGGCGGCAAGTGAGGTATTCACTAAGGGCGCATCCAACGGTTGCCATTTGGGTGCAATCATCCAATTACTTCAGCAGATGCAGCGAGACGGGTGCGCCTGTAGTTGTTCCGGTGGGAATCACTGAGAAAAACAATAGGCGCGTGGGGGTTCGATTCCCCCGCCTTGAGGTGCTGGAGATGCCGCTTAATCATTGGGTTACTTTTTGTGATACCATTTGAGTTACCACATGAGATGCAAAACAGGTAACTAATTGAATTTAAACGGTGTTTAAGCGTATGGATGACGGTACTGACTCCTATCTTCGGCACCAAACAAATCATAAATCAATAAGATATACGCAATAAGCCTGCCTCCGCGCTTCTGTACTTACTGCCATTTCCCGTCACTCAGTGTGCCAATTGTGTCGCAAGTATTAAAAATACCACTGCCATTTTGGATACAACACAATTCCAATTTAAAAAAATGATTTTAGAGAAATCTATTACACTGTCAGCTGCTTTTTTACTCGGCACACTTTTTACGACATACGTCATGGCCACTGAAGAACCAACATTTAGTTTAATTGAAAAAAGCGGCGACTTCGAGTTAAGGTTATACAAACCGATGATCGTTGCAGAAACTTATGTAGATGGCTCACTGAGCGAGGCATCTAACGCGGGGTTCCGATTGATCGCCGGCTATATCTTTGGTGGTAACAAAAATCGTCAAAGTTCGACACCGGAAAAGATTGCCATGACCGCGCCGGTCATGCTTGAGCCAAGTTCGCAAAAAATCCAGATGACGGCACCTGTGGTGGTTGAAAACACGAATAATCGATGGCGTGTACATTTCGTTATGCCTTCCGGATATACATTAAACAGTTTGCCTATTCCAAACGACGCTCGTGTATCCCTAAGAGAAATCGTTGAGCATAAAACTGCGGTCATTGTATTTTCCGGCCTGACAGGGGAAGATAAGGTTAAGGATAAGACGGCCGCGTTGCTTGATTGGATAAAATCAAGAGGACTCGATGCGACCTCACCCCCACAACTTGCACGTTATAACCCACCTTGGACGCTGCCCTTCCTGCGACGTAACGAAATTCTGATCAATATAGACTGAGTCGGGCAGTAGAAATAAAATCGGTTATGCGTGCTTTTTAGGGCGACCACCTTTACTACCTGTCAAGTCCTCAAAACCCGACGAAACGCCTAAAGCCCCGGCGAAATCCATAGTACCTGTGTGGCGTTGTTAATACCCAGACAAAGTTTGTGATGCCTCGGGGAATTTTTATTTTGCATTGCCAACTCAATGAATAAACCAACAAATTTTTGCCCTTATATTTGAGATATACTGGCAACTCGCCACGGTGAATACCGCAAATTTAAGCCAGTATTCACAAGGGTTGCAGACGAGTTTCAGGATTAACCTCTCTGTCCGCACCGAATGACTCTGCACGCAAAAACAGCACGACCGGAACACTATTTAAAATAGCCCGCTGCTGACACACCATCCAGCGGAAAACTTTGCAGGGGGGAGTATGACCAATGCTCAGCAAGTAAAGCGAAATATCTGGATATTGCCAACGCTTGCGGGGTTGCTGTTGTTAGCACTAACAGCCTGGTACTTCACGCGTCCCGCCCCGCCTCAGGTTCAGTTAATCAAAGTCACCCGCGGCACAGTCGAGGCGACCGTCAGCAATACGCGCGCCGGCACGGTCAAAGCCTGCCATCGTGCAAAACTCTCCGCGCCGTCGGGTGGTCAGATTGCACACCTGCTAGTCAAAAAAGGCGAACGGGTCAAAGCTGGTCAAATTCTGCTGGAACTCTGGAACAACGATCTAGAGGCGCAGTCAGGCCTCGCGCGTGAACAACTCGTTACCTCCCGGACGCTGTCCAGACAATCCTGCCTGCAAGCTGATTTGGCTGAAAAGGAAGCCGAGCGCTCGCGCCAGTTGCATACAAAAGGCTTCATCTCCAACGAGGGGCTGGATCAGCGCATATCCGCCGCACGCGTGGCCCGTGCCGGCTGCGAAGCCGCAATAAGTCAGATCGAACAGAGCAAATCACGCATAACCGCGGCAAACGCAACACTCGACCGGATGGTGCTGCGCGCACCCTTTGACGGCATCGTCGCCGACATCAGCGGAGAACTGGGCGAATACGCGACGCCCTCCCCGCCCGGCATTCCAACGCCGCCTGCAATTGATCTGATCGATGACCGCTGCCTGTTCGTCAGCGCACCGATCGACGAGGTGGATGCAGCCCGAATCAAGACAGGACAAGTGACCCGCATCACGCTCGATGCGATCAAAGGCAAGTCGTTCGCCGGCCGCGTCAAGCGCATCGCCCCCTATGTTCTGGAGCTGGAAAAGCAGGCACGCACCGTGGAAGTGGAGGTCGATTTTACAGCACCGCCCACCGCCGAAAATTTGCTGGTGGGTTACAGCGCAGATGTTGAAATTGTGCACAGCACCCGTCAAAACGTGCTGCGCATTCCAACCCAGACGCTGCTCGAAGGCAATCGCGTGCTGCTCTATAAACCGGACGGCGTACTCGAAGCAAGAACCGTGACAACCGGCCTTGCCAACTGGGAGCAGACCGAAATCACCGCTGGACTTAATGAGGGCGATCAGATCGTGCTGACGCTCGACCAGGCAGGCGTCAAAGCAGGCGCAAAAGTACAACCCGACACAAAATGATACAGCTGAGCGAAGTCAGTCGCAGTTTTCTGGTCGGCGGGCAGACCGTCTCGGCGCTGCGCAACATCGATTTATCGATCGCAGCAGGCGACTATGTTTCCATCATGGGCCCCTCAGGCTCGGGTAAATCCACCCTGCTCAATCTGATCGGCCTGCTGGACCGGCCAAGTTCAGGCTCCTATAAACTGGATGGCGGCAACGTCACCGCGCTCAATGACGAACAACAGGCTCGCGTGCGCAGCGAAAAAATCGGCTTCGTATTTCAATCCTTCCATCTGGTGCCACGCCTCTCCGCCGCCATGAACATCGAGTTGCCGCTGATTTTAGCCGGCATACCTGTAGATGAGAGACGCAGGCGCGTTGCTCAACTGCTGGAAAATTACGGCCTGACCGAACGTGCCGACCACCGGCCCGACCAACTCTCAGGCGGACAGCGGCAGCGCGTGGCGATTGCACGGGCCACCAGCATGCACCCTTCCGTGCTGCTGGCCGACGAGCCGACAGGCAACCTTGATCAGGCCACGGGCCGCGAAGTCATCAATTTGCTCGAGCAGCTGACAGAACAGCAAGTCACCCTGATCCTCGTCACCCATGATCCGGTCATCGGCGGACGCGCAAAACGCCAGCTGCACATGGTAGACGGGCAGATCATCAATGAACTGGGTTCCCGCCGCAGCCTGCCACCGAAAGGGGTAGTCGAGGGCGGGAATGACGGCCAGTGAAATTTCTCGATGTCGTGCAGTTTGCAGCAGGGAGCTTGCAAGGCAGCAGGACAAGAACCCTGTTGATGATCCTCGCGATGTCGATCGGCGTCGCGGCCGTGGTGGTGCTCACCGCCTTAGGAGAAGGCGCGCGCCGCTATGTGATCAATCAGTTCTCCTCTCTGGGCACCAATCTGGTTTTGGTGTTCCCCGGTCGCACCGAAACGGCCGGCATCGGTCCTGGCATGCTGCTGGGTCAAATTCCCCGTGAACTCTCGCTGGATGACGCCGAAGCCCTGCTCCGGAGCCGCTCGGTGGGACGCATCGCCCCGCTGACGGTCGGCTCGTCGCAGATTTCAAAGGATGCGAAGAACCGCGAAGTGATCGTACTGGGTTCGACGGCGGATCTCATGGCTGTGCGCCACATGACACTGGGACGCGGGCGCTTTCTGCCGCCGGGTGATGTGCATGCCAGCGAATCGGTCTGCGTGCTGGGCGCAAAGATCAACAGCGAACTGTTCGGCAAGGAGTCCGGTGTGGGGGCTTGGGTCCGGCTGGGCGATCGTCGTTTCCGGGTGATCGGCATCATGAGTAGCCAGGGCGAATCGATGGGATTTAATACCGACGAAATCGTCATCGTACCGGTCGCATCGGCCCATATGCTGTTCAATACCTCGGGGTTGTTCCGCATTCTGGTCGAGGCAAAAAATCGTGACAGCATCGAACAGGCGAGGAAAGATACCGAAACCATCCTGTTTGCGCGCCACAACGGCGAAAAAGATGTCACCGTCGTCACGCAAGATGCCGTATTGGCCACCTTCGATCGCATCCTGCGCGCACTCACGCTTGCGGTCGGCGGCATCGCCGCAATTAGTCTGGCGGTGGCGGGCATCCTGATCATGAACGTGATGCTGATCGCTGTCTCGCAACGGGTGCAGGAAATCGGTCTGCTCAAGGCGCTCGGTGCGCCGGCAGCCAAAATCCGCACCCTGTTCTTTACCGAAGCCGTCCTGCTCTCCGGCATCGGCAGCATCACAGGGCTAGTGATAGGCGAAGCCGGCGTACTGGTCATCGCGCGCCTGTACCCGTCCCTCCCTGTCGCCGCACCCTGGTGGGCCGTTTTGGCGGCGGTCGCAACGTCGCTCGGCACAGGCATCCTGTTCAGTGTATGGCCTGCGCGCCGCGCTGCACAATTAGACCCTGTGACCGCACTGGCAGGACGCTGACATGCGACTCCCCGACCTCATCCGTTTAACGACGTCGAGCTTTCTGGCCTACCGGATGCGCAGTTTTCTGACCGCGCTCGGCATCGCGATCGGCATCACGGCCGTCATCCTGCTCACCTCGATCGGCGAAGGTTTGCATCAGTTCATCTTGTCCGAATTTTCCCAGTTCGGTACCAACTTGATCGCCATTCAGCCCGGCAAGACGCAGACCCAGGGCGGCAACGCGGGCATCTTCGGCTCGGTCAGGACAATTTCCATCGAAGACGCAGAAGCCTTACGCCACTTACCCAATGTCGAATACGTCAATCCCAGCGTGACGGGCAACGCCGAGCTGCGCGCCAACGGCAGAACGCGCCGCACCACGGTGATCGGTGCCGGACACAACCTGCCGCAGGTGCTCTCAAGCCGGATGCAGAGCGGCAGCTTTTTACCCGACGATGATCCGAGTCAGGCGCGCGCGCAGGTGATACTGGGATCAAAAGTCCGTCAGGAATTATTCAACGGCCAAAATCCGCTCGGCAGCTATCTGCGCATCGGCGGCCAGCGCTACCGTGTCATCGGCGTGATGGAATCCAAAGGGCAGATGCTGGGCTTCGATATGGATGACACCGTATTTATCCCGGCCGCCCGCGCGCTGGAACTGTTCAACCGGCCGGGGCTGATGGAAATTCAACTCAGCTACAAAGCCAGTGCGGACCTGAACGGTGTGACGCGCGCCATCACCACCCTGCTCAAAGAGCGTCACGGACGTGAAGACTTCACGCTGATCCCGCAGGAGAAGGCGCTTGAAGTATTAGGCTCCGTGCTCGATGTGATCACCTTCGCGGTGGGTGCATTGGGCGGCATTTCGCTCTTGGTCGGTGGCGTCGGAATTTTGACCATCATGACCATGGCAGTCAGTGAACGTACCGCAGAAATTGGCCTGCTACGCGCACTGGGCGCGCGGGAAAATCAGGTACTGACATTATTTCTGGGAGAAGCGATGCTGCTATCCGCTTTAGGCGGACTGGCAGGACTGGCGCTGGGCATCGGGATCGCCCAGAGTTTGCACCTGTTCATCCCGGCCCTGCCTGTGCACACACCCTGGCTGTTCGCCGTGCTGGCCGAACTCTCGGCGGTCAGCATCGGTCTGGCGGCCGGCGTCATCCCGGCCCGTCGCGCCGCAAGACTCGATCCGGTCGACGCGCTCAGAACCGAATAAACCCGAACAAGCGCAGAAATACCTGAGCGGCGCGTTTGATTTACATCAATATGAGGTATGATCAAGAAGCGTAAATTGAACGCATTATTTTTATACAAGGAGACCCCTATGAAACTTCGTTATATCCTCGCCATGACGGCTGCCCTGTCAATTTCCGCCACTGCATTTGCCGATGACGGTGAAGCGCTGTTCAAGAAAAGCGGCTGCGCTGCCTGCCATAAAGTAGAAGGCAAAGCTGTTGGTCCGTCTTTCAAAGATATTGCCGCAAAGTATAAAGACGACAAGGGCGCTCAAGCCACGCTGGAACTGAAAGTACGCAATGGCGGCAAAGGTTCGTTTGGTGGTATGTCCATGCCGCCTACCGGAAAAGCGGTCAGCGATGACAGCATCAAAGCACTGGTAAGCTGGGCACTAAGCCAAAAGTAAGACTGCCTCACCTGCCTATCCAGCCGACGCAAGTCGGCTTTTTTACGGGCTAAAATAGGTGACAAAACCCTGATCACGCGGAGGCGCGGAGAACGCGGAGAATACCTTCTGACAAACATAGCAACTATCTGATTTATTGAGTTTTTTAGTAAAAACCAAGGACAAGGCGCCTGAAAATTATGGCATGGGATTTTCCTCCGCGTTCTCCGCGTCTCCGCGTGAAAAATTGTTTTCCTTAACCATCTGCAGCAAAGCTTTATTTTCGCGACCTTAAAATCCTGCTCCTCACCGCAAGAGCCTGGCCGAACTGTTATAATCCGCGCCACTTTTTTGCGCACGCCTCCATGAATATCCTTTACGAAGAAGACGGCAGTTTCAAGGTCGGCAGCATCATGACCGACAACACCAGTTCGCTGCAGATCGAAAGCCTGTCCGGCAAGCGCAGCAAGATCAAGGCTGCCAACGTGATGCTGCAATTCACCCAGCCCGAGATGAGCAGTTTTATTCCTCAGGCTGAAACGCTGGCCTCTGACATCGAAGTGGAATTTCTCTGGGAGTGCTGCCCTGCCGACGAATTCGGCTTCGAAGACATTGCCACCGAGTATTTCGGTCATAAACCGAACTCACTGGAAGCGGCAGCCACGCTGATCCGCCTGCACAGCGCGCCGATCTATTTTCACAAGAAGGGCCGCGGCCGCTATCGCGCAGCCCCGCCTGAAGTGTTGAAAGCGGCGCTCGCAGGTGCCGAGAAAAAACGTCAGGCACAAGCCCTGCAGGCGCGCATGACGGAACAATTGATCCGCTTTGAATTGCCCGCCGAATTTAAAGATCATCTCAATCAGATGCTCTACAACCCCGACCGCAACACGCTGGAAGTCAAGGCGCTGGAAGCTGCATGTGCCGCAACGCATATCAGCGCCCCTCACCTCTTGCATCGCTGCGGCGCACTGCCCTCGACACAAGACTACCATTACCAGCGCTTCCTGTTCGAAAACTTCCCGAAAGGCACCGGTTTTCCGGCCATTGAGCTCTCGACATGGGACGAATTGCCGATGGGCGCCTCCAATGCGTTCAGCATAGATGACGCGACCACCACCGAAATTGACGATGCGTTCTCGGTGGAAAAACTGCCCAATGGTAACTGGCGCATCGGCGTGCATATCGCCGCCCCGGCCCTTGGCATGCCGCGCGACTCGGACGGCGACAAAATCGCTGGTGCGCGCCTGTCGACGGTGTATATGCCCGGTTCAAAAATCACCATGCTGCCCGACAGCGTGGTGGAGGCCTTTACGCTGAGTGCTGATCGCGTCTGCCCTGCGCTATCGATGTACATCGAAGTCGATGCCGAAACCCTGGATATCCTCAGTTATGAAAGCCGCGTCGAACGCGTGCATATCGCCGCCAACCTGCGTCACGACACACTCGAACCGCTGTTCAACGAGACCACGCTGGCAGAAGGCCGCCTCGACTATCCCTATGCAAACGAACTCGCGTTGCTCTGGAAACTCGTGCAGAAGATGGAAATCGGCCGCGGCAAAGCGGACAACAACACGCAGCTGGACTACAACTTCCACATTGAGTCCAGAGGACTTTTGGACGGGCACCCGAATGACCATGTCACCATCTCCAACCGCCGTCGCGGCTCACCGATCGACAAGGTGGTGTCGGAACTGATGATTCTGGTCAACTGCGAATGGGGCAAACATCTGGCTGAACACGGTTTCCCCGGCATTTACCGCACCCAGCAGGGCGGCAAAGTCAGGATGAGCACGGTCGCAGCACCCCATCAGGGCTTAGGCGTTGCGCAATACATGTGGTCGAGTTCTCCCCTGCGCCGCTATGTCGATATGGTAAATCAGCGTCAGATCATCGCCATGCTGCGCGACGATCCCGCGCCGTATCCAAAGAACGACACCGGCCTGTATGCCATCCTGCGCGACTTCGATACCACCTATTCGACCTATAACGAATTCCAGCGCAACATGGAACGCTACTGGTGTCTGCGCTGGTTGCAGCAGGAAAATATCGAACTGATCGAAGCGACCGTCATCAAGGAAAATCTGGTCAGAATGAACGACATTCCGCTGGTGTTCCGCGCCCCTTCCCTGCCTGAACAACTGCCGTCCAAAACGCGCGTGCAACTGGCGGTCACGGGGATTGATCTGCTTGATCTGTCGATACTGACCCGCTATGTAGCGACACTCGCAACAGGCGATGGCATCCAGACTGACGAGGACGCCGACCTCAGCGAAGCGGAACCGGAAATGCCCCCTCCTGAAGCGGCCACTGCCGACAGCAGCGCACCTGCTGAGGAGAGCGCTTGCTAGATAAGCTTAAATCAGGCATTTCGCTGGCGATGATGTTTTCCATCGCCGTGCATGCATTTGCCTTATTCGGCGTCGCGCTGGTATTGCCTGAACCTAACAAGGCATCCGATATCATGCAGCCGCTGCATGTCGTGCTGGTCAACAGTAAGTCGCAATCCAAACCGCTGCAGGCCGACGCATTGGCTCAGGCTAATCTGGATGGCGGCGGCAATACCACGGAGGACAGGCAGGCTAAAAGCATGCTGCCCAATATCGGCGAGGACAGTCAGATTGCTCCTGAGCAAACCAGCAAAAGCGTGGCGCATCTGGAAGAAGAATCCCACCGCATGCTGACGCAAACGAAGAGCAACTACAAAATGGCGCCGCAACAAAAGCCGTCCGACACGACTCCCGGCAGCAGCGCCGACGATCTGGTGCAACGCAGCATGGAAATCGCACGTCTGGAAGCACAGATCAATAAAAACAACGACTATTACCAGAAATTGCCGCGCCGTAAATTCATCGGCGCACGCACACAGGAATACCGCTTCGCACAATATATCGAAGACTGGCGCGTCAAAGTCGAGCGCATCGGCAACCTGAACTATCCGGAGCAAGCAAGGCGCGAACAGGTCTACGGCAAACTGCAGCTGAGTGTTTCAATCAGGGCGGATGGCAGCATCGAAAACATCGAGGTAAGCCGCACTTCCGGCCACCGCATCCTCGATGCCGCCGCGATGCGCATCGTCAAACTCGCAGGCCCCTATGCGCCGCTCCCGCCCGACATCACACGCGATGTCGACATCCTGACCATCACCCGCACCTGGTCCTTTACCCCGTCCGACAAGCTGGAAAGCGAATAAACTCCTTGTCCAATTTATGACAGTTGGTTAAAGTGCGCCCCATGTCTTACTCCCTGTTTGCCCGATTCCTGCTGATTTTCGCGCTGCTGTTCGCTCAGACGGGCGGTTTGACGCATGGCATTTCGCACGCCCTAGCGGATCAGGCTCAGGATCAGTCGCTGCCGCACAACTGCGACCTGTGTGCCGCTTACGCGCAACTGGGTCACGGCATCGGCAGCAGTGCGGTGCACCTTGAACTCACGGCAAGCCACGACACGCCGCATTGCGCGATTGCCTCTGCAACGGTTTCCAGCCTCTTCGTCGCCTTCTCGGCGCGTGCCCCACCCTACTCCGCCTAAATAGATATTCGTCCCGCCGTAACGCGCCGGGATTGTTTCCATTTCAGGAGTAAAAATGTTCAAAAAATCCTATTTGAGCGTGGCAATTGCCGCGCTATTATGCCATCCACTCGCGTCCCTTGCCGCCACTGACGCTGATCTACAAGCGATACGCGAGCAGATTAACCAGCTAAAACAAAGCTATGAGCAGCGCATAACGCAACTTGAGCAGCGTTTGCAACAGGCCGAAGCGACCAGCCGTCAGGCTGAAAGCGTGGCGTCGCAAGCTCAAGCCGCCGCACAACAAACCAGTGTGCAACCGGCTGGCGAAGGCGCATTCAACCCCGCCGTCTCACTGATCCTCGGCGGCAGCTACGGCTCATTGCAACGCGACCCGGCGATCCCTGCCACCGGTTTTGCCATGAGTGCGAATCCCGGCCACACGCAGGGCTTTAATCTGGGCGAATCGGAGCTCGGCATCTCGGCCAACATAGACCCTGACTATCGGGGCGTCGCCACACTGGCGCTCGCACCCGCCGGTGGTGTGACGGTGGAAAATGCCTTCGTGCAGACGCAAGCGCACGGCCTCAATCTGAAACTGGGCCGCTATTTTTCAGGTCTGGGTTATCTGAACGAAATCCACGCCCACGCCTGGGATTTCGTCGATCAACCGCTGGTGTATGCCTCGCTGTGGAACAATCAACTAGGCGAAGACGGCGTGCAGTTGAAGTGGCTAGCCCCCACCGACACCTACATCGAACTGGGCGGCGAGTTAGGACGCGGGCGCGGATTCCCGGGCTCTGATCGCGCCAAGAACGGGACGGGCTCGGGCGTGTTGTTCGCGCATATCGGCGATGACATCGGCATCGAACAGAGTTGGCGCGTGGGCGCATCGCTGCACACCACGCGGGCGGAAAATCGCACCAGCACCGGCGTTCCCGACTTAGCCGGTACGGTCGGCGGCGTAGCCAACAGTTTTTCCGGCGACAGCCGTACCACCGGCCTCGACTTCGTGTGGAAATACGCGCCCAACGGCAACACGGCCAATCGCTACATCAAGGTTCAGGGTGAATATTTTCAGCGCACGGAAACCGGCCAGCTGACGTATAACCTGGCAACCGCCGACACTTACGCCAACACACAAAGCGGCTGGTATCTGCAAAGCGTGGTTCAGTTCATGCCGCACTGGCGAACGGGCTTGCGCTACGACAAGCTCGATCCGGGCATAGCTGCTGTCGGCGCACTCAATGCCGGCAATCTCATTAGCAATTATGGCTTTATGCCGTCGCGTGCAACGTGGATGCTCGATTACAGCCCCAGCGAGTTTTCCCGCCTGCGCCTGCAACTGGCACGCAACAACACGCGGCAAGGCTTGCCCGACAACCAGCTTTTCCTGCAATACATCATGAGTCTGGGTGCGCACGGCGCACACCAATACTAGTAAGTGGTAAGTACTGAATTATCGATAAGGAATCATCATGAAAAAAATATTATTTTCCGTACTCTTGCTTCTCAGCAGCTCCGCTCATGCGGCACTCAACGTGTTCGCCTGTGAACCTGAATGGGCAGCGCTCACGCAACTGCTCGCAGGCGACAAAGCCAGCATCTACACCGCCACCGGCGCCTTGCAGGACCCGCACCGCGTGGAAGCGCGCCCCAGCCTGATCGCACGCGCACGCCGCACAAATTTACTAGTTTGTACCGGTGCTGAACTCGAAATGGCCTGGCTGCCGGTGATCCTGCGCGAATCGGCCAACAGCGCCATCGCGCCGGGTAGTGCGGGCAATTTTGAAGCGGCACGCTTTGTACGGATGCTGGAAATTCCGGCGCATCTCGATCGCAGCGATGGCGATGTCCATGCCGCAGGCAATCCGCACATTCAGACGGACCCGCGCAATTTTTTACCCATTGCCGATGCACTGACAAAGCGCCTGATTCAGCTCGATGCCGCCAACACGACTTATTACCAACAGCAACTCGCCACCTTCAATCTACAGTGGCGTGCCGCGATCACGCGTTGGGAAAAGCAGGCCGCCCCCCTCAAAGGGGTCGCCATTCTCGCCCAGCACCGCGGATTTCCCTATCTGAACAACTGGCTGGGACTCAAACAAGTGGCCGAACTCGAACCCAAACCCGGCATGGAGCCCAGCGCCGCCTATCTGGGTCAGGTGCTGAACGAGTTGCAAAAAAATCCTGCAAAAATGGTGCTGCGTGCCGCCTATCAGGAGGGTCGCCCGTCCGACTGGATTGCTGAGCGCGCACACATCAGGGCGGTCTCCTTGCCTTACACGGTCGGTGGAACAGCTCAGGCAACCGATCTTTATGCACTGTTCGATGACACGATTGCGCGCTTATTGGCGGGACTCAAATGAATTCCATCGAACTCGATATTCTGATTCCAGCCTTCATCGCAGGCCTGCTGGTACTCTCAACCCACATTCCGCTCGGCATGAAAATCATGGCGCGCGGTGTGATCTTCGCCGATCTGGCGGTAGCGCAAATCGCAGGGCTGGGTATCGTGTTAGCCTCGATGCTGAATCTGACCGAACACCCGCTGATGGTGCAAGTCATCGCTGCGCTGAGCGCCCTGCTGGGCGCCGCGCTACTGACATGGATAGAACAGAACCTGCCCGATGTTAAAGAAGCCTGCATCGGCCTGACCTTCGTGCTGGCCGCGTCCGGCGGCATCCTCTTGATGAGCCACGACGTGCATGCAGGCGAGCACCTCAAGGATCTTCTGGTCGGACAAATCCTCTGGGTGAATCCGGCACAACTGGTCGCCACCGCCCTGTTAAGCGCCGTGTTACTGGCCGTATGGCGATGGCAGCAGCTCGGCCATCTGGGCTTTTACGCCCTGTTCGCGCTGGCCGTGACCGCCTCGGTGCAACTGGTCGGCGTTTATCTGGTGTTCGCCAGCCTGATCGTCCCCGCTTTGGCCACCTATCGCATCGAACGGCACCGCGTCCTCTACGCATTTATCATCGGCGTCGCGGGCTACGCCGCAGGCCTGCTGCTCTCGGCTCTGTTCGATCTGCCCGGTGGCGCCGCGATCGTCTGGGCAATGGCTCTGGCCGGCGGCGCGGCAGCGGTACGCTTTAGCAGACACAATACGGCGTGATTCATATGCTGCCCGTCAGTTACAATGCGCGCCTTGAAGCTCACCACTTACCACTTACTATTCACCCGAACTATGACTGACCGCTACGCCGTACTCGGCAACCCCATTTCGCACAGCAAATCGCCCATGATCCATTCCCTGTTCGCAAAGCAAACCTGTCCTGAGCAAGGTCGAAGGGCGGGACAAGACATTTCATATGAGGCCATTGAAGCACCGCTGGATGGTTTTAATGCAACCATAGAACGCCTGCGCCGCGAGGGTTACAAGGGCTGCAACGTCACCGTTCCTTTCAAATTTAACGCGTTCAAATGTGCGACTGAACTCTCAGCACGCGCAAAATCCGCACAGGCGGTGAATACCCTCAGTTTTTCCGATACTGACATTCAGGGCGACAACACCGACGGTGCGGGACTGGTACGCGACATTGAGCTCAATCTTGCTGTGACGCTACACGGTAAACGCGTGCTGCTAATGGGCGCGGGTGGCGCGGCATATGGCGTGGTGCTGCCGCTGCTCAGCGCCGGCGCCTCACTGACCATCGCCAATCGCACCGCTAGCAAGGCCATCGAACTGGCGGCACAATTTTCAGGCATCACGGGCGGCAGTTATGAGAATTTGGCGGGCCGGCAGTTTGACGTAATCATCAACGCCACTTCCGCAGGCTTAACTGACAGCGCCGTGCCGCTACCTTCCTCCCCCCTTTCAGCAAAGGGGGGCAATGGGGGAATCTTCGCCCCCGGCGCACTGGCCTACGACATGATGTACGGGCGCGAGACGCCTTTCATGGCCTTTGCCCGCCGCGAAGGCGCACAGGTTGCCGATGGTTTAGGCATGCTGATCGAGCAGGCCGCCGAAGCCTTCTTTATCTGGCGCGGCGTGCGTCCCGACACGGCACCTGTGATCGCTGCGCTGCGAGGATAACCATGAAAACACTCTGGGGTTGGCTGTGGCGCGGCGTAGCACTCTTTTTTGTCTTGCTGCTGTTATATCAAATCTGGATCTTTGCGCATGTCTGCTGGTGGATCAAGTTTAATCCCTCGACCAGCGCCTTTATGGACGACCGTCTGGCCATCATGCAGAACGACAATCCCGATGCTCAATTGCAGCATCAGTGGGTGCCTTATGCCAAGATTTCCAACAATCTCAAGCGCGCGCTGATCGCCTCGGAAGACGCAAAGTTTGTCGATCACGAAGGCTTCGACTGGGATGGCATACAAAAGGCCTACGAAAAAAACATCAAGAAGGGCAAGATCGTTGCGGGCGGCTCCACCATCAGTCAGCAACTAGCCAAAAATCTGTTTCTCACCGGCAGCCGTTCGCCGTTTCGAAAAATTGAAGAAGCCGCGATCACCGTGATGATGGAGGCGATGATGGACAAGGAACGCATTTTCGAAATCTACCTGAACGTCATCGAATGGGGCAATGGGGTATTCGGTGCGGAAGCGGCGGCGCGTCACTACTATCATGTCAGCGCAGCGCAGCTTAATGCGGCACAGGCGGCAAAAATGGCCGCAATGGTGCCCAACCCGCGTTATTACGACAAACACCGCGACGCGCGCGGCCTGCAGAAAAAAACCGGCATTATTCTGGGCCGCATGAACTCGTCGGATATCCCGTAACGCGGCGGATCAAAACGCCGCACGATTAAAGCTGTTTGGGATTGCGCACCAAATCGCGTATATTGGCGAGTCAACTCCACACATTCCGACCATCATGGAAAGCATCAAGATACGCGGCGCGCGCACCCACAACCTGAAAAACATCGACATCGACCTGCCTCGCCACAAACTGGTGGTGATTACAGGCCTGTCAGGCTCGGGCAAATCATCGCTGGCCTTCGATACCCTGTATGCAGAAGGCCAGCGCCGCTACGTGGAATCGCTGTCCGCCTATGCGCGCCAGTTCTTGCAACTGATGGAAAAGCCCGATGTCGACCTGATCGAAGGCTTGTCGCCTGCGATTGCGATCGAGCAAAAAGCCACTTCACACAACCCGCGCTCAACGGTCGGCACCGTCACCGAAATCCACGATTATCTGCGCCTGCTGTTCGCGCGTGCGGGCGATCCGTATTGTCCGCAGCACGATCTGGTCTTGCAGTCGCAAAGTGTCGGCCAGATGGTCGATCACGTACTGGAACTGCCCGAAGGCACCCGTGTCATGATCCTCTCGCCGCTGGTGGTCGATCGCAAGGGCGAGCAACTGGATATGTTCGACGAGCTGCGCGCACAGGGGTTTACTAAGCTACGCATCAACGGCACGGTGTACGAGATCGACGCGCTGCCCGCTTTGCAGAAAACCAAGAAGCACACCGTCGAAATTGTGGTCGACAGACTGAAAGTGAACGTTGAGTCTAAGCAGCGTCTGGCCGAGTCGTTCGAGACCGCGCTGCGCCATGCAGATGGACGCGCAGTCGCCGTTGAAATGGATAGCGGCATCGAGCATATGTTCTCGGCGAAATTCGCCTGCCCGATCTGCAATTATTCGCTGCCTGAACTCGAACCGCGCTTATTCTCGTTTAACAATCCGATGGGTGCCTGCCCTAAATGCGATGGCTTAGGCGTCATCAGTTTCTTTGACCCCAAGCGCATCGTCACCCTCCCCTCGCTGTCGCTCAGTTCGGGCGCAATCAAAGGCTGGGACAGGCGCAACCAGTTCTACTACCAGCTGCTCTCCGGGCTCGCACGCCATTACGACTTCGATCTGGAACAGTCTTTCGAGAGCCTGCCCGATCACATTCAGCAGGCGGTGCTGTACGGCAGCGGAAAAGTTGAGATCGCCTTCCAGTACACCAACGAGCGCGGTCGCCCCATGTTGCGCGAACACGCCTTCGAAGGCGTCGTAAATAATCTGGAGCGCCGCTACAAGGAAACCGACTCCCCCACGGTCAGGGAAGAGCTGTCCAAATATCTGAACAGTTGCACCTGTACGGAATGCAACGGCACGCGCTTGCGTCTGGAAGCGCGCCATGTGCGCTTTCTGGACAAGAATCTGTACGAAATCAGTGCGCTGCCGCTGAGCGACTCGCTGCATTTTTTTCAGACGCTCAAACTGAGCGGACAAAAACTCGCCATTGCCGAGAAGATCGTGCATGAGATCGCCTCCCGCCTGACCTTTTTGAACAACGTCGGGCTCAATTACCTGACGCTGGAGCGCTCAGCCGAAACCCTTTCAGGGGGCGAGGCGCAGCGCATCCGGCTCGCATCGCAAATCGGCTCAGGCTTAACCGGCGTGATGTATGTACTGGATGAGCCGTCGATCGGCTTGCATCAACGGGACAACGACCGCCTTTTAACAACTCTGTATAAGCTGCGCGATATGGGCAACAGCGTGATCGTAGTCGAACACGACGAGGACGCGATCCGCCATGCCGACTACGTGGTAGATATGGGTCCGGGGGCCGGTGAACACGGCGGCATGATCGTCGCCCAAGGCACGCCTACAGAGATTTGCAACAATACCGAATCGCTCACCGGTGATTACCTGACCGGCCGCCTGCAAATCCCGATGCCCTCCAAACGCCTCGCACCCAATCCCGAGCGCATGCTCAGCATCGTCGGCGCATCGGGCCACAACCTGAAAAACATCACGCTGAATCTGCCGGTAGGATTACTGGTCTGCGTCACCGGCGTGTCAGGTTCCGGAAAATCCACGCTGATTAACGACACGCTTTATCCTGCCATCTCGCAGCATCTGTATCGCAGCAACACTGAGCCTGCGCCATTTGCCGAAATTTCCGGGCTGGAATTTTTCGACAAGGTGATCAACGTCGATCAAAGCCCCATCGGGCGCACACCGCGCTCGAATCCGGCCACCTACACAGGACTGTTCACACCGATCCGCGATCTGTTCGCGGGTGTACCGTCTTCGCGCGAACGCGGCTATGGACCTGGGCGTTTCTCGTTCAATGTCAAGGGCGGCCGTTGCGAGTCATGTCAGGGCGATGGCGTCATCAAGGTCGAAATGCACTTCATGCCGGACATTTATGTGCCGTGCGATGTCTGCCACGGGCAGCGCTATAACCGCGAGACGCTGGAAATTCAATATAAGGGTAAAAACATCCAGCAGATCCTGCAGATGACCGTCGAAACCGCCCATGAATTTTTCAAGGCGGTCCCGGTCATTGCGCGCAAACTCCAGACGCTGCTCGACGTCGGCTTAGGCTACATCACGCTGGGTCAATCAGCCACGACACTGTCAGGCGGCGAAGCGCAGCGCGTCAAATTGTCGCTGGAGTTATCCAAGCGCGATACCGGCCGCACCTTGTACATTCTGGATGAACCCACCACCGGCCTGCATTTTCACGACATCGCGCAGCTTTTGCGCGTGATACACAAGCTGCGCGATCAGGGCAACACGCTGGTTGTCATCGAACACAACCTGGATGTCATCAAGACGGCCGACTGGGTGATTGATTTAGGTCCTGAAGGCGGCAGTGGCGGCGGTCAGATCATCGCCCAAGGCTCACCGCAGGACATCGCCAAAAACAAAAAAAGCGTAACAGGTGTGTATCTGAAACCCGTCCTGAACAGAAAACCCCTCTAATCGACTCACGCGGAGGCGCGGAGACGCGGAGAAAACCAACCTCAATACAAAATCTGTAACCTAGGTGAGCGCTGTTGGAACTCTGTGATCTATTACAATTTTTTTCATCTAGTTCTAGACAGGTTTATTGGGTTTCTCCGCGTCTCCGCGCCTCCGCGTGAAACTGCTTTTTTCAGGACATCTAAAGCTTATGCAAATCACCAATGATATTGACCTTCCCGAATCCGAGATCGAGCTCAATGCAATCAGGGCTCAGGGCGCTGGCGGGCAGAACGTCAATAAGGTATCCAGCGCCATCCACCTGCGCTTTGACATCAATGCGTCTTCCCTTCCTGAAGAGTACAAGGAAAAATTAAGGCAGCTAGCCGACCGGCGCATCAGCAACGACGACGTGATTATCCTCAAGGCACAACGCTTTCGCTCTCAGGACAAGAACCGTGCCGATGCGATGGAGCGACTGCAGGCGCTGATCATCAGTGCGGGGATTTCGGCCAGAAAACGCACGCCGACCAAACCCACCAGAAGTTCAAAGAAGAAGCGCCTCGAAGGGAAAACACGGCGCGGCGAGATCAAAACTTTGCGCGGAAAAGTCACGCAGTAAGCGATTCTGCGCGCCCACTGGCCATTTTTTCCAGTGCAGCACAAGTCACTAGCGTCACGCCGCCCGGGCTGACATAAAAGTGCTTGCGATCCTCAACCTCGTCAACACCGGCCGAGAACCCATCGGGAAGGTGACAGTTTTTTTCCACAATTACCTTTTTCAAGACGACGTGACGCCCGATATCCACGTTGGGCAGCAGCACAGAATCTTCGATACGGCTGTAGCAATCTACCCGCACGTCATAAAACAACAGTGAGCGGCGCACCATCGACCCGCTGACAATGCAGCCGCCTGACACCAGAGAATCGATCGCCATCCCGCGCATGCCGTCATCGTCAAAGACGAACTTCGCCGGCGGCGATTGCTCATGCCGTGTCCAGATCGGCCAGAGTCTGTCGTAAATATTCAAATCCGGCGTCACATCCGTCAAGGCAATATTGGCAGCCCAATACGCATCGATAGAGCCGATATCGCGCCAATATGGCTCAGCGCCTTGCCCCATACAACTGAGCTTAAAATTCTGCGCGAACACCGCGTGATTTTTAACCATGTGCGGAATCAGATTTTTCCCGAAGTCATGGCATGAGTGTAGATCCTCGCCATCACGCAACAGGTGATCAAACAAAAATCGGCTATTGAAGATATAGATCCCCATATTCACCAGTGAGCTGTCCGGATTATCCGGCAGCGCAGCGGGTCGGGAGGGTTTTTCATCAAACGATACCACCCTGTCATTTTCATCCACACCGAGCACGCCGTAGGCTGATGCACAACTGACCGGCACTTCAACGCAGGCCATCGTCATATCGGCACGGTTTGCGACGTGAAAAGCCAGCAGTTTTCCGTAATCCATTTTATAGACATGATCACCGGACAAAATCAGCACGAACTCAGGCGTGTGAGCGCGCAAAATATCAAGATTCTGATACAACACATCCGCCGTACCCCGGTAACAGTGTCCCGCACTGACGCGCTGCTGGGCCGGCAACAAATCGACAAATTCGCTAAAGTGTCCGTTTAAAAATGACCAGCCGTGTTTGATATGCTGAATGAGATTTTGCGAACGGTATTGTGTTGCGACACCAATGTGACGAATGCCGGAATTCATACAGTTGGACAGCGCAAAATCGATGATGCGGAATTTTCCGCCGAAGGGCACGGCAGCCTTGGCACAGCATTCGGTGAGTTGTTGCAAGCGATGATCCTGACCGCCTGCTAACACCATCGCATAGGTATTTTTGGTGAGCTGATCAACAGAAGGCCGCGCACTGGCGACGCAGTGATATTTCCTTTTCAAATACCCCTGTTCAGCATTCATTTGGTTTCCAAACAATGAGTCGGTAACGGCAGCATTTATCTCATGAGTGGCATGAGAGGGATAATTCTACGCCTTATAAAAGCAAACTGCCCGGACGATTTCTCGGCCGGGCAGCAGACTAAAACAGAAGCGAGGGATTAAGCGCGCTTTTTAAACTCGTTGGTACGTGTATCGATTTCGATCTTGTCGCCGATTTCAACAAATGCCGCAACAGGCAGTTCGAATCCGCCGTTGATCTTAGCAGGCTTCATCACCTTGCCTGAGGTATCGCCGCGTACTGCAGGTTCTGTGTAAATGATTTCGCGCACGATGGTGTTCGGCAGTTCGACAGAAATAGCCTTGTCATTGTAGAACACCACTTCACACGGCATGCCGTCTTCAACGTAGTTGAGCGCATCGCCCATACATTCCGCTTCGATTTCGTACTGATTGTATTCTTCGTCCATGAACACATACATCGGCTCGGCGAAGTAGGAATAAGTCACTTCCTTGCGATCAAGGATAACTTGGTCAAACTTGTCGTCGGCGCTGAATACGGTTTCTTTAGCCGACTCAGTCAACAGATTCTTCATCTTCATTTTGACGACTGAACCGTTACGACCGGAGCGGCTGTATTCTGCCTTCAGGATGACCATCGGATCTGGACCGACCATAATGACGTTGCCGGCGCGTAGTTCTTGTGCTGTTTTCATGTTCACTGCTCATCAATTTCGAAGGCGTGCATTCTACCGATTTCCTGAAAAAAATCCAGCAAATTCAATGCCAGAGTGTTTTGTGATAATTCACGCGCCCACGCCATTGCACAGGGATTCAATTCGATCTGCTGCGCCGCAAACCTACCCCACGCATCCCCCGCAGACTGACCGCCGTTCCACAATTTCCACAGCCCCTGCACAGACTCACGCACATCCGGTGACAGATGCCTGGTGTACAAATCAAGAAAAGCCTGCAGTTTCTGCCAGTGCACGGCATCATGCTGGGGATAGATCTGCCAGATAAACGGCTTGCCCGCCCACTGCGCCCGCACGCAAGAATCCTCCCCCCGCACAAAGTTGATATCACACGCCCACAGCAACTTGTCGTAATTTTCCTGTGCCACAAACGGCAATACGCGTACGGTCAAATTGCCGCGCGAATAACTCGCGCGCCCCAACGCTCCCTCACCGAAGTAGTACGCCACCTGAGGCAAAATTCGCCCCTCAGGCACCAGACACAACACGGCTTGGTCGCCGCTAACCCAGACATCAAACAAACCCGGCAGCGCCGCATTTTCATAGGAAAACAGGGATATTTTAAGTGTCCCGGCGGCGGGCACTTCCATGCCGATGGCGCGCCAGAATGCCTGCTGTTGTGAGGTATCGCCTAAAAATGCATCGCGCCTCGCCAGAAGATCACGCTCCAGCAAGAGTCCGCCGGTTTTTTTTGTAAAACCGGGAAAGAAGAAATAGCGGGTCAACGGGGGCTTCGGAGATGGTAACTTATGACACCCTTCGACCCAGTCTTCGGCAGAGAGATATTCGAGGTTAATCCAGACCGATTTTGCAGTCATTGCTGCAAGGTAATTGACCGGCATCTTGCAGCCGAAGGCTTCGATCACCAAAGCTGCCGGCAACACCTCGGGAAAGGCGTTGCGCCACCGCCGCACTTCCACGCCCCGACAGGACTGACTATCCAGCGCGACATCGGCATCCGGACACAACTTAGCGAAACTTGCCAGATCATCCACCCACAGCCGAACGGTGACGTCAAACTCACTCGTCAGTTGCCGCGCCAGCCGCCAGCTCACGCCAATGTCGCCGTAATTGTCGATAACGTTGCAGAAGATGTCGCAACTGCGCGGATTCATTACGCCTTGGGTTTTCCGTAGCCGACAAACTGACGCTGCGCATCAGCAAACTCATCAGCGGTGAGCAGCACCGGTTCACCGACAGCTAAGCTGCGCAGGTAAAGCTCGCTCAGGTTCTCCACTTCGACGGTATATTTGAACGCCTCATCCAGATTTTTCCCCGCCGCAATCATGCCGTGATTGGCCAGCAGACACGCTTTGCGTTCTTTCATTGCGAGTAGCGCGTTATCCGACAGCGCTTGGGTGCCGAAAGTCGCATAGGTGGCGCAGCGCAGACTGTCGCCGCCCAAGAGCGCAAGCATGTAATGAAAGGGCGGGATGTCGCGCCGCAGACAGGCGAGCGTGGTCGCCGCATTCGAATGGGTGTGAACGATCGCGCCGAATTCGGGCCGTTCAACATAGATATCGCGGTGAAACAGCCATTCGCTCGATGGCTGCCAGCGCCCCGTCGATGCGCCCGACAGATGCACGAACACGATGTCCTCTTCCGTCAGCCCTTCCGCCCCGAAACCGGACGGCGTGATTAAAAACCCCTCGCCCGAGCGCACACTGAGATTACCTGAGGTGCCATGACTCAACGCCAGCGCATCGAGTTTTTGTGTGATGCGCACGAGTTCGCCGCGCAGTTGTTGTTCGTTCATGTCACGTCCTCAATCGGCTAAAGCGGCGAGTATGGCCTCGGCATTGGCAGAAACTAATCCGCGCTCGGTAATCAGTCCGGTCACCAGCCGCGCGGGGGTCACATCGAAACCGAAATTGGCCGCAGGAGATCCGCTCGGCGTCAGTTGCACGCGGCGTATATGTCCATCGTCGCACAGTCCTGACAGATGCGTGACCTCCTCCTGTTCGCGCTCCTCGATGGGAATCTCCTGCACCCCGTCGCGCAAGTTCCAGTCCAGCGTAGAGATCGGCATCGCCACATAGAACGGCACGCCGTTATCGAATGCCGCCAGCGCCTTCAAGTAAGTGCCGATCTTGTTGCACACATCCCCGGTTGCGGTCACCCGGTCCGTGCCGACGATCGCCAGATCGACGCGGCCGTGCTGCATCAGATGCCCACCTGCGTTATCGACAATCACCGTGTGCGGCACGCCGTGTTGCGCCAACTCCCACGCGGTCAGGCTCGCGCCCTGATTGCGCGGACGCGTCTCATCCACCCAGACATGCAAAGGGATACCCGCCTCGACGGCGGCATACACGGGCGCTAACGCCGTTCCCCAATCGACCGTTGCCAGCCAGCCCGCATTGCAGTGAGTCAGTATATTGACCGTACCTTGTTTGGCCTGATGAATCGCGCGAATAATCTGCAAGCCATGCTGGCCGATCGCCTGATTGATCTGTACATCCTGATCTGCGATGCGCCCCGCTTCCAGCCAGGCCGCCTCCGCCCGCTGCTCGACCGGCAACGGCGATAAAAAGGCTCGCATCCGTTCGATCGCCCAAGCAAGATTCACCGCCGTGGGGCGCGCCTTGGCCAGCATATCGCAGGTGGCTTTTAACGCCGCATCCGTCGCATGGTGTTTCATCGACAGCGCCACGCCATAGGCGGCAGTCACGCCGATCAGGGGCGCACCTCTGACCTGCATGGAACGGATCGCATATTCCGCATCGCGCATGGTTTCGAGACGAACGGTGACAAACTCGTGCGGCAAGCGGGTCTGATCGATGATTTCGACCGCCCCGTCATTTGTTGCCCAGATTGTGCAATAAGGAATGTTGTTAATTTTCATATGAATAGTTGTTCTCGTTCGCAGACAAACTCACATCGCGCCATGCACCCGCGACTAGGCCAGTTCTTTCACCAACTCGGGGTGTTTGTCCAATATTTTGAATAAATTAACGACGGCGCGCATGGGAACGGCTTCGCCACGCTCATAGCGACTAAAGGCGTTGTGTCCGCCCCCCGTCAGCTCTGCCGCCTGTTTTTGCGTCAGTTTCAAACGTTTTCTGGCATGAATGAGTAGCGCTGCATCACGCAATTTTGCCTTTTCGCCCAGAGCTTCAAGCGCATTCCACACCCGAGTAGAACTATCCAAATCAGCATATTCAATTTCGCGACACACAGGGCAATGCCAGCCTGCGACTTGCGGTACCACGCATGACTCGCCTCGCGCTTCAACGGTGATATCTTTCGTTTGGAATTCTAAAACAGTGCCGTCATCGCACTGCAAACAAAATTTTCTGTTCCCGGCAGAGGGCGACAAATTTCCCATGCTATTTCTCCTTGAACTGAATCACGACCGAGCCTGCCTGTACGGTCAGTTTGATATAAGCGATTTTTCCGTTGGGACACGGTGCGTGATACACGTCTTGCCAAACCGTGCTGTCCGAATGCGTCGTCATACTCTTGTAAAGCCAACTGCTGTTTAAAGCCAAAACCACGCCTATCGCATCAACACGTGACAGCCCCTACTTTCCGCACCCCGCTGAGCGGTGAAGGTAAAAGCACGACTGCCATCCCGCACCACAATCGCCTGAACTTCTTGCAGCGGGTAATGAGCCTTGAACTTTTCCATACGCGAATAATACCCTTACAGGGTTTTATTGGGAAATAAATTTATGGCAGGAATGAAAGTATCAGTCACCTTCAAACTCGCACAAAGCGAATACCTTCTGCCCCTGCCCCTCCAGCCTGGCACGCCCGCCGATATCGGGCAGATCGATCACAAAGCAGCATTCAACGACAATCCCGCCCATATCTTCGATCAGCTTGGTGGCCGCCTCCGCCGTGCCGCCGGTTGCGATCAAGTCGTCCACCAGCAACACGCGATCACCCGGTTTGATTGCATCAACGTGGATTTCGATGCGGTCGCTGCCGTATTCCAGCTCATAGTCGCGGCCGACCGTCTCGGAAGGCAATTTGCCGCGTTTTCTGATCGGCACGAAGCCCAGATTCAGCTCATAGGCGACAGGCGTGCCGACGATAAAGCCGCGCGACTCGATACCTGCGACGACATCGATCTGCATGTCTTGATAGCGCGCAACGATTCTGGCCACCATGTCGCGCAAGCCTGCCGGATCTTTGAGCAAGGTGGTGATGTCGCGAAACATGATGCCCTGATGAGGGTAATGAGGAACAGTACGGATGAGAGATTTGAGCATGATAAATTCAGGATTGAGGATTGAGGATACGGCCCGCCACAGCGGAGAGTTTTTCGAGCATCGCGGCATCGCGCGCTTCAGGCGCGGTCAGGATCGCGTATTGCAGCGCACTGCGACAGGCGCAAGTGTCAGCACAGACATCCGCATGCACAGGCTTTGCGACTGCTTTCACCAGTGCACGGGCCTTGTCGGCATTAGCCAGCAGCACTTTGACGATCGCATCGACCGTCACATTATCGTGTTCCGGATGCCAGCAGTCGAAATCCGTCACCATCGCCACCGTCGCGTAACAAATTTCCGCCTCGCGCGCGAGTTTCGCTTCCGGCATATTGGTCATGCCGATCACGTCACAACGCCACGAACGATACAGTTCAGATTCCGCAAGGCTGGAGAACTGCATCCCCTCCATCACGAGATACGTGCCGCCGCGCGCAACCGGTATATTCAAGGACTCGGCTGCCGCAAACAGATGATCGCCCAGCCGGGTACAGACCGGGTGCGCCATCGAAATATGCGCGACCAGACCCGTACCAAAAAAACTCTTCTCGCGTGCGAAAGTGCGGTCGATGAACTGATCGACGATGACAAAGGTGCCGGGCGGCAAATCTTCACGCAATGAGCCTACCGCACTGACCGAAATGATATCGGTCACACCCAGACGCTTCATCGCGTCGATGTTGGCGCGAAAGTTGATATCAGAAGGAGAAATGCGGTGCCCCCTGCCGTGGCGCGGTAAAAACGCGATGGGTTGCCCCGCCAGTTCGGCGAGCAAAATCTCATCCGAAGCGTCGCCAAAAGTGGATTCCGCCTTCACCCAGCGCGGATTCTCCAGCCCTTCTATATGATAAACACCACTACCGCCGATAATGCCCAGCATAATTTAATTCTCCAACATCGATTTATAGATAAAGTTTTGCAGCAGCGTCAGATCCACGCTCAGCGTCTGAACAAACTCCATGCCGTGCATGACGACCGCTTCCCCTGTCTGACTATCATTTTCAACGTGCACGTTGCGTATCACCGAAGAGACCAAAAACACCTGTGTTTCGCCCGCCACCTGCATACGCAGACTGACCGATACCGTATCACCCACCTGCCCAAATGATTTTCCGGCATGTATGCGCGCGCCGGAAATACTCATGTCCTCAATAATGGCGGACAGCTTACCTCCCAACGATTCAGATTCAACCGAACACACTAGCCTGAGCTTGATGCGCACCGCATTACGCATACAGGTGGTTTTGACCTGAGGCGGATAGGCTAAGTGCAGGTAAGGATAGGGCGAGAGGCAAACGCTGATGACATTACTGCTAAATTCAAACGTTTTGGTGCCGGCAAAGCCGCGCACCATGAAGCCATGTCCTTCCTTGATAAAACTCAGCTTCTCGTCCTGACGGGGATGGGAGACAAGCACGCTTTTTTTATTCATGAAACCGATCAGCTTCACAAAATAGCGCTGCTTGTCCGACGAAAAATCCTGCAGCTGTATCGTATCGCCAATGGCGAGCTTGACCGACAGCAAGTCCTCCGTTTTATCCGGACTTTTTGACTTCACTTCATCAGGCTCAGTTGCAGCGCCTCTTCTGGAGACATGCACGCCGCGGCGCTCGCGGAACAGCCCATTTTCGAGCAGGCCCTCGAGCTGGCGCTGCGACTCAACAACTACACCTTCGCGAAGCAACAAGTGGCCAAGTTTATCGTACACTGACCAAGCCAGCGGTATCCCTAAGGGAATATCGGCAGGTTTAACCGGCTGAAATTTATCGTCCATATCCTCTCCCGTTACAGCCGGACAGGCACGCGGGCCGTCAACGCACACATCAGTTCATAACTGATGGTACCCGCAGCCGCAGCAACTTCTTCAACCGGCAAACCTCGCCCCCACAGTGTCACCTGCGCCCCGACGCCGCTTTGCGGCAGTGCAGTCAGATCGACGCACAGCATATCCATCGAAACACGCCCGAGCAACTGGGTCTTGCGCCCGTCGACCAGTACCGGCGTGCCATTGGGCGCGTGACGCGGATAACCGTCCGCGTAACCACAGGCCACCACGCCGATGCGCATCAGACGGTCTGCACGAAACTGCCCTGCATAGCCCACTTCGTCGCCGGCCTTTAGATCCTGAACGGCAATAATCCGGCTGGAGAGCGTCATGACCGGTTTCAAGCCCAATTGCTGCGCACTGGTGTCAGCAAACGGTGATGCGCCGTATAACATAATCCCGGGGCGCACCCAGTCGCCATGCGTCGCAGGATAGCGCAACAGCGCGGCCGAATTAGCCAGACTACGCGCCACCCGATATTCAGCAGCGATTTCATTGATCAGCGCCAGTTGCGCTGACACACCGCGCGCCTCATCGGCATGGGAAAAGTGACTCATCATGGTGATTTCGCGCACCGCAGCATGACGACGCAACGACGCCATTGCGGCGCCCACCCCATCAGGCGCAAATCCCAGCCTGTGCATGCCGCTGTTTACCTTGAGCCAGACATCGAGCGTGCCGCGTCCCGGATAGGCGTCGAGCAACGCAATCTGCCAGTTGCTGTGGATGACCGTCGTTAATTCATAGGCCGCAATCAGCGCTAGATCGGCCGCGTCAAAAAACCCTTCAAGCAGCAATATCGTCTGGCGATAACCCGCCTCCCTCAGGCGCACGGCATCCTGTATATCGAGCAGCGCAAAACCCTCGGCCGCGGCCAGCGCTTCGGCAACGCGCAGCAGCCCGTGTCCATAGCCATCAGCCTTAATAACGGCCATGATGCGAGATGACGCAACACGGCGCGCGACATGCAAATTATTTTCGAGCGCATTCTGATCGATGAGGGCTTGTATGGGACGCGGCATGAATCGTAGGCTTTGGCTGTGATCGGAAGATGTAATGATAGCAGGGGGGATACTTTCATGATATAAATCGCCCTGATTAAAAATACGTCAGATTTAATGAATATCGGCTTCTACATCATACTTGCGGCGCAATTCCTGTCAGCGCTCGCAGACAATGCGTTGTTGTTCGCCGCCATTGCACTGCTCAAAGACCTGCACTCACCCAGCTGGCACACGCCTGTGTTGCAAGAAGCCTTTATCTTTTCCTATATCGTGTTAGCACCATTCGTCGGCGCATTCGCCGACTCGCTGCCCAAAGGGCGCGTCATGTTTGTCAGCAACAACATCAAAATAATGGGTTGCGTCGCCATGCTGCTGGGCGTCAATCCGCTGCTGGCCTACGGACTGGTGGGTCTGGGGGCTGCGGCCTATTCGCCTGCCAAGTACGGCATCCTCACCGAATACTTGCCTCCTGAAAAGCTTGTGCTGGCCAACAGCTGGATGGAAGGGCTAACCGTACTGGCCATCGTGCTGGGCGCCGTGGTCGGCGGCGTGCTGATCAGCCCGCATATAGGCGGACCGATGCTGCTATGGTGGGATGTACCCTTCATCAATACCGGCATCGACACCTCGCCTGAACTGGCCATCGCCATCATCGTGCTGATTTACTTTTTGGCCGCGCTCTTTAATTTGTATATCCCGCGCGTCGCACTCGATCACAAGCCGCTGAGCCACAACCCCCTGTTCCTGCTCTCCGAGTTCTGGCATAACTTCAAGCTGCTCTGGAAAGACCCGCTAGGCCGTGTATCACTTGCTGTCACTACCCTCTTCTGGGGCACGGGCGCGACCTTGAGATTAATCGTGCTGGGCTGGGCGGCTGTCGCACTGCATTACGACATCGCCAATGCTGCCAAGCTGACCGCATGGGTTGCCATTGGTATCGCCATCGGCTCCGTGCTGGCCGCAAAATTCGTCAAGCTGGAAAACTCGGTGAGAGTATTGCCGATCGGCATCGCGATGGGCATCGTCGTCCTGTTCATGATTCCGGTCACCGACAGCACTTTAGCAATCCTTCTGCTGATCGTCATCGGCGCTATGGGCGGCTATTTCGTCGTGCCGATGAATGCACTGCTGCAACATCGCGGCCACCTTCTAATGGGTGCGGGCAGCTCGATTGCGGTTCAGAATTTCAACGAAAACCTGAGCATCTTCGCGATGCTGGCGCTGTATGCGGTAATGGAAAAACTGCAATTTTCCATCTATATCATTATTCTAGTGTTCGGCCTGATGCTCTCAGGCGTGATGACCGCGCTCTACAAGCGGCACGGCCACGATCAGGACAGCGGGAAAATCTAAAAAATTCTAATTAGCATCCCGCTAAGTGACAACGGTGTAAGAAATATTTGCAGCAACTTAAAACAGATTTCTGTTGATATCAAACACTTCATCGGCCAATTAGTGACCGCATCTGTTCAGTCACCGCACAGGGCAACCATCGATGAGATCCACGTCGAATTATTCATGCCGCAACGACTGGTCAAATGCCTCAATCGGCACAGGTTTACCGAATAGATAGCCCTGAAAGTGGTTACAACCATTTTGCTGAAGAATTTCCAGCTGTTCTGCCGTTTCGACGCCTTCAGCAATCACATCCAGATTCAAGCCGTGCGCCATAGCAATGATAGTGCGTACAATCGCCTGATCATTAGCTCCCGCAACCAGATCTCTTACAAATGACTGATCTATCTTGAGCTGATTTAAAGGCAGAATCTTCAGGTATTGCAGCGACGAAAAACCCGTGCCGAAATCGTCCAGCGCAAATTGAACGCCGAGGATTTTCAAAGCGTTCATAGTTGCAACAGCGTCTTCTATATTTTCGAGCAAGATACTTTCAGTTGGCTCCAGCTTTAACTTCGCCGGATTAATTGCATGCTGCATCAACACCTGACGGACTTGATGCACAAAGCCCGATTCGTGAAATTGTCTGGCGCTCACGTTTACCGACAGTGTCAAATGGCGGGTAAGCTCGTTTTCCTGCCAGAGGGCAAGCTGGGCGCAGGCAGTATCGAGCACCCAATGGCCGATCGGCAGTATCAGGCCATTTTCTTCTGCCAGCGGGATAAACTGTACTGGTGAAATAAAACCACGTTCCGGATGATTCCAGCGTATCAAGGCTTCTGCGCCTAAAGCCTGACCGGAACTATCCACCTGAAGCTGGTAGTACAACTGAAACTGCTGACTTTCAAGGGCTGCATGCAACTCAGATTCCATTCGAGCTCGCTTGATGATGCTTTCCTGCATGTCAGGATCAAAGAATTCCAAGGTATTTCGGCCGTTTTTCTTGGCATGATACATAGCAATATCTGACTGCTTTAGCAATTCTTCAATACTGATTTTGTGACCTATAAATAGGTTAGCCCCTATGCTGGTCGTACTGTGATACTCATATGTGGCAAGCTGATACGGCAGGTTGAGTTCAGCAAGAATCTTTTTCCCGACGGCGACTGTCTGCGCTGCAGCCTCTATCGTTTTCTCGCTTAGAGCATTGATTATAATGACAAATTCGTCTCCGCCCAGGCGCGCCACGGTATCGCCTTCACGCACACAGGATTCAAGTCGTTCTGCTACGGCCTGCAGTAACAGGTCACCGATGTCATGCCCCAGTGTATCGTTAAGCGCCTTGAAATTATCCAGATCCAGAAACAAAATCGCGCCGTAATTTTCGGTTCGCGCACTAGAGGCCAACGCAAGTTTGAGTCTTTCCAGCAGCAATTGCCGATTGGGCAGACCTGTCAGCGCGTCATAAAACGCCAGATGCTGAATTTCATCCGCAGCATTCCGACTCATAGTGATATCGGTCAACGTTGCAACGTAATTCCTGAGCACACCTTCATTATCTTTGACTGCCGTGATGCAAACGGCTATTGGGCTTGCCTGGAATAGTCATTTCAATCAGACCTGCGTTGAGTGCCGGCAGCAAATACAAGCGACGGAAATTATCTTCCCCCTTAAGCCCCAAAGACTCACACAACTCCCGTCGACTCATCGCCTGTTTGCAAACCTGTAACAGCCTGGCGACTTTACCCGTGACTTCACCCGTGACTTCACCCGTATTCACTGGGGAATTTTTGGGGAAGGCAAATTCGATCCAAATTCCCGCACTATCACAACTGAATTTTGGCGCGGGATAACCCTCTGCAAGACATTCATGGCGAATCAGGTCAATGCCTCTACCCCACGATTCAATCTTGCCCGCACGAAAAAAAGTATTCGCAATATCAGGATTGGCAGGCTGGGATGAATGTTTTTCGAGTAGATGCCACCCATACAACGGCGGCAAAAACAAGCATGGGAAACAGGTCTTCAATTATCTAGCAACTGCACAACGTTAATAGTCAACGAGTTATAGAATAAATCCAATCGTAACTAGTGACTAGTCCACAGCAATCAACCCCCATCACCGGCAGCTGGGGTAAGTGCAAAATTTTATTGTAATATTTTGACCGTTTTCTCAATCCGCGTATCCAGGTAATCCACCACGTTTTTGATAACAACTTTTTGCATGGCTGAAATGACGAGGGTCATGTAGTCGTAATTGGGGGTGCCGTCGGTTTTGACGGGTAAATTAATCTCGGTGCTTTTTAGTTCAATTTTCGTGGCTTTTGAGTTGTAAGTGTATTTTTGGGAAATTACTTTTTTGATCGAGCCCATTAAAAATTGTGCCGTAATTTTATTCAGATATTTGGATTGCAATACAGTGGTTGCGCCATGTCCGTCCTTCAGGTAGAAAGGCGTATCAAGGTAAACTACATTCTGATTATTTGAGTGAATTAGAATCGTAGGTTTGCCTGATTTATTGTTCAGCACTTCATCCTTTAAGTGACGATATTCAATGATTCCATTGTTAGTTGTTGATTGCCCATAAAAAGGATATTTTTTCTCTTCAGAAACGGTCAACGAGTCCAGGTGCAATGGATTTAGCTCAGAAATATTTTTCTGCCAAACAAGTACATCCTCGATCTTAAAGGTACCCCAAGCCACCGTATCCAACACGTCTAACGCTGCTTGCTCATTATCTGTCAGGGTGCAATTATTCAAACCTGTCACGGTTAAATGAGCTTGCAGCGTAGCTATACGCTCTGCGTTAAGCGTGGCGATAAACTTCTCGATGAAGTCGAAAGAAATTTCTGTCTTGCCATTTTTTGTTACGGTTGGAACATGAATTTTGATCCCGTCTTCTTTCAATTTTGAGCTTGAAAGTTGATTTCCATAAGAATACCGTTCTTTAAAGCGTATATTTAATATGGTGGCAAAGAAAACACCTATTGATTGCGTGAAATCACGACTTTTCAACATTAGTGTATGCACTTTCATTTCTACACTTGCACGATAAGGATGATAATAAGAAACGCCAAAAAAATTAACGCTTAAAAAATTCTCAAAATATCGTGCATTTTCAATTGGCTCTTCGTAATACCCTAATATTCCATTATCTGTCGTTTGTACGGATATGCGCGGAACCTTACCATTCTTTGCTGATTTAATATCAATCAAACTACCTGTTCCAATTTCAAACAAATCATCAATCCTATATTCTTTCCATTCAATGCCAGAATCTTTTTCTATCTGTTCTAGTTGGCTTTGCATATTGAGCCTTCCATTTTTAATAGTTGGTCAACTTCCCACGACAGGTAATCGGCTACGGTTTTTCGAAAATCGTCAAAGGTGGGTTTCGTGTCGATGGTTTTATGCTGATCGAAATTCCAGTCTGCACCTGAGTTTGTAATGAAATCTTCTACGTAAACTTCATCTAACTTCCAGTCAGCTTCAACCTTGGCGCTTTTCCCCGCCTTGTAGATTTTGATAATGTCGGCGTAACGCTTCGTTGGATCGTCAATTTCCTGAATGGCGCGGCTCGTGCGTTTGTAACCATCATTTCTAAAGTCAATAAACTTTACCGTTTTCTCTATATCATGAGGAGTGTGAGCTTCAAAAATGTAAATACTTGTTTGCACGCCTGCCATTGGTTGAAATAAATCAACTGGCATTTTTATGCTTGCGATCAATGTATGGTTTTTGAGTATCGCTTGGTTTGTCTTAACTGCTTTACCAGAACCTGCCGAGTCTTGGATGATAATTGCGCCAAGTCCGCCTTTTTCCATTTGGTTCAAACCAAAGGCGATAAATGGCATACCGTTTTCTGAATAGCTAAACGGTGGGTTAAGCAATAGCTTAGTCGCATTAAAATCTTTATAGAGTTTTTCAGGTGTATTAAACGTATTGCCTTTGTAAATATTAGAGCTACCATCACCCCTTAAAATCATGTTGGTTGCGGCAAGTGTGAACATTTCCGCATTGAGTTCAATACCAAGCAATGGCGGATTCAACTCTGAAGTGCAACTTTTGTAAGTGAATTTAGGTGGTGAGC
>JBAXJT010000010.1:0-54939 GCA_037137715.1 Nitrosomonadales bacterium
CCCGATAGGCGAATTTGTCATGGTATTCACTGACTTTGTCGTGTTGCGCGCGCGCCGTTATGTGCCATCCGCCTGGGGATTCGACACGTCGACGTTGCTGCTGGCTTTGCTGGTCGAAACGATTTACCTGACATGCGTCATGCTGATACAAGGTTATATCGGGCACTTTTTTCCGCTGGCAGGCTTGCTGCTACTAGCCGCAGTCAAATTGCTCAAAATCAGTCTGTACCTGCTGATGGGTGCCGTGTTCGCGCAAGCGATTTTGTCATGGGTGAATCCGCACACGCCGGTCTCTCAGATACTGGATGTCATCACCTGCCGTTTTTTGCAGCCGTTGCGTCGCATTGTACCCATGATCGGTAATATCGATTTGTCATCGATGGTGCTGCTGATTCTGTGTCAGCTGGTCATGATGGTGCCTCTCGCATTATTTGAACGCATCGCGCTAAGACTCTTCTGATGGCGCTATGGTATCGCAGCATTGGTGACGTGATCACACTGACGTTGCATGTCCAGCCGGGTGCGAAACGCTGTGAAATTTCCGGTCTGCATGGCGAGGCGCTCAAGCTGAAACTCGCCGCACCGCCTATCGACGGTCGCGCTAACGAAGCGCTTGTAAAATATATCGCCGGATTGTTTGAGGTGCCGATAAGGCAGGTTGAGTTGAAACAGGGTGCGCAGTCGCGTCACAAAGTGCTGGCGATTACCGGTAGTCTGATTAATCCTGAGAGTTTGCTGAAATAAAAAAGGCGACCTAAGGTCGCCTTTTTTATTAATCACGCAACCGCTTAGTGGTGCGCGTGTTCGCCGTGTGCAGCAGGAGCCGGCAGTTTGTTCATTTTTGCAGGGTCTGTTTCACCGTTGATGTTGATGATGTTCAGCTGACCTGCACCTTGCTTCATGTCATCGGCGAAATCGTAAACTGCGCCCACTACGACCAGATGGCCTTCCTTGATCTGTTCAGCCCATTCTTTTTGAGCTTCAGCAACCTGGTTGTTCACGTTTGCTTTTACGCCATCGATATTTGCGCCACCCTTGGTGATATTGATGGTGTCCAGTTCCTTCTTGATAGGCGCTTCCAGCGTTGAGTAATCACCGCTGGCAGCTTTGATTGCGCCGCAGCCTGAGTGGCCGATGAAAATCAGCAGGGAGGATGCCAGATGGTTAACGCCGTATTGTACTGAACCCTTGGCAGTTGCCAGTTGGTTGCCGATATTGCGGATCATGAACAGGTCGCCTTCAGGCGTTCTGTCCAGCATGTTGGTGTGCACGCGTGAATCGGAGCAGGTTACAACAGTTGCGCGAGGATGCTGACCTTTGGCCAGTTCTTTGAAGAAATCGCTGTTGTGCGCTGCGACGTAGGCCGCCTGATCCGCTTTGATTTCCTTGATGATGGCTTGCGCTTTGGTCGCATCGCCATGTTCATGTTCGGATGCTTGAGCGATGAAGGGTGTTGCGAATACGGCGGCTACCAAGACGGCTGCAAAATGTTTTTTAAACATGTTTTTTCCCTGAGTTTGTTTAATTATAAGGTGGCGGTTGAAACGCGAAACGAGGTCAAGCGCGCTGATTATACTAACGAGTGCGGTTTGCATCAACCTTACATTAAAATAACATCGTATTGTTCTTGATTGTATTGAGTTTCCACCAGCATCGAAATCGGTTTTTCTATGAAATCAGACAGTCCGGCCAGGGCTTGAGACTCTTCTTCCAGAAATAAATCAATAACTTGCTGAGAGGCCAAGATACGATATTCGCGCGCATCAAACTGGCGGGCTTCCCTGACGATTTCGCGCAGAATCTCATAGCATACCGTCTGGGCCGTTTTAACTTCGCCGCGCCCTTTGCAGGTGGGGCAGGGCTCACACAGGACATGCGCCAGACTCTCCCGGGTGCGCTTGCGTGTCATTTCAACCAAGCCCAATGATGAGAAATTATTCACGCTGATGCGGGTATGGTCGCGTGCCAGCGCCTTCTTGAATTCCTCCAGTACCGCATCGCGATGCTGCAGATTATCCATGTCGATGAAGTCGCAGATGATAATGCCGCCCAGATTGCGCAGGCGCAATTGCCGGGCGATGACTTGCGTCGCTTCCAGATTGGTCTTGAAAATAGTGTCATCGAAATTGCGAACGCCGACAAAACCGCCGGTGTTCACATCGACCGTGGTGAGCGCCTCGGTCTGATCGATGATCAGATAACCGCCGGATTTCAAATCCACCCGTTTGGACAGGGCGCGCTCGATTTCCTCTTCGATG
The DNA here is from genome assembly GCA_037137715.1 of Nitrosomonadales bacterium. Classification (GTDB taxonomy): domain Bacteria; phylum Pseudomonadota; class Gammaproteobacteria; order Burkholderiales; family Gallionellaceae; genus Gallionella. The sequence goes on from JBAXJT010000010.1 coordinate 2,259, forward strand.
TTGTACATGTCGAACAGCGGGCGTGCGCCGGTATAGTGCTCCAGCAATTGCGCAGCATCGGCGTTATAGTTATCGGCGAATTCCAGCATTTTATTCCGAGTGCTGCGCGAATCGACCAAAATGCGCGCGGTATCTTCGCTGACGAAGTCGCGCAGTACGCGTAGGCTGATGTCGAGTTCCTGATACAGCAGTTGCGGTGCGCTGGCCGTTTTAGCTGCCGTTTGCAGGTTGCTCCACAGCTTGTCGAGATAGGCGATGTCGATTGCGAAGTGCGCGTCGTCCTTCGCTTCGGCCACCGTTCGGATGATATAGCCGCCGTGATGATCCGCCGGCAAAATCGCCTGCAACTTGGCGCGCAATGCGTCTCGCTGCTCGGTCCCTTCGATGCGCTGTGAGACGCCGATGCGCATTTCCTGAGGTAGAAAAACCAGCAAACGGCCGGCAAAACTCAGTTGCGTAGTGAGCCTCGCACCCTTGCTGCCGATGGGTTCCTTGATAACTTGCACCAGCAGGTTCTGACCTTCGAAGAGGATTTTTTCGATCGGTTTTGCATCAATACCGTTGTTGCTATTCTCCCAGATGTCCGCGACATGCAAAAAGGCGGAGCGCTCAAGACCGATGTCGATAAAGGCAGACTGCATGCCGGGTAAGACGCGCTTGATTCGGCCCAGATACACATTGCCGGCAATGCCCCGGTTGCTGCCTCTTTCGATGTGCAGTTCCTGTACGACGCCCAGTTGCATGACCGCGACGCGTGTTTCTTGAGGTGTGACGTTGATCAGTATTTCTTCGCTCATGTGTTTATCTATTCTAATCTGCTGCAAGGTGCAATTAAGGTGCCGGAAAATCGAATCGTTGCAGTAGCTGGACGGTTTCAAACAAAGGTAGCCCCATCACGCCGGAATAGCTGCCGGTAATGCGTTCAATAAAAGCGCCCGCCTGTCCTTGAATGGCGTAACCGCCGGCCTTGTCGGTATATTCGTGCGTCTGTAGATAGCGTTTGATGCGAGCGTCATCGAGTTTTGCAAATTGCACCGTCGAGGTGGAAAGCGTTACTTCAATATGTTCGGATCGGGCGATCGCCACGGCCGTCAAGACTTGATGTTCACGCCCGGACAACTCGCGCAGCATGCAGGCGGCATGATCGATGCTCTCAGGTTTGCCGAATATCTTGCCGTCGAGCGTCACAGTCGTGTCAGCCGCCAGAACCGGTTGGGGCTGCAAGTTACGGTATTGCAGCGCATCAAAGCCTGATCGGGCTTTTTCACGGCTTAAGCGCTGGACATACACCTCGGGGGTTTCACCTGTCAGCGGGGTTTCATCGACATCGATTTGACGACGTGCATCCGTGCGTAGCAGCAGCAGTTCAAAGTGAACGCCGATCTGTTTGAGCAGTTCGCGGCGGCGCGGGCTTTGCGATGCCAGATAGAGGTAGGGTTGTCGGGTACTCATGATAATGTCCTATTCGCGGTGATAAGGATGATTGTGCATCAGGCTGTGCGCGCGATACAACTGTTCAGCGAGTAAAACGCGTACAAAGGCATGCGGCAGGGTAAAGGCGGACAAGGCCATCAATTGGCCTGCCGATTGTTTTACAGAGTCGTGCAGCCCGTCTGCGCCGCCGATGATGAACGCCACGTCGCGCCCCTCGCCCATCCAGTCTTTCAACTGACCGGCCAATTGTTTGGTGGTGGGCATTGCGCCGTGTTCATCCAGCGCGATGCGCCGGCAAGCGGGTGGGAGTGCATTCAGGATGCGCGCGGCTTCCGCTTCCATGATCTGCTGAGTGGACTTTCCAGTGGTGCGCGGTTCGGGTTTGATTTCCAGCAGTTCGATCTTCGCTTCGCGTGGCATGCGCTTGGCGTACTCATTAAAACCCGTCGTGATCCAGTCGGGCATTTTGTGCCCGACGGTTACGATAAGCAGCTTCATACTAAACCCCTTTTTTTAGCCACGAAAAGCACGAAAGTCACGAAACAAATACATCGCGTGCACAGGTGTAGCTATTCATATACCTGATGAGGTTAATCATCTGTTTGTGTATTTGAATCTGTTCGTGTTTTTTAGTGTCTTTCGTGGACAATGGAGGGGCTTCATGCTTATTCCGGCAGTTGTGCCAGTTTAGGGCGGGCAGCTTGTGCGCGGCTCCACAGTTCTTCCAGATTGTAATAGGCGCGCGTGGCAGGTTGCATGATGTGCACCAGCACTTCTCCTAAGTCCACCAGCACCCATTCGCCGCTTTCTTCGCCTTCGCGGCCATACACTTCTTCACCCATTTCTTTGAGCTTGACGACTACGTTGTCGGCCAGTGCCTTGGTCTGGCGGGTCGATGTGGCGGAGGCGATAACCATGCGGTCGAACAGCGAACTGAGTTTGCTGGTGTCGATGACGGTGATGTCGGTGGCCTTGATGTCTTCAAGAGCGGCGACAACGGCGAGAGTTTTTTCTTCGGTAGTTAACATGATGTGTATAGATTATGTTGATAAATGTAGTTTGCCACAGTTGCGGGCAATAAATAACGGATGGTACGATTTTCCGCGATGCGTGAGCGAATTAGCGTGGCGGAGATTTCCAGTTTAGGGATGGCCAGTTCAGCAATGCCGCCACAGGGGTGTTGCGATAAATAATCTACGGTACATAAGCGCTGTTGATAATGCTCGCGCAGCTTAGGCGTCGCGCTGTGTATGCGCTCGTCGAGCGTAAAGCCCGGACGATAGCCGACGACGATATGGGCAAGATCCAGAATCTGTTCCCATTCGTGCCAGGTGTGCAACTGCAAAAAAGCATCGCCACCCATCAACAGGCATAACGGCTGACGCGCGTCTAATTCAGCGCGTAATTCCCGCAGGGTATGTACGGTAAAACATTTAGCGCTGCGCAGCACTTCGCGCTCATCCAGCACGAAGGCCGGCTGATCCGCGATGCCCAGTTTCACCATCGCGCTGCGGTGTCGTGCTGATACTTGCGGCGTGTCACGGTGCGGCGGATTGCCGGCCGGGATGAAGCGGATGTGCTGCAAGTTGGCCAGTTCCAGCATCTCTTCGGCCAGACGCAGATGACCGTAATGGATAGGGTCAAATGTGCCGCCTAAGATGCCGATAGGTTTCAACTACAGCGCCAGTCGGCGAATGTCGGACAGCACCTGAGCGAGGTAGGCGGTAAAACGTGCTGCGGCCGCCCCGTCGATGACGCGATGATCGTAGGACACCGACAGCGGCAGCATCAGACGTGGCACAAATACGCCATCCTGATACACAGGTTTCATGGCCGAGCGCGAGACACCCAGAATGGCGACTTCAGGCGCATTGATAATCGGCGTAAACGCCGTGCCACCGATGCCGCCCAGACTGGAGATCGTGAAACAACCGCCCTGCATATCCGCTGCGGTAATCTTCTTGTCGCGTGCGCGCGCCGAAATTTCACCAAGCTCGGTGGCCAGCTGCACGATGCCCTTTTTGTCTACGTCGCGCAGCACCGGTACCATCAGGCCATCCGGCGTATCGACCGCGACACCGATATGAAAATATTGCTTCAATATCAGATTGTCGCCGTCTAGCGATGCGTTGAACTTGGGGAATTTTTGCAAGGCGGCAACGACCGCTTTGAGCATGAAGGCCAGCGGCGTGATCTTGATATTTTGCTTGGCGTATTCCGCACCCAATTGCTTGCGGAACGCTTCCATGTCGGTGATATCAGCTTCATCAAATTGCGTGACATGCGGGATCGTCACCCAGTTGCGATGCAGATTTGCGCCGGAAATTTTCTGGATGCGGGACAACGGACGGGTTTCGATCGCGCCAAATTTCGCAAAATCGAATACCGGCATATCCAGCACCTGCAGACCGTTACCGCCTGTCGCACCGCGCGGCTGTGCAAGCGCTGCCTTGATGAAGTTATGCACATCTTCTTTGGTGACGCGACCCTTTTCACCGCTGCCCTTAATTTGTGCGATATCCGCACCCAGTTCGCGGGCAAACCGGCGGATAGCAGGGCTGGCATGTGCTTTGCCTGAGGAGGCAACGGACTGCACCGTTTGAGCGGCAATTGCCGCCGGCGCCGGGGTCGCAACGGGAGCCGCAACCGGTGCTGCGACTGACTCAGGTGCCGCTGCCGGCTGAGCATCGCTGGTCTCCATGACCAGAATCAGCGAGCCGCGCGACACTTTGTCGCCGATCTCAATGTGCAATTCCTTGACGATGCCGGCATAAGGAGACGGAACATCCATCGCCGCCTTATCTGTTTCCAGCGTCAACAGGGTATCTTCCTCGTTGATTGTGTCGCCAACCTTTACCATGACTTCGATAACGCTGACGCCCTTGTAGTCGCCGATATCCGGCACTAATACCTGTTTCATTTCTGCCACGTGTCTCTCCTATATCTCTAGGCTGTAAACCTTCACGCAATAACTTGGGGCGAAGCCCCCTAGTTATGCGGGGAAGACCCTTGCGGTCTTAAACCGTCACTGGATTGGGTTTGTCTGGATTGATGTTGTAAAGCGCAATCGCCCGGCTGACCTCGGAGGCATCCACGGTGCCTTCATCAGCCAATGCTTTGAGTGCTGCAACGGTGATGTAGAAGCGATCAACCTCGAAGAACTGGCGCAAGTTTTTACGCGTATCCGAACGACCGAAACCGTCTGTGCCCAACACCTTGAAATGATTGGGCAGGAAGCCGCGAATCTGGTCGGCAAACGAGCGCATGTAGTCAGTTGCCGCGATGACCGGGCCATCACGATCCGCCATGCATTGTTCAACATGACTAAAGCGCGGTTGATCTTCCGGATGCAGCATATTCCAGCGTTCGCAGTCGATACCGTCGCGGCGCAGCTCGGAGAAGCTGGTGACGCTCCAAATGTCTGAACTGACGCCAAAGTCGTTTTCCAGCAATTGAGCCGCTTCAATGACTTCGCGCAGGATCGTGCCGCTACCCATCAGTTGAACAACCGGTTTTGCCTGGCTGTTCGCATCTTGAATTCCGGCTTCCTTGAGCAGATACATGCCCTTGAGTATGCCGGTTTCTGCGCCTTCCGGCATTGCAGGATGGGCGTAATTTTCGTTCATCAATGTCAGGTAGTAGAACACGTCTTCCTGTTCGATATACATGCGGCGCATACCGTCGTGAATGATGACCGCCAACTCGTATGCGAAGGTCGGATCGTAGGACACGCAGTTCGGGATCATTGCCGACATCAGGTGGCTGTGACCATCCTGATGCTGCAAGCCTTCGCCGTTCAGCGTGGTGCGTCCGGCAGTTCCCCCTAGCATAAAGCCGCGTGCACGCATGTCGCCTGCCGCCCAGGCCAAGTCGCCGATGCGCTGGAAGCCGAACATTGAATAGTAGATGTAGAACGGCAGCATCGCTTTGCCATGATTGGCGTAGGCGGTTGCCGCAGCGATCCACGAGGACATCGCGCCGGCTTCATTGATGCCTTCCTGCAAGATCTGACCTGTTTTGTCTTCCTTGTAGAACATCAGCTGATCGGCATCCTGCGGCGTATACAACTGACCCACTTGCGAGAATATCCCTAGCTGACGGAACATGCCTTCCATACCGAAGGTGCGGGATTCATCCGGCACGATAGGCACGACTTGACGACCGATATTCTTGTCCTTGACCAGAATGCCCAGCATACGCACGAAGGCCATGGTGGTGGAAATTTCGCGGCCTTCGGTGCTTTTCAGCAGTGAATCGAAGGCGGACAGTTCAGGGATTTTCAGCGCTTCGGTCGCCGGATTGCGCGCGGGTACCGAACCCATCTGGCCCATGCGTTCCTGCAGATATTTCATCTCCAGGCTGTCAGCGGGCGGGCGATAGAAATTCAGACTGGCCACTTCCGCATCGTTCAATGGAATATTGAAGCGGTCGCGGAATTTGAGCAGCACTTGTCCTGCCATCTTTTTCTGCTGATGGGTGATGTTCTGCGCTTCGCCTGCCTCGCCCATGCCGTAACCCTTGACGGTTTTCGCCAGGATAACAGTCGGCTGGCCGGTGTGGCGGGTCGCCGCAGCGTAAGCTGCATAGACTTTGTGCGGATCATGACCGCCGCGATTCAGACGCCAGATTTCGGCATCCGACATGTCGGCTACCATTTCCAGCAATTCCGGATATTTACCGAAGAAGTGTTCGCGCACATAGGCGCCATCCTTCGATTTGTAAGTTTGATATTCGCCGTCCACGACTTCCTGCATGCGCTTTTGCAGCAGGCCGTTCTTGTCTTTCGCGAACAAGCGATCCCACTGGCCGCCCCAGACGACTTTGATGACGTTCCAGCCGGCACCGCGGAACACGCCTTCGAGTTCCTGAATGATCTTGCCGTTGCCGCGCACCGGACCGTCCAGACGCTGCAAGTTGCAGTTCACGACAAAAATCAAGTTGTCGAGCTTTTCGCGTCCTGCCATCGAGACTGCGCCCAGGGATTCCGGCTCATCCGTCTCGCCATCGCCCAAATAGGCCCAGACCTTACGTCCGTCCGTTTGCACCAGACCGCGATGCTGCAGGTAGCGCATGAAACGCGCCTGATAAATCGCCATCAGCGGTCCCAGACCCATCGATACGGTCGGGAATTGCCAGAAATTCGGCATCAGCCAAGGGTGAGGATAAGAGGACAGGCCATCACCCGCCGCTTCCTGGCGGAATTTGTACATCTGCTCTTCTGAGATGCGGCCTTCAAGGTAAGCGCGTGCATAAACACCGGGGGATGAGTGACCCTGGAAATACACCAGATCGCCGCCGTGCGTGTCGGTCTTGCCGTGGAAAAAATGGTTGAATGCCACGTCGTACAGGGTTGCCGCTGACGCGAAGCTGGCGATATGGCCGCCTAATTCGGATGAGTCGCGATTGGCATTGAGCACCAGCGCCATTGCGTTCCAGCGCATCAGCGCGCGGATGCGGTGCTCCAGTTCGCGGTTGCCGGTCGAGCGTTTTTCATCGCTCAGCGCAATGCTGTTGCAATAGGGTGTCGTTGCGCTAAATGGCACGCCGGCGCCGGAACTGCGCGCCTTGTCGATCAACTGACCCAGCAGAAAATGGGCGCGTTCCGCGCCTTCATTTTTAAGTACTGATTCCAGTGCATCGATCCATTCTTGGGTTTCTTGCGGATCATTGTCAGGTAAGTTCGCCATCTTCCACTCTCTCACTTAAAGTTATTCTTATGGAAATATCCAGCCCGGATTAAAAATTCGGACGGATAAGCTCCCTGTTACAGTCTATCGTTTCAGCTTCGGTGACGATCCTGTCGACTTTGATATCCGTCGCTTCTTGCGGGATGTGCGTCACGATTTGCAGCCCGTATGCCGCAGTCACCAGCGCAGTGCGGGGGGTGACATGCGCGAGCAGCTTGTCGTAAAAACCGCCACCGTAACCCAGTCGCGCGCCGTTTCGGCTAAACGCAATTCCGGGCAACAGGGCGAATTCTACCTCATTTATGTCATCTAGCCGTTCGCAGCGTTCGATGACGGGTTCACGAATGCCCCATAATCCGGATGCGAGTTGGTTTTTAAGGTTGTCCACCCGGTACAAATCGAGCGTGTTAGTCTCGCGATTGACCTTGGGCAGGATCAGTCGACGTCCTTCGGTCAGTACCCGTTCTACCCACAGGTCGCAGGCATATTCGCTGCCGAAATTCATATAGCCCAGCACTGTGGCGGCCTGCCGGTATTCCGGCAATTGGAGCAGGCGCTCTGTGATCGCGGTGTTTTGCGCGGCGCGCACATGGGCCGGCAGTTGCTCGCGCGCGGCGAGGATGTCTTGCCGGATTAACTTTTTTTCGGTTGAGAGGCTCATGTGCGTTTGATGTTCTTGCCGGGTATTTTCGCAGGTTTTGTATCTTCCAGTGCAGGCGTAATAGGGGATTCCAGGAAATTTTCTTTGCTTACCACGCGCTTGCCGCTTTTAGCTTCCAGGGCTTTGCGCGCATCACCTGCAATTGTGCCACCCTCTTTGGCTGCCAGGGCGTTCTGAGTGAAACCCTGCGCATCTTTTTCACGCGCAATTTCGGTGGTGCTGGCTTCGCCCAACATCGAAAATATCAGCTCTAAATCGGTCATGTGGTCGCGCAGATTATTGCCCGTTTTGACTTGATCCAATTGTTTGAGCTTACTGTGTGCGGCGGGCGTTACGCCGAAGGTGGCGCGGGCGATTTCTGCGGTGAGAATTGCGTACTCACGGCCTTCCTGCACACCGCGCTGATGCCACTCTTCAGTTAATTCGCCGCGTATCGCAATCGAGCGTAAGCGTTTCTCTATCCACGCCTGCGGATAACCTTTGGCCTGATACAAATCCCGCGCCCGCGCACTCGCCAACTCCGGATTTTCAATCTCTTTCACACGTTCATAACCGACCTGCGCCAACCAGCGTTTGAACGGCTCGGCTTTGGGGGACGGGATGGATTGAATCAGGCGAAAAATCCCTTCGGTGTTGGCGCAGTTAAGCCGCTGAATACCTCCCTCAGTGTCAATGCGAAGGGGGGTGACAATTTGTCCCCACCCTTGCGATAACACCTTGTCGCGTAAGCGCATTTTTTTAATGTAATCACTAGAATTGACGCTGTCGGTAAGAATCCCGATAACATCTGTGACTACAAACCACCACTCCTCGTTATGCCAAGTGCGTCGGATGGCGCTTTCTTGGAACACCGCGAGATGCTGTGCGGAATCTCTGTCCTGAACGGATTTACTCATGGTTTTCTCCTATAAGTAATGTTACATGATGGCTTGTTTTTTAGCGGGTGGTGCCGAGAAAGTGATCCCCATGCTCATGCTCATACTCAATCAATCCAATAGTTTGGTTCTCGATGCTGGCTTGCAACTACAATCACATAGATGTAATCAGTTTCAACTGAATACAGCAGTTTGTAAGGAAGGCGAGAAAATAATTTTCATCAGAATTTGCCGAAGATTTCTTCTGTCGGAATGCCCTGTACTTTTCCTGACCGGTGCGCGGCCAGACGGCGCACAGCTTCATCCTGCCAGATACGATCAATTGCGGGATATGGCCGGTCAAGGCTGTGCAAGACATGATCGACCAGTTCGAATCGGTCTGCCGGATCAAGTTTTAATGCCAGTGTGACAATTTCTAGTGCGCCCATTTCAAGGTGGACTTAACCCAAAAACAGCTGGTACGCCGGGTTGTCGGTTTCGTCGTAATACGGATAACCTAAGGTGTCGAGAAATTCGGTGAACGCTAATTTGTCGTGATCGGGTACCTGCATGCCGACCAGCACGCGGCCGTAGTCTGCGCCGTGGTTGCGGTAGTGGAACAGGCTGATGTTCCAGTTGTGATTCATGCTGTTCAAAAACTGCATCAAGGCGCCCGGGCGTTCCGGGAATTCGAAACGGAACAGGATTTCGTTCTTTGCATCCGGCGCATGGCCGCCGACCAGATGGCGCAGGTGCAGTTTGGCCATTTCATTGTCGGATAAATCCAGCGTCGGCAGCTTGTGGGCTTGCAGTTTTTCTACCAGTTCCTCGGTCTCCGCGGCATTTTTCACCTGTATGCCGACAAAGACCTGCGCCGCCTTCGGGTTGGCGAAGCGGTAATTGAACTCGGTGATGTTGCGTTTGCCCAGTTGCGTGCAAAATTTGCGGAAGCTGCCGGGTGTCTCGGGGATCGTCACCGCTAAGATAGATTCGCGTTTCTCGCCGATGTCGGCGCGTTCAGCGACAAAACGCAGCCGGTCGAAATTCATGTTTGCGCCGCAGGCGATCGCTACCAGCGCCTCACCCTTGAGTCCTTCGCGTGCGGCATATAGCTTAGCGCCCGCAATGGCCAGTGCGCCGGCAGGTTCCAGAATCGAGCGGGTATCTTCAAACACATCTTTTAAGGCCGCACAGGTCTCATCGGTGTTGACCAGTATGATTTCATCGACCAGCTCCTGGCACAGGCGGAAAGTCTCGATGCCGACTTGTTTGACTGCAACGCCGTCGGCAAACAGCCCGACATGATCGAGGGTGATGCGTTTTTTTGCCTTGAGTGACTGTGCCATCGCATCCGAGTCGACCGGTTGAACGCCGATAATTTTGATGTCGGGACGCAGCGCCTTGACGTAAGCGGCTACACCGGAAATCAGCCCGCCACCGCCAATCGCGCAGAAAATCGCGTGGATAGGCTGAGTGCGCTGGCGCAATATTTCCATGCCGATGGTGCCTTGCCCGGCGATCACATCCGGATCGTCATAGGGATGCACGAAAGTCATGCCGTTCTGTTTCTCAAGTTCCAGCGCGTGCGCGTAGGCATCGGAATACGAATCGCCGAACAGCACAACTTTCGCGCCACGGCCTGAGACCGCCTGAATCTTGATCTGCGGCGTGGTGGTGGGCATGACGATGACGGCTTTGCAGCCAAGCTTGTGCGCGGAGAGCGCGACGCCTTGTGCGTGATTGCCGGCTGAGGCTGCAATGACGCCTTTTTTTAATTGTTCAGCGGTGAGCTGAGCCATCTTGTTGTAAGCGCCGCGCAGCTTGAAGGAAAATACCGGCTGCATGTCTTCACGCTTGAGCAAAATGGTATTGCCGGTGCGAGCCGACAGATTCGGCGCGAGTTCCAGCGGGGTTTCAATCGCCACGTCATACACGCGGGCGTTCAGGATGCGTTTTAGATAATCGTTCATGTCGTGTTTATTATGCTTTTCAGGCGCGAAGATTAGCATAAAAGCGCGCTTATCTCTTGCGAGCCGGGGTGAAATCGGTTCAAATGCGATGCATGGAAAAACAGCATGGCATCATCATACAAACTGAAGTGAAATACCTGCCGGATCAGTCAGATGAAAAGGCGGATCGTTTTGTATTCTCCTACACGATCAGCATCACCAATCTGGGGACGGTCGCGGCAAGACTTATCAGTCGTCACTGGATTATCACCGATGCGTATAACCACGTTCAAGAAGTGCGGGGGCAGGGTGTGGTGGGCGAGCAACCGATGTTGCAGCGAAATCAGAGTTTTGAATACACCAGTGGCACGGTGCTGGCAACACAGGTCGGTACGATGCGCGGCAGCTATCTGATGCGCGGCGATGACGGAGAAGATTTTAATGTTGAAATTCCAGAGTTTGTGTTGAGTGTGCCGCGTGTTCTTCATTGATCTTTCTGCGCGAACGCGCGCCGTCGGCGTCACGCTGCTGTTGCTGGCCGCCTGTACGGTCGTGCCTAAACCACCTGTCGTTGTGTCTATCGTTCCCATACCCCCCGTGATTCCGGCGGTTGTCGCGCCTGCGGCACCCTTTGCGGTCAGCAAATGGGAGATGCTGCCCGACTGGCTGAAAACCGATTTGCAGCCGAGTTGGACGGCCTTCATGCAAGGGTGTCATGCGCTGAAAAATAAGCCTGACTGGCGGCAGGTTTGCGCGCGGGGGGGTGAATTGATCAAGCCCGATAACGAGGCGGTGAGGCTGTTCTTCGAGGAGGCTTTCACGCCCTATCAGGTGTTCAATCCTGATGGCACAGCGAACGGCTTGATTACCGGTTATTACGAGCCGAGATTAACCGGCAGTCGCAGCAAGACGGCGCGTTTCAAATTTCCGCTGTATGCCGCGCCTGAAGATCTGTTGACGATCGATCTCTCAGAAGTTTATCCGCAACTCAAAGATTTGCGTCTGCGCGGTCGCCTAGAGGGGCGTCGTATCGTGCCTTATTACAATCGTGCCGGGATCGACGAGGGCCGTGCTCAGGCGCGGGTTCTGTTCTGGGTGGAAAATGCAGTCGATCTGTTCTTCTTGCAAATACAGGGTTCAGGGCGCATTGAGCTGGCGGATGGACATCTGATCAAGGTCGGTTACGCGGATCAGAACGGTCACCCCTATGTGTCTATCGGCAAGAAACTGATTGAGGCGGGTGAATTGAGCGCCGATCAGGCTTCCATGCAGGGCATCAAGCATTGGGCCGAAAAAAATCCCGCCAAATTGACGGCCTTGCTGGAGCAGAATCCAAGTTACGTCTTTTTCAGGGAACTGCCGGAGAATTTGTCTGCACCATTGGGCGCGCTCGGCGTGCCGCTGACCGAGCAATACAGTATTGCGATTGATCCGCGCACCATCCCGCTGGGTGCGCCGGTGTTTTTGTCCACCACCTATCCGAATACACCTGAACCTTTGAATCGCCTGATGCTGGCGCAAGATACCGGCGGCGCGATCAGAGGTGCGGTGCGTGCTGATTTCTTCTGGGGTTTTGGCGATCAGGCAGGCGCACAGGCAGGTCGCATGAAGCAGCGCGGTCAGATGTGGGTGCTGTTTCCTAAAGGCGCAGAACCTGTGCTCAACTGACCCAGTTCCACGGTTGCCTGACTGATGAGCCGACGCGGCTCATCAATGGGCTTGAGCGGTGCGCCTATTTTTTAGCGGCCTCGTTCAAACGTTTTTCCAGTTCTTCGGCGGGCAAATAACCCGGCACTTGTGTGCCATCGGCAAAAATCAGGTTAGGCGTGCCGTTGACCTGTTTTTCGCGGCCAAATGCCGTGACCTTGTCAGTGGGCGTTTTGCAGGTGATGTTCGCGGCAGTTACGCCTTTGAGCATCAAATCATCCCAGGTTTTGGCAGGATCTTTCGAACAACGCACATTGCGTACAATTTCTTCCGAGCCCGGGAAGATCGGATACAGAAACATATACAGCGTGACGTCGCTGATTTTGGACAGCTCTTTTTCCAGCTTCTTGCAATAGCCGCATTGCGGATCGGTGAAATACGCCAGTTTGCGTTTGCCATTGCCTTTTACTCGCTTGACGGCCAACTCCAGCGGAAGCTTGTCAAAATTAAACAACTGGCGGCGGCGCTGTTCTGTTAAATCGGCGCGGCTCTTGACGTCGATGACGCTGCCGTCAATCAGGTAGAGGCCGAGTTCATCGGTGTACAGTACTTTGTCGCCGACCATGATTTCGTATAGTCCCGCGTACGGTGTTTTGACGATGTGTTCCAGTTTGCCGACTTTTCCTTGCAGCGACTGGCGGATTTCAGCTTCTCCTGCGTGTGCGGGAAAGACGGCGAGTAATAATAAAAGCGATAGTATTTTTGACATATTATTCAATAGGTTAGTTAAATGCGTGGCGCATCAGGGCTTTTTTCAGCGGAACGAGATGATTGGTCGCGTTTAAACCCGTATTGCGTAAGCTGCGCAGCAGCGGGTCGTCGTTGCAAAACAGGTTTTTAAGCGCATAAGTGGTGCCCTGCATGGTCGCGATGTCTTCGCGTCGCTTACGATCATAGCGGCGCAGCAGTTGCGCATCGCCGCAGTCGGCACAGCCGCCGCGATTGATTAAGAGTTCTGCCAGCTGGCGCGCATCGCGAAAACCGGTATTAACGCCTTGTCCTGCCAGCGGATGCATATTGTGGGCGGCGTCCCCTATCAGCGCCACACGCGGCGCGCTGATATGCGGCAGCGTCAGCAGTCTAAGCGGAAACGCGGCGGCCGCTGTGACAATAGTTAGCTTGCCCAAGGTGTGATGAGAGGCGAGGGCGACGTGCTCGCAAAGTGCTTCGCTGGTGAGCGCCATTAAGTCAGCGGATTTATCGGGTGTCACCGACCATACCATCGAGACCCGATTGCCCGGCAGCGGCAGCAACGCCAAGATGCCGTCCGGCGCAAACCATTGGTGGGCAATGCCACGGTGCGACAATTCGCAGTTGAAATTGGCAACCACGCCGTGATGCTGATAATCGACGGGGGCGGCACTGATGCCTGCCTGATTTCGCACCCAGGAATTGCGTCCGTCAGCCCCGACGACAAGGCCCGCGCTTAAGGTTGAGCCGTCTTCAAGGGTAAGTTCGGCGGCATCTTGTGCGAAGGTGAGTGCGGCGCAACGTGCCGGGTGAATAAAATCCAGATTGTCCTGCGTCTGCAAAACCTGCCATAGCGCGTGTTGCAGGTGGCGATTTTCCAGGATGCAGGCAAGTTCCGCGACGCCCATCTGATAGGCGGAAAATTCCAGTTTGGAGCCTGTCCTGAGCGGTGTCGAAGGATCCGCGTCGCCAAACACGCGCATTTCTTCAACGGGTTGGATGCGAGCATTATCGAGTAGTGACCATGCGCCGGATTGCTCGAGAAATGTGCGGCTGCCCGGGCTGATCGCGTAAATCCGGCTGTCCCAATCATCAGGCAGCGCCGTGGTTTCGGGCGGGGAGCCGGCTTCAACCAGTGCAAGTGACAGGCCGCTTGCCTTTAACGCAGCCGCCAGACTGGCGCCCACCAGTCCGCCGCCAATTATCACCACATCGTATTTTTTCGAGGTTTTCATAGGGTCGAATCATAGCGATATTTTCCATGCTTGTCCGCTTGCTTTATAATCCGCAACCCACTTGGAAATATATCAATGCGCATCGGTCCTTACGAACTCAAAAACAACCTCATCGTTGCCCCTATGGCAGGGGTCACTGACAGGCCGTTTCGCATGCTGTGCAAGCGCATGGGGGCGGGCATGGCCGTGAGCGAGATGGTCGCGTCAAACTCCCTGCTGTATGGCTCTGAGAAGACGAAGCGCCGCGCCAATCATGAGGGGGAGGTCGATCCGATCTCGGTGCAGATTGTTGGCGCAGATCCGAAAATGCTGGCGGAAGCCGCGAAATACAACGTGGATCACGGCGCGCAAATCATCGATATCAACATGGGCTGTCCGGCCAAAAAAATCTGCAATGTGATGGCAGGATCGGCGCTGCTGCAAAATGAGCCGCTGGTCGCAAAACTGCTCGAAGCGGTCGTCAGTGCAGTCAATGCGCCGGTGACGCTGAAAATTCGCACGGGCTGGGACACGCATAACCGTAATGCCGTGCGCATCGCACAAATTGCGGAAGCATCGGGGATACAGGCGTTAGCGATACACGGACGCACGCGGGCCTGCGCCTATACCGGGGATGCCGAGTACGACACGATACGCGCGGTAAAGGCGAGTGTGGCTATTCCCATCATCGCCAACGGTGATATCACCACGCCCGAGAAGGCGCGTTATGTGTTGCAATATTCGGGGGCGGATGCGGTGATGATCGGCCGTGCGGCGCAGGGGCGTCCCTGGCTGTTCCGTGAAATTGAACATTTTTTACAGACCGGCGAACATATGCCCTCGCCCGAGGTGTCGGAAATCCACCGCGTGTTGCTGGCACATGTGGTTGAATTGTATGATTTTTATGGCGAACACACCGGGCTGCGCATCGCACGCAAGCATATTTCGTGGTACACGAAGGGCTTGGCAGGATCAGCGCATTTTCGCCATCAGATGAATCAGTTGGAGAGCGTCGCCGAGCAGCACGCGGCAGTCGATGAATTTTTTGCGGAACAGGCGGCGCGGGGATTGCAGCTGCGCTATCTGGAGCATGCGGGTTCGGAAGGGTTGGCAGCATGAGCGCGATTTGCGAAAACGAGATGGCGCGCTATGTGCGGCAGGCGCTGACTGAATATTTTAACGATCTCGATGGCGAAGAGCCCGGTTGCGATATTTACGATATGGTGATGAATTGCGTTGAAAAGCCGCTGGTCGAGATGGTGCTGGCGCAGGTCGGCGGCAATCAGTCTCAGGCCGCTGCAATGCTGGGCATCAATCGCAACACATTGCGCAAGAAAATGACACTGCACGGGATTGAATAAATACAAGGATTGAGGAGCGAGGATTGACGACTCGCCACTTACCACTCACGACTGACCAAATTTATATTAACTGGAACCATCATGGCAACGATCAAACAGGCACTCATCAGCGTATCGGACAAGTCCGGCGTACTCGAATTCGCAAGAGGCTTAGATGCGCTCGGCGTTAAAATTCTCTCGACCGGCGGCACGGCCAAACTGTTCGCAGACAACGGCATTCCGGTCACGGAAGTGGCAGATTACACGGGTTTTCCGGAAATGCTGGATGGTCGGGTCAAGACGCTGCAACCTAAGGTTCACGCGGGTATTCTGGCGCGTCGCGATCTGCCTGAGCATGTCGCAACATTGGCTGCCCACAACATTCCTACGATAGACCTCGTCGTGGTGAATCTGTACCCGTTCGCGGCTACCATCGCAAAACCTGATTGTTCGCTGGAAGACGCGATTGAAAATATCGATATCGGCGGTCCGACCATGGTGCGCGCAGCGGCCAAGAATCACGGTCACGTTGCCATCGTAACGGATCCCGCCGATTACTCAGACGTGCTGGCAGAAATGCAGACCAACGACGGCGCCGTGTCGGATGCGACGCGCTTCGATCTGATGAAAAAAGCGTTCTCGCATACGGCAGCGTATGATTCTGCGATCAGTAACTACCTGACCACGATCGGCAGCGATGGCGCAAAATCCGAATTTCCGGATCAGATCAATTTCAATTTCGCCAAGGTGCAGGACATGCGCTATGGCGAGAACCCGCACCAGAATGCCGCTTTCTATCGCGAACTTAACCCGGTTGCCGGCAGTATCGCCAATTACACTCAGGTGCAGGGCAAGGAGCTCTCCTACAACAACATCGGTGACGCGGACGCAACGTGGGAACTGGTCAAAACTTTCGATCAGTGCGCCTGTGTGATCGTCAAACATGCGAATCCGTGCGGTGTGGCGATTGCGGACACGCCGCTCAATGCTTACAAGCTGGCTTATGCGACCGATACGACGTCCGCGTTTGGCGGCATCATCGCTTTTAACCGCGAGCTGGATGCCGAGACGGCAAAGCAGATCACTGACAACCAGTTTGTTGAATTGATCATCGCGCCGAGCGTGACGGATGCCGCGCTGGCAATTACCGCTGCGAAGCAAAACGTGCGCGTGCTGATCGTGCCGTTGTCGAATGCGCATAATGTGTATGACGTGAAACGCGTCGGCGGCGGACTGCTGGTGCAGACAC
Organism: Nitrosomonadales bacterium; assembly: GCA_037137715.1. Lineage (GTDB taxonomy): Bacteria > Pseudomonadota > Gammaproteobacteria > Burkholderiales > Gallionellaceae > Gallionella. Next base: position 19,044 of record JBAXJT010000010.1, read on the forward strand.
CGGATATCCTGAACGTGCAGGCATCGCAATTCAAAGTGGTCACTAAAGCGCAGCCGACGGCTGAACAGTTGCAGGATCTGCTGTTCGCCTGGCGTGTCGCAAAATATGTGAAGTCCAATGCCATCGTATTCTGTCGTGGCGGTCAGACGCTGGGTGTGGGCGCGGGCCAGATGAGCCGCGTGGATTCGACCCGGATTGCCGCGATCAAGGCGCAGAATGCAGGACTGAGTCTGGTGGGATCGGTGATCGCCTCCGATGCGTTCTTCCCGTTCCGCGACGGACTGGATGTGCTGGCCGAAGCCGGTGCCAAGGCCGTGATTCAACCGGGCGGTTCCATGCGCGACGCGGAAGTGATTGCCGCAGCGGACGAGCACGGCATCGCGATGGTTTATACCGGATACCGTCATTTCAGACACTAAGCCCGTGAGTCAGGCTGTCAGCAAAGGAAAAGTATGAAGATATTAGTGATCGGTTCCGGTGGTCGTGAACACGCGATGGCGTGGCGTCTGGCGCAGGCTCCCAAGGTTCAGAAGGTATTTGTCGCACCCGGCAATGCCGGTACGGCGCTGGAAAATGGCATTGAAAATGTTGCGATCAGCGAGGTGGACGCGTTACTGGAATTTGCGCTGCGCGAGAATATTTACCTCACCGTTGTCGGCCCGGAAGCACCGTTGGCTCGCGGCGTGGTGGATGCGTTCCGCCGTGCCGGGCTGAAAATTTTCGGGCCGACCAAGGCTGCCGCTCAGCTCGAATCCTCCAAGGATTTTGCCAAGGCCTTCATGGTTAGGCACAACATCCCGACCGCGTTTTACGAGACTTTCAGCGATGTGGCGGCCGCTCACGCTTACGTCGACAAACATGGCGCACCCATCGTTATCAAGGCGGATGGACTGGCAGCAGGCAAAGGCGTAGTGGTTGCGATGTCGCTGGATGAAGCGCATCACGCAGTCGATATGATGCTCTCGGATAACAAGCTGGGGGACGCGGGCGCGCGCGTGGTGATTGAAGAATTTCTGGCCGGTGAAGAAGCCAGCTTTATCGTGATGGTGGATGGCAAAAACGTCCTGCCTCTGGCAACCAGTCAGGATCACAAGCGCTTGATGGATGATGATCAGGGGCCGAATACCGGCGGTATGGGCGCGTATTCGCCAGCGCCGGTGGTCACCCCTGAAGTATATGCGCGCGCCTTGCGCGAAGTGATTATGCCCACCGTGCACGGGATGGAAAAAGAAGGCCACACGTACACCGGATTTTTGTACGCCGGTCTGATGATCTCGCCCGACGGCAGTATCAAAGTGCTGGAATTCAACTGCCGCCTGGGTGACCCTGAAACTCAACCGATTATGCTGCGCCTGAAAACCGACCTGTTGTCGATGTTCGAGCACGGGGTTAATGGCACGCTGGATACGGTTGAGGTCGATTGGGATCGACGCACCGCGCTGGGCGTGGTGATGGCCGCGGCCAATTATCCGGATACCCCGCGTAGCGGCGATGTGATCAGCGGCTTGCCGGCAAAAGGCGAAGAAGATGTGCATGTGTTTCACGCAGGTACAACGCTGGTCGATGGTAAGGTGCTCACCAGCGGCGGACGCGTGTTGTGCGTGACGGCATTGGGTGACAGTGTGCGTATGGCGCAACGTCGTGCCTATCAGGTGGCGGACGGTATTTCTTTTGACGGCTGCCAGATGCGTCGCGATATTGGTTTCCGGGCCATCAAGACCGCTAAGTGACACGAATGGCCGCATCGTATCGCCGCATTGCCGCGCATTTAAAGCGTGGCGGCCTGATCGCCTATCCGACGGAATCCTGTTACGGCTTGGGGTGCGATCCGATGAATCGGCAGGCGGTGCTGAAGCTGCTGAAGCTCAAACAGCGATCTCAGCGTAAAGGTTTGATTATAATCGCTTATTCGTATAATCAGATCGAGCGTTATGTACAGCCGCTGACGACCGTGCAGCAGCAGAAGTTGACGGATGACGGCGCAAAAGCGATTACCTATTTGCTGCCGGTGAAGCCATCTGCACCGCGCTGGCTGCGGGGCGCGCATGACACGCTGGCGATTCGTCTGACGGCGCATCCGTTTGCCCGGCAACTGTGCCACGGCACGGGCAGTGCGCTAGTCTCCACCAGTGCTAATAAAAGCGGTATGCGTCCAGCTAAAACCTATGCTGAATGCCAGAGGCTGTTTGGTCGTGACGTTTGGGTATTGCCGGGGCGCGTGGGTAAACGCCGTCAGCCATCGAGAATTATGGCGTGGGCGGATGGTCGTGTTGTAAGAGGATAATATTTTAATGAGCTGGATTCTCGCCGCCTGCCTCGAATGGAGGGACGGTGCGGGAATGACGGAGAAATCGGAGAGAACATGAGTGTAAACAGTGCCGCTGTAAAAGAATATTTGCTGGAGTTGCAAGAGTTGATCGTCACGCGACTTGAACAGGTGGATGGCAAGAAATTCATCCGTGACAAGTGGCAGCGTGAAGCCGGCGGTGTGGGGATCGGTGCGGGCGGCGGTATCAGCTGCATCCTAGAAGAAGGCAACGTTTTTGAGCGCGGCGGCGTGGCGTTCTCGCATGTTAAGGGCGACAAGATGCCCGCATCCGCGACCGCGCATCGGCCCGAATTGGCCGGTTGTAGTTGGGAGGCAATGGGCGTGTCGCTGGTGATGCATCCGCGTAATCCCTATGCGCCGACCACGCACGCCAATGTGCGTATGTTCGTGGCACACAAGCCGGATGGCGAAGCGGTGTTCTGGTTTGGCGGCGGCATGGATCTCACGCCGTACTATGGCTTTGAGGAAGATGCGGTGCATTTTCATCAAATCTGCAAAAACTCCCTTGCGCCGTTTGGTGACGATCTGCATGCAAAATACAAGAAATGGTGTGATGACTACTTCTTCTTGAAGCATCGCAACGAACCGCGCGGCATTGGCGGCATCTTCTTTGACGATCTTTCCGTACCGGACTTTGACACGGCGTTTGCGATTCAACAAAGCGTAGGCGATCACTTCCTGTCAGCCTATGTGCCGCTGTTGGAAAAGCGCATGGACACGCCTTACGGTGAACGCGAACGCGATTTTCAACTGTATCGTCGCGGTCGCTACGTCGAGTTTAATCTGGTGATCGATCGCGGTACCATCTTCGGTTTACAGTCCAACGGGCGCACCGAATCCATCCTGCTGTCCATGCCGCCGCTGGTCAAATGGCGCTACGACTGGCATCCGGAAGCGGGCACACCGGAAGCCGAACTGTACGATAACTTCCTCAAACCCAAAGACTGGGTATAAATAAAGCTCGCGCGCAGCATCGGATTCAGGCGACAGGGTTGCTCGTTCATTTTCATTACAGGGAGTTGATGCCAGTGATGCGGGCGAGGCTAATGGCTTCTGCCAGCACCGCCACGGCCTGTGTGCGGGTGAAACTCTTGCGCCAGGCCAGTGCGATGCGTCTTGTCGGAACCGGCTTTTCGAAGGGAATGACGGTCAGCAGGCGGCTGCGGTAGCGCGCACTGTTGGCAGAGGCGGGCAATACCGTGATGCCCATGCCGGCGACGACCATGTTGCGTATCGTCTCCAGCGAGGTGCCGTGTTGTACGTTGTTGCTCTTGCGGCTGCCGGGGCAGGCTTCGGCCACTTGGTTGCTGAAACAGTGTCCGTTATCGAGCAGCAACACCTTCTCACCGGCCAGTTCCTGTGCACCGATGCGGTGCCTCACCGCCCAACTATGATCGTTGCTCACCACCACCTCGAATGGTTCGTCGTATAAAGGCTGAGTGAGTATGCTGGCGTCGCCGAACGGCAGCGCGATGACGATGACATCCAGCTCGCCGTTTCGCAGCAGCTTCTCCAGATTCGCGGTGATGTTCTCTTCCACTTCCATCGGCATGTGAGGCGAGAGCCTGCCCAGTGCGGGGATGAGGTCGGGCAGCAGATAGGGGCCGACGCTGTGAATGATGCCGATGCGCAGCGGGGCGCTGAGCTGGTTCTGTCCCTGCGCGGCAATCTCGTGGATGCGTTCCGCTTCTTCCAGCACAAGTTTGGCCTGTTCGATAATGGCCTGCCCGGTCGGCGTAACGCTAATGCTGTTTTTGCCGCGCTCAAATATCTTCAGACCCAGTTCCTCTTCCAGTTTCTGTATTGCCAGCGACAGCGCAGGCTGGCTTATGTAAGCCTTTTCTGCGGCGCGCCGGAAGTTAAGCTCCTGTGCCACCGCCACGATATAGCGAAGTTCGTTCAGGGTCATTGCGAGTTCCTTTTCGGGAATGCGGCGTGTCTGGGCATGAGCAGCCGTGGTTGATTTGGATAATAAATCACATCGCTTTGAACAATCAATTGGATTGCGAGGAGAATAGGCTATACCTTGCTTATCAGGATACCTCACAGCCATCGAAACAGCCCAGGGAGAGAATAATGACCACCGAATCGAAATGCCCCTTCCATTCTGCCGTCAGCGCGGCGAAATCCAATCAGGACTGGTGGCCAGATCAGCCCAATTTGAAGATGTTGCGACAGCACTCGCCCCTGTCCGATCCGATGGGCAGGGATTTTGACTATGCGCGGGAATTTCAGAGTCTCGATTTGACGGCATTAAAGCAAGACCTCAGCGCGTTGATGACTGATACGCAGGACTGGTGGCCGGCGGACTTCGGTCACTATGGGCCGCTGTTTGTGCGCATGGCCTGGCATAGTGCCGGAACTTATCGCCTGAGCGATGGCCGGGGTGGCGCGGGGTTGGGGCAGCAGCGCTTTGCGCCGCTCAACAGCTGGCCGGACAACGTGAATCTCGACAAGGGGCGTCGTTTGCTGTGGCCGATCAAGCAAAAATACGGGCGCAAGATTTCCTGGGCCGACCTGATGATTTTGACGGGCAACGCCGCGCTCGAATCCATGGGATTCAGGACGGCTGGTTTTGCCGGCGGACGGGCCGATGTGTGGGAGGCTGACGAGTCGGTGTACTGGGGAAGTGAAGGTCAGTGGCTGGAAGATAAACGCCACACCGGCGAACGCGATCTGGAGAGCCCGCTTGCCGCCGTCCAGATGGGGCTGATCTATGTCAATCCCGAAGGCCCGAACGGCAATCCCGACCCGCTGCTCGCGGCGCGCGACATCCGCGAGACCTTTGCCCGCATGGGGATGAACGACGAAGAAACCGTCGCGCTGATTGCGGGGGGGCACACCTTCGGCAAGTGTCATGGTGCCGGTCTGGCAAGTCATGTAGGCGCTGTGCCCGAGGCGGCCGGGCTGGAGGCGCAGGGCATGGGCTGGCACAGCAGCTTCGGCAGTGGCAAGGGTGCGGACACCATCAGCAGCGGGCTGGAAGTGACGTGGACGCAAACGCCGACGCAGTGGAGCAATCACTTCTTCGCAAATCTGTTCGGCCATGAGTGGGAGTTGGGCAAAAGCCCGGCAGGCGCATATCAGTGGATAGCCAAAGGTGCGGAGGCAGACATTCCGGACGCTCATATTCCGTCCCGGCGCCATGTGCCGACCATGCTGACGACGGACCTTGCGCTGCGCTTCGACCCGGTCTACGAGACTATCTCGCGTCGCTTCTACGCGCATCCGGAGGCCTTCGCCGACGCCTTTGCACACGCCTGGTTCAAGCTGACGCACCGCGACATGGGGCCGCGCGCACGCTATCTCGGGGCAGAAGTGCCGGACGCGGAATTTGCCTGGCAAGACCCGATCCCCGCGCTGGATCATCCGCTGGTGGATGAGCAGGACATCAACGCGCTCAAGGCAAAAGTGCTGACTTGCGGACTGAGCATTTCACAGCTGGTCTCGACCGCATGGGCCTCGGCTGCCACGTTCCGCGGCTCGGACAAGCGCGGAGGAGCGAATGGCGCACGCCTTCGTCTGGTGCCGCAGAAGGGCTGGGACGTAAATCAGCCCGCTCAGCTGGCGCACGTGCTGCAAACGCTGGAAGTCATCCAGCACGAGTTCAACAGCGCACAACGCGGCGGCAAGAAAATCTCCACGGCCGATTTGATCGTGCTGGCAGGCTGCGCGGCGGTGGAAGCAGCGGCGAAAAATGCGGGTATTAAGGTCGATGTGCCGTTTGCGGCAGGTCGCATGGATGCGACGCAGGCGCAGACAGACGAGAGTTCAATCGCCGTGCTTGAGCCCGTGGCCGACGGATTTCGCAACTACCTCAAGGGATACCCCGCGGTTCCAGCCGAACATTTTCTGCTGGACAAGGCGCAGTTGCTCACCCTCACCGCGCCGGAAATGACGGTGCTTATCGGCGGTCTGCGCGTGCTTGATACAGGCGCGAGTAAACACGGGGTGTTCACGCAACGGGTCGGGACGCTGAGCAACGACTTTTTTGTGAACCTGCTCGACATGAGTACCGAGTGGAAGGCGCAGAACGGCGGCGTGTATGAGGGGCGCGACCGCAAGACGGGTGAAATTTGCGGCACCGCCACGCGTGTGGATCTGCTGTTCGGTTCGAATGCTGAGTTGCGCGCGCTGGCTGAAGTTTATGCAAGCCTGGATGCGCAGGAGAAATTCGTGCACGACTTCGTTGCGGCATGGCATAAAGTGATGAATCTGGATCGCTTCGACCTTGCGTGATTTGCGCAGGGCCGGCTTGTCCGGCCCTCTTCGCATCGTGATAGCGCAATTTTTTCGAGGATAAATAGTAATTAGCACCAGGCTATAGCGGCCCTAGAATGGCCCGCCTGACTACTAACGAATAAGGAACAAACATGGACACCGCGCTGCATATTGGCGAACCCTGGATGTGGGTATCTTTCGTCTGCTTCGTTCTGATGATGATAGCCGTCGATCTGTTTCTGGCCGGAGGAAACAAGGCGCACAGGGTCAGCTTCAGGGAAGCGGCAGCTTGGTCGCTGGTTTGGTTTGCGCTGAGCATGCTGTTCAACCTCATCTTGTGGTGGTATCTCAGGGATGTCTACGGCGCTGAGCTGGCTGCCATCAAGGCGGAGGAATTTCTGACCGGTTACCTGATCGAAAAATCACTTGCGGTCGACAATATCTTTATCTTCCTGATGATCTTCAACTTCTTCGCCGTGCCGGAGGCGTATCAGCGGCGCGTGCTGATTTACGGTGTGATCGGCGCGGTTGCGCTGCGCGCCATCATGATAATGGCGGGTGCCTGGCTGGTACAGGAGTTCCACTGGATACTCTATCTGTTCGGCGCATTCCTTGTCGTCACCGGCATCAAGATGCTGATCTTTGCCGAAGTCGAGCCGGACTTGAGCAGGAATCCGCTGCTCAACTGGGTGAAGCGTCACCTGCGGCTGACAGCAGATTATCGCGGCGAAAAATTCTGGGTACGGGAAAACGGTGTGCGGGTGTTTACGCCGCTCTTTCTGGTACTCGTCATGATCGAGCTGACCGACCTGATATTTGCAGTCGACTCGATCCCGGCGATTTTCGCCATCACCACCGACCCGTTCATTGTCTTTACCTCCAACATCTTCGCCATTCTGGGACTGCGCGCAATGTACTTCATGCTGGCCGGCATGGCCGACCGTTTTCACCTGCTCAAATACGGCCTGGCCATGGTGCTGGTGTTCGTGGGAACAAAGATGCTGATCGCCGACCATTACAAAATCCCGGTACAGTTGTCACTGGGCATTGTTGTCGTCATCATCGCCACTTTCATGATCGCCAGTCTGTGGGCGACGCGTAAGCGCTAAGTTTCAGCGGGGCGGACTGCAATTCTCACCGCAGCAGGTAATCGATCAAAATGCCTGGCGGCAATAGGGTCAGAGTCGATTAATTTTACGTGAAATTCAATCTAGTTGTCGATCGCGGTACTATTTTCGGTTTGCCGTCCTACGGGCGCACCGAATCCACCCTGCTGTCCATGCCGATGCTTAGATAAGGTTGCATCGGACAGCTGAGCAAATGAGGGTAAGATGTCGCGCATCGTCAGGGTGATTTGTCAGATCATCGGTTTGACGATCCTGATAGCGGGCTATATATGATCCTACGCAGCAGACCCCCCGGGTTCCGGTTATTTTTCATTTTTCGCGGTTCTGTGCTGTCGCAAATCAGCGGCGTGTTGCTGGTTAATATTGCGCTCGCAACACTGGTCACCTGGACGCATGGCGATATTTACAGCCACAAGATCACACTGACCGCGATTCCGTTTACGCTGATCGGCTTGCCGTTAGCTATTTTTCTCGGGTTTCGCAATACGGCCGCCTATGATCGTTATTGCGAAGGGCGCAAGTTGTGGGGCGAAATTGTTTTGCAGTCGCGCAATTTTGCACGCCAGTGCCTGACGCTGATCGAGTATGCCGGGCCACTCGCACCGAATGCCGGATTGGAAGATGTGCGGGTCAGAATGATCGTCCGCACCATTGCATTTTCCCATGCGCTACGCCATCTTCTGCGCAATAGCGATGCCGTCAGTGAACTCAAGCCTTTGCTGGTGCCGCAGGAGTGGCAGAAAATCAGCACGGTCGGAAATATTCCTGATTATCTGATGCATCAGATGGGTCGCGATTTGCGTCAGTGTCTGGATGAGAAGCGGCTCGATGGCTGTCTGGCAGCCTCAATCGATACGAGTATGTCTGCAATCACAGCGGCTGCCGCGGCCTGTGAGCGGATCAAGAGCACGCCGATTCCCTTTTCTTACACCTTGATGTTGCACCGGACAGCCTATTTATATTGTTTCCTGCTGCCGTTTGGCCTGGTCGATAGCATCGGTTTTATGACGCCCTTTGTGGTCGGTATTGTCGCCTACACTTTCTTCGGGCTGGATGCGCTGGGCGATGAAATTGAAGAGCCGTTTGGCGATTCGCCCAATGACCTGGCGCTCGATGCGATCTGTCGCGGGATTGAAATTAACTTGCGCGATGCGATCGGTCAGAAGCACGAATTGACGCCGTTATTGCCGGTGAATTACTGTCTGATGTAGCGTTTAAGGCAGGCCTTTTTTGGTCAGTACGATTCCTCTGAACCAGCCGCCGGCCATCATCGGTTCATCGCTGATAATTTCTAACTCCGGTACGGCCAGCAATACCTTCTCGAAAACCACATCCATCCTTGTGGCGAGGCGTCCGGACAAGGGTGTAAGCAAGCGGCGCAACGGGGCCGCTTTCTCGGGGCGCAGGAACTTGTCGAACAGGATGATCGTCCCGCCGGGCTTTAGCACGCGGGCGGCTTCGGACAGGCAGCTTGCAGGATCAGGTACCACGGCGGTAATCAGGTGCAGCACGACATGGTCGAAATGATTTCCCGCAAACGGCAGGGCCATACTGTCGCCCAGCACAAATTCCACATCCAATTTCGCTCCGCGAGGCCGGGCGCGGGCGAGCATCGCCGCATTAAAATCCAGTGCCGTGTAATGATGCTGCGTCGGCAGATGAGGCAGATCAAGTCCCGTGCCGACGCCACTGACCAGCACATGACGAGAGGCGCCCGCCGGCAAAGCGGCCAGCGAACGTTTACGCGCGGCGCGCATTGGACGTTCTATGACGAAATCATAGACGGGTGCGATCAGACTGTAGCTCAGCCGCAACAACGGATTGCAACGGTAGTCAGACGTCATGTCAGATAATCCAGAACAATGCCGGCGAAGACAGCGGCGCCAAACCAGTTGTTGTGCAAAAAGGCCTTGAAACAGTCATCGCGCTGGCGGTTTTTTATCAGGCTGTAGTGGTGCAGCGAGATTCCCGCAGCAATAGCCAATCCCGCGTAATACGGCAGACCCAGTTGCGCCATTTGACCTGCTAAGGACAGCAAGCCGAGCGTGACGGCATAACACGCCATGACGGCGGCGACATCGTATTTGCCGAAAAAAAGTGCGGAGGAGTGAATCCCCAGATGGATGTCATCGTCACGGTCCACCATCGCATATTCTGTATCGTAGGCGATCGCCCAAAATACATTCGCGCTTAGCAATAGCCAAGCCACGGGTGGCACGCTGTTCAGCTGAGCGGCGAAGGCCATCGGGATGCCGAAGCCGAAGGCGATGCCCAGATAGGCTTGCGGAATGACGAAAAAGCGTTTGGTGAACGGGTAGCTGGCGGCCAGAAAAACGGCAGGAATCGATAGCAGCAGGGTGAGCGTATTGAGCGGCAGGATCAGCGTAAACGAAATGAGCGCCAGTGCGCTTGCCAGCAACAATGCTTCCTTGTGCGAAATGCGTCCGCTGGTAATGGGGCGATGGCGGGTGCGCTCGACGTGCAGGTCGATGTGGCGGTCGGCATAATCGTTGATCGCACAGCCGGCCGAGCGCATCAGCACGGTGCCGAGCGTGAAGATCAGCACGATAGGCCAGGCGGGTGTGCCGTTTCCTGCAATCCAGATTCCCCATAGCGTCGGCCAGAGCAGCAGCAGGATGCCGATGGGCCGGTCGAGGCGGGTGAGCTGTATATACAACGACAGGCGTTCAGTGAGCTTCATTTGTATTAGGATTGAGAATCTAGGAGCGGGGCTTGAGTAGCGCGGTGAAAGTTTAACAGAAACTGGTTTTTGCTCAATCCTAAATCCTGCAATTAAGAATTTCAGGTAAAAATACTTCCGTGACCAGCAACGGCGCATTGTGTAAATAAAACAAAGACCGGCGCGCCCATAGGCGGTCAGGTGGGGCGCCTAATACGCTAGCGGCACGTCGATACAGAGGATGGTGCGGATGCAGCGCCTGATAGTGTAGCGGCTGGCGCACCACCTGCGGGTGGGTAAAGAGCAGCGCACCCAGCGGCTTGTTGCCCAAGTTGCGCAATCCTTGCCATGCGCCGCGAAGTTGGCGGGCGGCGCAGGCGCTATGGGCAAAGACCACCGGCTGCCCATCGGCGCAGAGAAATACTTCACGCGACCAGGCAAGTTGTTGCGGGGCGATAGCCAATAGGGCAGATTCATCCAGCGCGATGCGTGCCAGGCCGCTACGCACGTTACGCACGGAAAAGTGCTCGCAGCGTTGCGTAATGCGCTGCGTGAGCGAGCCGTGATCGCGCAGCCAAGGCCTCAATTCGGCACTGGCGCCCCACGCGGCGGCGTTCCAGAAGTTGTCTTTATACGTGCAAATAGTCATGTTTGTTCGCCATCCAGCGGTGCAAATAGGTGCGCGCCGCATCCGGATAATCGCTCAATAATTCATCGGCGACTTCGCGTGCGTGTTCCAGTAAATCTTCATCGGCTTCAATGTCGGCGAAGCGCAGCATCGCCACGCCGCTTTGTCTTGCACCCAGCAATTCGCCAGGGCCGCGCAATTGTAAGTCCTGCTGAGCAATCACGAAGCCATCGGTGTTCTCGAAGATGACTTTTAGGCGTGTGCGCGCCAGTTCTGAGAGCGGTTTGTGATACAGCAAAATACATAGGCTTTGTGCCGATCCGCGTCCTACCCGGCCGCGCAGTTGATGGAGCTGGGCCAGTCCCATGCGCTCGGCGTGGTCGATCACCATCAGACTGGCGTTGGGCACATCCACGCCGACTTCAATGACGGTCGTCGCAACTAGCAACTGCAATTCGCCTGCCTTGAATGCGCTCATAGTGCGCACCTTTTCGGCGCTTTCCATTTTGCCGTGAACCAGGCCGACACGCAGATCCGGAAAGGTGTCCGTCAGTAGTTCAAATGTTTCCTGTGCATTTTGCAATTGCAAGACTTCGGATTCGTCGATCAGGGGGCAGACCCAATAGGCTTGTGCGCCGGTCATGCAGGCAGCGCGAACCCGTTCGAATACCTCATCACGGCGTGTGTCGCTCACCAATTTGGTAATCACCGGCGTGCGTCCGGGCGGCAATTCATCGATCACCGACACGTCCAGATCCGCGTAGTAGCTCATCGCCAGCGTGCGGGGAATCGGCGTTGCGCTCATCATTAACTGGTGCGGCTCAGAGGATTTTTTATCCGGTGCTACGGGCTGTTTGCCTTTCGCATGCAGCGCCAGCCGTTGTTGCACGCCGAATTTGTGCTGTTCATCGACAATCGCCAGCCCTAATTTATGGAAGGTAATCTGTTCCTGAAACAGAGCATGCGTGCCGATGGCAAGAGAAGTTTCGCCAGATGCAATCAACTCGGCGGCCACGCGCTTGTCCTTTTTCTTCAGGCTGCCGGACAGCCAGACCGGCACAATCCCTAGTGGGGATAACCAGTCCGTGAGCTTTATATAATGCTGTTCAGCGAGGATTTCCGTCGGTGCCATCAAGGCGACTTGATAGCCATTTTCGATGGCTTGCAAGGCGGCGAGTGCTGCGACGATGGTCTTGCCGCTGCCGACATCGCCGAGCAGTAAACGCTGCATCGGGTGCGGGCGGGCAAGGTCGATACTGATTTCTGTGTAGACTTTTTGTTGTGCTTTGGTCAGTGAAAAGGGCAGAATTTTTAGCAGGCCCTCGGTGTAATGGCCCTGTGGCGGCAGCGCGGGCGCAATGCGCCGGCTGCGTTCTTTGTGATGCACACGCATGGACAGTTGCTGGGCCAGTAACTCATCAAATTTGATGCGTCGCCAGGCTGCGTGACTCTTATCCGCCAGAGTGCATGCGGCGATGTCCGTTGTGGGGTTGTGCAGCAGTCGGATGCTTTCAAAAAATCCCGATAAATTTAAATTATGGCGAAATTTTTCCGGTAGCGGATCAGCTGGATTGAGTACCTCCAGCGCATTGGAAATCAGCTTTTTTAACGTGAGTTGCGACAGTCCTGCCGTGGTCGGATAAATCGGTGTGAGGCTGGTTGCCAGCTGCGTTTTATCGCTCACCGCACGGCATTTCGGATGCACCATCTCCAGCCCGAAATAACCGATTCTCGCCTCGCCGATCGCGCGTACCTGGTGGCCTACCGCCAGCAGTTTGATCTGGCTGGGATAGAAATTCAAAAACCGCAGATAGAGTTCATCTTCCTTATCCTGCAAGCGGCAAACCAGTACTTTTCTGGGTTTATACAGGACCTCGTTGTGCGTGATGACACCCTGTACCTGCACCGTCTCGCCGGGTTCGACATCAGCAAGCGAGACCAGCTCAGTCTCATCCTCATAGCGCAACGGCAGATGCAACAACAAATCCGCTCGATGGCGGATGCCCAGCTTTGCCAGCTTGGTGAGGGTCGCAGCAGAAATTTTGAGCGGTGTCGTCAAATCGCCCTCTTATTTAAAGGGGGCGGCATGTGGCTCATGTTCGTTAGTCCTGAACGACCAGTATCCCGTCCATTTCAACCAAAGCGCCGCGCGGCAATGCGGATACCTGGACTGCGGCTCGGGCGGGGTAGGGTTGCTGGAAATAGCTTGCCATGATCTCGTTTACTTTGGCGAAATGTTTTAAGTCGGTTAAAAATATATTGAGTTTAACGATGCCGTCGATATTGCTCTTCGCGGCGACGGTAACCGCACGCAGGTTTTGGAACACGCGGTGGATTTGTTCGTCGATGCCCTCAACCATCTGCATGGTAGCAGGATCAAGACCGATTTGACCGGACAGATACACGGTATCGCCTACGCGAATGGCTTGCGAATAGGTGCCGATCGCGGCGGGTGCGTCAGGTGTTTGAATGAATTGTTTGTTTGCCATGATGAAATCCTGTCAGTGAAATGGTTAGCAGCAGGCTCGAATTATAACCGACACCCGCATTTCAACGGCTATACGGCGATCTTGAAGATTACCTTGCGGATTGGACCTGTGCCTACCAGCGGCGCGTGGGCGTCTTCCGGAAAGAAGATGCAGAAGTGATCGGGCGGCACGGCAATCCATGATGCGGGTGCGTCGAGAAAAAACAGGATGTCGCGCTCAATGCTGTGTTCGCCCACCGGGTTGTAGCAATCTGCCAGCGGCTTCCAGCCCATCGTTTCATCGCCGTCCAGCACCAGTTGAATGTCGATATAGCGCTGATGCGCTTCCAGCCGTGCCATTTCCTTGGTGCGCCCTGTTACGTGTTCCACGATGGCAATCAGATCATCACCTTGGATGTTGTAACGCCCGGGCGGTTGCGCATACAAGTCCGTGTCGCGGATATAGTCAAATACGCGGGCAAACAAGGGATGAAGTGACGCGTAACGTTCAGATTGCGAGAGCGCGGAAAAAATCATGCGGATAACTTTCTCTTGAGGATGGGATTATTTTCGTCCAGGTAGCATGCGGGTTAGTGTGTTGTCGCGCATCAGATAGTGATGGTACAGCGCCGCTGCCGCATGCATCCCGATAAGGTAATAGCCTACCGTGCCAACCAACTCATGTATTTCCTTGATTTGTTTGGCAATTTCTTTACTCTCCGCAATTAATGCAGGCAGTTCAAAACCGAAGAACGGGATCGGTTTTCCGCTTGCGCTGAGCAGCAGCCAGCCGGTGAGCGGCATGCCTATCATCAGTGCGTACAGCGCCAGATGCATCAGTTTGGCCGAGAAATCCTGCCATTTTTGCGGTTCCGGCCGGATAAGCGGGGTAATCGTGGAGAGTCGAACAGCCAGGCGCAGCCAGACTAGTGCAAACAGCAGCATCCCCAGCATGAAGTGCCAGGTTTTCAACCCCTCGCGCAATTCGCTCCCTTTCGGGTAGAAGACGCGCAACTCGATGCAGGCATAGACCGCGATAAACAACAGCAGCATCAGCCAATGAATGCCGATAGCGGCCACGCCGTACCGGGTAGTCGTGTTTTTCCAGTTCATCGCTGATCTCCTCGTCTCTGTCAGGCGCCCCATGTTCCGGGGCTGACTTCATGTACTCAGAGAAGGTTTCCCTGGATGACTGCCGACAGAACACGATAGTACACCTGTCAGCCTACAAAAAGCGCGCAATCATCCCGCCAGACAGATTGCCTGATAAAGGGATTTTTACTTTATGCCCGCTGCCGGGGGCGACGGTGATGATCTGGCCATTTTTGTCGCGCATTCCGGCAAGATCGATAATCTGATTGCCCGCAGGATGGATGATTTCCAGTCGATCACCGACGGAAAAGCGATTTTTTACGTCGATTTCAGCCAGACCGTTGTCGCAGGAGACGATGTCGCCGACGTATTGCTGGCGGGTGCTCTCTGAATGGCCGCGCATGTAGTTTTGCTGCTCATGGGTGTGATGGCGCTCATAAAAACCGTCGGTATAGCCGCGATTGGCCAGCGCATCCAGTGCGCCTAACAAGCCGTAATTGAACGGACGACCGGCGACGGCATCGTCGATTGCCTGACGATAAACCTGAGCGGTACGCGCGACATAGTAGATGGACTTGGTGCGGCCTTCGACTTTGAGCGAATCAATGCCAATTTTTGCCAGTTTTTCGACATGCTCGACTGCGCGCAGATCCTTAGAGTTCATAATGTAGGTGCCGTGCTCGTCTTCCATCACCGGCATCAATTCATTCGGGTGGTCTTGACGTGCGATGACATACACGCGATCGGCCATCGGGTGGCGCTTTTGCTCGCCGCAATCGGACAGGGCAGACTGGCTCAAGGCTTTGTCGAAATCGAAGTCCAGTTTTTCAATATCGCCGGTGCCGTTCTCCTCGGCATTGTCGATCTTGTAATCCCAGCGGCAGGAGTTGGTGCAGGTGCCCTGATTCGCATCGCGATGATTGAAGTAACCGGACAGCAGGCAGCGCCCTGAATAGGCGATGCACAGCGCGCCATGCACGAACACTTCCAGTTCCATGTCCGGACATTCCTGACGGATTTCTGCAATTTCATCGAGCGATAATTCGCGCGACAAAATTACGCGGGTCAACCCTAGCGACTTCCAGAATTTCACCGCAGCGTAATTGACGGTGTTGGCCTGTACCGACAGATGCACATCCACTTCCGGCCAGCGTTCACGCACCATTGCGATCAGGCCGGGATCGGCCATAATCAGCGCGTCAGGCTTCATGGCGATGACAGGTGCCATGTCATCCATATAAGTTTTTACTTTGGCGTTGTGCGGCATCAGGTTGCTGGCGACGAACAGCTTTTTACCCAGCGCATGCGCCTCGGCAATACCCGTTTGCAACTCTTCCAGTTTGAATTCGTTGTTGCGCGCGCGCAAGGAATAGCGCGGCTGGCCTGCATATACGGCGTCCGCGCCAAAGGCGTAAGCGGCGCGCATTTTATCGAGGGAGCCTGCGGGCAATAAGAGTTCGGGTGCTTTCATTTGATATGTATGAGTAATAATTCAAAAGTTGTTTTAGCGCTTTGCTAACGTGTGATTTCAGCGAAACAGCCGGAGCGTGATTCACCCTGTGGTCGGGCATAATTATTCTATTTTTAAACTCGCAAACGGATTGAATATCGGCACTTCGAAACGCTCAAAATCACTCACATTTCGCGTGACGACCGTCAAATGATGCACTTTAGCGGCGGCAGCAATCATGGCATCTTCGTAAACCGTATCGGATTGTCGATGCATCAATTTCGCCCAGACCCGAAAAGTCGTGGCATCCATAGTCAGAATATTATAAGTTGCCGCTACTTGATCAGCCCAAGCCTCAATTTCCGCTGCTTTAAAAGCATCTTGATCGCGCGTCATCTCGATGCCGATTTGTATCTCACCCAGCGTCACTGCGCTTAGGTGAATATCTTCATCGGCGATGGATTCAAGCCAGGCGACTACTGCGCCATGCGGACGAATTTTGCGCAGTTCCGATACCACATTGGTGTCCAAAAGATACATCTTGCGCCTCAGGTGACGATAGCCGGGCGGCGCTTAGCACCCCCGCGTGGCGGCAACTCAAAATCAGCTCGCCCGATATCAGAAAGCAAAAGCGATTTAAGAGACGGGCGGGCGGCGTTATTCAAGCGTTGCCACTCTGAAATGTGAATCAGCACCGCCGTTTCAGCGCCGCGCCGCGTGACCAGTTGCGGCCCCTCATTCACGCAGGCTTCTAGTAATTCACTGAAACGTGATTTTGCATCTTGTACCGGCCAAGCATTCATGGTGACACCTCACAAACTAGTCAGGTAACTAGTCTATTGGACTTTGCGGTAATAAGCAACGGCCTGTTGTAAATGTGTTCCAATCCATTTTTGCATGCAAAACAGGATTGGACTTGTTTCTTAGCGAGTGGGTGAACAGCGTGGATTTAACCGGACAATCCCAATCGTTCAACAATTGCCAGGCAGGGGGCTGCTTGATTTAGTGTGTAGAAATGCAGTCCGGGTGCGCCGCCGGCTAACAGTTTTTCGCACATGGCGGTGACGATGTCGCGACCAAAGGCCTGCACTGATTCGTTGTCGTCGCCAAAGCCTTCCATGGTTTTACGCATCCAGCGCGGAATTTCTGCGCCGCAGGCATCCGAAAAGCGCGCCAGTTGCGAGTAGCGCACGATGGGCATGATGCCCGGCACAACGGGTGCGGTGATCCCCAGTTTCTGGCATTCGTCGACGAAGTGGAAATAACTGTCGGCGTTATAAAAATACTGCGTAATCGCGGAATTCGCGCCCGCATCAATCTTTCTTTTAAAATTGATCAAGTCGTCGCGCGCCGATTTGGCTTGCGGGTGAACTTCGGGGTAGGCCGCAACTTCCAGATGGAAATGATCGCCCGTTTCAGTGCGGATGAATTCCACCAGTTCGTTGGCGTACTGAAATTCTCCTGCTGTCGCCATGCCGGAAGGCAGATCGCCGCGCAAGGCGACGATGCGACGGATACCCGCGTCACGGTAGGTTTGTAAAATCGCGCGAATGTTGTCGCGGGTAGAACCGACGCAGGACAGATGCGGTGCGGCGTCAAAGCCTTCCGCCTTGATCTGTGTCACCGTCTCCAGCGTGCGGTCGCGGGTAGAACCCCCGGCACCGAAGGTGACCGAGAAGAATTCAGGATTGAGTGCGGCGAGTTTTCCGCGCGCAATGGTTAGTTTTTCTACGCCTTCAGTCGTCTGAGGCGGGAAAAATTCAAAGCTGATATGTGAGTTGCTCATTATTTCCTCATCAATTGTGTGGCCGCTGAAGTCAGCGCCCAGGTAAACAGGCTGTACAGCAATGCACCCATGATGCCGTGCCAGAAGCTGTCGACGATAAAGCCGTGCAGTACTGAACCCACCTGCCAGAACAGCAATCCGTTAATCACGAAGATGAACAGCCCCAGTGTGACCAGGGTTACAGGCAGGGTAAGCAGCAGCAACAAGGGTCTGATCAGTGCATTGACCAGTCCGAGCAGAAAAGCCGCCACCAATGCGGCGGTAAATCCGTCTACGTGGATGCCCGGCACAAAATTCGCCACCGCGATTAGCGCCATCGCATTCAGTATCCAGATGATTAATAGTTTCATGGCCTTTGTTTTCCGGAATGAGCGCGTAATGCCGCAGCGTAAGCCAGTTGGCACCAGTCAGACATTTCATCAGGTGACTCCAGACTTTCGGCCGGGGCAGACCAATAGGCCATCTGCACCGTACGTGTCTTACTTTGATAGGTGAACGGGCGGCTGCCCGCACGTTCGAATGCCGCTGCATTGAGTGGGTCTGTCTTTAAAAACAATTCATCGTCCACAATCAAAGCAAACATCAATCCTTCACGGTACAGACCATGACCACCGAACATCTTGCGCGAATTAACCTCGCTCCAATGCGACATGGTCTCCAGCACATAATCGACAAACTCGTTACGTGAGGAGACCATGTTTAATACGCTGCCAAAACAGCTGCTGACTTAGTAGCGGTAGTGATCAGCTTTGTACGGGCCGTTCTTGGGTACGCCGATGTACGCTGCCTGCTGGTCGGTCAATTCGCTCAACTGCGCATTCAGTGTAGTCAGTTGCAAACGCGCCACTTTTTCATCCAAATGCTTAGGCAAGGTGTAAACGCCGACTGGATACTGATCCAGGCGAGTAAACAGCTCGATTTGCGCGATAGTCTGGTTGGCGAAGCTTGATGACATCACATAAGACGGATGGCCGGTACCGCAACCTAAGTTGACCAGGCGACCTTCAGCCAGCAACAGAATGCGTTTTCCGTCAGGGAAAATCACGTGATCGACTTGCGGCTTGATGTTTTCCCACTGGTATTGCTTGAGGGAGGCGACGTCGATTTCATTGTCAAAGTGACCAATGTTGGACACGATGGCGTTGTTTTTCATGCGCTTCATGTGGTCATGCGTGATGACGTGGAAGTTGCCGGTGGTTGTGACGAAAATATCACCATGCTCACAGGCGTAATCCATCGTTACAACGCGATAACCTTCCATAGCGGCTTGCAGCGCGCAGATAGGATCAATTTCCGTTACCCAGACTTGAGCAGACAGTGCACGCATGGCTTGTGCAGAACCCTTACCCACGTCGCCGTAACCGACGATGACAGCGATCTTACCTGCGATCATCACGTCAGTTGCGCGCTTGATCGCATCAACCAGCGATTCACGGCAGCCATACAGATTGTCGAACTTGGACTTGGTGACTGAATCGTTGACATTGATTGCCGGGAATTTCAATTCACCGCGTTCATGCATCTGGTACAAGCGATGTACGCCAGTGGTGGTTTCTTCCGTTACGCCCATGATCGCCGCCAGACGGGTCGAGTACCAGGTGTTATCAACCGACAGTTTGGCTTTGATCGAATTGAACAGGCAAATTTCTTCTTCTGATCCCGGGTTATTCAAGAGGGATGCGTCTTTTTCAGCACGCGCGCCCAGATGCAGCAACAGGGTCGCATCGCCGCCGTCGTCCAGAATCATGTTAGAGACGACTTTGTCACCATTAGGTGCGTCTGCCCATTCGAAGATGCGGTGTGTGTAATCCCAGTAGTCCGTCAAAGATTCACCTTTAACAGCAAATACAGGTACGCCGGTTGCAACAATTGCGGCGGCAGCGTGATCTTGTGTGGAGTAGATGTTGCATGACGCCCAGCGCACTTCAGCACCTAGCGCTGTCAGCGTTTCGATCAGCACGCCAGTCTGGATGGTCATGTGCAATGAACCGGTAATGCGCGCGCCCCTGAGGGGTTGGGTGGCGGCGAACTCGTTGCGGATAGCCATCAAACCCGGCATTTCGATTTCGGCGATTGCGAGTTCCTTGCGGCCCCATGCAGCGAGAGACATGTCTGCGACGATATAGTCGGTGAATCCGTTTGTAACAGCGTTCATAGGTAATCCATTCATTGTATTGGTTAATGAATAGGTGCCGTTGAAACGAAAACACTGCTCCGAGCCTGACGGGGGCGTTCAAACCCGCTGCAGCACCTCTCGGAAGTTGGCAATTATAAACGCAAATTTTTTTTTTGGCTAAAAATGCGTAAATAAACTGTGCTTATTTGGTTGCTGTCGGTAAGCCACTCCACAATTCCAGAAGGTCTGGAATGTTCCATTTTTCAGGATCTTCAAAGGAAGTGATTTTGTCCGTGCAGCCGGGCAGCGCTAAATCTACCAGCGCTGGCATGATGCGGCAGTTTGATTTAATTGAGAAAAATACTTTGACTTTGGGGGCGAGCAAGGATTTGTCGGACTGTTCCATGACGACGGCCAGGCGGCTCGATGACAGTTTTACCAGCGAGCCGGTAGGATAGATGCCAACGCTGCGCACGAAGGCCTGAAAAACTCGCTGATCGAAATGGCCGTTGCTCCATTCGGCCATTTTACGGATCGATTCGGCAGGCTCCCAACCGTTCTTGTAAGGGCGGTTGGAGGTGATGGCGTCATAGACATCGCATACGGCGGACATTTTGGCAAACAGACTGATCTGCTTGTCGGAGAGTTGATCAGGATAGCCGCTGCCGTCGATCTTTTCGTGGTGATGCAGGCAGACATCCAGCGAGATAGCGTTGATGCCGATGCCGCCGAGCAGCAGTTTGTGTCCTTCGCTAGGATGGTTTTTGACCATCGAGAACTCGTCATCGGTTAGTTTCCCGGGCTTGTTGAGGACTTCGGACGGTATCATCATCTTGCCTACGTCATGCAGCAAGCCAGCCAAACCGGCCTGTCGAATTTGCTCATCATCCAGATTAAGTTGCTTGCCGAGCGCTACCATCAGCGCGCAGACGGCGACCGAGTGCATGTAGGTGTAATCGTCTTTGTCTTTGAGGCGAGCCAGACTAATCAGCGCGCCGGGATTGCGCATGACAGAATTGGAGATTTCTTCGACGATGGGGAGCGCTTCTTCCGAATTGAGCGCGCTGCCCATGCGCGTTTCTTGAAACATTGAGGCGACGGCATCTCTCGATTTTGCACAAATTTGCACCGCGAGCGCCGCTTCTTGTGCGATGCTGATGCGCTGTGTTGATTTTAGCTGCGTGTCGGCAAGGGCCAGCGTGGATTCAATATTGTCATTGACTTCCTCTTCGGTGTCGGAATCATCGATTGTCTCTTCGTCGACATCTGCACCTTTGCTCGTGTCGATCCACACCAGCTTGATTTTGGTCGCCAGTATGGTCTTAAGATCGTTCGGATCGTCGAGCAAAAAGGTTTTGCGCCAGAACGGGTGATCCATCCAAGAGCATCCCAGTTCGTGGATGTACATCCCCAGACGCAGCTGCTCGACTGAAATACGTTTATGCATACAACACTCATTTTGCAATTAGGGCGTAATTCTAATACAAAAAACCGCACACTGTATGAGATACAGGTGCGGAATATTTTGTGTGTGACAAGTGAAGCGCTAAGCGTAGGTTTACAGCCCTGCGTCAGCTCTCAATGCGGCAGCCTTATCGGTACGTTCCCAGGTGAACTCAGGCTCCTCGCGGCCGAAGTGACCGTAAGCTGCAGTCTTCTCGTAGATCGGACGCAACAGGTCGAGCATCTGCACGATGCCTTTTGGACGCAGATCGAAATGGCGCAACACCAGTTCGGTCAGCTTGTCATCACTAATCTTGCCGGTACCGTAAGTGTCGACCATCACGCTGGTTGGTTTTGCAACGCCAATCGCGTAGGACACCTGCACCAGACACTTGCTGGCGAGCCCTGCTGCGACGATATTCTTCGCGACGTAACGCCCTGCATAAGCGGCCGAACGATCAACCTTAGAAGGGTCTTTGCCTGAGAATGCGCCGCCGCCGTGAGGCGCTGCGCCACCGTAGGTATCCACGATGATCTTGCGGCCAGTCAGGCCGCAATCGCCTTGCGGGCCGCCGACAACGAAACGGCCAGTTGGATTGACCAGGAAGTTGATGTTGCCCTTGACGAATTCCTTAGGCAGCATCGGCATGATGATGTCTTCGATCGCCGCTTCGCGGATCGCTTCCAGCGTCATATCCGGCGCGTGCTGAGTCGAGAGCACCACGGTGTCGATCGAATGCGGCTTGCCGTCCACGTAGCGGATGGTGACTTGTGACTTGGCATCGGGACGCAACCACGGGAGACGACCGTCGTGGCGCAATTGCGCCTGACGTTGCGCAACCTGATGCGCCAGGTAAATCGCCAGCGGCATTAAAGTTGGTGTTTCGTCACAGGCGTAACCGAACATCAGCCCCTGATCGCCCGCGCCCTGATTCAAAAAGTCGTCGGACGCACGATCCACGCCTTGCGCGATGTCCGGGCTTTGCTTGTCATACGCGACCAGCACCGCACAACCCTTGTAGTCGATACCGTATTCGGTGTTGTCGTAGCCGATGCGCTTGATGGTGTTGCGCGCAACCTGGATGTAATCGACGTTGGCGGTGGTGGTGATTTCGCCGGCCAGAACCACGAGGCCGGTGTTGGTCAGCGTTTCTGCCGCTACCCGCGCATAGGGGTCTTGCGCTAGAATCGCGTCCAGAATGGCATCGGAGATCTGATCTGACACTTTGTCAGGATGGCCTTCGGATACAGATTCGGAAGTAAACAGAAATTCGCTCATGGTTGTCCGCTCAAAATATGTTAAAAGAGGGGCATTCTAACAAATTTCGTAAAACTTGCTAGCATTGCCACCCATGACTACTTTTATTTTTAACGTTGTTTTTCGTATGCTCTCGGCTTTGCCGCTGAGTGTTTTGCATCGTCTGGGCACAATGCTGGGGCGCTTAAGCTATCTCTTATCAAAGCAATATGCGGCACGGATGCGGGATAATTTACAGCATGCGGGTTTTTCACTGGAGGGCCCATTGTTGCCGGAGGTGATCGCCCAAGCGGGCAAAAGTATCGCCGAATTGCCGTGGATTTGGGGGCGGCCTTATGAAGAGGTGTTGGGCTCGGTACTGGAATGTCGCGGCATGGAACATGTTGAGGCGGCGCAGGCGCAAGGTCGCGGCACGATCATACTGACGCCGCATCTGGGGTGTTTCGAAATAGTCGGACTGTATGTTGCGCAATATATGCCGTTTACCTTGCTCTACCGTCAGCCAAGATTGCGCTGGCTCGAAGGCGTGATGTGCAAGGGGCGTGAACGCGGTAGGGCGAAGTTGGCCAAAGCCGATTTAAGTGGTGTACGCATGTTGTATAAGGCGCTCAAACGCGGTGAGGCCATCGGCTTGCTGCCCGATCAAGTGCCCAGCGGCGGAGAAGGCGAGTGGGCGGATTTCTTTGGTCGCCCCGCCTACACCATGACGCTGGTCGGGCGACTGGCGCAGGCTAGCAATGCGGCCATACTGATGGTCAGCGCAGAGCGCCGTCCAAACGGCTATGTGATCAGTTTTGAGCCGTTGCAATTGGATTTCTCGCAGCCTATCCCCAGACAAATTAACATCGCGCTGGAAAAAGTGATACGTGCCTGCCCGGCACAGTATTTGTGGAGTTACAACCGTTACAAAGTTGCGCGCGGCGTGCAGCCGCCGGATAGTGGCGAGGGGGAATAGTGCTGGTACGTTTCGGTGTTTTAATTTTGTGGCTGATTCATTTTCTGCCGTTCCGCCTCATAGTCGCAATCGGCAACGGGCTGGGCGCATTGCTTTATCTGTTAGCTGCCGAACGGCGGCGTATTGGCAATATTAATCTTGCGTTGTGCTTTCCGAAAATGGGTGAGGGTGCCCGTAAAAAAATGCTGCGGGCGCATTTTGCAATGTTTGCGCGCGGTTTAATCGAGCGCAGTATTTTATGGTGGGCGAGCGCTGAACGTATTCAGCGTCTGATCCGCGTCGAGGGGCTTGAGCACTTCGACGCGGTAAAAGGCCAGCCGGTTATTTTGCTCACGCCGCATTTTGTGGGCATGGATGCTGGCGGGCAGTGGGTGGCGCAGCATGCTGACACGGTATGTATGTACGCGAACCAGAAAAATGTTTACTTGACCGAGCTGCTTTTAAAGAAGCGTGCGCGTTTTCGCACGCAGTTGCTCTATTCGCGTCAGCAGGGCTTGCGCCCCATCATCAAAGGGATGCGTGCCGGTATGCCGTTTATTTATCCGCCTGATCAGGATCAGGGCGTGAAGGATGGGGCATTTATTCCGTTCTTTGGTGTGCCCGCGGCTACGATGACGTCGGTGTCGCGCATTGCGCAGATGACAGGCGCTAAGGTCGTGCCGAGCATCACCCGTGTGTTGCCGGGGGCGGCGGGCTACGTGCTGACTTTTTATCCTGCGTGGGAAAACTATCCGAGCGGTGATGAGGTAACGGATGCGCGGCGCATGAACGAATTTATCGAGCAGCGCATCCTGGAAATGCCGGAGCAGTATTTCTGGTTGCATAAGCGCTTCAAGACCCGCCCTGAAGGCGAAGAAAAGTATTATTAGCAAGTGGGCAGTGGTAAATAGGTAATACTCAATTTGTTGCAACGCCATTGAATATCTTGTTTTTCTCTGCGTTCTCCGCGTGATGATTTCTGGTTTTGCCGATTTAGGGGATGAAATGAAATATCGTGATTTGCGCGATTTTATCGCGCAGCTGGAAAAAATAGGCGAACTTAAGCGTATCAGCGTGCCCGTCTCGACGCATCTGGAAATGACGGAAATTTGCGACCGTGTGCTGCGAGCGCAAGGGCCTGCGATCCTGTTCGAGAACGTGGTCGGGCACAACATGCCGGTGCTGGCCAATCTGTTCGGCACGCCGCGCCGCGTCGCTTTGGGGATGGGCGAAGAGTCCGTGTCTGCGCTACGCGAAGTTGGCAAGTTGCTCGCCTATCTGAAAGAGCCTGAGCCGCCGAAAGGACTGAAGGATGCCTGGGATAAGTGGCCGGTGTTAAAGCAGGTGCTGACCATGTCGCCTAAAGTCTTATCCAGCGCCCCTTGTCAGGATGTGGTGTGGGAAGGTGATGAAGTGGATCTTGCAAAATTGCCGATTCAGCATTGCTGGCCGGGGGATGTTGCGCCGCTGATCACCTGGGGGCTGGTCGTTACGCGCGGTCCTGAAAAGTCGCGGCAGAATCTGGGTATTTATCGCCAGCAGGTCATTGCAAAGAACAAAGTCATCATGCGCTGGCTGGCGCATCGCGGCGGCGCGCTGGATTTTCGCGACCATTGTAAAAAATATCCCGGCGTGCCCTATCCGGTGGCCGTAGTGATAGGCGCTGATCCGGCAACGATACTGGGGGCGGTTACGCCGGTGCCGGACTCATTGTCTGAGTATCAGTTCGCGGGATTATTGCGCGGCAGCAAGACCGAGCTCGTGAAATGTCTGGGCAGCGATTTACAGGTGCCAGCCTCCTCTGAGATTGTGCTGGAAGGCGTGATTCATCCCGGAGAGACGGCGATGGAAGGGCCTTACGGCGACCATACCGGTTATTACAACGAGCAGGATAGTTTTCCTGTTTTTACCATCGAGCGCATCACGATGCGCCGCGAGCCGATTTATCACTCTACGTATACCGGCAAGCCGCCCGATGAGCCTGCGATGCTGGGTGTTGCGCTCAACGAAGTGTTTGTGCCGCTGCTGCAAAAGCAATTCCCCGAGATCGTGGATTTCTACCTGCCGCCGGAGGGGTGCAGCTACCGGATGGCGATTGTGTCGATCAACAAGCAATACGCTGGCCACGCCAAACGGGTTATGTTCGGCATCTGGTCTTATCTTCGTCAGTTTATGTATACCAAGTTCATCGTGGTGGTGGATGAGGATATCGACATCCGCAGCTGGCAGGAAGTCATCTGGGCGATCACGACACGCATGGACCCGGTGCGCGACACCCTGCTGGTCGAGAATACGCCGATCGACTATCTGGATTTCGCAAGTCCCGTGTCGGGTTTAGGCGGCAAGATGGGGTTGGATGCGACCAATAAATTCCCCGGTGAAACCAATCGCGAATGGGGCACGACCATCGTCATGGATGAGGCTACCAAGGCACGAGTCGATCTGATGTGGGATGAATTGGGGTTGTGATCGGCAGGGTTTAATTAACCCCAACTTTGCCTGTATGCCACCGGCCTCACTGCACTTGCAGCCACTCGATCAAGGCATCCTGTGCGGCCTGAGCGCGTTTGGCGTTGGGATGGTTGATGAAAAACACGACGATCCAATTTTTACCGGACTTCGATTTGACATAGCCGGCAATCGTTTTGACGCCATCGAGCGTGCCGGTTTTTAAATGCGCGTGACTGGCAGCGGTGCTGTTTTTAAGGCGTTTTTTGACCGAGCCGTCCACTCCTAGAATCGGTAGCGATGCGATCAATTCGGCGCTGAACGGGCTGTCGGTTACGTTTTGCAGCAATTGCGCCATGTGTTCTGCGCTGATACGTTCAACACGTGACAAGCCCGCGCCGTTTTCCAGTACCAGTTCAGGAAAATCCAGCCCTTTTTTTGTTAGCCAGTCGCGCATCACCTTGCTGCTGCGGGGGATGTCAGCAACGCCCGAGGCGCCCAAGGTTAGAAACAACTGCCGCGCCATCACGTTATTGCTGTATTTATTGATGTCACGAATGATCAGGCTGAGTGGTTCGGAGCGATGTGTCGAGAACAGTCGGGCACCTACACTCACTGAGCCGTTGCGTTGCTGGCCGCTCAGGCTGCCGCCCAGTTGATGCCAGACTGCGCGAAATACAGTATCCACGTAGCGAGCGTGCGACAAAAGGCTGAGGTTGTGTTCCCGTTCGCCACAGCCTCTCGGATAACCGCCTTGCAATAAAATCCGCTCATCCGTAGCCAGGATGTGTATGGTGTCGTCCCAATCGTCACAGCTGCCCTGCGCCAGTGAAGTGAGACGGCTGTCCAGTCGTATTCCTTCGAGCGGCGGTTCAATGATGGCGCGCAGTTGTTCCCCCTCTTGCAGATAACGCAGGCGCAGGGTATTGAAATTCAGCAGCAAGGCGTCGGGCGTGACGTTATAGGCGCGCACCGGATCGTTGTCGAAGGTGCCTGAATCAATTGGCGGCAGGTCGAAAAAACTGCGGTCGATCACCAGATTGCCGTGTATTTCTCGTAAGCCACGCGCCCGCAATTCAGTCATCCATAGCCAGAACTGTTCAATGGTAAATTTTGGATCGCCATAGCCTTTGAGGACTAAATCGCCTTGCAGCACGCCGTCTTCAAGTTTGCCGTCCAGATAGGCTTCGGTCTTCCAGGTATAGGCAGGTCCCAGTAGTTCCAGTCCGGCATAGGTGGTGAAGAGCTTCATGGTCGAGGCCGGATTCATAGCCGTGGTGTCATTGAGGCGGATCAGGGATTGCGCTGTACCGACTTCACGAACACTGACGCCCACCGCGCTGAGCGGAATGCCGAGACTTTTCAATTCTTGCATGGCGGCAGGTGGCAGATTCGCGGCCGTGGCATTCAGTGCGGCGAGCAGCGTTAACAGGGCAAGGAAATATTTCACGTCAGGCTCTCGATGACGTCCAGTGTGCGACCGACCAGCATATCCATTTCAGGCTCGCTGATGATGTAAGGGGGCATAAAATAAACGGTTTTCCCCATGGGGCGGATCAAAATTTCTTTGCTAAGCGCGAGACTAAAGCACCGCTGTGCAAAATCTTGATGTTGTGAGTCAACCTCAAACGCCCAGATCATGCCTGTATTGCGGAAGTTGATGATTTTATTATTGTTTTTAAGCGGAGTAGCAATGCGATTGAGGTAGGCGGCTCGATGTCGATTTTCAGTTAACACATCGTGTTGAGAAAAAATATCCAGTGTTGCCAGCGCTGCGCGACAGGCCAGCGGGTTGCCAGTATAGGAGTGCGAGTGCAGAAAACCGCGTGCTGTATCGTCCGCATAAAAAGCCTGATAGATGGCGTCACGGGTCATGACGATAGACAGCGGCAGATAACCGCCTGTAATGCCTTTGGAAATCAGCAGGAAATCGGGCGAAATGCCGCCCTGTTCGCAGGCAAACAGGGTTCCGGTTCGGCCCATGCCGACCGCGATTTCATCGGCGATCAGGTGCACGCCGTATTGATCGCAAAGCTCGCGTGCGCGTTTAAGATAGATCGGGTGATGCATCGCCATGCCTGCAGCACCCTGCACCAAGGGTTCGATGATAAAGGCGGCAAGTTGTGCGTGATGCTGTTGCAGGTGAGATTCCAGTGCCCCGGCGCAGCGTAGTGCGTACGCCTCGCTTGATTCGCCGGCTTCGGCACGGCGACTGTCGGGGCTGATCACGGTTGCCTGTTGCCGGATCAGTGCGCCGTAGGCGTCGCGAAATAGCGCAACATCCGTAACCGATAGTGCACCCAGCGTTTCGCCGTGGTAGCTGTTTTGCAAACTGATAAATTGACTCTTGTCAGGCAGCCCCGTGTTTCGCCAGTAATGCGCACTCATTTTGAGGGAGATTTCGGTGGCTGAGGCGCCATCTGAGCCGTAAAAGCAGTGACCCAGGCCGGGTGGTGCAAGGTCGCGCAATCGTTCTGAGAGTTCAACGACGGGTTCGTGGGTAAAGCCCGCCAGCATCACGTGCTCCAGTTTTTCCAGTTGGTCGCGGAGCGCGGCATTGATCTCGGTATTGTTGTGGCCGAACAGATTAACCCACCACGAGCTCACGGCATCCAGATATTTGTTGCCATCGAAATCATAAAGCCATGAGCCTTGGCCGCGAGCAATCGGCACCAGAGGGAACGATTCATAGTGTTTCATCTGCGAGCATGGATGCCAGACCGCTGATAGGGAGCGTCGGATCAGCTCGTCATTGCTAGGGATTTTGTTTTTCATGAGTGGTAACGAATTTATGATTCGTGGCGCTGAACTAAAGTGGGTTGAGCTGCGCCTATTATGATTAAAAACAAGGTTTTTGTCGTTAATGCTTACAGTTTATACTGGCAAAACTTTGAGTATTGCGCTATTTGTGGCATGCTTGCGGCCTTATATGTACCAAAATATAATTATTTATAACGCTCTGATTTTTAAATCCAGAGTGATCGTTGGAGGATGGCAGCAATGAAATGTGTAGATGATTTCCGCCTGCGCTTCGGGAAGCGCGAATTAGTGCCGATTATGATTGGCGGTATGGGAGTGGATATTTCCACCGCTGAGCTGGCGCTGGAAGCGGCACGTCTGGGAGGAATCGGGCATATATCCGATGCCATGTTGCCAACCGTTACCGACAAACGCTACAAAACTAAGTTTGTCAGTGAGAAACAGAAGCAATACAAACTGAATATTCTTGAAACCGACAAATCCATCGTGAAATTCGATTTGGAGCAGGTTGCCGAAGCGTCGCGCTTGCACGTGCGGAAGACGATGGATGCCAAGCGCGGCGACGGTATGGTTTTCATCAACTGCATGGAAAAGCTCACCATGAATGCGCCGCGTGAAACCTTGCGCACGCGTATGCTGGCAGCACTCGATGAAGGGATTGATGGCATCACGCTGGCAGCGGGGCTGCATTTGGGTTCCTTTGCCATGATGCAGGAGCATCCGCGCTTTCACGACGCGAAGTTGGGGATCATCGTCTCTTCCGTGCGAGCTTTGCAATTGTTTTTGCGGAAGAACGCCAAGATCAATCGCCTGCCCGATTACATCGTCGTGGAAGGCCCTTTGGCGGGTGGCCATTTGGGGTTTGGCATGGATTGGGCGCAGTATGATTTGCGTACCATCAATGCCGAAGTCATTCAGTTCTTGAAAAATGAACAGTTGGACATTCCTGTGATTCCGGCCGGCGGTATTTTTACCGGCAGCGATGCCGTCAGCTATCTGGAGACGGGTTCTTCCGCCGTGCAGGTCGCGACGCGGTTTACCGTTGCAGAAGAGTGCGGCATCCCGCCTAAGATTCAGCAGGAATATTTCAAGGCCAGCGAAGCGGATATCGAAGTTAACACCCTGTCGCCTACGGGATATCCGATGCGCATGATCAAGGGGTGTCCTGCGATCGGTTCAGGTATTCGCCCGAACTGCGAAGCTTTCGGCTACGTGCTGGATGGTGCGGGTAAGTGTGGCTATATTGATGCTTATAATCGGGTGGTTGCAGAAAATCCGGATGCTAAGAAGTTTTCTGTTCCGGATAAAACATGTTTGTGTACGCACATGCGGAACTATGATCTTTGGACTTGCGGGCATTATGCATACCGCCTCAAGGATACCTCGCATCGCAATGAAGACGGTTCATATCAACTGTTGACGGCGGAGCATATCTTTTTGGATTATCAGTTCAGCAAAGATAACAAGATTAATTTGCCGGCTAAAAAATAAATTTCACCTCCGCCCTTGAAATTGCAAGTCGCTACCCCCATTGTTAGCGCTTGCGGGTGGAGTTGTTTCACCTCTGCATTTAATTCAACCCATTGGAGATATAAATATGAAGATTCGTCCTTTGAACGATCGCGTCATCGTCAAGCGTATGGAAGAAGAGCGTAAAACGGCATCTGGTATTGTTATTCCAGATGCGGCTACCGAAAAGCCGGATCAAGGCGAAATCATCGCCGTTGGTAATGGTAAGGTCGGTGACGACGGTAAATTGCAGGCGATGACTGTTAAAGTGGGCGACCGTGTGTTGTTTGGCAAGTATGCGGGCCAGGCATTCAAGATGGACGGTCAGGAATACATGACCATGCGCGAAGATGACATCATCGGCATCGTAGAAGCCTAATTCCGTTATTTTCTGCGGAAATAATGAGTTATAACTGTGTTTCGGGTCTTGCCCGGAATGGCGGTATCAAACAATTTAGGAGCACAAAAAATGGCAGCTAAAGACGTAAAGTTTCACGACGCAGCACGCAGTAAGATGGTTGTTGGCGTAAATATTCTGGCTGATGCAGTTAAAGTCACCCTGGGTCCAAAAGGCCGTAACGTCGTTCTGGATCGTTCATACGGTTCGCCTACCATCACTAAAGATGGTGTATCTGTCGCTAAAGAAATCGAACTGAAAGACAAGTTCGAAAACATGGGCGCACAAATGGTTAAGGAAGTCGCATCCAAGACTTCTGATGTAGCCGGTGACGGTACAACGACTGCGACTGTATTGGCGCAATCGATCGTGATGGAAGGCATGAAGTTTGTTGCTGCTGGCATGAACCCGATGGATCTGAAGCGCGGTATCGATCAAGCAGTGATCGCTGCGGTTGCCGAACTGAAGAAACTGTCCAAGCCATGTACTACCAGCAAGGAAATTGCTCAAGTGGGTAGTATTTCGGCAAACTCTGACACCGTCATCGGCGAAAAAATCGCTGCTGCGATGGAAAAAGTCGGCAAAGAAGGCGTTATCACGATTGAAGACGGTACCGGCCTCGAAGACGAGCTGGACATCGTTGACGGGATGCAGTTTGACCGTGGCTACTTGTCACCATACTTCATCAACAACCAAGATCGTCAGATCGCTGCGATGGAAAACCCGTTCATCTTGTTGCATGACAAGAAAGTATCGAACATCCGTGACCTGCTGCCTATTTTGGAACAAGTTGCTAAAGCCGGCCGTCCATTGCTGATCATCGCTGAAGATGTCGATGGCGAAGCACTGGCAACGCTGGTTGTGAACAATATTCGCGGCATCTTGAAGACGGTTGCTGTTAAGGCTCCGGGCTTTGGCGATCGTCGCAAGGCCATGCTCGAAGACATCGCGATTTTGACTGGCGGTACGGTGATTGCGGAAGAAGTCGGCCTAACGCTGGAAAAAGCAACGTTGGAAGATTTGGGTCAAGCCAAGCGTATCGAAGTGGGCAAAGACACAACGATCATCATCGACGGATCAGGTCAGGAAGAAGCGATCAAGGGTCGTATCGCTCAGATCAACAAGCAAGCCGAAGAGTCGACCAGCGATTACGATAAGGAAAAGCTGCAAGAGCGTAAGGCTAAGTTGGCTGGCGGCGTTGCGGTCATCAAGGTTGGTGCTGCGACTGAAGTTGAAATGAAGGAAAAGAAGGCGCGCGTGGAAGATGCATTGCACGCAACCCGTGCTGCTGTTGAAGAAGGTATTGTCCCTGGCGGCGGCGTAGCGCTGTTGCGTGCTAAGGTTGCAG
Organism: Nitrosomonadales bacterium; assembly: GCA_037137715.1. Taxonomy (GTDB): domain Bacteria; phylum Pseudomonadota; class Gammaproteobacteria; order Burkholderiales; family Gallionellaceae; genus Gallionella. The sequence goes on from JBAXJT010000010.1 coordinate 51,037, forward strand.
TCTCCGGCCTGAAGGGCGACAACCACGATCAAGATGCAGGTATCACGATCGTGTTGCGTGCTATGGAAGCGCCTTTGCGCGCTATCGTGCAAAACGCCGGTGACGAGCCATCTGTTGTGGTTAACAAAGTATCTGAAGGTACGGGCAGCTATGGTTACAACGCAGCGACCAGCGAATATGGCGACATGTTGGCAATGGGCGTGGTTGATCCAACCAAGGTAACGCGCGTTGCATTGCAAAATGCAGCATCTATCGCAGGCCTGATGTTGACAACAGCTTGTATGGTTGCCGAATTGCCTGAAGACAAGCCAGCTGGCGGTATGGGTGGCGGCGACATGGGTGGTATGGGCGGCATGATGTAATTTGATTCAGCACGCATTTAGCTGATCATGCAAACCCCGCGTCACGCGGGGTTTGTCATTTGTGTTGCAGTTATTCAAAAAGTCAGTATAATGCGCACCTCGCAAGGGTATTAGAGAAGCAAGAAACCAGCGAAACATGTTTAAAATGGCCTGATAGCTCAGTCGGTAGAGCAGAGGATTGAAAATCCTTGTGTCGGTGGTTCGATTCCGCCTCGGGCCACCAATTTAAGTAGTTGAAAAGCCAGAACTTAACCGTTCTGGCTTTTTGTTTTGTGCTCGACATTAGGATTCAACAATCCTCGCGTCCGGTCCATTCAGTGTCCCTCCTAGTGCCTTTCCCCCTTCCAGTATCCTCACTTTAATTTTTTTCACCTGCGCTATATTGTCATGGAAGGTCCGTTCTCAAATACGCCGCCCCGTTACCCGCTGTGTACTTGCATTTGTTATTTGAAAAAAAACTTGCCCTGTAGTATCACATTGGGTGAATTGAGCTGGTGTTGAGGTGGGTAATGGGTATGTGTGATATGCTTTTAACCATCTGCTTTCAGGAATACAATCTGGTTTGTACTACGACTGGTATGTGTCAATGACAGATGGCTGAGTTTGTTTTCTATAACGGTCACTCGACACGTTTTCATTGCGTTGTCGGAAGCATCATTTGATGCGGTTTATTTCAGCCGGGTATAGCCGATCAACGATATTTTTTGAATTCCGGTCCCCAGATTAAATCTCACCACGCGCAGCTAACCCGGATTCTCCTATTTTGATATTAATTTCGATTCCGGCTGACCTAAATAGCCAATGGTGAATTTGCGGAAAAATTCTTTGATGGCGCGTGTTGAATATCTTGTCTCGCAGATGGCGACCTATACGAATTTTAGTCGTTCCGTCATATATTTTCCTGGATAGGTGACGCCAGAACTTTGGTTTATTTTTCATTTTTGTTGACATGAAACATTTTCGATAAAGTTGCAATGACTGCATTGTTATGACTTTTGCGACATTTTGCGTCGTACCAGATATTGGAGATAAATCACTTTCATACGACTCAACCTGTCGTAACGATGAGATAAACTTCGCGTGTGGATTTGTGTGCGGTACTTGTCTTTATTTCTTAGGTATTTTATGCAACCAAAAATTTGTTACCTTACTTAACAGGAATAGAAATGTCTAACCAACTGAATATAGAACAAATAATTCAAGAGCAAGAAGTGCTTAAAGAGTATTACGTTTATGAACTCCGCGATCCTCGCGACGATGCTGTATTTTATGTTGGCAAAGGTAAAGGTCGTCGAGCTGAACATCATGAAAAAGAAGCAATAAATAATGACGAGAAGGAAACAGCAAAGTTAGCCAAAATCAGGGAGATTTGTGCCAGGAATGAGAGCCCGAAAATAGTTGTTATTGGGCGATTCGAGTCCGAAGCGACTGCGTTGGCGGTGGAAGCTGTAATGATTCATTGGGTGTATGGACATGACAGTGATTATGAAGAGTCAAATTTGACCAATATACAAGGTGGTCATGGGCGAGACTCCATTAGAAACAGGGGGGACTACAACGTAATTGAAGGTATAGATATTCCTCAGGAAGAAAGATCAGGCAATATTCGAATGAACTATCCTGATGGGACAGTTGCTTTTCTGGAACATAGAAAAGTATGGGTTGGATATGCTGAAGGCCGAATTGTCTGTACGAGAAGCTCTTCGGCAAAAGCTCAGCATTTTCTGAAAACAAGACATAACATTGACGGGGAAATTTTTACCACTCAAGATATTGTTGAAAATGGTGTGGATTACACCGAGACTAAAGTAAACGCTTTGCCCAGCGTGAAAAAATCAAGCAGTGTTCGAATGAATTATCCCGACGGTGCCGTTGCTTTTCTTGAACATAGACAAGTCTGGGTTGGATATGCTCGATCAATCCGGAAGCGTTACTTTAATTACGCCATCCGGAAAATTTGATGCTGATAGCAGGTTAATGCCCATCAAGGCCATTTATTACAAACAATACAAGGATAAACAAGATGTATTGACGGAAGTGGCAACGAGGATTTGTCATGATTTTGTTTCACAGTCTGAAATGACATCCAATGTGCTGTCAGCATACGGTGTGATGCCGGATAAAGCGAAATTTGTCGCTGCGGCGAACTGTTTTCATGATTTTGACGAGAAGAAACTGCCTGAGATGCTTCTAGCGGTTAAGGAGACCATGCGCAATGGCATTCAATCCAATCTTATTTTGTTTAACGCTGCGACTGTTCAGGATGCTGTTAACCTCGGCATTAAGAAAGAAGATGGTCACGTGATTGCCAGCTTCGGCTTTATCCGTCAAATGACTCCAGAAGATAGTAAGAAAATTTCAACATACCCGGCGATGCTGGTTACTAGAACCGCGATGATTGAAACTGCCATCGATGAAATTCCTGCCATTGTCAAAAAAATTAATGATGCCAATGCAAAAGCAGCTTCGGATGCCGCCGTGCCGGAAAAAAAGCAATTTGATGATGCAAATACATAAGGGCTGATGCAGCAGGGAAGTGTAAAGGATCGGTCTTAACCTTGATTTTGAGGTAAAGAATAGATCGGTACCACGATATCCACTTATGGTTAAAAGAACATGAAAAAATTAATAGACAATCCAAACATCAAGGAGCTTGCCGAGCAAGGTGATGCTGAAGCGCAATATCAGCTCGGCATGAGGTATTTCAGAAGCTACGGAGGTAAAGGGGATGATAAAGAGGCAAGGCATTGGTTTTGGATGGCTGCACTACAAGGACATCCCAAGGGAATGTGGAAAATAGCTGGCATGCTTAGTGATGCGGAACAAGCGCTCATTTGGACTCTAAAAGCGGCGGAGGCTGGATGTGCTAATGCGCAGTGGTGGGCTGGATGTTTGTACCTGAGAGGAGAAGGCGTGATTCAGGGCAATGAGCAAGCTGTGTATTGGTATAAAAAAGCAGCTGAACAGGGCGACGCGTCTGCTCTCGATTCATTGGGGAAATGTTATGCGAGTGGTCTTGGTGTTGAACAGAGCTGGCAAGAAGCTGCTAATTATTACGAGAAATCGGCGCGAGAATATAAGACACTTTATATGGACAAATGTACAGAGGAGTATGAGCAGCAAGTGAGGGCTGCAAAGTCAGAAACGTGCAAATCGCAAAAAAACACACTTGATCAACAAAGTTAACCTATGAGGAAAAATAACTGCCCTGTATCAACTTTTATTTTCAAGTACGGTCTTGCTGACCGCAACTGATGCCACCACGAGGTTCCGCTTTCCTGTCCGGCCAAGGGCAGGTTAGTCTCGTAAGGAGATGGTCACGAACATCAGCTTTCTGGCAATGAATATAAATGGTCGCACCTGTTTGAGTGTCAAAGAGTGAAGCTCCCGATTCCTTCAGCAGGAATCGGGATTGATTAATCATCGCCTTCAATGACGTTTATATTAGTTTTCTTCCTCGGCAGATATTTCTCAATATCAGCGTCAGTGTGTTGAGGCCGACCGAAAAGTGACCCAGTTATAGGGGTTGTGCCGACCCAAA
>JBAXJT010000011.1:0-52961 GCA_037137715.1 Nitrosomonadales bacterium
GCTCACCACCTAAATTCACTTACAAAAGTTGCACTTCAGAGTTGAATCCGCCAACGTTTAAGCTAACCTAAATATAATTTTCTGTCTATGATGTGTGGGTTTGCGAATGAGATCGTCCGCCTGCATACAGGTTAGAATGCAGACTCAATCCGAATATGCAGACACGCACGTGACTCACGTTAAAAATTATTACTGGCGTATTGCCGGTTTCTACTTCTTCTATTACGCCTTCATTGGGATGTTCGCGCCCTATTGGAGTCTGTATCTGCAATCCATCCGTTTTAGCGCGGTCGAGATCGGTATTCTTATGTCGGTGCAGCCTGTGATGCGGATGCTCGCGCCCAGTTTATGGGGGTGGCTGGCCGATCACACGGGGCAGCGATTGCGGGTGGTGCAAGTTGCCGCTACTTTGAGTGCGGTATTTTATCTGGGTGTATTTGTGACCACCAGTTTCTGGGGGATGCTACTGGTGCTGGCGTTGATGAGCTTTTTTTGGAGCGCGTCGATGCCGCTGGTCGAGGCGACCACCTTAAGTTATCTGGGGAAGCACACGGCACGTTATGGACGGCTACGCTCCTGGGGCTCGGTCGGATTTATCGGTTCGGTCGTAGGGTTGGGGTATGCGTTTGATTACATTGCAATCTCGTGGCTGCTGTGGGCCGGGTTGATTTCTGAATTGGGTATTTTGCTGTTTTCCCGGCAGTTACCTGAAACGCAGGTTGCGGCGCATCACACCGATCAGCAGCCTATCTTTAACATTCTTTTGCGGCCGTCTGTGATGTTGCTTTTCGGCGCCTGTTTTTTAATGTCTGCCGCACACGGCCCTTATTACACATTTTTTTCTATCTATCTGGTCGAACACGGCTACGCGAAAAGTGCGGTGGGCGGTTTGTGGGCGCTAGGCGTCATCTGTGAAATCGGCGTTTTTATCCTGATGCCGCGGTTAGCGCATCGATACGGGTTCACGCGCATCCTGATTGCCAGCTTTGCACTTGCGGTCATTCGATTCATGATGATAGGGTGGTGCGTCGATTTTCTGGTGTTGCTGCTCATAGCTCAGGTGCTGCATGCGGCCACGTTCGGCGCTTATCATGCCGCGTCGGTCGGATTGATCCATGAGTTGTTTCAGGGCAAGCATCAATCTCGCGGGCAAGCGATGTTTGGCAGTTTGACTTACGGGGCGGGCGGAATGCTGGGAGGCTTGATTAGCGGGCCGGTATGGCAATATTACGGTGCGAATATGTTATATACCTGTAGTGCATTCATGGCTTTGCTGGGATTGATTCTGGTCGGATGGAACTCATCTGGACGCTTTTCGCAGGCTGCATATTAGCTAAATAGTCAGTTTCATGTATCCTTCGCGTGAAATGGCTCAGACATGATAACTTTAAATAACCGCATAACCTGCTTTGTGCCGAGGTGTTTTAATTGAATCGCGCGACTTATAAGCCGGAAGCGTCAGGTACTGATGCTGCAACTCAAGGCGTCGGTTATGAGATGCCCTATTGGTCAGGGTATCTGGCCAGGCTAGGCGAGCAGGTTAGGAAGACGGCCAACATGCCCATTTGGACGGGGGTGCCTGTGAGTTGGCCGGCACCTGATGGATCCGGACTGAAGGCTGCACCTCATCATCGCATGCGGCATCCGGGCGGTGACCGGCGCATGAGCGCTGATCAGCGCCGTGCGCTCATGCAGGCTGAGGTGCACATTGTATCGGACGACTTGCCTGTGTGGTCAGCCTATCTGGCAAAACTTGGGCAACAATTGGGTGCGGCGAAAGCCGCTACAGCGCGAGGTGCGAATGTCCGTTCCGGGGGCGCGCCGGTTTATGGAATCAAGCGACCGATCGGCGACAGGCGAACAGGGCCCAGGCAGCGACGCGGTCAGTCATCGTCTGAGCCAATTGCGAATACACATCAGGATAAGGGGCGTTGGCGATATTTCGCACCTCGCCTGCTGGGGCGAATGGCGCTCAAATTACGCCGGGTGGTAGATCCGCTGGGTCAATTCTCATATGAAAAAATTTCATTGGGAATGTGGGGGAGCTACTTCGCGGCCAAGCTAGGTCTGTACAGTCTTGATGCGATTGCCTTTCACTCCATGGAAAATCTGCTGTTTGTGGCGTTGCTGCTCCTGCCGGTTTCGTCCCGCCTTTTGTACCGGTTAAAAACACTCTTCGCAACGCTGCTGGCGCTGGCGCTACTTTATTACGATTCCTGGTTGCCCGATATTGGACGCTTGATTACGCAGACGTCTCAACTGACTGATTTTAGCTGGGCGTATATGCTCGAATTGTCCGGGCGGTTTTTCAGTTGGGAGGCTATCGGGGTCTTGGTTGCAATCTCACTCGCTTACTGGATTATCTCGCGCCGGATCCGGGCGGGCGTGCTTGTTGTGTGTAGTATGCTGATGGTGTGGGGCTGGCAGAATGCGGCGCTGTTCAGTTCAGATAAGGCGGCCGTCAACGCGACGCTTGATATGGACAAAGTGTTGCAAGATTTCTTTAATAAAGAGACCCAGCGTTCTGTGCTGTTTGTTACGCCGCAAGCGGATGCGATTCCATTCGATGTGATTTTTATCCATGTCTGTTCGCTCTCCTGGGATGATGTGCTCGCTGTCGGTCTCGACGATCACCCGCTATGGCAGCGTTTCGATATTTTGTTGAAGAAGTTCAATTCGGCAGCATCCTACAGCGGGCCTGCTGCCATCCATTTTATGCGTGCCAAGTGCGGTCAGACAGAGCATGGCGGCATGTATACGACGGTGGCCGATAAATGCTATTTGATGAATAGTCTGCAATTGAGTGGCTTTGAGCCTAATTTGGTGCTCAATCACAACGGAAAATTTGATGATTTTCTGGGACAGTTGAAAAAACACGGTCGCCTGAGCGCGCTACCCATGTCGCTTGAGGGGCTTGATGTTGCTCAATATGCCTTCGATAAATCCCCTGTCTATGATGACTTTTCTGTGCTGGATCGCTGGCTGCAAACGAGGCAGACGTCTGCCAGTTCACGCGTTGCGATGTACTACAACACGGTCAGTATGCATGATGGAAATCATGTGTCGGGCGCGGATGCATCGCCGGATACGCTGGTTAACTATAAAAACCGCTTGAGCAAATTTTTGGATGAAACGGATCGCTTCCTGCAAAAACTGGAGGCCTCGGGACGGCGTGCGGTGGTGGTAATGGTACCCGAACACGGGGCGGCCATTCGTGGAGATAAGCGACAGGTCGCCGGTCTGCGGGAAATTCCAACACCCTCGATTTCGCTGGTGCCGGTGGGAATAAAGATGGTCGGTGGCGGCGTGCAGCGCGAGGGCGATGCGTTAACGATTGATCAGCCCACCAGCTATCTGGCCATTTCGCATATCATTGAACGCACGCTGGAGCAGTCGCCCTTTGCGAATGGCCATTTTAGATCTGCTGACTACGTGCAAAATTACCCTTCCACACGGTTTGTTTCGCAAAATGAAACGGTCACGGTGGCTGAATCAGAAGGCAGATATTATCTGAGTCGTGGTGCGACCAGGTGGGATGCGTATACGGAATTTAATACCCCCGAGGCGGGGCGCTAGCGCTTTGCACGCCAGCGCAGTGTGAGAAATTGCTGAATAATGATTTTGCGGGCCGCATATCGGGTTTAATCAAGCATCGTTGTTTGAATTCGCTAATTCGTCGTCAAAAATGCCCTAGTCTGCCTGTTTTGAGTCGTCGATCGGCGCATAAGCTGTCAAATAGCCTGTGTTGTGTCATAATCGCGCGCTCTATAAAACCGTGTACCAGTCAGGCGAAATAAAATGAGCGCACAAACCCTTTACGACAAACTCTGGAATTCTCACGTAGTTCGGCAGGATGCGGACGGTACGGCATTGATTTACATCGATCGTCAACTGGTTCACGAAGTGACCAGCCCCCAGGCTTTTGAAGGGCTGAGGCTGGCAAAACGTCGCCCCTGGCGTATTGCGTCACTGCTGGCGGTGCCGGATCACAATGTGCCGACCACCAACCGCGCTGCCGGTATTACGGACCCTGTGTCGCGCATTCAGGTGGAAACGCTGGATGCTAATTGCGCCGAATTTGGTATCACTGAATTTAAAATGGGCGACATCCGTCAGGGCGTTGTGCACGTGATGGGGCCTGAGCAAGGTGCGACCCTGCCCGGCATGACGGTGGTCTGCGGCGATTCTCATACCAGTACACACGGTGCTTTTGGCGCGTTGGCGCACGGTATCGGCACATCCGAAGTTGAGCACGTGATGGCGACCCAGTGTCTGGTGGCTAAAAAATCAAAATCCATGGAAGTGCGTGTTGACGGCGTGCTGGGCCATGGTGTGACGGCCAAGGATATTGCGCTGGAAGTGATCGGTCTGATCGGTACGGCGGGCGGCACAGGCTTTGCGATTGAATTTACCGGCAGCACGGTGCGCGGCCTGAGCATGGAAGGTCGTATGACTTTGTGCAACATGGCGATCGAAGCGGGCGCACGCGCCGGCATGATTGCGGCGGATGACACGACTTTTGCTTATCTAAAGGGGCGCCCCTTTGCGCCGCAAGGTGCAATGTGGGAAGAGGCGGTTGCCAGTTGGCGTAATCTGCATAGCGATGAGGGCGCGGTATTCGATACGACGCTCTCGCTTGATGCGGCGCAAATCAAACCGCAAGTCACCTGGGGTACATCGCCTGAAATGGTGGTGGCGGTCGACGGTTGTGTGCCTGATCCTGCATTGATGGGGCAGGACAAGCGTGAAGGCGCGGAACGCGCGCTGGTTTACATGGGATTGAAGGCCAATACGCCGATCACTGAAATTACGATCGACAAGGTGTTCATTGGTTCTTGCACCAACGGGCGTATTGAAGACATGCGTGCCGCTGCCGCCGTGGCACGGGGTAAAAAAGTGGCTGCAAACGTCATGCTGGCGCTGGTGGTTCCCGGTTCCGGTCTGGTGAAATTGCAGGCCGAGCAGGAAGGGTTAGACAAAATCTTTATCGAGGCGGGTTTCGAGTGGCGCGATCCGGGCTGTTCGATGTGTCTGGCGATGAACGATGATAAGCTTGCCGCAGGCGAGCGTTGCGCCTCGACCTCCAACCGTAATTTTGAAGGCCGGCAAGGTCAGGGCGGCCGCACGCATCTGGTCAGTCCTGAAATGGCGGCCGCGGCAGCGATTGCCGGGCATTTTGTCGATGTCAGCAAACTTTAAGGGTGCCGTGATGAAAACGATCGTCTTGCTGCTGGCCGTTGTTGCTTTGACTGCTTGCAATACTATTGAAGGCATTGGAAAAGACCTGAAAAAGGGCGGCGAAAAAATTGAGAAGGCAGCAAAATAAATGGAAAAATTTACTAAAATAAATGGCTTAGTGGCACCTCTGGATCGCGCTAACGTCGATACCGATGCGATTATCCCTAAGCAGTTTTTAAAATCCATCAAGCGTTCCGGTTTCGGGCCGAATGCGTTCGACGAGTGGCGTTATCTGGACCACGGCGAGCCGGGTATGGATAATTCAACACGTCCGGTTAATACGGAGTTCGTTCTTAATCAGCCGCGCTATCAGGGGGCACAGGTTTTGCTGACCCGCGAAAATTTCGGCTGTGGTTCCTCTCGCGAACACGCGCCCTGGGCGCTGGAAGATTACGGATTTCGTGTGATTATTGCACCTAGCTTTGCCGATATCTTTTTCAATAATTGTTTCAAGAATGGCCTGTTGCCGATCAGACTCGATGCCGATACGGTAGAGGCCTTGTTTAAAGCGGAAGCGGCCACGGCGAGTTTTAAACTTGCCGTCGATCTTGAGGCGCAAACGATTACTTCGCCCGATGGCACGGTGTATCCGTTTGAGGTGGATGCGTTCCGTAAACACTGTCTGCTGAACGGACTGGATGACATCGGCCTGACGCTGCAGCATATGGATGAGATTTCAGCGTTCGAAGCGAAACACCGCGCGGCGCAGCCTTGGTTGTAACATGGTAAGTAGGGAGTGGTAAGCGGTAAGTAGAGGCGAGTCCCACTAACCTACGCCCCACTTCCTGTATTTAAGAATTGATGAGGATATTAAAATGAAAATTGCAGTTTTGCCGGGTGACGGCATAGGTTCTGAGATCGTGGCACAAGCCGCGAAAGTGTTGGAAGCATTGCGCAGCGACGGTCTGCACATCGAAACCGAATACGCTCATCTGGGCGGTGCGGGATATGACGCGGCGGGTGATCCGTTTCCAGCTGCGACCGAAAGTCTGGTTAAGGCATCCGATGCAATTTTACTGGGTGCGGTAGGCGGCTATCAGTACGACACCTTGCCTCGTGCGATGCGTCCTGAGCAGGGTTTATTGCGCATTCGTAAGTCTCTGAATTTATTTGCTAATTTGCGTCCTGCGATGGTTTATCCTGAGTTGGTGAATGCGTCCAGTCTGAAGCCGGAACTGGTCTCCGGTTTGGATATTCTGATTTTGCGCGAACTGACGGGCGATATTTATTTTGGTCAACCGCGCGGCATCCGCACGCTGGACAATGGTGAGCGTCAGGGCTTTGATACCATGCATTACTCAGAATCCGAAATCCGCCGTGTGGCGCATGTCGGCTTCAAGAGCGCGATGAAGCGCAGTTACAAGCTGTGTTCGGTGGACAAGGCCAATGTGCTGGACACCAGCATGTTCTGGCGCGAGATCGTCACGGATGTGGCGCTTGAATATCCGGAAGTCGTGTTGTCGCACATGTATGTAGATAACGCGGCCATGCAGTTGGTTCGTGCGCCTAAGCAGTTCGATGTGATTCTGACCGGCAATATTTTCGGCGATATTCTGTCGGACGAAGCGTCCATGCTGACCGGCTCCATCGGTATGCTGCCGTCCGCATCGCTCGATGAGAATAACAAGGGACTGTATGAGCCTTGTCACGGCTCGGCGCCCGATATCGCAGGACAGGATATCGCGAATCCGCTGGCGACGATTTTGTCGGTTGCGATGATGATGCGCTACACGTTTGCACGTGAAGATGTTGCACAGCGCATCGAAGGCGCAGTACACCGCGTGTTGCAGCAAGGCTTGCGCACCGGCGACATTTTTGAAGCGGGTATGCAAAAGGTTGGCTGTACGGCGATGGGCGATGCGGTGGTTAAGGCGCTGTAAACATTGGGAAGAGAAAAGGGTAAAGAGGGAAGGGGTAAGGGTGAAAACCTCTCACCGCACCTCCCATCTCCCTTCTCTTGGATAATCAAGATTTAACGAGTTCAGTTAGGAAAGTAATAATGAGCAAGCAATACGATGTATGTATTTTGGGTGCGACCGGCGCGGTGGGCGAGGCGATGCTGGCGATACTGGAAGAGCGCAAGTTTCCGGTGCGCAACCTGTATCTGTTGGCATCCAGCCGTTCTGCAGGCACGGAGATTTCCTTTCGCGGCGAAGAGTTGACCGTGCTGGATGTAGAAGGCTTTGATTTCTCTAAAGCACAGATCGGCTTGTTTTCCGCTGGTGGCAGCGTCTCTGAAAAATATGCGCCGATCGCGGCGGCTGCCGGTTGCGTCGTGATCGACAATACCGCGCATTTCCGTTACGACCGCGATATTCCGCTGGTTGTGCCGGAAGTCAATCCGCACGCTATCGCGCAATACACCAATCGCGGCATCATCGCCAATCCGAATTGCTCGACCATCCAGATGCTGGTGGCCTTGAAGCCGATCAAGGACGCGGCGGGGATTTCTCGTATCAATGTGGCGACCTATCAGGCGGTCTCCGGCACGGGCAAGGAGGCGATTGAAGAGCTGGCCAATCAGACCCGTGCGCTGTTCAGTTCGCAGGATGTAGAAGTTGAAGTTTATCCAAAACGTATTGCTTTCAATGTGTTGCCGCAAATCGATGTGTTCATGGAAAACGGCTATACCAAGGAAGAGATGAAGATGGTCTGGGAAACCCAGAAAATCATGGAAGACGACACCATAATGGTCAATCCGACCGCGGTGCGCGTGCCGGTTTTCTACGGTCATTCGGAAGCATTGCACATCGAAACTAAAAAGAAGATCACGGCAGCAGAAGCGCGTGCTTTGCTGGAAAAAGCACCCGGTGTGATCGTGATGGATGAACATGTGGCAGGCGGCTGGCCGACTGCGGTGGATGCGGCAGGTACCGATGCAACCTATGTCGGGCGTATCCGCGAGGATTTATCGCATCCGATGGGCTTGGATATGTGGGTGGTGAGTGATAATGTGCGCAAGGGCGCGGCGCTCAATAGCGTACAAATCGCTGAAATTCTCATCGCCGACTATTTAAAATAGCCGCCGTGTATCTGAATTAGTTGCCGAATATCTGGAATAGACTTTTGTCTGCGGGTGAGAACTTGTTATGATCACCCTATTAGTAGCTCAATAAAAAAGCGAGGCAATGCCGTGCAAAAAACACCGCTAAAACGACCCGACTCACCGCTAGCTGCTACGGGTGAGGTTCAGTGTACAAATATGCCTCGCAAGTTGATGTTGCAACTGCTCGGGATGACAGCCGGATTGTCGCTCAGCGTATTGAGTTACGCTGTCGGACTGGGTGGCATCAATGTGGTGTCTGCCTTGGGCCAGCCGCTGAAGGCGGAAATCGAGCTGGTCGCTGTGAGCGGCGCTGATAAGCCTAGTCTGGTGGCGCGTCTGGCGTCCCCCGATGCCTACAAGGGGGCCGGGCTTGAGTATCCATTCGGGGTGAAATACAGTTTTGAGGTAGGCAGTCGTGCCAATGGCGACCCTTATCTTAAACTTAACAGCAATCGCGAAATCAACGATCCCTTTGTCAGTTTGTTAGTCGAGTTGTCATGGTCATCCGGCAAGTTGATGCGCGAATATACCTTTTTGCTGGATCCGCCAGGCTATGTCGTCGCACAACCTAAAGCGACTGCGGTAGAGCCGCTGGCGCCATCTGTGGTGGAATCGACTCCGCTGGAGGCAACGCCTGTAAAGCGTGAAGAAACTATTCCAGTTGCAAAACCTGTTGAGAAATCAGTCGGTCGCCGGGCCGTGAGTGCTGAAAAATCCAACTTATCGTCTGATGAGATTACCGTTAAATCGGGCGATACCCTCAATAAAATAGCCTCTGGCGTTAAGCCGGCTGATATCAGTTTAGAGCGCATGTTAGTTGCGTTGTACCGTGCGAATGCCGATCAGTTTGATGGCAAAAATATGAACCGGATTAAAACCGGAAAAATATTGCGTATGCCGGATCGCGATGAAGTCGCCAATCTCGTGCAGTCTGATGCTATCAGGGAAATTCACGCGCAATCGGCTGATTGGAACAGCTATCGCCAAAAACTCGCGGGGGCTGCGTTAACTACGCCTCGCCAGGAGAGCAACAAGCAGGTGGCAACCGGAAAAATTTCGGCCCCAGCGCAGGATAAAACGCCGCTCGCGACTGAATCTGCCAAAGAAGTGTTGCGTTTATCTAAAGGCGAAATGCCGGTGAATAAGCGCGCAGAAGCTGCGCGTGCGGCACAGGATAAACGCAATGCGGCAGCCGAAGAGGCAATCGCAAAAGCACAGGCTGAAAAGGAAGAAAAAGCCCGTCTCGCCTTGCTCGAAGCCAATCTGAAGGACATGCAAAAACTTGCAAAACTCAAGGCGGAAGCTGCGCTGCTGATCGCAGGTGCAGCATCTCAAGCTGCTGCGAGCGAAGTGGCTGAAGTAGTGGCGGAAAGTGCCGTCGCCGCCGTCAGTGAGGTGACGGCGGCGAGCGCCGTTACTGCTGCAAGTGAAGTCGTGGCAGCCAGTGCGCCGGTAGCGGCTGAAGCCGAAGGCCCCTCATTGCTGACAATGCTGCAGGAAAATACCATGTTGCTGGGCTTGGGGGCCGCGGTATTGCTCGCTCTGACAGGTATCGGGATTGCGATTAAGCGCCGCAAGCAGCAAAGCGGCAAACCCGGCAAGACTGCAGACGTAGAATCGGGTTCTTCAACCGGACTGCTCACGGTGCCGGTAATGCCGTCGCCTGATACGGGTGATTTTACAACGACCGGAACTGAGGAGATCGCGCCGCCAGCGGATGAGGTCGATCCGATCAGCGAAGCTGATTTGTTCCTGAACTTCGGTCGTGACGAGCAAGCCGAAGAGGTATTGAAAGATGCATTGCGTCATTCACCTGATAACCATGAAATTCACTTGAAGCTGCTGGGTATCTACGCTAAACGTAAAAATGCCGCTGGTTTTGCGGAAATTGCCGGGTTGCTGGAAAAATCAGGCGATCGTGATGCGATCGAACAGGCGGATATTCTTGCATTGCAGCTTCCTGACGCGAGTATTGAAGAGGTCGGAACAGCCACGCAATTGATGGATGCATTTGAGGTTGAAGCGCGCGATACAGAATCCGTGGAAGACGCGATTGCGGCGCTAGTCGAGGAGCCTGAAGCTGTGCAAGTTGAACCCGCAGCCGTGCTGGACTTTGATGTGACGTCAACTCACCCTGTGCCTGAGGTTGATTTCGATGTGACATCGACGAGCCCTGTTGTGCCTGACGTGCTGGATTTTGACATCGCGGCAAGTTCATCTGCGCTGGACGTGCCGGAAGAAGAGGCGTTGCCTAGTCTCGATGATCTTATTTTTGATGTCACCTCAGCGCCTAAAGCTGCTGAAGTGGCTTTAAGTGCGCCTGAAGCGGAAGACGACGGGATGGAATTTACCCTCGATTTCCCGCTCGATGATGTGAAGGTTGCGCCAGCAAAGCCAGCGATTGATTTGTCCGATATTAGTCTCGATATGGAAGATGTTGCAGCCCCCGCTGCCGACGTCAGTGAAAAAATAAAGAGCGAGCAATGGCACGAAGTGGCTACCAAACTTGATTTGGCAAGAGCCTATCAGGAAATGGGCGACGAGGTGGGGTCACGGGAAATTCTCAGCGAAGTCCTGCTCGAAGGTGATGCCGCGCAGCAGCATGAGGCGGAACTGCTGATCAAGCAGTTAGGTTAATTTGAGTGTTTGAATCGACGGCAGCTCAGCATGAGCTGCCGTTTTTATTTGGAGTAAGAATGCGTTTGCATCCGGCCACACAAATTTTGATCTGGTGTGTATTGCTAACGATGATGCCGTTTTTATCGCCGGATCACCTGCTGATTGCAGGCGCACTCATCCTCACGCTGGCCTTTATTGTGTCCAGACGCAAGTTGGTGCAGTTATTGTTGCGCACGCGCTGGATCATGCTGTCACTGATACTCATTTATGGTTACACCACGACCGGAACGGCTGTAGTGGAGATGCTCGGTGCTTGGGGTCCTAGTGTTGAAGGGTTGACCGATGGGGGATTACAGTTGATGCGGCTGATTGCGGCACTCGCGGGGCTCGCGATACTGCTGGGTCGTTTGCATAGGCCCGCCTTAATGTCGGGATTATATTGTTTGTTTGCGCCGTTGACCTATTTCGGTGTGTCGCGAGAGCGCCTCGCGGTGCGCCTGGCGTTAACGCTGCACTATGCCGAGGCAGGCATGTTGCGCGGAGGCTCATGGCAGGATAGTTTGCGGAGCTTGACTGCCGACAACGGGGAGCCGGACATTGAAAACAGGACGGTGGCGCTGATGGTTCATCGCGTGTCACTGGCAGATACCGTGCTGCTGGTGGCGATGGTAATATTGTTATGGCAGGTCGTGAGATGAGAATTGCGCTGGGTGTGGAATACGACGGAGCACCTTATTTCGGCTGGCAGAGTCAGCCTGATGGCCTCACCGTGCAGGATACCTTGCAACGGGCTTTGAGTCACATTGCCAATGCGCCCGTGAAGGTGCATGCGGCAGGGCGTACGGATACCGGCGTACATGCGCTCGAGCAAGTCGTTCATTTTGAGACGGACGTGCATCGCCCTTTGACCGCCTGGGTGCGTGGGGTTAATGCCATGTTGCCGGCCAGTGTCGTGGTCCGTTGGGCACATCCGGTGCCAGATGAATTTCATGCCAGATTTTCAGCGCAGGGCCGCAGTTATCGCTATCTGTTGATGAATAAACCGGTCCGCTCCGCCATTCATGCAGGAAAAATGGGCTGGTTTCACCTGCCGCTGGATCTCGGCTTGATGCGGGAGGCGGCAGGGTATTTGCTGGGTGAGCACGATTTTAGTGCGTTTCGTGCGGCAGAATGTCAGGCAAAATCGCCCGTCAAGCAGATGAATAAAATTGATATTTCATCAAACGGGGACGTGATCGTCTTCGAGCTCGAAGCGAATGCTTTTTTACATCATATGGTGAGAAATATTGTGGGTTGCCTGGTGTATGTCGGTAAAGGGAAATATCCGCCGGCATGGACGGCTGATTTATTAGCCTCAAAATCGCGCCACCTGGCAGCACCGACTTTTTCACCCGATGGTTTATACTTGCGCCGGATTAGCTACGACCCGAAATGGGGATTGCCTCAGCAGGAGATCATGTGATACGAGTAAAGATTTGCGGGATCACTCGCGAGGAAGATGCGCTGGCGGTGGCGCACGGCGGGGCGGATGCGATAGGCCTGGTGTTTTATGAACCGAGTCCGCGCTATGTCAGCATTAGCCAAGCGGCTCGATTAGTTGCCGTATTGCCGCCCTTTGTGACCGTGGTGGGCTTGTTCGTAAATGCTTCGGCCGACTTTGTTCGCGAGGTGTTGGCGACTGTCTCGCTGGATGTGCTGCAATTCCACGGCGATGAATCTGCCGACTTCTGTGAACAATTCCAAAAGCCTTATCTCAAAGCAATCCGCGTCAAGCCGGGTGTGGATTTGTTACAATGCGCAGCGCATTTTCATAGGGCGCAAGGATTACTGCTGGATGCGCATGTGGACGGTATCCCCGGCGGCACGGGCGCCGTGTTCGATTGGACGCTGATTCCGCAGTCTGTGCCGTTGCCGCTGATTTTGTCCGGCGGCCTGGATGCGGAAAATGTCGCCGATGGCATTAAACAAGTACGGCCCTATGCGGTGGATGTATCCAGCGGGGTCGAGGCGAGTAAGGGTGTAAAAGACGCGGCGAAAATCGCCCGTTTCATTCAAGAGGTTAAAAGAACTAATGTATAACTATCCAGACAACACCGGTCACTTCGGGCAATTCGGCGGTACCTATATGGCGGAAACGCTGATTCCGGCGGTTGAAGAATTGGCGGCTGAATATTTGCGTTATCAAAATGACGAAGAATTTAAGGCTGAACTGGCTTATGAATTAAAGCATTACGTCGGTCGTCCCAGCCCGATTTATCACGCCAAACGGTTGTCCGAACATTTAGGCGGCGCGCAGATTTATCTCAAGCGCGAAGACCTGAATCACACCGGTGCGCACAAAATCAACAGCGCAATGGGGCAGGCGCTGCTTGCGCGTCGCATGGGAAAAAAGCGCGTCATTGCCGAGACCGGAGCCGGTATGCACGGTGTGGCAACGGCGACGGTTGCCGCGCGTTTCGGTATGGAATGCATCGTTTATATGGGCGCAGAAGATATTCAGCGCCAGGCACCGAACGTGTTTCGCATGAAGTTGCTGGGGGCGACGGTGGTGCCGGTTGAGAGCGGCTCGAAGACACTGAAAGATGCCTGCAACGAGGCGATCCGCGACTGGGTCACCAACGTTGAGACGACGTTTTACATCTTTGGGACGGCGGCAGGTCCGCATCCTTATCCGATGATGGTGCGCGATTTTCAGTGCGTCATCGGCAATGAATCCAAGATACAGATGCCGGAGATGATCGGTCGTCAGCCGGATGCGGTGATTGCCTGCGTGGGTGGCGGATCCAACGCGATTGGCATGTTCCACCCCTATATCGGGATTCCGGAAGTGCAGATCATCGGCGTCGAAGCGGGTGGTCACGGTATCGAAACGGGCAGGCATGCCGCTCCCCTCACGGCCAATGCCAAAGTGGGCGTGCTGCACGGCAATAAAGTCAACTTGATGCAGGACGAGAACGGCCAAATTACGGAAACGCATTCCATCTCGGCAGGTTTAGATTATCCCGGTGTAGGGCCTGAGCATTGTTTGTTAAAGGAAATCGGGCGTGCGCAGTATGTTGCAAGCAATGACGACGAAGCCATCAACGCATTTGATGCTTTGTGCCGTTTTGAGGGAATTATCCCGGCGCTGGAATCCAGTCATGCGTTAGCACACGCGATGAAAATTGCGCCAACCATGAGTGCGGATAAAGTATTGCTGGTGAATCTTTCCGGTCGTGGCGACAAAGACATGAACACGGTGGCGCGCATCAAGGGGATTACGCTATGAGCCGCATTCAGGCGACATTTGAGAAACTCGCGCAGCAACAGCGTTCTGCACTCATTCCCTTTTTCACGGCGGGCGATCCGAGTTTAGCGGCAACTGTGCCGTTGATGCATGCGATGGCCGCCTCAGGGGCTGACGTGATTGAATTGGGTGTGCCGTTTTCGGATCCGATGGCGGATGGTCCCGTTATTCAACGCGCATCTGAACGTGCGCTGAAAAAAGGCATGTCGCTGCGCGGCGTGCTGGAAATGGTGGCTGAATTTCGCCTGAAAAACAACACGACACCGGTCGTTTTGATGGGTTATGGCAATCCGATTGAAGCGATGGGTTGGGAGGTGTTTGCCCGTCGCTGCGCAGAAGTGGGCGTGGATGGCGTGTTGACCGTTGATTTTCCGCCCGAAGAGAGCTTTGCGGCGTTTGAACATTTACAGCGTCACGGCATTGATCCTATTTTCCTGCTGGCACCGACCACTGAAGAGGCGCGCATCAAGCAGGTTGCAAAACTTGCGCGCGGATACGTGTATTACGTCTCGCTTAAGGGCGTCACAGGATCAGGCAGTATTGATCTGTCAGCCATCGAACAAAAATTACCCCAGTTGCGTCAGCATATCAAGCTGCCCATCGGCGTGGGCTTTGGTATCCGCGATGCGGCGACGGCGCAGGCCATTGCGAAATTGTGTGATGGCGTAGTGGTGGGTAGCCGTATCGTGCAAGAAATTGAAGATTCAACCGAGCAGAATGTCGTTGTCCGTGTGAGCGCATTGATTAAAGAGTTAAGTCTGGCAGTCGAGCAGGCATAAAGGAGAGAACATGAGCTGGTTCCAAAAATTATTACCGCCGAAAATTAACCGCCGTGAAGGCGATGCTAAGAAAAATGTCCCCGAAGGATTGTGGAGCAAGTGTCCTTCCTGTGAAACGGTGCTGTATCACTCGGATCTTGAAAAGAATCTGGGCGTGTGTCCTAAGTGCAGCCATCACCACCGTGCCAGTGCGCGCACACGCTTGGACTGGTTGCTCGATGGTGAAGGGCGCTTTGAAATCGGTGCTGAAGTCTTGCCGGTCGATACGCTCAAGTTCAAAGACAGTCGCAAGTATTCGGAACGTCTGGTCGCCTCCAAGAAAAGCACCGATGAAGATGATGCACTGGTCGTGATGCAAGGTTGCATACGAGATGTGCCTGTGGTGGTTGCCTGCTTTGAATTCGCCTTTATGGGCGGCTCGATGGGCTCTGTGGTGGGTGAGCGTTTTGTGCGCGGCGTGCAAGTCGCGCTGGAACAAAAATGTCCGTTTGTCTGCTTCGCCGCAAGTGGTGGCGCGCGCATGCAGGAGGGGTTGCTGTCTTTAATGCAAATGGCAAAAACCTGTGCGGCCTTGACGCAATTGTCCGAAGACAAGCTGCCGTTCATCTCCGTGCTGACCGATCCGACCATGGGCGGCGTGTCAGCCAGTTTTGCCTTTATGGGGGATGTGGTGATTGCTGAACCCGGCGCGCTGATTGGTTTTGCGGGCGCCCGCGTGATTCAGCAAACCGTGCGCGAAACGCTGCCGGATGGCTTCCAGCGCGCTGAATTCCTGCTGGATCACGGTGCGGTAGATATGATTATCGATAGGCGTGAAATGCGTAATCAACTGGCGACTTTGATCACGCTGCTGACGCGTCAACCGGCAGTGGTAGAGCTGGACGCGGCCTGATCGACGCGAATTCCCCCTATGCCTGAAAATTTAGCCGATTGGCTCACCTACCTTGAATCGCTGCATCCCAGCACGATTGCGATGGGGTTGGAGCGTGTGGGTGAGGTCGCACAGCGGCTGCAGCTTACGCCTGATTTTTCGGTCATCATGGTGGGCGGGACAAATGGCAAGGGCTCGGTTTGTGCGATGCTCGAATCGGTTCTGTATGCGGCAGGTTATAAGGTCGGCTGTTATACCTCGCCGCATCTGTTGCACTACAACGAGCGTGTGCGCATCGGAAAACTCGCGGCATCGGACGAGGAACTGTGTGCGTCATTCGAGAAAATTGAACAGGTTCGTGGCGATATTCCGCTCACCTATTTTGAGTTCGGCACGCTGGCCGCGATGCAGTTATTCATCGATCACAAGGTTGATGTCGCCATCCTCGAAGTGGGTTTGGGAGGGCGGTTGGATTCGGTGAATGTGTTCGATGCCGATTGCTCGATTGTCACCTCGGTGGACATTGATCACACGGATTATCTGGGTGAGACGCGCGAGGCAATCGCTTATGAAAAGGCGGGGATTTTTCGCCCCGATCGCGTGGCCATATTTGCCGATAGTCAGTTGCCACAGGCGATTACCGATCACGCACAGGCGATCGGTGCCGTACTCTGGTGCGCGGGTGTGGATTTTGGTTTTAAACTGCATCAGGGGCAATGGGACTATCGAAGCCGGACGGGGGATCGCAGCGCCTTGCCTCATCCGGCCTTACGCGGTGCGTTTCAGTTAAATAATGCCAGCGCTGTGTTGGCCGCGCTCGATGCGTTGAAAGCGCGTTTGCCGGTGAGCATGGCCGCGATACGTCGCGGATTGACAGAAGTGCAACTGGCCGGGCGTTTTCAGTTTGTGCCGGGCAAGCCGCAACTGATTTTGGATGTGGCACATAACCCGCATGCGGCGCGTTCGCTGGCGCACAATCTGAAAAGCATGCCGCCCTGTCCGCATACCTATGCGGTGTTTGGCATGCTCAACGACAAAGATATTGCCGGTGTCGTGGCAGCCGTAAAGCCCTGTATTGATACCTGGCTGGTTGCGGGACTCTCCGCGGCTCGAGGTGCGAGTGCAGAGAAGTTGGCGCGTGTACTGGCGGAATCGGGGGTGGCAGGTGAGGTGATTGAGTTTGCCAGTATTGCCGATGCACTTGCGCATGCCTGTAATGCGGCGGGTGAAAATGATAGAATCGCGGCCTTCGGATCGTTCTACACGGTAGCGGACATGATGGCCGCAAGAAAACTGCGCGTCGTCTGAGCGGAATTATTTTGGATGGCCTGTGTCTGAGCAGGTTTGATGTAATTAAAGGTTCAATCAATGGCAAAGCAACCTGAGGATCAGAATATTAAAAGTCGCGCGCGTCGACGCCTCATCGGTGCGATTGCGCTCGCGCTTGCGGTGGTGGTGATCTTGCCTATGGTGCTGGACAGCGAGCCTAGAATAACCGGTCAGGATATCGATCTGCGCATCCCCGCATCAGATAAAGTCGGAGAATTTGTGCCGGGAGTGGCCTTGTCGGAAGTGGTTGAGGCCGCTGTACAGGCTGATTCGGCGGTCGCGGTGGTCTCTGAGGTTACGCCTGCTGCAGTCGTGTCGGGCAAAATAACGGTTGCTGACGTGAAGGCGCAACCTGTTGTCACGCCCGTTGTTGAGGCGCCCGCTGTGGCAATCAAAACGGCCGATGTTCGCCCTGTCGATGTTAAGCCAGCTGACACTAAACCCGTGGAAGACAAAAAAGTCGATATAAAGCAACTGACTGAAAAATCGAGTGAAAAGCCGGGTGGCAGTTATGTGGTTCAGGTGGGCGCCTTTTCAAATGCTCAAAAGGCGGCGCAGGAAGCGGATAAATTAAAAGGCTGGGGGTTTAAGGCTTACACCGAAGTGATTGCGGGCACCACCCGGGTGAGAGTGGGACCCTATACGGATCGCAGTAAAGCCGATGATGTGCGAAAAATGCTGGAAAAGCATGACTTGCATCCGGCGGTAACGGCAGTTAAATGACGGGTTTTGACTATGCCGTGATAGGCATCATGCTGATCTCGCTGTCGCTGGGTGTATGGCGCGGTCTGGTCTACGAAGTTTTATCCCTGTTGGGTTGGCCGCTCGCATATTTCATCAGTCGTCAGTTTTCCAGCTTGGTTGCGCCCATGCTGCCGGTCAGTCAGGACGAGGCGCGTGCAGCGTTGGCCTATGCGCTGGTGTTTATTGCGGTACTCATCGTGTGGGCGATGCTGGTGTGGATGTTTACCAAACTCATTAAGGCGGTCGGCTTAGGTTTAATCGATAGCTTGCTGGGCAGTGTATTCGGATTGTTGCGCGGCATACTGGTGATCTTGATCCTGGTGTGGCTGGCTGGGACATCCAGTCTGCCCGAACAACGTTTTTGGCTGGATGCAAAATTCAGCAAGTGGGCAGAAGATGCAGCCCTGCTCTCCAAAGTGGTGCTGCCTGACGATATTGCCGCGCGCATCCATTACAGAAATAGAAATTAAAAGGAATTCAACATGTGTGGCATTCTCGGAGTGGTCTCATATTCGCCCGCCAACCAGCTTTTGTATGATGGTTTGCAAGTTTTGCAGCATCGGGGGCAGGACGCCGCCGGTATCGCAACGATGGATGGCGATACGATACATTTGCACAAAGGCAACGGATTGGTGCGCGATGTGTTCCGCACCCGCAATATGCGCGCCCTGCAGGGCAATACCGGTATTGCACATGTCCGTTATCCGACGGCAGGTTCCGCAGTTGATCATAACGAGGCGCAGCCGTTTTATGTGAATTCCCCGTTTGGCATTGTGCTGGGACACAACGGTAATTTGACCAATTCAGAAGAGCTGAAAAAACAGCTCTTTGTGCAGGATTTGCGTCACGTTAATACCAATTCCGACTCCGAAGTGCTACTCAATGTGCTCGCGCATGAATTACAGTCAAAATCGAAGGGTATGCGTCTGGATGCGGAGACCATTTTTTCGGCCGTCTCAGGCGTACACCAGCGTTGTCGCGGCGCGTATGCGGTCGTTGCCATTATCGCAGGCTATGGTTTGCTGGCGTTTCGCGATATTTACGGCATTCGCCCCTTAGTGATCGGCGTCAATGAAACGCCAGCGGGTAATGAATACCTGATTGCATCGGAGAGTGTGGCACTCGATACGCTGGGGTTTAAATTTCTACGCGATGTCGCGCCCGGTGAAGCCGTTTTTGTTGACTTCGAAGGTCGATTGCACACACGTCAGTGCAGCGACAATGCACGGTTGAGTCCGTGTATTTTTGAATATGTGTATTTTTCACGTCCGGATTCGGTGATCGATGGGATTTCTGTTCATGAATCACGCCTGTATATGGGTGAATACCTGGCTGATAAATTGGCGCGTATCTGGCCGGATATCAAAATCGATGTGGTGATTCCGATTCCCGATTCAAGTCGGCCGAGTGCGATGCAACTGGCTAATCGCCTGAATATTTTATTTCGTGAGGGCTTTGTCAAAAATCGTTACATCGGCCGTACCTTCATCATGCCGGGACAGGCGATGCGCAAGAAGTCAGTGCGCCAGAAACTCAACGCAATTGGTCTGGAGTTCAAGGGCAAGAATGTGTTGCTGGTGGACGATTCCATCGTGCGCGGCACAACCAGTCGCGAGATCGTGCAGATGGCGCGCGATGCTGGTGCGCTGAAAGTGTATTTCGCCTCCGCTGCGCCGCCGGTACGCTACCCTAATGTCTATGGTATTGATATGCCCAGCCGCGCGGAGCTGATTGCAACGGGTCGCACCGATGAGGAAATCTGCCGCGAGATTGGCGCCGATGCGCTGATCTATCAAGATCTGGAAGATTTGAAATCCTCCGTGAGCAAGGCTAATCCGGACATCCTTGATTTTGAAGCCTCCTGTTTTGATGGTATTTATATTACGGGAGATATCACACCGGCCTATCTTGATAAGGTCGAGCGGGGACGCTCGGCAGGCAAAGCCAATAAGTCGGACGATGATCAGATGGAACTGGAACTGGCGATGAGTGCTTCATCGATGTAAAAGTGGCAGGATTGAGGATTTAGGAGTGCGGAATATGAACGAAGAAAACTATCAGCCTGAAACGCTGGCTATCAGAGCAGGGACTGTGCGCAGCCAGTTTGGCGAACATTCAGAGGCGATGTTTTTAACGTCCAGCTTCGTATTCGATAGTGCGGCACAGGCCGCCGCGCGTTTCATCGGGGAAGAACCTGGCAATATCTACGCGCGCTTCACGAATCCGACCGTCACGATGTTCGAAGAACGGCTGGCAGCGATGGAAGGGGCCGAGCAATGCGTCGCCACCGCCTCCGGTATGTCGGCAATTTTAGCGTGCGTGATGGGCCTGTTGAAGGCAGGTGACCATATCGTCGCTTCACAAAGTTTGTTTGGCTCTACCGTCAATCTGTTTAACAACGTCATCAAAAAATTCGGTGTCGAAACGACCTATGTTTCGGCCACCGACGTGGCCGAATGGCAGGCGGCGGTGCGCCCGAATACTAAGTTATTTTTTCTCGAAACACCGTCCAATCCACTGACGGAAATCTCCGATATCGCGGCCATCTCGGTGGTGGCGAAAAGCTGCGGCGCATTGCTTGCGGTGGATAACTGCTTCTGTACGCCGATCTTGCAGCGACCGCTTGATCTGGGCGCTGACATCGTGATTCATTCGGCGACCAAGTATCTGGACGGGCAGGGGCGTGTGCTGGGCGGCGCGGTGCTGGGCAGTCGCAAGAACATGGAAGGGGTTTACGGGTTTTTGCGCACGACGGGTCCTACCATGAGCGCATTTAACGCCTGGATTTTTTTAAAAGGCATGGAAACGCTGAAAATCCGTATGGATGCCCATTCTGCATCCGCCTTGCAGTTGGCAATTTGGCTCGAAGCACAGCCCAATGTGTCGCGGGTTTTCTATCCCGGCCTGCCCTCGCATCCTCAGCATGAGTTGGCGATGAAGCAGCAGAAAACAGGCGGCGGCATCGTGGCCTTCGAGGTATTGGGGGGTAAGGCGGCGGCATGGCGCGTGATCGACAATACCAAGTTACTGTCGATTACCGCCAATCTGGGCGATACGCGCACCACCATCTGCCATTCGGCCAGCACGACCCATGCGCGCATCAGCCCTGAAGCCCGTGCCGCGGCGGGTATCTCGGACGGACTGATACGCATCGCGGTGGGGTTGGAGGCGATCGTCGATATCCAAAACGATCTGGCGCGCGGGTTGTAGAAGAACAATCTCACGCGGAGACGCGGAGAACGCGGAGAAATTCAAAACCATATTAAAAGCTACAAACCGTCAATGGGACGAATGGTTTTGATTTAGCATCATGATTTGTTTTTAGCATTTCGTTTTTCTCCGCGTTCTCCGCGTCTCCGCGTGAGTATGATTTTTCGGTTTGGGGGTAATGATGGACGTTCTAGCTGCTCAATTAGGTGAAATACTTAAGTCGCACGGATTGATGCTGGCCACCGCAGAGTCCTGTACCGGCGGCGGTGTAGCTCAGGCGATAACCGAAATTGCCGGTAGTTCGGTCTGGTTTGAACGCGGTTTTGTTACCTATTCCAACCTGGCCAAACAGCAGATGCTGGGTGTTGAAAGCGCTACGCTGGCGCAGTACGGTGCCGTATCTGACAGAGTGGTGTGTGAGATGGTTGCGGGTGCTTTGCGGCACAGCGCAGCGCAGCTAGCCTTGGCGGTTAGCGGCATCGCAGGGCCGGATGGCGGCACGCCTGATAAGCCGGTGGGTACTGTCTGGTTTGCTTGGGGTATCCAAGATGAAACGATACTGACGCAGCGTCATCAACTGGCAGGCAATCGCAGTGAAGTTCGCATACAAGCGGTGCGTATCGCTTTGCTGGGCGTGATTGATTTTCTGAATTCGCGTACTGAGCTAGCTTAAAGGCGACGATTGTTCACGCGGAGGTGCAGAGCTATCTAATAGCTTGCGTATATGCGTGATTTAGCCAAACAGAGATGAGAAAAAAACCGACTGCTTAGCGTACGGTTAAGTTTGTATTGAGGTACAAGGATCGTTTTTTCAATTTTGATTTCTCCGCGATCTCCGCGCCTCCGCGTGATAAATTTTTGCAATAAGAACGATCGTTCTGTTCATAAGTGAATTGATGTGCCATAATCCGCGAACTAATTTTGAGGGGATACACCATGGATGAGAATAAAAGCAAGGCGTTGATGGCAGCGTTAAGTCAGATCGAGAAGCAGTTCGGCAAGGGTTCGATCATGCGTCTGGGTGAAAACGAAGTCGCGCAGGACATACAGGTCGTATCCACAGGCTCATTAGGGCTGGATATCGCGCTGGGTGTGGGTGGCTTGCCGCGCGGTCGCGTGATCGAAATCTACGGCCCTGAATCCTCCGGTAAAACCACCCTGGCCTTACAGGTCATTGCAGAAATGCAAAAGCTGGGTGGGACAGCCGCCTTTATCGATGCAGAGCACGCACTCGATCCGCAGTACGCTCAAAAGCTCGGCGTGAAGGTTGAAGATCTGCTTATTTCGCAGCCGGACAATGGCGAACAGGCGCTGGAAATCACCGACATGCTGGTGCGTTCAGCTTCTGTGGATGTGGTGGTCATCGACTCGGTTGCAGCCTTAACCCCTAAGGCTGAAATAGAAGGTGAAATGGGCGATGCGCAAATGGGCTTACATGCCCGATTGATGTCGCAGGCGCTGCGTAAGCTGACGGCTAATATTAAGCGCTCCAACACGCTGGTGATTTTCATCAACCAGTTGCGCATGAAAATCGGTGTGATGTTCGGCAATCCTGAAACCACCACTGGCGGTAATGCGCTGAAATTCTATGCATCCGTGCGTTTAGATATTCGCCGCATCGGCGCGATCAAAAAGGGTGATGAAATTATCGGCAATGAGACGCGCGTAAAAGTCGTTAAAAATAAGGTTGCCCCGCCATTTAAGGAAGCGCTGTTTGATATTCTGTACGGTGAAGGCACGTCGCGCGAAGGCGAGATTATTGACTTGGGCGTTTTGCATAAATTGATCGAAAAAGCCGGTTCATGGTACAGCTATAACGGCGAAAAAATCGGTCAGGGCAAAGACAATGTGCGTGAATTTTTGCGCGCCCGTCCTGAAATGGCATTCGAAATCGAAAACAAAATCCGCACCATCGTCGGCGTTGCACTAATGGACGGCGGTGAGTCTCCTAAGGCGGCAGCGAAAGCGAAAGCGGCCGAAAAACTGGCACAAGCAGGTGAAGAAAAGGCCTGAACCCAGTCTTCGCGAGCGCGCGCTGCGCTATCTGGCGCGCCGCGAATACAGTCGTGCGGAACTGGCGGCTAAACTGCATCCTTTTGTTCAGGTGGAGGATGATTTTGAGCAATTGCAAGCGGTCGATTTAGATGCGCTGTTGGATTCGCTGGTTGAGAGCGATTGGTTGTCTGATGAGCGTGCCGCCACTCAACTCCTGCATGCCCGGCGTCCGCGCTTCGGGTTGCAACGCATCACTCACGAGATGCATCAGAAGGGCATCAGCGAGGAGTTGATAGAGGAGGCGTTGCCCGCCTTAAAGGATACCGAGCTGGAAACAGCCCGCAGCGTCTGGCAGCGCAAATTTGGCAACCCCCCCCATGACGCTAAAGAAAAAGCGAAACAGATGCGCTTCTTGCAGTCGCGGGGTTTCGGCTTTGACGTGATTTTCAAAGTGTTGGGTTCTTCACAAGATCAGGATTGATTTCAACTTTACTTTAGTTCGCCGAGGTGGCCGGGCTGTTGCGTCGGATGGTATGATGCGCACCTTGTCCGGTGTGCGCTCACGCCGCCTGTAGCAACGATCAGTGATGGATACAAACATGAAAAGCAGTGAAATCCGCCAGCAGTTCTTAGACTTCTTCGCCTCAAAAGGCCATACCATCGTACCTTCCAGTTCGCTGGTGCCGCATGAAGATCCAACCTTGCTGTTTACCAACGCAGGGATGAACCAGTTCAAAGATGTTTTTCTGGGATTCGACAAGCGCCCCTATACACGCGCGGCATCGAGCCAAAAATGCGTCAGAGCCGGTGGCAAGCATAACGATCTGGAAAACGTCGGTTACACCGCACGTCATCACACTTTCTTTGAAATGCTGGGTAACTTCAGTTTCGGGGATTATTTTAAGCGCGATGCAATCCAGTACGCGTGGGAATTATTGACGGAAGTTTACAAGCTGCCTAAAGACCGTCTTTACGTGACGGTGTATGCCGAGGATGACGAGGCTTACGACATCTGGACCAAAGAGATGGGCCTCGAAGCTTCCCGCGTGATTCGTATCGGCGACAACAAGGGCGCGCGCTATGCGTCGGATAATTTCTGGATGATGGGCGACACGGGCCCTTGCGGTCCGTGCACCGAGATTTTCTACGATCACGGCGAACATATTCCGGGCGGATTGCCGGGTACACCTGAAGAAGATGGCGACCGTTTCATCGAAATCTGGAACAACGTGTTCATGCAATTTAACCGTGATGAAGCGGGTGTGATGCATCCCTTGCCTAAGCCCTCAGTCGATACCGGCATGGGGTTGGAGCGCATCTCTGCGGTGTTGCAGCATGTGCACGCTAACTATGAAATTGATTTATTTCAAGCGCTAATCCTGGCGGCGGCACGCGAGACGCAGTGCGAGGATCTTGATTCGCCCTCGCTCAAAGTGCTGGCTGACCATATTCGCGCCTGCGCTTTCCTGATTACCGATGGCGTGATTCCGGGCAATGAAGGTCGTGGTTATGTGCTGCGCCGCATCATACGCCGCGCCATTCGTCACGGTTACAAGCTGGGCGCACGCGGAGCGTTCTTCTACAAACTGGTGCCGGATTTAGTCGAGCAAATGGGCGTTGCTTTCCCTGAATTGGCTGAGGCACAAGTGCGCGTAAAAGGCATCTTAAAGCTCGAAGAAGAGCGTTTCTTTGCCACGATAGAAAATGGCATGGCGATTCTGGAGGCGGAGCTGGCTGAGATGGCTGCGGCCACTTGCAAGGTCTTCAATGGCGAAACCGCATTTAAACTGCATGATACCTTTGGTTTTCCGCTTGATTTGACGCAAGACGTATGCCGCGAACACGGTGTGACGGTGGATGCCGCTGCGTTCGATGCCGCGATGGCGCAGCAAAAGCAACAGGCGCGTGCCGCTGGAAAATTCAAGATGGCGGCAAACCTAGATTATGCTGGCCCTGCGACAACCTTCCACGGCTATGAGATGCTCGAACACAAGGGGTGCGTGCTGGCGCTGTATAAGGATGGCGTGTCGGTCAATGAACTGGTTGAGGGCGATACGGGCGTAGTGGTGCTCGATGACACACCGTTCTATGCGGAGTCAGGCGGTCAAGTGGGCGACAGTGGCGAGTTGCGCAGCGTGCATGGCATCTTTGCTGTGGAAGATACCCAGAAGATTCAAGCCAGCGTGTTCGGTCATCACGGCGTGGTCAATACCGGCAAATTGACGGTGGGCAATGGCGTGAATGCACGAGTCAACGTGGCGGCGCGTCGTGCGACCGAACGTAATCACTCCGTGACTCATTTAATGCACAAGGCGTTGAGTGAAGTGCTGGGCGCGCATGTACAACAGAAGGGGTCGCAAGTTGATCCTGACAAAACGCGCTTCGACTTTGTGCATAGTCAGCCGATGACGGATGACGAAATATTGCGTGTGGAAACCCTCGTCAATGCCGAGATTCTGACTAATCTTGCCACTCAATCGCGCGTGATGAGTATTGAAGACGCCCAGCTGACCGGCGCGATGATGCTGTTTGGCGAGAAATATGGCGACGAAGTGCGCGTGCTGGATATTGGTTCCAGTCGTGAATTATGCGGCGGTACGCACGTTGCGCGCACGGGCGACATCGGTTTGTTCAAGGTTGTAGCGGAGTCCGGTGTGGCCTCCGGCGTGCGTCGTATCGAGGGTGTAACAGGCGAGGGCGCACTGGCGTTGATCCAAGAGCAGCAGCGACAATTGCAGCAGGTCGCAGATTTGGTCAAAGCACAGCCGCATGAGGTGGCTGTGCGTGTATTGCAACTAATTGATAATATTAAGAATTATGAAAAAGAGCTGGCAAGACTTAAATCTAAATTGGCATCAGCACAAGGCGATGATTTAGCCACTCAGGCCGTGGAAATCAATGGCGTCAAGGTATTGGCGGCGTTGATGGAAGGCGCGGACGTAGCGGTATTGCGTGAGACGCTGGACAAACTCAAGGACAAACTGAAATCAGCGGTGATCCTGCTGGCCTCCGTCAATGACGGTAAGGTGAGCCTGATCGCCGGTGTGACGGCGGATGCAACTTCCAAAGTTAAAGCCGGTGAATTGGTCAATTTTGTTGCCCAGCAAGTCGGCGGCAAAGGCGGCGGCAGGCCGGACATGGCGCAAGCAGGCGGTACGCAACCAGAGCATTTAGCCGCTGCGTTAGCTTCTGTACCGGATTGGGTGCGCGGCAAACTGTAAGATCGGCGTAGCTGAAGTTTAAATCAGGGCATCCTTCAGCGGATGCCCTTTTTTTAGAACGGCAATATTAGCTGCGGTGCTGCTTGTTGAAGAATGCGTCGGAAGTCATTCTGAATGCGTTTTAGTGCGATTTCACTGTCGGCTTCAAAGCGCATTACGATCATTGGCGTGGTGTTGGAGGGGCGAACCAGGCCGAATCCATCGGCGTATTCGACGCGCAGACCGTCAATGGTAATGATGTCAATTGCGTCGGTAAATTTGGCCGTGGTTTTGAGTTGTGCCAGTAGGCTATGATTTTCGCCCTCTTGCGTCTTGATGTGTATCTCAGGCGTGTTGAACGAATCCGGCAGTGCGTTGAGGATGTTAGCCGGATCAGCTGTTTTACTCAAAATTTCCAGCAGGCGCGCACCTGCATAAAGTCCGTCATCGAAGCCGTACCAGCGTTCTACGAAAAAGAGATGGCCTGTCATTTTCCCCGCGAGTTGTGCACCGCTTTCACGCATTTTGGCCTTGATCAACGAATGGCCGGTTTTCCAGATCACAGGCACGCCGCCGTGCAATCTTACCCAGTCGAACAGATGGCGCGTCGACTTAATATCAAAAATGACGGTGGCACCCGGATGGCGGCTGAGCATATCTGCGGCAAACAGCATCAGTTGACGATCAGAATAGATGATCTCCCCCGCACGTGTCACGACGCCCAAGCGGTCGCCATCGCCGTCGAACGCCAGCCCCAGTTCGCTGCCGTTGGATTTGACGGTACAGATGAGGTCTTGCAGATTTTCTGGTACAGACGGATCCGGGTGGTGGTTGGGGAAAGTGCCGTCTACCTCGCAATAGAGTTCCACGACTTCGCAGCCCAGTTGACGGTAGAGTTCGGCGACATAGGCGCCCGCCACACCGTTGCCGCAATCGACGGTGATCTTCATCGGGCGCGCCAGTTTAACGTCGGATACGATGCGTTCGATATACGCGCAGCTGATGTCCTGTTGGCAATAAGTACCCGTGCCGTGGGATAGGTTTTTTTGCTCGATGCGTTTCCGCAATCCCTGGATTGCCTCGCCATGCAGCGTGTCTCCCCCTAGCACTATCTTGATGCCGTTGTAATCGGGCGGGTTATGACTGCCGGTGAGCATCACGCAACTGCTTGTGTTGAGATGAAAGGCGGCAAAATACACCATGGGTGTCGCCACACAGCCGACATCAATGACGTCGATGCCGCTTTTTTGGATGCCCCGCGCCAGCGCTGCGATCAGTTCCGGGCCGGATAAGCGCCCGTCGCGGCCAATCACGATCGTGCGCTGATTACGTGAAACTGCCAGCGAACCGATGGCGTGCCCGATGGCTTCGACGATGTCAGCGGTCAGCGTGTGGCCGACGATGCCGCGTATGTCATAGGCTTTAAAGATTTCACGCGGTATAGTGTTCATCTGAGTCAGGTGTTGGTTTTTATCGTTACCGGTTAATCCGCCTCGTAAAAGCGAATGGTGTTTCGTCCAGCATTCTTAGCCTGATACATTGCGGCATCGGCACTTACGATGATGTCATTCTGACTGACTTGCTGGCCTAGAAAAAGCACCAGTCCGATACTGGCCGTGCAATGGTGCTCTATATGCAGGTCAGGCTGCCCCTCATGCCTGACGGTCAACTGGTAAGGCTCTGACAAGCGCGCGAGAATTTTTTCGGCGACCCGGCTAGCTTCGATCGCTGAGGCTTTATCATCCGTATCCAGTTCACTGAGTACGACGACAAACTCGTCACCGCCAAAACGGGCCACGGTATCCATTTCCCGCACGCAGGCACGCAAGCGGTCCGCAGCTTCAATCAGCAG
Organism: Nitrosomonadales bacterium; assembly: GCA_037137715.1. Classification (GTDB taxonomy): domain Bacteria; phylum Pseudomonadota; class Gammaproteobacteria; order Burkholderiales; family Gallionellaceae; genus Gallionella. Next base: position 28,170 of record JBAXJT010000011.1, read on the forward strand.
TAAGTCACCTGCAACGTGACCGTGTGTGTCGTTGATTGGCTTGAAATTATCCAGATCGAGGAAGATTAATGCGCCATAGCCGCCGCTGCGTTTCCCGACCGACATGGCCTGACTGAGTCTGTCATTGAGCAGGCGACGGTTGGGTAGGTGGGTAAGGGTGTCGTAGAATGCCAGTTGCCTGACCTGATCTTCCATTCGTTTGTGTTCAGTGATGTCGGTGTGTGTGCCGATAAGTCGTAACGGTTTGCCATCAGCATCGCGTGCCACTACCATGCCGCGATCCAGTATCCATTTGTAGTCGCCCTGTTTGCACAGTACACGATGCTCGCTCAGATAGCAGGATGTTTTGCCCGCGAGATAGGCCTGGACGGTTGCGATGGTGTCGGCTTTGTCGTCGGGGTGGATGCGCAACGACCATTCATCCAGACCATTGCCGATTTCGTCATCGGTGTAATCTAGCATCTGCTTCCAACGAAGTGAGTAAAAGACGGTATTTTGTGCAACGTCCCAGTCCCATAGGCCGTCCCCTGATCCTTCAATGGCAAATTTCCAGCGAAATTCACTTTCAATCAGTTTGGCTTCCAGTTTGGCACGTATCAGCGCGTGTGAAATGGCCTTGCCGAGGGCGTTGTGTTCGTATTGACCTTTAATCACGAAGTCTTGCGCACCTTCTTCTAAGGCGGCAAGCGCAATATCATTATCGTTGTTACCAGACAATACGATGATAGGCACGGTGGGCAACAGTGTACGCATGCGCTTAACTGTGCTGATGCCAAACGAATCGGGCAGGTTCAGATCGAGTAGGATGATGTCGGGCCTGTCGAGCATGATCTGCTGTTCAGCGTGTGCTAAGGTGGTCACCCAGGTCAACGGATCAGGAACGATATTCGGTACATAGCCTGCCATGCGCAGGTACACCCGTATCAATCCATAATCACCGCTGTCATCTTCAACGGCGAGAATTTTGATGTTAGAAGCAGGGCTGTTACTCATACTTAACTTTCATTGCGGTGATGAGTTACAAATGGGTCGGGCGTACCTTCATGGTTTGTCCAACAGACGGTGGCAGGTTACAGCACGGGACGTATTTTTTGCCATACCAGATCCGGTGTTAGATGATTCATGCAGTTGAAATGACCTAGCGGGCATATTCTTTTGAAACACGGGCTGCATGGGAGATCAAGTTTGACGACTTGTGCTGATTTAGACAGCGGCGGCGTAAATTCCGGGCTGCTCGAGCCAAACAGTGCGATCAGCGTGCGATCCAGCGCCGCGGCCAGATGCATCAGCCCGGAATCGTTGCTGATCACGAGACTTGCCAACGAGAGCAATGCGATGGCATCGCTCAAATCGGTGCTGCCGCAAAGATTTCGCGTGTCTGGGTTGCCTAGGGCGACAATTTTTTCCGCCACGTCATGGTCTTTAGTCGAACCGACCAGCCAAACCGCATACCCTTGATCGTGCAGGCGCTGGGCGGTTTCGGCAAAATAAGCGATCGGCCAGCGTTTGGCAGGGCCGTATTCCGCGCCCGGACAGAAGATGGCAACAGGTTTTTCCAGCGTGAGGTTTAATTTCTGCAAGGTGGCAGCGCGCTGGGCGTCAGAGATACTCAGCTTAGGATGTGCGAGCGGCCGCGGTATGATGCCATTGCGGTCTTCAGCCAGTTCGGCGAAACGCTCTACCATCAGCGGCAGATGGCGTTTGTTGAGCGGTCTGGCATCGTTGAGCAAGCCGTAGCGCAGCTCGCCGACAAAGCCGGTGCGCAGCGGAATGTTGGCGAAAAAAGGCACCAGCGCGGATTTGAGTGAATTGGGCAGCACGATCGCCTGATCGTATTGAGCGGCACGCAGCTCAACGCCCAGCCGGTAGCGTTCTTTAATATTTAACGCGCCGTGGCCGAAGGGATTGACGATCGCCTGATTGACTTCAGGGAGTGCGTGCAACAAACCGGCTGTCCATGCGGGGGCTAACACATCAATCAGACAGTCCGGATGGCGTTGTTTGAGCCGCATCAGCATCGGCTGCATCAGCATGCAATCGCCTACCCAGCTCGGGCCGATGACTAAGATTTTATGCATGCTGATGTATTCCCGAATGACGCCGCAAGCGTGCGCAGCAGAATCTGCTTAGTGATGTCCCTTGGGCAGATCGCCTTTAAACTTGTAGAGCGTGCCGCAATACGGACAGTGCGCCGCGCCGTCCGCATTGAGTGCCAGCGCAACCCTGGGGTGCGCGTTCCACAGCTTGGCAGACGGCATCGGGCAGGTCAACGGCAGATCGTGTGCGGTGACCTCAATTTGACGATGGGTGATAGTGCTCACGTTATTTCTCCTTAAACGTAGTCCAGCCAGTCGGTATGGTTCGGGTGCTTTCCTGCCACGCAATCGAAGAACGCCTGTTGCAGCAAGGTGGTGATCGGGCCGCGTGAACCTGCGCCAATCTGGCGTTGATCCAGTTCGCGGATCGGGGTGACTTCGGCGGCTGTGCCGGTAAAGAAGGCTTCTTCCGCGCAATAAATTTCGTCGCGCGTGATGCGCTTTTCAATCACTTCTATGCCCATTTCTTTGGCGAGTGTGATGACTGAATCACGGGTAATTCCTTCTAAGCAAGAGGTCAAATCCGGCGTGTATAACTTGCCCTTCTTGACGATAAACAGGTTTTCGCCCGCGCCTTCAGCCACATAACCGTCCACATCCAGCAACAGCGCTTCATCGTAACCATCGTTGGCCACTTCCTGATGTGCCAGAATTGAATTGGCATAGGTTGTCACCGATTTTGCGCGGCACATGTTGACGTTGACATGGTGACGGGTAAAGCTGGAAGTCTTGACGCGTATGCCCTTTTGCATGCCTTCGTCGCCCAGATAGGCGCCCCACGGCCAGGCGGCAATTGCCACGTGAGTGGACAGGGTGGTTGCAGCAATGCCCATCGCCTCGGAACCATAGAAGCAGATCGGACGGATATAGCAGGATTCGAGTTTGTTGGTGCGCACGACTTCGCGATGCGCTTCCATGATCGTTTCCTTGTCATACGGCATCTTCATCTGGAAGATATGCGCAGAATTGAACAGGCGCTCGGTGTGATCTTTGAGTCGGAAAATCGCCGTGCCTTCTGCCGCCTTATAAGCGCGGACGCCTTCAAATACGCCCATGCCGTAGTGCAGTGTGTGCGTGAGCACATGGGTGGTAGCATCGCGCCAGGGCACAAGTTTGCCGTCGTGCCAGATAAAACCGTCGCGGTCGGACATGGACATAATTCGTATTCCTTAAGATGGGTCAATTGCAAAGGATGAATTCTAGCAGTCTGCCGGACTTTTTGCAGCGCATGTTTGCCCTCAGCCCTGATTATTACCCATGAAATATATCGGGATCAGTCGCGGAATAACGCATCGCCTATGTATTTAGTTCTATGTATTCATGCATATTGTTTTCTTCAGTTCGCGCACACAGAATGCGCTTGACGGTTAGGCCGATTCCTGTTTTTCAAGTGAATCTCCCCGGAAATGGATGCACCAAGGCCCGATGGGCATCCGGCAGTCAGTCCTGGAAAATTCGCAGTCTGTATTGGGCTGGCTGCTGTCAGAAACTTACATGCTGCAATCGGGTTGGCAGGTACAGCAATCAAGTTTGCAGGTACAGCAATCGGGTTGGCAGGTACAGCTGTCTGTTAAGAAGGTGCAGCAGATTTAAAATCGTTCATGCCGGAATAGGATGAGCATTCAAGGAAAAGTGCAGCAGCTGCCATGAAGCGTGAATAGTCCCCGGCAGAAATAAAAAAATGCACGGCAAAAATCGATGGGTATCCGGAGAAATATGCCGCACCTGCAGGGAAGAATGCATACCCTGCCGGGGAGAGTGAAAATCACCCGGCAGTCATTTTTAAATGCGTGTTTTGCATTGGTTTCATCAGCGTCAGTGCTCGGCCTGTTTTGCTGAGTTTTTAAGGTTAACTTACGAAGGAGTGCGATCATGGCGACAACGGGTTATATGCCCAATGATGATATGGGCAAGGTGGAGTTGATGGAGCATGTCGCGGCGAATCTGCCCGCTTATGCGCCGGACTTGAATGTCAGCACGGAAGCGCTTGAAAGCCACAACGCAGATACGAAAGCTTTCCGCTATTCGCTCACGATGCATCATCAGATGCAGAGCAATGCGCACAACTGGACTGCGCACAAGAATCAGCTGCGTGATGGCGGCAGCGGGTCTGCCAGCTGGCCGGTGCTGCTCAGGGAAAGCGACACTGCTCCACCTGTCGTCAGTCCCGGCATAATTCAGCGTTTTTCTACGCTGGTGGCTGGCATCAAGGCGCACAAGAATTACACGGCAGCGATTGGCCAGCATCTGAGACTGATAGGTGCCGAAATCCTGATGGAACCTGACACCTGGAAGCCTGTATTAAAAAATCGGTTCAGCGCAGGAAATCCGGTGATTTGCTGGGCCAAGGGGCAGGCGGGATCGATTGAGATATGGGCGGACCGAGGAAATGGTTTTGCACTGTTTGCGGTCAACAGCGAGCCTGATACGATAGATACCACCCCGCTGCCCGATACTGGCACCAGCTGGAAATACAAGGCGATTTACCGACTGCACGATCAGCCCGTCGGTCAGTGGAGCGATGTGATGAATGTCAAGGTCGGGATGTGATTCATAGCTGTCCGCCGGTTTGGAAAATTCGGCGGACAGATGGCGACCCAAAATCAATCTTTCACGGTCTCCTGTAATCCCACCTTCGAAATTCCAATTTCCGCAGGAAACGATCAGCGTATACTTCCGCTGTCAGACATAAAGCGGCTACTCATAAAATAATTATCCCGCATATTTCATGGTCGGCTGTGTGCCATTTGCTTGCTAATGGACAGCGGTAGTTAGATGCTTTGGTGTTGGACGGAAAAAACATGAACAACCCAGCCGTTAAAGACTAAATATTATCTACCCAGACAGACAGTCTAGCTATATAAAAAAATACTTGTTAATAAACAACACATTGCATTATTCGTGCTTTATGTTTTACAGCTATAATGAGTCAAAAACAGCGGTTACAGCGTACCGTAGCTACGTTTTAGCTACGGCAAAATATTTACGCGAGGCTAACAACCAATTTTTTCCCGCAAGCATGGGCATATTTTTTCAATGTCGCAAAGCTGGGTGAATGCTTCTGACTGATAAGAGAGGACTCCAGACGAGATACTGCACTGGTTGTTGTACCCATGCGTTGAGCAATCTGGGATTGAGTCAAACCAGCTTCACGTCGGGCGCGTAGCACAGCATTGAGCGCAGCATACTCATCCTCAAGCTCATCATAAGCATGTTTGGTTTCAGGATCACTCAACATCTGAGCAACAAATGCATTATCGTGAGCAACTGGATTAAATTTTTCATTTTGCATTTTTGACCTCCTTCAAGCGACGAACTGCAATTTCCAATTCATTATTCGGCGTTTTTTGTGTTTTCTTGATGAACGAGTGCAGTACCACGATCACTTGCCCCACCTGAGTGCAGTAGAACACTCGTCCAATTCCCTCTGGACCTTTAGGGCGCAATTCAAATAAACCACTCCCCATTGCCTTAGAGTGAGGCATTCTCAAGTCTGCGCCATGCTCTTCCATCAGTTCAGACAAACGCAAATAGTCAGCACGAATGCCGGGAGGCAACGCAAGCACATCAGATCGCACACGTTCAGAAAAGTAAATTATTCACCAGTCCATGTGCGGATGTTAGCATAAATGTGAAATATTGCGTAAAAATGACATGCAAATCAACCTGCACCCTTGGTATATAGACCGTTGAAGCAAGTCTGAAGCTACGGTAACCAGATCGTTTTCGCATTAACGCCGATCCGTTACAACTCGAAATCTTGCAGATGCCGCGTATGCCATAGCTTGCGCTCCAAATAATAGACTTCGCAGTTGTTTCGCACCTACGCTGGGACTTGGTATCCCATTGCTTATGTATCTGGATTGCAGAACATGAGGCTGAACAATTATTACTTCATAGTCGCAGTTGGCAGTAATAGTCATCATCCCAAATACATACCCACCTCGCTTATAACTCCCGCTTTAGTGTTGAAATATTAATAATTCACAAAACTTTCACAAAAGCTTCATTGGTTTGAAACGGTTGTAACTCATGATATGTCGCATTACATATCTAGACATCTATCGTCATGAGCCTTTATGCAATTGATCGCGATACCGGAATTACCCTTTACGCACAAATCGCCGAAGTGCTGGAGCGCGACTATGTTCGGCAGGGCGCTGCGGGCGACAGATTGCCTGCGGAAGGTGAGTTGGCGGCACGTTTTGCCGTTAATCGTCATACTTTGCGTCGTGCCGTTGATGAGCTGATTTCGCAAGGATTGCTTGAACGGCGTCATGGAGTAGGTATTTTTATTACCGATCAGTTGCTCGATTATCGAGTTGGAGCCAATACGCGTTTTACTCAAACATTGGCCGATATCGGTATTTCTACCGATACACGCGTGATACGAAAAATGATTACTCCTGCGCCTGCGGGTGTTGCGCGCAACCTAGCGCTGACAGCTGACGAACCCGTTCTGTGGCTTGAAACGTTACGCTTAGCCGATGGCTTACCCTTCTGCGTTATCTCGCATTTTCTGCCGGTTGAACCGTTCAGCGAATTACTGGGTGGTTATGCAGGCGGGTCGTTACATGATTATTTAGAGAAAAATTACGGCGCACTTCATCGTACCGAAAGTCTGGTAACCGCCGTCCTTCCTCAAGGCGACGATGCAAAGCTGCTGGGAATTACCCAAAATCGGCCCGTGTTGCGGGTTAAGAGTTTGAACGTGCTGGATTGGGATAACTCTCCGGTCGAGTACGCCATTACCCGGTTCCGCGCAGACCGGATCCAACTGCGCATCACACCCTAAAACCTCCCTACCAAACTGAATCCAACAGGAGTTTCAACATGCAATTTAACAAACTTGTTCTTTCCATGCTGATCGGCGCTTCGCTGATGAGTGCAACCGCAGTAGTACAGGCTCGCGAATTGGTGCTGGGTTTGATTCCAGCGGATAACAACGAAGAAATGATCAAGACCTTCGAACCGATGCGCGCCTATCTGGAAAAAAAGCTGGGTCAAAAGGTGAAAATGTTCACCGCAACCGACTACGCCGGCGTGATTGAGGCGATGAAAAAGAAGCGTGTGGATATCGCCTGGTTCGGCCCTTTGTCGTATTACCTGGCTGAACAAGAAGCAGGCGCTGAAGCCTTTGCTGTCGGCATTCGTGAAGGCAGCAATTCAGCTACCTACAAAAGCATCATCGTTACGCCTTGCGACAGTGGCATCAAAAGCATTCTCGACCTGAAAGGTAAGAGCGTTGCGTTTGTTGACCCAGCCTCTACCTCAGGCGGCTTGATGCCGAGCTACATGGTGAAGCAAGCAACCGGCAAGATGCCTCAGGAATTCTTCGGTAAGTTTACCTATGCCGGTTCGCACGATGCAGCGGAATTGGCTGTGAAAAACAAGACGGTTGATGCGGCGGCTGACAATGATATTACCTATCCAAAGATGTTGGAAAAAGGTCTGATTACCAAAGAAAGCAATTGCATCATCGCCGAATCATCACCGTTGCCAGGCTCTCCACTGGTTTATCGCGGTGATTTGCCTAAGGAACTGAAAGCACAAATTCGCGACGCAATCTTGAATGCAGACAAGGAAATCAAAGTAACAGGCTACGGCAAGATCAGCCATTACGTTGCGGTTGAGCCTAAAGATTATCAAATGATCCGCAATATGGTTAAAGAACTTGGCCTTAAGAAAGAGCAGCTGAAGTAATTGAAGTGTCGCGGTCGGCAAAGTAGATGCAGACCGCGAATTAATTTGGAGGTCGTATGGCTAAAATTATTATAAAAGACATCGGCAAACGTTATGCCAATGGATTTGAAGCCCTCAAGGGCGTTAGCGCAGAAATTGCAGCGGGTTCTTTCACGGTTATTCTCGGCCCGTCTGGCGCGGGGAAGTCTACTTTATTACGCACTATCAATGGCTTGGAAACACCTACTGCAGGCAGCATTCAGATAGGCGAACAAGTCGTCACGCAAAACAATCTTCGTGAAGTTCGTTCACAAGTTGGCATGGTGTTTCAGCATTTCAATCTGGTGGATCGATTGTCGGTCATGACTAATGTGCTCACCGGGCGTTTGTCGCATCGCTCATGGCTGGGCAGCCTTTTATATTTATTTCGTCGCACCGATCTGGATCTTGCGCACGATGCGCTGATTCGGGTGGGATTGACTGACAAAGCCTGGAATCGCGCAGATAAACTCTCCGGTGGACAACAGCAGCGTGTCGGTATTGCCCGTGCGCTGGCGCAACAACCGCGTGTAATTCTGGCCGATGAGCCGGTCGCCAGCCTGGATCCTGTTGCCAGTGAAGAAATCATGGGGCTGCTGCGCGAAATTTGTACGCGCGACGGCATTACCGTGGTGGTCAATCTGCATCAGGTCGAATTGGCCAAGCGTTTCGCTGATCGCATCATCGGGCTGAATGACGGATTGGTTGTGTATGACGGTCCGGCCAGCGGGCTGGATCGAGTAACGCTGAGTCGAATCTATAGTCGCAACGGAGATCAAGTCGATGAGCAACTCGAAACTATGCTGGCCTACGCCTAACGGACGACCTGGCTTGGTGCCAACGCTATTGCTACTCGCCTGCATTTTGCTTTTGGTGATCAGCGCACCGGCTGTCGAACTTGATTTGGGCAGGATCGTCACCGCCATTCCTCGCATGTTGGCTTTTGCGGGAAATTTGCTGGTTCTCCCCGATTGGGAGTATTTACCGACACTGGCTAAAAACATCTTGCAGACCATCGAAATGACGTTTCTGGCGACCAGTATTGCGCTAGTCATCAGTCTGCCATTGGGTATTCTGGCGGCTAAAAATACCAGTCCGCATCCTGCTGTTTTTCATGCGACACGCAATTTACTGTCCTTGATGCGCGCGTTGCCCGAACTTGTCTGGGCGCTGGTGTTTGTCTCTGCGGTGGGATTAGGACCTTTGCCGGGAATCATGGCGCTGTCATTCGTGACGGTCGGCTTCATGGGCAAGTTTTTTGCCGAGAGCATTGAAGTGGTCGATCAGCGTCAGGTGGAAGGGGTGGTGGCACAGGGGGCAAGTTGGTTGCAACTGCGTACTTTCGCTCATTTTCCCCAGGCGTTTCCGGACTTTGTCGGCACGGTGATGTATGTGCTGGATCACAACCTGCGCGCCGCTGCGATTCTAGGTTTAGTGGGCGCGGGCGGTATCGGTTATGACCTGGTGATGGCCATGCGGATGTTCGACTATGACCGGCTGCTGCCCATTGCGCTGTCTATTTACATCGTGGTGACGCTGCTTGATCGCGCATCCGATCACTTTCGCATGAGGATGATTTAAATGGCTGAGCAAATAATCGAACGTCCTGCCTTACCCAAAAAGCCGTTCAATCCGACCTCCGTCTGGTTGTCGGGTTGGCTGGCGCTGATTTGGCTAATTATCTTCGATCTGGAGTTGTCATTTGAGACGCTGCTGTATGGCGTACAGGACATTTTCGAGTATTTCAGCCGCTACAGTCGACCTAATTTTGAAGACTTATCTAGATATGTAGAACTGTTGGGGCAAACGCTGGCAACGGCGTTGTGGGGAAGTACGCTGGCGATTGTCGTGGCGGTGCTGTTAGCGCCGTTCGCCGCTCGAAACCTGTCACCGAATGCCGTGACCTATCGTATTGCGCGTGAATTGCTCAACTTTATGCGTGCCATGCCGGATTTGTTACTGGCATTGATATTTGTTGCCGCATTGGGGCTGGGACCTTTGCCGGGCGCATTGGCGTTGGGCGTACATACAGCCGGATTTCTGGGTAAGTTCTTTGCAGAAAGTCTGGAACGCGTCGATAACGGGATTTATGAAGCTGTCACAGCGACCGGTGCATCGCGTGTTCAACTGGTGATGTATGCCGGATGGCCGTCGATTCAACGCGAAGCGCTGGGTTACATGCTCTATATCTTCGACCGCAATGTACGCATGGCCGCAGTATTGGGTCTGGTTGGCGCGGGTGGCATAGGTCTTGCGCTACATGACACCTTACGCATGTTCAATTACGACCAGTCAGCCGCGCTGATTGTGGTGATTCTGGTCACGATTTTAACGATTGATTATCTGTCTACCTGGATAAGAGGAAAACTTAACTAATGAATATTCCAAGAAATGATTGGCCGCGCGCGCTCTGTCAATTAGACGCGGCTGAGATCAAAGCGGTCGCGGCAACCCTAAGCGGTGACATTGAAGTGCGCGATGTGGTCTTGCCACAGGCAGGATTAGGTCTATTGAGCTTAACGGACGGTGCGTTTCATGAGCCGTTTTACCTGGGTGAAATCCCGGTGGCTCGCGCCGAGGTGATCTTGAAAACAGCTGAGGGTCATGAAGTTCAAGGTGGCTGTGTACTGGTTGATGACCGGGCTCAACTGGCTCGTTCCATCGCCATTCTCGATGCAGTCCTGTCAGGTAAGTTACCGGGTTGTAACATAGCCGAAAATCTGGTTGAAAAGGGAGAGTTGTTGCGTATGCAAAAAATAAGCGAACGGCGTCAAATGCTGGCTGCCACTCGTGTCGATTTTTCGCTGCTGGAACAAGAGGATGACGAAGATGCTGAATGAAACGATCAATTGTTCGCCGGCTATCTGGCAACCCATGTTGCAACAGCAGGTATTTCGCGGCTTGCTTGATAGCTTTAGCTATCCGGGACGCATTACCCCCTGTGCCGATCATGAGACAAGCGCTTGTCTTGCAATTCTGATTGCGCTGGTTGATGGCGAAACAACGCTGGCAGATCCTCAGCAATTGTTGAGTTCAGCATTGTGGGCCAGGTTGGAAACGCGCCCCTGCGTTTCGGAAAAAGCGGCGTTTATTCTGCTGGATGGCGCTCAAGCACCTGATCTTAATCCGTGCATAGGCACACTGGATGCCCCTGAGAAAGGGGCGACCCTATTGTTGCGCGTCAGCTCATTGCGGCCTGATTCGACTGGCAATCTTAGCTTGCATTTGAGTGGTCCCGGCATTGAAAGTACAACGTCTATCCGTGTAGACGGGCTGCATCCCGCGTGGATTACCGCACGCAAGGAATGGGTTTCGGCTTTTCCGCTTGGCGTCGATTTACTGCTGTGTGATCAACATCATTTTGTGGCAATACCGCGAACCACGCAGATCACAATGGGAGGCGCAGCATGAGTTACGTTGCAATTAAGGGCGGCAAAGCGGCCATTGACGGTGCTGCCGCCGCGACAGACTATATGCGCTGTAAAAACGCAATGGATGAGCCGATCAAGTTGACCGTTATTGAAGATCAATTGCGCTTATTGACATCAAGGGTGGTCTCCGAAGGCGGGCTTTATCATCCGAAACTGGCCGCACTCGCGCTCAAGCAATTTCAGGGCGATACGCTGGAAGCCGCTTTTGCCTTGCGCGCCTATCGCTCAACCAAACCCAGATTACTGGAAACACCGCTACAAGATACCTCGAAGATGAACTGCATTCGTCGCATCTCATCGGCCTTCAAGGATATTCCGGGCGGTCAAATGTTGGGTGCGACGTTCGATTATGCCTTGCGCCTATTGCGTCTCGATCTGGCGAATGAAGACCCTGCTGCATTTCGAGTCGTGGCCAAAAATTTCCTCCGTAATACGCCAGAGGCTGATTTACCGGATAGTTTTCCGAAGGTGCTGGATGCGCTGCGTGCCGAAGGTTTGCTGCCGCCTTTAGGTTTGATGCAGGACCCAGCCTTCGATATCACCCGCGACCCGCTGGTGTTTCCGGTGCCGCGCTCAGCAGCACTCGCTACCATGGCGCGTGCTGAAACCGGCTCTTTGCTGGCGATGGCGTATTCAAATATGCGTGGCTATGGCGATGTGCATCCTACCGTGGCCGAGCTGCGCGTGGGTTATCTGCCGGTCATGCTGCCGCATCCGGTGACCGGTGAATTGATGGAAGCCGGTGAGGTTTTAATGACCGAATGCGAAGTGGTTGCGATGTATGAAAGCGGCATCGCCGGTGATATGCCTGTCTTTACCCTGGGTTACGGTGCCTGTTTTGGTCACAATGAAGTTAAGGCAATCAGCATGGCGATCATTGATCGCGCCTTGCAAAAAGGCATGCGTGACGGTCCTGATAATCCATCAGAAGATCCTGAATTTGTCTTGTTGCATGTGGATGGGGTTGACTCAATGGGTTTCGCATCGCATTACAAAATGCCGCATTACGTCACCTTTCAGTCTGATATGGATCGCTTGCGCACTACGCAAGGCAAGGTGCGTAAGTCAGGAGAGACAGCATGAACGAAAATTATGAACTGCCGCTAGAGGATGCAGGCTACTCGTTTGGGTTTCTGGATGAGTATGCCAAGAAAGAAGTGCGTCGCTGCATCCTCAAAGCCATTGCCATTCCCGGTTATCAAACACCCTATGCCTCGCGTGAAATGCCGATGGGTCGAGGGTTTGGTACGGGTGGCCTGCAAATTACCCTGTCGTTGATCGGCGTTCAAGACACGCTGAAGGTGATCGATCAAGGCTCGGATGATTCGGTCAATGCCGTGAATTTACGCCAATTTGTGCAGCTGACTTGTCCGGGCGTTGACGTAACCGAAAAAACGGAGGAGGCGAGCTTGCTACAGTCGCGTCACCGCATTCCGGAAAAGCCGCTGACCCAAGCGCAGATATTGATTTTGCAAGTGCCGTATCCCGATGCGCTGGTGGTGGTTGAAGCATCAGAAGCACGGCGAAAAATCATGCATGCCGAGGCAGACTATTCACGTTTGCTGGTCAAACTTTACGAAGACATCGTGCATTTTGACGAGATCACCATCTCGCATCGTTATCCGACGCGGATCAACGGACATTATGTGATTGATCCTTCGCCGATTCCGCGCTGGGATGTGCCTAAACTACATCAGTCCAAAGCCCTGGTTTTGCTGGGTGCCGGACGCGAAAAGAAGATTTACGCCGTGCCGCCTTACACGCTGGCTGAACCGCTCGTTTTTGATGATATCGCATTTCGTGTGGAAGATTTCCGTGATGCGACGGGTGTGCGTCATGCCTGCCGATGCTGCGGTTCAACGGTGAGTTTTCTGGATGAGTTCAGCAATGATCAAGGAATGGTGGCATATCAATGCTCTGATTCCGCCTATTGCGAAGAACAGCAACAAACTGGGAGTGCAGCATGAGTCGCAAAATACTCGAAGTACGCGGACTGTCGCGTATCCACGGCAAGGGCTGTCCGCTCTGCACACTACATACCGGCCCTGAATTTGATACCAATATCTGCCCTTTTTGCGGCAGTGTGGTCGCCGCTCATGATATTAATTTCGATCTGTATCGGGGCGAAATTCTGGGCATCATCGGCGAGTCCGGCAGCGGTAAATCAAGCACGGTCAAAATGCTGTATTTCGACGATACGCCGACTTCCGGACAAGCAACTTTCTTCGATGGTGCAGAACAGCACGATTTGTTCAGCCTTAACGCGGCCCAGCAACGCAGTATGCGCAACAAACGTTTTGGCATGGTCTATCAGAACCCGCATATGGGTCTGAATTTTCAGATTTCGGCAGGCGGTAATATCGCGGAACGCCTGCTGATGAGTGATTTGAAGCATTACGCTGAGATTCGCCGCAGGGCAGGTGAATTACTCTCGCGCACGGAAGTATCACTGGCGCGTATAGATCAAAATCCAAAAACATTCTCAGGCGGGATGCAACAGCGCGTACAAATTGCCAAGGCTCTGGCTACCAGGCCGCCGCTGCTGTTCCTGGATGAAGTGACCACGGGCCTTGATCTGTCTGTACAAGCTGCCATTCTCGATCTGATTCTGGAGATTCAAAATGAACTCGATACCGCGATGATCGTGGTAACACACGATCTGGGCGTGATCAGGTTGCTGGCAGGACGCACGCTGGTGATGAAACACGGCCGTGTAATCGAGTCCGGTCTGACCGATCAAATTCTCGAAGATCCTCAGCACGCGTATACCCAGCGGCTGGTAGCTTCCGCACTGTGAGATGACTATGACACAAGCAATTTTAACCATTGAAGACTACGCCAAGACGTTTCATTTACATGAACGAAACAAAGATATTCCGTCAGCATCGGGTGTTAATTTGAGCGTTTATCCGGGACGTTTAACTGCTCTTATCGGACCTACAGGTGCCGGTAAGTCTTCAGTTTTGAAGGGGATTTACCGCACTTACCTGCCAAGCAGCGGACGTATTCTGTATCGTAGCAAAGCCGGCAATGTCATTGATCTGGCAAAAGCGGGTGAACATCAGATACTCGAATTGCGTAAACAGGAAATCGGTTTCGTGACGCAGTTTTTATATTGTCTGCCGCGTAAATCAGCCATTGATGTGGTGGCTGAACCGTTGTTTGCACGCGGGGTGGACAGCCATGAGGCACGCGGCCGTGCTGAGAAATTATTAGCGCAACTGGCGGTGCCAAGTCATTTGTGGAATGTTCCACCGGCGACCTTTTCGGGCGGCGAGAAGCAGCGTGTGAATCTGGCGCGCGGCTTGATTGCACAGCCTCGATTGTTGTTGCTGGATGAACCTACGGCCAGTCTGGATCCTGCGACGACTGAGAGGGTTGTTGAGCATATTCAATTGCTTAAAGAAACTGGCATCGCCATGCTGGCCATCTTTCATCACCCTGAGCTGGTACGTCGCCTGGCCGATGAGGTCGTGGAACTTTCTCCCCTAATCGCAGTAACTGAACTTAGCAAGGATTAGCATGAAAAATCAATTCTATCTTACCGGCGCACAGGTGGTGCTGGAAAATGAAACCCTGAAAAGCGCGGCGGTTCTGATTGAAAACGGCGTGATCGTTGCAATTGACCCGGCAAGCAACAATGGCGCGACGGAGATCGATTTGACTGGGCATATCCTGATGCCGGGCATGATTGACCTGCATTGCGATGCGCTGGAAAAGGAAGCGGAGCCCCGTCCCGGCGTGCATTTCCCCTTCGATTTTGCCTGCGCTCAGGCGGATAAACGCAATACGGCTGCGGGTATTACCACTATTTATCATGCACTGTCCTTTGCTAATGCTGAACTGGGCGTGCGTAATAACCAGACCGCTGCGGCCTTAGCGCGTGCGGTGCACGCTTGGCAGGAACACGCATTGGTGGATAACCGGGTGCATGCACGTTATGAGATTACCGATCCGACGGCACCTGCCGTGCTGCACGAGCTACTGGAAAATAACGAGATACACCTGATGTCCTTTATGGATCACACGCCAGGGCAAGGTCAATTTAAAGATACCGATGCCTATCGTAACTACCTTGCGCGTACCTATAAGAAATCATCCGCTGAAATAGATGCATTGCTGGCAGACAAGTTGGCACAAGGGGATGGCTCTTTTGCGCGCATGCAGGAACTGGCAAAAGTAGCGCGTCAAAAAGGTATTCCATTAGCGAGTCACGATGATGATCGCCCTGAAAAAATCAGCATTGTGACTGACTTAGGGGTGAGAATTTCCGAGTTTCCGATAAACCTTGAGACCGCACAGGCGGCACGTGCCGCTGGCTTGGCAACATTGTTCGGTGCGCCGAATATATTGCGGGGCAAGTCACAATCAGGCTCGATGCGTGCGCTGGATGCCATCATCGAAGGAGTGGCAGATTGCCTGTGCGGTGACTACTCTCCTGCGGCGTTGTTGCCTGCCATCATGCAGTTACCTGTGATGGCCGGTATTCAGCTGCATCAAGCTGTCGCGCTGGTGAGTGCAAATCCTGCGCGTGCTGCCGGTCTGAATGACCGCGGCACCATCGCTGTGGGCAAGCGTGCCGATTTGATTGCGGTGCGTAATTTGGGCGGATTGCCTCAGGCGGCGCGCGTATGGTCAGAGGGAATTGCCGTGATGACACTGGCTTTCGATCATGGTGCCTGAGATGAGCGGTGTTTTACTCTATGTGATTGGCCCGTCCGGCAGCGGTAAGGACAGTTTGATGCTGCATGCGCGGCATGCGCTGGAACAGGATTCCAGTGTTGTGTTCGCGCATCGTTACATTACTCGCCCGCACGATGCCGGCGGTGAAAATCATGTGGCGTTAAGTGAAGCAGAATTTGATTCCAGAATGGCACGTAAATTGTTCCCCTTGCACTGGCACAGTCATGGAATGCGGTATGGTATCGGCTGCGAAATAAATCAGTGGCTGGCAAAAGGACTGGTCGTGATTGTGAATGGCTCGCGGGCTTATCTTCAACAGGCATCAAAAAATTATCCTGAACTGATTCCACTATTGATAGAAGTTTCGGCTGATGTATTACGTGGCAGATTACAGTCGCGCGGACGTGAAACTGATAGTGAGATTGAAGCTAGGCTGATGCGGGCAGAGGAGTTCAAAGCCTTGCAGCATCCGAGATTGCAGCGTTTTCGTAATGACGCACCACTCAATGAAACAGGCCCCGCGTTCGTCGAATTGATCCGCTCTAAAATACGAGTAATGCAATGCAGCTGACTTTTCTGGGTACGGGTGCTGCGGGTGGCGTGCCTCTGTGGGGGTGTGACTGTCTGATTTGCCGCCGCGCCCGGATTGATGTCAGCGCTATACGACGTCCGAATTGCGCGCTGATTGAGGCTGATGGTGTGAAATTACTGCTGGACGCAGGTGTAATGGACGTCTGTGAGCGTTTCCCGTCTGGCAGTTTATCCGCCATTTTGATTACTCATTTTCACCCGGATCATGTGCAAGGCTTATTTCACTGGCGTTGGGGCGTAGGTGAACTGAGTGTGTTCGCCCCGCACGACGCGGAAGGATGCGCGGATCTGTACAAGTATCCCGGCCCGCTGAAATTTAAGCACCTGTCTAAATTTGAATCGTTTGAGGTGGGCGGTGTAAGCATTACGCCAGTGCCACTCGTGCATTCCAAACCGACGCTGGGTTACTGTATCGAACATAATGGTGCTCGATTGGCGTATCTGACGGATAGTCGTGAAATTCCGCCCGCTACCGCAGAATTTTTGACCCAATGGCAACCTCATACGATCTGCCTTGATTGCACTTATCCGCCCGGCGTAGAGGGAAAACGGAATCATTTTGATTTTCCGGAAGTACTGGAATTGAGTAAAAATTATCCGGATAGCGATATTGTGCTGATGCATATCAGTCACAGTCTTGATGTCTGGTTATTGAATCACCCCTTTGCACTGACAGGCAGGCTGTCGCTGGCACGCGATGGCGATAGACTGGACATTCCGGAAATATCATGTCGCCGCTGATGGCCGTAGGGGCATCCGTTTTACTCCATGTTTCCTGGAATCTTTTGACCAGGCGGACACCTGGCGAGGCAAATTTTCTATGGTGGATAGTGGGGCTGTATGTGCTGATATTCGCGCCATTCAGTTTGCCGGATTACCTGCGTGCCGCAGCACAGGCACCAGAACTGTATCTCTGTGCCGCCATCAGCGGAACAAGCAATGGTCTGTATTTTTTAGCGCTTCGGCGCGCCTACACATTGGCACCCGCCAGCGCAGTCTATCCAATGGTGCGTAGTTCTCCGTTGTTGATTGCGATTGTTGAAGTGCTGTTCTTCGGCCACAGCTTCCCGTTGTTGTCCTGGTTCGCCATCCTTTTGGCTTTGTCTGGTCTCTGGATGATTGCAAGTAGCGCGCAGGATGGTGTGACACGACTCAGTCGCGCATGGCCTTACGCTTTGTTTGCCGCCTTGATGACGGTTATTTATAGTTTGAGCGACAAGCTGGCGGCGGTAAATGTCCCTGATCTCAGAACCGCACTGGGCTACGTTTGCGTAAATTTTGCGATCAGTTGGATTTATCTGTTGGTAGAGCAAAAGTGGCGTACAGGTCGCTGGATACCCGCAGAGACACCGCCGGTTTACGCGCTGATCATAGGAACATCAGGTGTTGGTACCGCTTATGCGCTTGTTATCTATGCGATGCGCGCGCTGCCCGCTGCCTATGCGGTAACACTGACCAATGCCGGGATTGTGTTGACGGTATTGCTCGGCATCGTTTGGCTAAAAGAGCATGAAGGCTGGCGACAACGTCTTATGGGTTCAAGTTTGGTGGTAATCAGCGTCATCGTCGTGAGCATAATGGCTGATTGATTCAGCCTTATGAAAACTGGTAGGCAGGTCCCAGAGCTGACCGATATAGTCACTTTGGCTATGACCGCTAAGTCTCGAAACCGGAATGTCATGCTTTCGATTGTTGAATATCCGCTGTCCGTATCAAAGCAGTCACTGTCTGGGCTAGTGGTGTTAAGTTTTCAGGCTGTGCGTTTAATGGCTGCACTAAGTAGTGTTGTGCCGAAGGCGGCCACTAGTCCCGTTGCCAGAATGAGCGGGATGCTGCCCGAGAAGTGAAACAGTTCTCGCAGCACGGGGACGGTGAGCGTTAGTGCCAGTCCTGAACACGTGCCCAGCAATATCCAGTACAGGGCGGGATTTTTTTGTTCGGTGGCGGGAGAGCGGTTAACCAGCACTAGCGAGATATTCCCCGCAACCATCGCCGTGAATACCAGCGCGCGTACGGTATTTTCGTCGTAACCATTGAAGATTCCCCAGAAGAAAATACCTGCGGCTACCAGCAATCCGGCAATGCCCTGCCACAAGCTGATGGCAAGTTTTTTCCCGCTGAACAGCGCTTCGTTAGCCGCCCTGGGCGGTCGTTGCATGATGTTGGCTTCTTCGGCCTCGGCCTCGAAAAAGATCGAACAGGCAGGGCCGATGATCAATTCCAGAAACATGATATGGGCGGGCATCAGAAGCAGCGGCTCTCCCATCAGGACGGGCAGCATCGCCATTCCCACTATCGGCAGATGTACGGAAAGCGTGTAGCTCATCGCCCGTCGCAGGTTGTCGTAGATGCGCCGGCCTAAGCGGATGGTTGCAACCAAGGATGCGAAGTCGTCGTGCAGCAATACCATGCCTGCCGCTTCGCGGGCGACATCCGTGCCGCGCTGGCCCATAGCGACACCGATGTGTGCGGCCTTGAGCGCGGGCGCATCGTTGACACCGTCGCCTGTCATAGCGACGATCTCGCCGTTGGATTTGAAGGCTTCCACCAGACGCAGTTTCTGTTGCGGCACGATGCGGGCAAATACCTGCACGTTTTTCAAGCGGTCACGCAATACGTCATCGGTCAGTGTGTTGAGTTCGACGCCGGTAATGAGTTGTTCTGCGGGCAGGCCCAGTTCGCGTGCGATGCTCTGGGCGGTGCGCGGATGGTCTCCTGTAATCATCACAACGCGGATGCCGGCAGCGTGGCACTGGGCAACGGCTTCTTTCATCCCGTGGCGCAGCGGATCTTGCAGGCCGAGCAGGCCGACAAAGGAAAATTCGATGTCGTGTTGCAGAGCAGGCCAGTTGATGGGCGTCGCCGGCAGTATGGCGCGTGCCACGCCCAGCACCCGTAAACCTGCGTCAGCCATGTCGGCGGCGACCTGTTCGAGTGCCAGTGCGTCGGCTTCCGGCAAGTGGCACAGGTCGATGATGGCTTCCGGCGCGCCTTTGGCCGCGACCGGGTGATGGGATTGTCCGCTGCCCTGCCAGACATGCGACATTGCCAGCATGTCGGGTGACAGGCTGTATTCGTGGACGATCTCCCAGTCGTCGTGCAGGTGTTCACTGCCGCTCAAGGTGTTGCGGCCCAGTTCGTGCAGGGCGCGTTCCATCGGGTCGAACGGGTCGCGTTCGCTGGCCAGAATGCCAAATTCCACCAGTTCATGCCACGGAGGCGGCAGTTCAGCGCCGTCCTCTACATTGTGCATTTGGCCGCCGCTGTAGAGTTTTCGGATGACCATGCGGTTTTCGGTTAGCGTGCCGGTTTTGTCGGTGCACAGCACGGTGGCAGCTCCCAGCGTTTCGATGGCATCGATGCGCCGCGTCAGCACGCCTTGTTGCGAGATGCGCCATGCGCCCAGCGCCATGAACACCGAGAGGATGACCGGGAATTCTTCGGGCAGCGTGGACATCGCCAGCGTGATGCCGGCCAGCAGCGCATTGAGCCAGTGGCCGCGCGTATAGCCGTAGATCAGCACCAGCAGGAGGCACAGCGCGAGGGCGATGATGGCTAAGCGGCGCACCAGTTGTCCGGTTTGAAGGCGTAAGGGGGAGGTGCCCGATTGTGTGGCGTCGAGTGACTGGCCGATCTGGCCGATGGCGCTCTGTAATCCGGTTGCCGTGACGCGCGCGATGCCGCTGCCTTGTACCAGCACGGTGCCGGCATAGACAAAGGGCAAGTCGTCGCCGCCCGGTTCACAGATGCTGGCGTCTCCCGCGCGCTTGCGCACCGGCACTGATTCGCCAGTCAGCATGGATTCATCGGCAAACAGGTCGTTGGCGCTTAGCAGCACAGCATCGGCTGCGACCCGATCACCCTCGGTGAGCAGCAGCACGTCATCTGTGACCACCTCGCGTCCGGCGATACGCAGCGGCTTGCCGTCACGTATAACATGCGCACGCGGGCTGGATAAGTCGCGCAGGGCATCGAGTACCCGTTCGCTTTTTTGTGTCTGAAATACGGTCATGCCGATGATGATCAGGACGAAGCCTAATAACATCATGGCATCGTCAACGCTGCCCAGTAACAGGTAAATGCCGCCTGCCGCAATCAGCAGCATGAACATCGGTTCGCGCAAAACCTCGGCTGCAATATGCCAGAGGCGGCGAGTGCGCGGGGGAGATAGCTCGTTGTAACCGGATTCGCGCAGTTTCTGTTCTGCCTGCACTGTCGTCAGTCCGCATGGTGAGTTCATGTCTTTGTCCTCCCTGTGTTGCGTCGAGCATACCCCGTTCGTGCCGGTAAGTTAAGTTTTAAGTGAAGGTGCAGTTGTTTGCTCGGTCTATTTGAGGTAGATTTCGCACCGGTCACAAACAGGGAACTTATCGGCTCAGGTATGAGTCAGATGCGTTCTGCAAAAAATAAGGGGAAATGGTATGACGCAATATAGTAATCGCATGATACTCGTACACTGGCTGACGCTGGCTTTATTGGTCACTGCGTGGTTTTTAGGTGAAGAGTTGGCAGAATCAACCGATGCAAGTCATGCGACGATCGCGGGATATCTGGTTCACGGCATCGTGGGTGGTTCGGTGTTGCTGCTGACCGCCTTGCGTTTGTTTTTTCGCCGCAAGGACGGCACGCCACCTGCCATGGGCGACACGGTGATGGATAAGGTCGCTAAGGGTATCCACCATACGCTATATACCGTGCTGTTCCTGTTGCCGGTGAGCGGCATGATCACGATTGCCAGCAGCGATGCGGGGCGCGCCCTGTTGTCAGGCGATGCAAGTTTGCTGCCTGTTGACGGTGGTTATGAGCATGTGTTTGCCCATGAGGTGCATGAAGTGCTGGTCACAACGCTGATTCTGCTGGTGATCGTGCATGTGCTGGGTGCAATCAAGCATCAGTTCATCGCGAAAGACGGACTGATGGAGCGCATGTTGCCGCGTCGCAAGTAATCAGTCTTGCACGGGAATTAAAAAAGGACACAGCTTGTGTCCTTTTTTAATTAGCGCAGACGGCGACCTAAGTTGGTGAGGGTAATGGAGAGTTCGTCGATGTTGACCGGTTTGGCGAAATAGGCGTCAGCGCCGATGCTCAGGCCTTTGAGTCGTTCGTCCTGCGCGCCTTTGGCGGTCACCATGATGATGCCGCACGGGCAGTTAGACAGGATGCGTGAGGCAATCATCAGTCCGTCTTCCTTGCCGTGTCCGAGTTCAATATCCAGGATCACGACATCGGCAGGTTGTTGAGCCCAGGCGGCACGCAGGCCCTCCCCGTCAACGACCCCGATGCTGCTGTAGCGGCGTTCATGCAAATTCTCGGTCAAATAGTCGCGATACCACTCGTCATCTTCAACGACGATGACATGTAAGGGGGTGGTGCGAGGTTCAGGTTGCGTGGTTTGCATCCTGTTGAACTGATGAACCAGTTCGGCGAATGAATTCGCTTGCATCCGGTTCATGATATCGGCGCGGTGTGCTTTGATGGTATGTGCTGATATGCAAAGATGTTCTGCAACCTCGATATTGGTCATTCCGCTCACCAGCATGCCGGCGATTTCTCGCTGTCGCGGGGTGAGTAGTTCTACGTGGATACGGGGCGTGTCAAAAATAGTCATACCGTTTATGCGGTTATAGCAGGGTTGACGAGCGTCATTCTGCCACAAAATTTGTTCGCTTGTAGCCTATATGGCTAATAGCCGTGGTCCAAAATACCTTTTATCATGCTTGTCAGTGCAGCTATCAAATACCGGTGTGTCTATCCGGGTGTGTTAATGCATCACACGGAAGGATAAACCATGAGCGACAAACCTTATATTCTCCTCGTTGAAGATGATGAGTTTTCAGCCCTTGTGACGGTCGAAATGCTGGTCGCAGACTATGATATACGGCATGTGGAGACGGGTGCGGCGGCTTTGGCAGCGATTGCTGAGACGCGACCTGATTTGTTATTGCTCGATGTGGAGATGTCCGGTATGTCAGGCTACGCGGTGTGTCGCGCTTTGCGTGAAGAGCATGCGACGGGAGAATTGCCGATTATTTTTCTCTCGGGTAGGCTTAGCGATGAAGATAGATTGGCAGGCTACGAGGCAGGCGGCGATGATTATCTGACCAAACCGGTCTCGGTTGATGAGTTGCGCTCAAAAATTAAACTGGCGCTGGCAAATCGCGCTGAGCGGCAGCGACTTAACAAGGATCTGTCCTACGCCTTTTCAACTGCCATGACAGCGATGTCGAGTTCGGCAGAGATTGGTGCCGTGCTGCAATTTATGCGCAATAGTTTTAGTTGCCCTGATTACGAAAGCCTGTGCCGTGAAGTCTTGAGTACCCTGTGTGCTTACGGTTTTGAAGCCAGTGTCAAAATTCACGGGCGTCTGGGGGCGGTTGCCTTGTCGGCTAACGGGCCTTGTTCGCCGCTGGAAGAATCGGTGCTGAGCAATATGTCGCGTCAGGCGCGCTTGTTTGAGTTTGGCACGCGCACGTCATGCACTTATGAACACATCACCATCATCGTGAAAAGCAATTCCCGCGATGATCCTGAGCGACACGGACGCATGAAGGACAATCTGGCTTGGTTGGCTGAAGGTGCTAATGCGCGTGTGGATTCCATCGAGAGCAGCGCTGAAGTCATCAGGCAATACGCCGCTAATAAAGTGTTGCTGGACAGTACACGTCACGCCTTGCAGCGCATCGATCAGCGCCATCGCAGTCAGGGTGTCAGAAGCAGCGGGATTTTTCTGGCGTTGCAAAAGAAATTCGATCTTGCGATGTTGACGATAGGGATCACGCACTCTCAGGAAGAGGAATTGTCAGGCATGCTCGATTTTGCGATCGGGCAGGCAAAAGCGCTGTACGACGAAGGGTTGGAAATCGGTGTGCACATGGAATGCATTCTTGAAACACTTGACGCTGCGGGCAACTAGCCCGGGAGGCTGAACATCATGGCAAATATACTGGTTGTCGATGACGATGAATTTTTGCGGTGTTTAACCTCGGACGCGCTGGCAGCAGCCGGGTACTCGGTCGATACGGCGGAAGACGGGCAGGTCGCCTGGGAGAGGCTCGATGCTGCGCCTGCGTTGTATGATCTGATTTTGCTGGACCGGAACATGCCGCGACTTGACGGTCTGGGGTTGTTGCAGCGCATCCGTTCGGATGAACGGTACACGCATTTACCCGTCATCATGCTCACGGGTGTAGATGCTCAGCAGGATTTTTTAGTCGGGTTGGCGGCAGGTGCCGCTTATTATTTGAGCAAACCTGTCACTGAGGAGATTTTGAATCTGGTTGTCAAAACGGCGCTGGAAGAATCGTGCGCTAACGGTGCGTTGCAGTCTATGATTGGTCAAGCAGTCGATCAGTTGGCGCGTGAGGTTTTTACTTGCCGCACGCTCAGTGAGGCACGCATGCTCGCTTTAAAGTTGGCTGAGGCGAGCGGCGATCCGCTCCGCACGTTGAGGGGGTATTCGGAATTGCTGGTTAATGCGGTTGAACACGGCAATCTGGCGATTAGTTATGCCGAAAAAAATCAGCTATTGCACCAGGACCGCTGGTCTGAGGAGATTGAGGCGCGTCTTTTGCGAGCACCCTATGCGGACCGCCAGGTACAGGTGGAATTGGTCAAGACCGATGCTGCTTGTGTTGTGACGATTACCGATCAAGGCGATGGTTTTGACTGGCAGGCGTATTTGGAATTTAGTGCCGAACGCATTTTCGACCTCAACGGGCGGGGGATAGCGATCTCAAAGGCGACTAGTTTTGATCGTCTGGAATATTTAGGATGCGGTAATTGTGCGGTGGCAAGCGTCACTTATTCGGGCGATGGTCATGGCAGCTAATTTGAATGATCACCTGACCGGTGCGATGACGTGCGCGGCTTTGAAGGGGCGGCGTCTGATTCTGCTCGCGGAGGATGATGAAATTAATCTTGAGGTGATGCAGGCGCAACTTGAATTTTTGGGGTATGAGACTGAGGTAGCCTGTGACGGCGCGGCAGCGCTCTTGATGTGGCGCAGCGGCGGGTACGCACTGCTGCTCACGGATTGTTATATGCCTGACCTGGACGGTTTTGAACTGACTGCCGCTATTCGACGTGAAGAATCTTCAGGTGCAAGATTACCTATCGTTGCTGTGACGGCCGATGCCATACAAGGCACGTCTGAGCGGTGTATCGCGCAGGGTATGGATGATTATTTGATTAAACCCGTGTGTCTGGATGAGCTGAGTCCCCCGGTGTCAGACTAGTTGTCGCCTCAAAAAATTTAACTTTGAGGTGTGGAG
>JBAXJT010000012.1:0-50786 GCA_037137715.1 Nitrosomonadales bacterium
AGCTCACCACCTAAATTCACTTACAAAAGTTGCACTTCAGAGTTGAATCCGCCAGTTAAATAAATTATTGAGCCACGCTTCAATCTCGTCAGTACGTGGCAAATCGTTAAAAATTACTTTTCCCTCGTGCAACACGCTGGGCGTTTGCAGATAGGAAATGCCCCGCGTGTCGCAATCTTTGCGTAGGTCAAGCTCCTGTCATACAACTTCAGATTGCCAATGGCCAAAACTCCTTCGATACAGATCGAAGGAGTTTTGATTTGAAAGTAAACAATTTGCTAGCAGCTTATGGTGTATCCCACGCGAACTTGCGACCGACAGCAGCGATGAATTACCCGCACGCGCCGATTGCGCCGCAACTGGTGCAGAATTCGCAGCCGTCTTTTTTGATTAGTGTCGCGTTGCCGCATTCGCGGCACAGCTTGCCGGTCAGCGGTTTGATGCCGGTCGGTTTGATTTGACCTTCGGGTATTTCCAGCACGCCCATCTGCTGCACCGGATATCCGTGTTCGTCGAGCACGCCCAGCATCGCATAGCGGTGAATGATCAGCGTGGCGACATAGGAGACGGTTGACGGATAGCTTTGCATCTTGGCGCCGCCCGGTACGCGAGCCATGAAATCTCCCAGCGGTTCACCGAAGTTGAGCAGTTTGCGCAGCTTCATACCGATCCATGCCGGGTCGATCACGCGCATATCCAGACTCAGCAGCTTGCACAGCCCGTCGAGCGCACGCGGATAGACGCCCGACAGCCACATCGAATAGGGGCGGCGTTGTCCATCCGGCAGCACCAGTTCCTTGAGGCCCAGTACGAAATCATCCCCTGAACCTGCGTTAGAAATATCAACGGTCCAGCTCATGGTGCCGTCGGTGCCGGTCTTAGGCTCTTTTTTGGCGAACAGCGCATCCATCATCGGTGTGGTCATGCCGTCACATACTTCCAGTGCACCCAATGCTTCGATGCGGTATTTCAGTAAATAGGCGAAGGCGGCCACCAGACTCGGCATGCGTTTTATTTCACCCTCGGGTGGCATTGGCATGTCGAACGCATCGTCGCCCGCCGTTTTCATCAGCATTTCCAGTTTCATACGCACCCATACCGGATCGCGGGTACGCATATCCATCGACAGTGATTTCGCCAGTGCGCCAAGTCCCCGAGGCTGTTCTGAGCCGTTGACCCAGACTTCGAACGGGTGGTTGCATCCGTCGTTGGCGGTGTGCGAGACGAACGCGACAAAACTGCCCAGCGGATGTTTGACGACTTGGGACACCCAGCCTTCGCTGCCGGCGGTCAGGGCAGGGCGACCCGGCCAGCGCAAGGATGCGAGCGCGGGTTTGGGTGCGGCTTCCAGTTCAATGCGCCTGTCCTGATCGAACACGAAGTCCTGTGGAATCTCTCCTTTTTTAGGTTCCGGCGTGATCGACAGCACAGAGCCTAATACGCTATTAGGCCGGTAGGTCGCCAGTCCCTTAAGTCCCGCGCGCCAGGCTTCAGTGTAGAGATTTTTAAATTCTTCAAAGGGGTAGTCGGCCGGTACATTGACGGTCTTGCTAATCGACGTGTCAATGAAGGGGGCGACTGCGGCGCACATTTTCATGTGATCGAGTGCGGAAATTTCCAGCGCGGAAACGAATGCTTCCGGCAAATGGCTGATGTCGCCGCCCTGTTTTTTAAACACGCGCCAGGCGTGATCTTCGACCGAATAATCCTTGCTGGTGCCATCCATCATGCGTTTTTTGCGCGTGTAGAACCAGGAAAATGCCGGTTCGATGCCGTTAGAGGCGTTGTCGGCGAAGGCCAGCGAAATCGTGCCGGTGGGCGCGATCGAGAGCAGATGACTGTTGCGGATGCCGTATTCGCGGATATGATTTTTCATCTCGTCCGGCAGACGCGAGGCGAAGCGGGGGGCGGCCAGATATTGCTCCGCATCGAGCAGCGGGAAGGCGCCGCGCTCTTTGGCCAGTTCAATCGAGGCGGCATAGGCTTCGTCGCGCATGATGCGCGTGATGTCGGCGGCAAAGGCGCGCGCCTGCTCCGTGTCATAGCGCAGTCCCAGCATCACCAGCGCATCGCCAAGTCCCGTGTAGCCTAAGCCGATGCGGCGTTTGTTCTGCGCCTCCAGCTGCTGCTCGGGCAGCGGCCATGCGGTCACGTCCAGCACGTTGTCCAGCATACGCACCGCGACTTTAATCAATTGCTTGAACGGTTCATAGTCGAAACCGGCATGTACTGAGAACGGATTTTTGACCATGCGTGTTAAATTTATTGAACCTAAACAACAGCATCCGTATGGGGGGAGTGGTTGCTCTGCGCAGTTGTGGACATACAATCCGTTAGCGTCGAAGGCATGAACTTCGGCGACGGTCACGTCATAGACATCCTCCACGCCCTCTTCTTCCAGCGACTGTACGGTTGCGACAAAACGTTCCGTGTTGGGTTTGCGCTGATAATTTGCCAGCAAACCATTCAATTTAGCCATCTTGTCGCTGTCAGCAAAGCCGATCAGTTCGGCGAAACGTCCAATGTTATCATTGCTGATAATGAGTTCATGCAGTGCCTGGCACGCATATTCTTTTGCACCGCCTTTTCCGTCCGGCAACAGCTTCATGCCGGCAGGGCGACGATTCGGGTAAATGACGGCGGCTATACCCAGACGTTGCAGCATGCGCTGCACGGCTTCCAGATTGCCCGTCTCGATCTGCGTCAGTCGAACGCTGATGCCTTTTTCCTGTGTTCCCTGCACTGAACCGTCGGCATCGAACATCCCGCGTAATACGCCACGGTAGAAGTCGGACGAACTGGTTTCAATCGCAGCCGTGAAGCGCTTGTTGCCGGGCGTGAGTCCCAGTTCGAGTGCCAGTGAGCGTAAGGCGCCTGTCGCCAGACGATATTCTCCGCGTCCTTCGACGGGTTTTTGCCAGCCTTTAAAATCCACACGGTGTGGCAAAGTGCGCGCTGCCTGTTCTGCTGCAAACATGACGCTGGCAATGCCAGAGGAGGGCGACATTTCGCCGCCGTTGGCAATTTTTAGCGCGACCGTATCCCAAACGCTTAACACGGCTTTGTCGTTCTTGAGCGTACCGTCGCCGATCAGCAAACCAATCAAATAGCCTTCGTCTTCAGTGTGAGCGCCACGCCATGCCTGTGCGGCACGATGATTGTGCAATACGATTTTGTCGCCGGCGCACAGTTCGCCGGCTTTGACCCATTCCGTTTCGCGTGTATCACGCGTCATGTGTGAGGCACGCAGCACTTGATGATCGGCAGTCAGACGCAATGCATGTCCTTCGACTGTTTTCAGGCGCAATACCGGTTTTGTGCCGGTGAAGAAAAAGCCTTGGGATTCGGTCGGGTAGGACTTGCCGTCAATCAACGCATTGAAGGGTTTGCCGATCAGTTCGTGTACCTGGCGTGCACCGTGTTCGGTCATCACCCAGCTGTCAGCGGTGACGCAAGGGTTGGTCGCCTCAATCACTTCGCAATAGGATAGATTGTTGTCACGGTTCATCAGGTCGATGAACAGCACGCCGGGTTCCGCATGATCGTAGGTGCTCTCGATGATCTGACGCCAAAGATCGGCGGCACGCACGCGCCGGTATATCCATCGGCCGTCCGCACGTTGAATCGCACCGGCGTCCCTGAGCGCGGCTGCGGGTTCTGCCGTGTGTACGAGTTCGAAGTCGGAATCGGCTTCGACCGCCTGCATCAGTGCATCGGTGACACCCACCGAAATGTTGAAGTTGCGCAGATCGCCTTTGTCTTTGGCGCTGATAAATTTTTCGATGTCGGGATGGTCACAGCGCAACACGCCCATCTGAGCGCCGCGCCGCGCACCTGCCGATTCGACGGTCTCGCAGGAACGATCGAATACGCGCATATAGGAGATGGGGCCGCTGGCACGCGAGTTGGTGCCTTTGACCAGCGCGCCTTCCGGGCGGATCGTCGAGAAATCGTAGCCGACGCCGCCGCCGCGCCGCATGGTTTCGGCAGCTTGCTGCAGCGCATCGTAGATGCCGGGTTTGCCATCCGTGATGCCGGAAATCGCATCGCCTACCGGTTGCACGAAACAGTTGATCAGCGTCGCCTGTATCGCGAGTCCCGCCGCCGAATTGATCCGTCCAGCAGGCACGAAGCCGTTTTCCTGCGCCAGATAAAAAGCCTCTTCCCAGTGCGCACGCTGATCGGGTTTTTCGGCCAGCGCAAGTCCCCTCGCCACGCGGCGGCGGACATCACCCACCGAGAGTTCACCGGGTTCTGCGTATTTTTCCAGTAATACCTCGATGCTGATCTCTTGTGTCATGGTTATTCCTTTTCAGAATGAATGATGGGTTGGCCGTCGGCTTCACGGGCGAGTGTGCTGCGGTACGCTTCCAGTTTGACGTGGAAATTTTCCGCTTCGCCGTAATTTAGAAACTGTGCGTAGCGCCCGTGGGCTGCTGCCACTTTGCGGGCGTGTTTGATAGGGCAAAAATACTGCTCGGTTCGTGCGATGATTTCCTGCGCATAGGCCAGCATGCCGACGCCGTAGGAACAGTACAGGCAATGGGCTTTCTCGATCGTGTTCAGATAGGCTAAATGCTGGTGGTCATACACGATATAGTCGGCGCGCTGGACCCGTTGGATGCGGTAGACGGGAAAACACAGCAGTTGATACAGGCTGATGGATAAGTCGAACAGCAGCAGCGGGATGGCAGCGCCGTAGATGATGGGCATGGTGAGATAGTTTTGCGGACGCACCGTGAGAAACCAGCGGAAGATGCCCAGTTTGACGCGCTGGTGCGCCTCATGAATCGCTTGCTCAAACACCACGCGGCGACCTGAAATCTGATAACGCAAGCGACTTTCCTGCGTTTGGGCGAGGGTTTGTAACTCATCTTCGAGGGCTGCGATCTGTGCGATGATCTGGCTGATCCGGTTGTTCATGCATGCCCCCTGTTGCGTTTCATCGGTGTGGCTAACTGTGATTGAGCAGCCTGACGAGTCCGTCTAAACCGACGAAATTAAAAGCATAGCTCGCTTTTTCGCGAACCACGGGTTTAGCATGATAGGCGATACTTATGCCTGCCTGCGCCATCATCTTTAAATCATTTGCGCCGTCGCCCATTGCGATCACTTGTTCAGGTTTTAAACCTAGGCGGTCGCGTATTTTGATCAGCCAGTCAGCCTTGCCTTGCGCATCGAGTATCTCGCCCAATACGCGGCCGGTGAGTTTGCCGTCAATGATTTCCAGCGTATTGGCATGGGTGTAATCCAGGCCTAAGCGCGGTTTGAGGCGCTCTGTGAAGAACAGAAAACCACCCGATACCAAGAGGGTCGTAATGTTGTTTGCCTTCAATGCAGAGAGCATGACTTCGGCACCCGGATTCAATTTAAGTCGCTCATCATACACGCGTTGCAAGGCGATTTCGTCGAGACCTTCGAGCAGCGCGACGCGCCGGCGCAGACTCTCGGAAAAATCGATTTCACCACGCATTGCCTCTTCCGTGATCGCGGCAACTTGCGGTTTTAGCCCTTGCATGTCGGCGATCTCGTCGATGCACTCGATGGAGATCAGTGTCGAGTCCATATCCATCACCACGAGGCCAAAGTCGGCAAGCGCTTTGCCGGTTGCGACGAAGCCATAGTCAATCTGATGTTCAAAACAAAAGGTGGCAAGGTCGTCGTGTTGCTGCGCGTCACATAAGCGCCAGGTTTGTGCGTCACATTTTTCAATGCGAACGGCGGCGGTAAGGCCTGCGAGATGTGCAATGTGTTCGGATGGAATATCGTGTGCGGCCAGCAGAATGAGGTTCATAGTTTTCAGTATTCGCCCGCGCTGTAGGCGGCGGAGGTCGTGTTTGCAATCGGATGCGACATTTTAATTCATAAGGGTGGTGTGCGATGCAGGGAAAATCAGTATGGCTGGTTTTATAAGCCCAGTTTCTTCATTTTTTCCCACAAGTTTTTCCGGCTGATACCCAAAGAGGCTGCGGTTTCAGCAATATGACCTTCGTTGATGCGCAGGCAGTTGTTGATATATTTTCTTTCGCAGGTTTGTATGTAGTCGCTCAGGGACTCTTGCGTCGAACAGATCTCTTCAGGCGGGGCTGGGGCATCGTCGAACAAGAGTTCAGCACTCAGCTCAGTTTGTTGTGACAGGATGCAGGCGCGCTCGAGGCAATGTTTAAGCTCGCGTATATTGCCGGGCCACGGGTAGTTGAGCAGTGACTGTTCCGCGGGTTTACTCAACGTGCGCAGATCAGCATTTTGTGTATTCCAGTCCTCCAGTAAATTGCCGGCCAGCCATAAAATGTCCTCCTTGCGTTCCCGGAGCGGCGGGATATGCAGGTGGATCACATGGATGCGATAGTACAGGTCTTCGCGAAACTTTCCCGCTTCAACCATTTGTTTTAAATCCTGATGGGTCGCGCAAATCAGCCGGATATCGATGTGAACCGGGTTTTCGGCACCAACCCGGACGATCTGTCGTTCCTGAATGGCGCGCAGCAGTTTGACTTGCATCGCAGGAGACATTTCGCCCACCTCGTCGAGAAACAGCGTGCCGCCGTTGGCTAGCTCAAACAAGCCGCGCTTCTCGCGCATAGCGCCGGTAAATGCGCCCTTGGTATAGCCGAATAATTCAGCTTCGAGCAGGCTTTCGGTCAGCGCGCCGCAGTTGACGGTGACGAAGGGCATTTTGTGTTCAGGATCGTATTGACTGCGCAGTGCGCGCGCTAAGCGCTCTTTGCCGACACCGGATTCGCCGGTGATCAGGACTGAGGTCGGATTCTTGGCGATCCGGGGCAGCAAGGCTTCGATATGCCTCATTGCTGCCGAGACGCCCAGCATGGTGTCTCGCGTGACGCTGCACACGCTGCTTGAACAGAGGGTTTGAACCGTATTGAGCAGCGCGTGTATGTCCAGCGGCTTTGTCAGATAGTCTTGCGCGCCGAGTTTGAGTAGCCGGACCGCGCGGTCTATGGTGCCGTATCCTGTGGTAAAAATAAAATGCGGCAGGGTGGTCTCTGTGGCTTTGAGTTGTCTGAATAAGTCCTCGCCGTTGATGTCGGGGAGCTGGATGTCGCAGATCGCTACATCGTATTTGGTATGGCTCAAAGCGAGCATTGCAGCGCCGCCGGTTTTGAACCAGTCGCATTGATAATCTTCCAGTTCGAAACGGTCGGAGAGTGCCTCACCCATGATGGGGTCATCTTCGATCAGGCAGATGCGGTAAGTGCTCACGGGTGATCTCCTAGCGGAATTTTTACGGTGAAATTCATGTGGTTATTCAGCTCTTTTTTGACTGAGACGGTGCCGCTTAACTGGTTGACGATCTGGTAGGTCACCCAGAGCCCTAAGCCGTGGCCGCCTTCGCTGAAGCTGGAGAAGGGTTCGAACAGGTGGGAAATCTGCTCTGTGCTGAGTGTTTTTCCGTCATTGATCACCGTAATTTGTAACTTTTCGTTGATGATGCTGATGTCGCAGGAAATCTCACCTTGCTGTGCGGCGGCTTTGATGGCGTTCATCAGTAAATTGATCATGATTTGCCGGACGAAGGTGGACGGTAATGCAAGTTCATCGGACAGACTATTGTGCCAGGCAATGTGCAGGGCTTTTTTCCCGCTCATCGGCGAGATGAGTGTCAGCACGTCTTCAATGTCCTGCGGCAGCAGATTGCGGCTTTTCATTTTAGCTTCAACCAGCAAGGCGGCGACCGTGTCTTTGATTTGCGTCAGCCCGCGCTCAATTAAGGCGATGGTTTTTTGAGTGAGCGGACTGGTCTCGCTGTGGCATTTAAGGGTGTCGATCGCCATCAGCATGCCGCTCAACGGGTTGTTGATTTCGTGTGCAATCCCCGCTGCCAGCTGTCCTAAAGCGGCCAGGCGTTCTGATTGCACGATCTGTATTTCAAGTGCTTCTTTATTTTTAAGATCCTCGAGCAATTGATTGTAAGCCTCGAATAACAGTCCCAGTTCATCGTGATACTCATATAAATCCGGGTCGAGGTCATCAGGCCATTTTTTCCCGAGTTGTGCCATCCGTGCGGCCAGTTGCACCAGCGGCAAGGCCATGCGCTGTCCCCAGTACCAGTTGAAGGGCAGCAATATCGCGAGGATGATCGCGCCCACCAGCAGGCCGTTGCGCGCATTCTTGGCAAACAGGGGGAAAAATACATCTTTGGAGTGGATGATGATCAGTGTTCCCAGACTGGTATTTTCGCGGGAGAGGGGGGTGAGCGAATAATAGTGCTTGGATTTAGGCAGGTAGATGGTTTTGGATTTGTCGCCCGTCATCCGGCTGATGTTGTCTGCTACGTTAGAAAATTCCGGGCCCAGTTCGCGTAGATCGGCGAGCATCGGTGTTTCTTTCGGGTGCGTTGAAACCAGGACGCGTTGCGCGTTGTCGATCACCAGTATGTTTTCAACTTGCACCATGCTGGAACTATCCCGCTGACTGGCCTCGGTGATAATTTCAAACGCGCGCCAGATGTCATCTTGCAATATGGCGGTAAACAGGTTGGGTCGTAAAGAATAGCCCAGCTTTTCAGAATCCCTGGAGAGGTCCTTTTCCACATGCGTATAGGCATTGCCCATAAAGGAGGCGGAGACGGCGATCACGGAAATGATGATCAGAAAACTGCCCCACAGCGGGATTTTGTGGCGATAACTGAGATTGAGGAAAAATTTCATAGGTCACCTATTCGACGCATCATCCTGTGCACACCCTGATACAACTTTTTGTCTGCGACGATAAATCCGTCCAGATTGAGGCGCTGTAGCAGTTTGATGCCATCGGGATCCTGATTCATGTCGATCAACACGCGTTGCATGCTGTTGAAATCGCGTTTTTCGAGAGAGTTGCGCGCGATAATCGGTGGAAAACCGTATTTTGCGGAGCGTTTGACGATGCGGGTTTGACTCGTGATATCAGGGCGGGAACGCGCCAGACTGTCCCAGGCGAACCCTGACATGGCACCGGCATCGGCCATGCCTATGGCAACGGCGGCAACAATTTTCTGGTGGTCGTGGGTGAAGAAGGTTTTTTTAAAAAAGCGTTCGGGATTCTGCTGCTGCTGTAGTAACTCGTAGCGGGGTTGCAGATAGCCTGTGCCGGAGTCGGGATCAACATAGGCAAAAACCTTGTTTTTAAAATCGAGTAAAGACTGACTGCTGTGATCAGATGAAGGGACGATCAGATAACTGCGATCAAAAGGCTTGCCTTGATATAAAGGTGTTGCCAGCAAGCTCATTTGATGGCTGTTTTCAAAGTAGGCGGGTGACGAGATCCAGGCAAAATCGAGCTTGTTCTGTTTCATCAGATCCATGCTTTCCAGGTAACTTTCCCGAAATACAAATTCAACAGGACGATCGAGTCGCTGTTGTAAGTAGGCGCGCCATTCTTCCAATAGCGTGTATTGGCCGCGCGCTGTCGCCGATGTGATCCCCAGTCTGAGCGGATCAGCTTGTATGGCAAAGGGTGCCAGCAGAAACCAGCCGGTTAAAATCAAATTAAAAACAAGTTTCAAAATAACCTCCGTTACTAGATGGTAACTATACCAGTCAAAATAGCGTGTTGTTACTGTTTAGTAACGAATGAACGTTTGTTCAAGTCGATTTGTCCGTCCGTGAAGCCCGCCCGCTAGGCGCGTAAACTGGTTTATCAGGTCTGCGTGCAAGTTGGCGTGATAGTCACGCAAATATCATGCCGCAGTGTGACAGGTCAGTCGCAACGTTTTTATTGCGCTATGTCATGTCATGCGCCGCGTCGGGTGACAGCTGACTGCGGTATTTCCTTAAGCTGATGCGATAAGTGCTGCAACGGGTAGGGTTACGGGGGCGATTTTTCAATCGATGTTACCAGAAAGTAACTTTGCTACGTTTTGTTACAGTTGAACGGCACGGTAAATATTTCGGTGATTCTTTTTTCTCGCATTCGGTGCGCTTACTCTATTGTAATCGCTGGGTAAATTATCTTGACTAACTCGATAGCGTATATGTGGCACATTTATTGCTTGTAAGCTGGCAGTTAAATAATCGTTTACACATATATGTATTTATCAAAATTGGCTTCATGGTTCTTCGCCGCAGCGCTTATTGCGGTGTCAAGCGTTACATTCGCTCAGGACGAGGATTCCTCAGATGGCGGTACGCCGGCTCAGGTAAGCAATAAGCTCGATAACGCCTCTTGTTTGAAATGTCATAACGGCAGCAAAGAGATCAAGGTGGCAGGTGGTGAAGACATGCGTGCGCTGCATGCGATCAAGAAGCTTCCGTTCAGTAAGAGTGTACACGGGCAAATGCAGTGCGTTGCTTGTCATACCGGCATTAAGGACGGTAGCCGTGCTCATAAGGTTGAATCAAAAACGACCGGTTGCGTAGGGTGTCACACTGCACTGTGGGATGTTGCCAGAAAAGACAATCTGACCGAAGAAAA
The DNA here is from genome assembly GCA_037137715.1 of Nitrosomonadales bacterium. Lineage (GTDB taxonomy): Bacteria > Pseudomonadota > Gammaproteobacteria > Burkholderiales > Gallionellaceae > Gallionella. The sequence goes on from JBAXJT010000012.1 coordinate 10,414, forward strand.
GTCGCGCTTAGGTGTGGTTGTTCAGAATATCGAGGCCTACAAGAAAACCTTCCATGCGCTCAAAAGCAAAGATGATCCGACGCGCGCTAATGCCAGTTGCGACGATTGTCACGATACGCATTCATTCAATGTTCCGCCTAAAGGCAGTGTTGCGCGGACCGCATGGCATCTGACGATTCCCAATACCTGTGGTGAAAAATGCCACACTGACGAACTGGAAGAATACGGCACGTCCGTGCACGGTAAGAAGGTGCTGGAAGAACATAGCCCTAAGGCTGCGGTGTGTACCGATTGCCATACATCGCACGGCATCACCAATACATCAGGCGAGTCCTTTAAACTCGACATTGTTCACGCCTGCGGCGGCTGTCACAAAGAAAACCTGAAATCCTATTCGGAAACCTTTCACGGTCAGGTGAATGCGCTGGGCTACGGTTATACCGCCAAGTGCTACAACTGCCACGGCAGTCACGGTATCTTGTCGCCAACCGATCCTGAATCGACCGTACATCCTGACAATCGCCTGAAAACCTGCCAAAAGTGTCACAGCGGTGATAAGGGTTGGGCTGGTTTGCAAAAGGCGACGCCAGGCTTTGTGTCCTTCGCACCTCATGCCAATACCCACGATTTCAATAAGTACCCGCAGATGTGGATCGCGTCAAAATTCATGTTGAGCCTGCTCGCTGGCGTGTTTGCGTTCTTCTGGCTTCATTCCGCACTGTGGTACTGGCGTGAGCACAAAGATGGCTGCCCTGTCTACTTCAACAAGGACGGCAATACTAAGTCACACATCGCAATCAACGATTTGTTGAGTGGACCTGCAAAGGGTAAGCAGATCCGTCGCTTCAGTAAGTTGACTCGTGCGGCGCATCTGATCTTCGCGCTGGTGACGATGACGCTGATCCTGACCGGTATGCTGGTGTTCTACGCAGATACCGAATGGGCGCATGTGGTCGTCAGGGCATTGGGCGGCGCGAAAATCGCCGGCATCATCCATCGTATCTGTGCGACGGCCTTCCTGGGTATTTTCATCGCTCAGCTGGTGTACGTGCTGACCAAGTTGTTACGCAGCAAGACCTTCAAGTGGTTCGGTCCTGACTCGTTGATTCCTAACTGGAACGATTTGAGGAAAATCATTGAGATGTTCAAGTGGTTCTTCGGTCGTGGTCCGCGTCCTGTGTTTGATCGCTGGACTTACTGGGAAAAGTTTGACTTCTGGGCGGTGTTCTGGGGTGTCGGCATCATCGGTAGCAGCGGATTGATGTTAGCGTTCCCTCATGTGACGGCGTCTATCCTGCCGGGCTGGATGTTCAATGTACTGACGCTGGTGCATGGTGAAGAAGCCTTCCTGGCGGCGGTGTTCCTGTTTACGGTGCACTTCTTCAACAATCACTTCAGGCCGGACAAGTTCCCGCCTCCTGATGTGGTGATGTTCACAGGCTCCGTGCCGGTTGAAGAGTTCAAACGCGAACATACAGAGCACTACAACCGTCTGGTTGAATCGGGCGAGCTGGAAAAGTATCTGGTGGATGCACCGAGTCGGAAAATGACATTGGCCTCCAAGGTGCTGGGACTGACCTTGATTGCAATCGGTCTGACTTTGCTGGTGCTGGTGATTATTGGATTTGTCGGTAATACTTAAAAGCGGCGGGCTTGGCCCGCCTGAATATTATTTAATTTAACTGGAGGAAATTATGAAGAAACAATTTATCGCAAGTATCGCTTTTGTTCTGGTAACCGGTTTGTTTAGCTCGGCTCATGCCGCGATCGACGAGGATGCGGCTAAGTCGCTGGCCAAGAAGAATGACTGTTTCAAATGCCATGCTGTCGACAAGACCAAAAAGGGCCCTGCCTACAAGAAGATTGCGATCAAATACAAGGGCAAGGCTGATGCTGAGGCCACTTTGATCAAGCAAATCACCACAGGTCCTAAGGTTAAGCTCGAAGACGGCACCGAAGAAAATCACAAGATCATTGAAACCAAGGATCAGAGCGAAATCAAGAATCTGGTTGGCTGGATTCTGTCGCTTTAAGTTGGAAGTTAAAGGCACGGCTCTGGGTTGAGCCGTGCAGCAGTAACAAAATGTTAGGGAGAATTAAAATGAAGTTGTTTTCAAAAGTACTTATCTCGTGCGCCTTGTTGGGCTCACTCGCGCCGGTTGCATTAGCCGCCGATAATCGAAACGCGGGCAAGGACATCGGTCATGTATTTCTGGCCTCCGCAGAACCAGCAGCAAAGCCGGTTGAAGTTTTGAAAGCAGCAGCAAAGGATATCGTGCTCAAAGGCGATGCAAAATGCACCGTCTGCCACGATGAATCCGATTCTCCAAAAGTGCTGTCTATCAGCCAGACGCGTCATGGTGTCACGGCTGATGGTCGCACACCGACCTGTACCAGTTGCCACGGCGAAAGCATCGCGCATCTGGGGCACAAGGGCAGTTCTAAGCCGCCTAAACCTGATCATGTATTTGGTAAAAATTCTGGCACTTCAGCAGCGGAGCGCAATGGTGCCTGTCTTTCATGTCACAAGGGCGACAAGCGTACGCATTGGGAGGGCAGCCAGCATCAGCGCAATGATGTGAGCTGTACTTCATGCCACACGATCCACAGTGCACATGACAAGGTGCGTGAAAGAGCCACACAAGATGAAGTGTGCTTCACCTGCCACAAAGAGCAGCGCGCAGAAACGCACAAGATTTCGACGCATCCGGTTAATGCGGACAAGTTGGCTTGTTCCGGTTGTCATAACCTGCACGGCTCGGCGGGCCCCAAGTTGCTGAAGAAAAATACCGTGAATGAAACCTGCTGGACCTGTCACGCAGATAAGCGCGGCCCGTTCTTGTTTGAGCATCAACCAGCGACTGAAGACTGCACGATTTGTCATGCACAGCATGGATCTAATATCAGGCCGATGCTCAGAACCCGCCCTCCGTTCATGTGTCAGGAATGTCACGATGGTTCGCACGCTAGTGGTACGCCAGTAGGTCTTAATGCTGCGGGTCGGCAGGGTGGGATGACTGTTGCCCCGAGCAGGAATAACGTGGGTGGATCATGCTTGAATTGCCACAACATGGTGCATGGCTCAAACAGCCCGGCTGGCGGCTTCTTGCAGCGTTAATTCACAGAAATCGGAGATCGCTATGAAAACGAATAATGAAAATATGAACGTCAGTTTGCTGGCCGTTGCTGTGCAGGGCGCGTTACTTGCTATGTTTGCCATGCCTGTGTACGCCGCGGATGCGGCGGATGACGAAGTTGCTGCACTCAAACGCCCCGTTAACTCGATTGAGGTCGGCGTGAGCAACGTGTCACAAAGCTCGGCTAAGTTTGGCGAATACAACGGACTTAACAAGGCGGCTGCGAATGTGATCGGTAACTTCAGTGTGAAGGGCGGTGATGCCTACAATCCCTTCGGAGAGTCAGGCACCCTGCGCTGGGGAATGTACGGTTCTGATCTGGGAACCACATCGCGTGCGCTGGGCGGTTCAGTAGGCAGCCAGGGTAAGTGGGACCTGAGCATCGGTTACGATGAGTTGCAGCACAATATCGCCGATACCTATCAGACGCCTTATGTAGGTGCCATGGGGGGCAATACATTCCTGCTGCCTGTAGGTTTGCCAAGGTTGAACAATACTAATTTGATCACGCCAGCGCAATTACAGACGGTGGCTATTTCCTCAACCAGAAAGAACACCAATGTCGGCGCCGGAATCATTTTGAACGATGCGTGGAGTGTCAAGTTCGATTACAACCAGCTGGTACAGTCGGGTGCGAAATTGATGAGCTTTGGGTCGATGAAGGTAGCCGGTGGATCTGCAGGAGAGTATGTCTCTATTTTGGCGAATCCAACCAACTATAAAACAGACTCTATCAATCTGGCGCTGAACTGGCTGGGTGATAATGCATACGCGACAGGTTCGTATTACGGTTCCTTCTTCCGTGATGCGAATACTGGTGTGAAGTTTCAAACCTTTGACGCTATTGCTAATGGCATACAAACGCAAAGCACCATGCCCAGCAACGACTTTCATCAGTTGAATCTGAGCGGTGGCTATACGTTGACGCCGACCACTAAACTGACCGGCGGCCTGTCCTATGCAAAGAATACGCAGAATAGCGCCTATGCTTACGATGTGTACTCTATGGTTAATCCTGTGGCTCCATTTACCAATGGAGTATCTCCACAAGCATCGTTGAACGGTGATGTCAGAACAACGCATGCCGACGTGAAACTGGTCGATCAGACCACCAAGGCGCTGACGCTCTCCGCCAGCGTGAAGTTTGATGAGCGTAACAATAAAACGGCATCTAATTTTTATTACATGAATGCATTGGATGGTGCAACGAATCACCAAGGCAACTTTGCGAATGCACCTGTGAGTAACAGCAAAACCCAGTTTGAACTGGCTGGTGATTACCGCATTGACAAGGATCAACTGTTAAACCTTACTTACAATCGTGAGGATGTTAAACGCTGGTGTAACCAGTATGCAATCGGTGGTTTGGGTGTGGTTGCCGGGGGGGCTCCGGGTTCCAATCTATATCCGGCGGGTGCTAATTGCGTGGTTGCCGTTGCCAGTAAGGACGACAAGCTGAGTACTGCTTACAAGCTGAAGCTAAGCGATGCTGTGAAACTGAATGTCGGCTATGCTTACAGTCAGCGTAGCACTACCTCGGATGCGAATGCAATCACGCCTCGCCTTAGTCTTAACGGAAATCTAACTGGTGCAGTTCCACTCATTCAGGGTGTGAACGCTGGCGATTTCCGTGGCTTCTATCCATTCTTTAACGCTTCCCGCAAGCAACAAATGTTGAAGGGGGGCGTTAATTGGCAGGCAAATGAAAAATTTTCACTCGGAATGGGCGCTAAGTTTACCGATGATAAATACGATTCACTGTATGGCGTTAAGGCGGGAAATTCGTGGAGTGTGAATCTGGATGCAGATTACAATTACAGTGAGAATGGATCGTTCTCTGCCTATCTGACTCAGGAGCACAAACAGCGCGATATGACGGATCTGCAAACTGTTGCGGCCATTACCGCGAACGCCACAAGACTTCCCGTTCCGGCAAATGGCACTTGGTCTGACAGGCAGAAAGATGACGATACAACGATCGGTCTGGCCCTCAAACAGAATGGGTTGATGGATAGCAAACTCGATCTGACGGGTGATTTGAGCTATTCAATGGGCAGAACAGGCTATACCACTGTGCTTAACTATGTCGGTACGACGGCGACTCCCAACTTTTGGACTTGTAATTCTCCGACGCTTGCTTCTTGCGGTAGTTTACCCACCATCAAGAACGACGTGATTCAGTTGAAATTGACCGGAAAATACAAGGTCAGTAAGAGCGCTGAAGTGACAGTTGGTTATCTCTTCCAGCAGATGCGCAGCACGGACTATTATTACAACGGTCTGCAGAGCACCTTCACACCAAATCAGGTGATGCCAACCAATCAGCAATCGCCTAACTATACGATCAACGTCGTGACAGCTAGCTACAGTTATCTGTTCTAACTGAGATCCGGTCTGGTTGTATTTATAAGCCTGCTCGAAAGAGCAGGTTTTTTTTCGCCAAATTTTCGCGCATGTGTTATATTAGTGTTATCTAATATACGAGTGAGGTTTTTCATGTACCAGTTGTCGATGACCGATGCCAGTCAGTTACACGTTCACTATAAAAATCATGTAATTAGCTATGGCGTGGATGGCGGTCTGCCCAATCCGCTAGAAGCCACCTATGCCGCACTGGCGGGGTGCGCCGGGGTGTATACCCGTAAGGCCTGCAAAGCATTGAATATCAGCGCAGAAGGCATCGAAATTTCCTGTAAGCCGGTGGTGCGTCAGGGCAATATGCTGATTCCGGCGCGATTTGCTACAGAGATTACCTTTCCAGCGCGCATCACGGCCGAGCAGCGCGAGAAGATTTTGGCGGAAATCAGCCATTGTGCCGTGAAGGAGTTAATTCATAACGGCGCGCAAATCGAGTTTGTCACCGTTGAGGTAGTGTAGTTCTTCATCCACGCGCATAACCTGCGACTTGGCTATCGTTGTTTGATAGCTTAGTCGAATGGCTAGTTGTTTCATCAGGCGGGGAACAGAATTCGTCGCGCAAATACGACATTAGCTCACGTTATTAAAGCCGTCTTACGCTCTACTTCCATGCCTGCGTCAGCAATTCATCCAGTGCATCAGTAATACGATTGCCTTCACTGGCAAGTGAGCCAACCTTGGAACCTAACTGATCCAGCCCGACAGAAACAATTTCCAACGGATGCAATATGACCTCAACGCCATCGACTGTAAATAACGGATTCATTCGGCTAGCATTCAATACCTCAGAACCCGTTAACGTACTGCGCCGCACCAACGGCACAACCACTCGTCGCCGGTAATGGTCATAAAGTGACGACTGAACCACCACAACAAACGGGATATTCTGCTGTTGCCGTCCGATGTTTCGGTAAATATCAAACTGAGCCATTACAGTGTGGAATACTCATCAGCGAACGAACCTGATTGCGCATTAAATCCGTTCCACACCATCGCAACTTGCTTTGCCTGTTCCTGCTGACTTAGCTTTTCACGCTGTATCTGTGCCACATAGCCAGATAATAGCGTCTCCACCACAGCCGACAGGTTGGGCGTCAGCGCCTTAGCCTGCGCAACGATATCCTCGTTTAAGGTCAGATTTACTGCGCGCTTACGAGCGGAACTGGTGTGTAATGTTGTCATGACCATCATTCCTAGATTGGGCATGCGCATTATATGCGCATAGAATTCACGTGGGAAGCGGCTTATCGTTTACCTTTTAATCTTGGGCTGGCTACAGGGGGAGGGTGTGATAGATAGGATATCAATGACGTAGTTACATCCGCCAAACCTGCAAGGTGGAGTGGTGCAGGTCGTCTACCTGAATCGTTTGCTGCGGCGCGTGACCGGGTATGCTGAAGGTGCTGCTGATCAGCAGTGTGCCGGGACGCATTTGCTCGCGTGCCTTGTGCCACAGTTTTTCCATCGGCACGGGTGACAGGTAGGCGAACACGACGTCGTATTGCGCGAGGTGGCAGGCGGGCAGGCGCTCATCCCAGATGCTACCCCAGTGTACGCTGCAATTAGGATAAGGGCGGGTGCGCAGCCAGCTCCATAAAAAAGGCAACGGCGCGTATTCAACGCCGGAATAATGGCCGTCAGGTCGCGCGCGCGCCAGATGCGTCAGCACGCCCCCTAAGCCCGATCCCAGATCAATGAAGCGAGTGTTGTCCGGTGGCAGCAAGTCTTCCAGTGCGTGCCAGACCTGGTTGCTGGACAGATACAGCGGCACCTGCGTGCTGAAGGTGCTCCAGTAGACGGTCAGCATGATCAAAAAAGCGGCAAGAAACAGCCAGGGCGGAATGTCGAAGTTGAGCGTCATGACCAGTGCGGGGGCGAACAGCAACTGGATGGCGAGCCACCAGCGTGCCTGTCCTGCCAGATGGCTCAATCCTGCGGAAAGTATGCCGCACAGCAGCGCAAAGGCGAGGGGGGCGGGCGCAATGCCGGTGATGCGCAGGATCAGCAGTGAGAGTGCGCAGCCTGTAAACTGCAGCAGCAGTGCGGTGACGGACGGCGGTAATCTGTTGAACAGTGCTTGCAATTAGCGGACCAGACCCGCTTCGACTTCATCGCGCTTTAACTTGCCGGCCAGTCGTTCGACGAGCAGGAGCGCAAAATCCATCGCCGTACCAGGGCCGCGCGAGGTAATGAGTTTTCCGTCCTCGACGATCGCAGTTGTTTGCAACAGCACTTTCGGGTAATCGTTAAGGCAGGTCGGATAGCAGGTGGCACGTTTGCCATCGAGCAATCCGGCAGCGGCCAGCACCATCGGGGCGGCACAAATCGCCGCGACAAACTTATCCTGACTTGCCATCTGTTTAATCAGTTGCAGTACACGGGCGTCCGCCTGCAAGTGCCCTGTGCCGGGTTGGCCGCCGGGCAATACGATCATGTCAAAACTGTCGTGCAGCACGGCGTTCAGCGTGGTATCCGGTAATAGAACTATCCCTCTGCTGCCCTTTAACGGCCCGGTCGTGAGGCCCGCCAGTGTCACCGTGATGCCGGCACGGCGCATCAGGTTGACGATGCTCACGGTCTCCAGTTCTTCGCTGCCCGCAGCATACAGCACCAGCGCCGTTTTCATGCCCCACGTCCTAAGTTGTAAGCGGCCAGCAGCGCGGATTTCAGCGCGGGATGATCATTCAGATTTTCAATACCCAATTCGCGGCTGGCAATCGGCTGCAAGAGTGCGGCCGCCTTTTGATTCTGCCAGTTATCGGCTAATGCCTGAACATCAAACTCACCATCGACCACGTAGTCTCTCGCATAACCGTGCGGATCAGTAAATTCGATATCCGATTCCTGCATCACTTCATAGAGATACGAATAGGTGTCGATGCCGTGTTGGGCTGCCATAATTGAATACAGCACCGGAAATTCAGCGTACTGTGTGAGCAGCAGATCCAGATTGAAGACGGTAGTGTGCTCGTAGTCCTCACCCTTGAATGAGTACTCGATACGGGCGGTAATGGCGTTTTTGGACATATATTCCAATCAAAAAAACTGTGTCACGCGGAGGCGCGGAGGACGCGGAGAAAAACCAAACCTAAATCTTGAATAAAACAAAAACCACCGGACATATTCCAATCAAAAAAACTATCTCACGCGGAGGCGCAGAGGACGCGGAGAAAAACAAAACCTGACTAAAATATATTTAAGATTAAATTCATTAAATACAAAAACTTATATTTAAATATAGGGTTTGTTGTAATTAGGTTTGGTTTTTCTCCGCGGTCTCCGCGCCTCCGCGTGAGTGCTTTTGTTCGTTAGTCGCGGAAATTCTGATATTGCAGCGGGAAGTCGGTGATTGTCTTTTTGGTAAAGGCAATCGCCTCTTGCAGATCATCACGGTTTTTGCCGGTAATGCGCACGGTGTCGCCTTGTATGCTCGCTTGCACCTTCATCTTGCTATCCTTGATGTGGCGGACGATTTTCTTCGCCAACTCGATTTCAACGCCGACTTTAACTTCGCACTCGCGCTTGACCTTGTTGCCACTGACTTTTTCGATTTTTTCGCTGATCTCCAGACACTTGATATCGACGCCGCGTTTGGTCAGCTTGCCGTTCAGGATGTCCTGCGCCTGATCGAGCTGAAATTCGTTGTCAGCCCAGATCGTGAGTTTTAATTCTGCCTGTTCGACGCGCACGTTTGAGCCTTTGAAGTCGAAGCGCGTGGAGACTTCCTTGTTGGTTTGTTCAACCGCGTTTTTGACTTCTTCTTTTTCTACTTCTGAAACGATATCGAATGAGGGCATGCCGTACTCCTGCTCAACAAATAAAAAACTGTCCACGAAAGACACGAATAAACCTAACACTAAAATAGCAGTAAAAGTGCCGAGGTAAAATATTAATGCAATACCGGAGCTACTTTAACTAGTTTTTTTGTTTTAAATTTTCGCGCCTTTCGTGTCTTTCGTGGACAAAATGTTTTGACCTTAGCCGAAGCTGCAAACGTAATTGACGATGTCATCCGCTTCGATGACAAAGCGGCCGTTTGCCGGTACTGAAAACTGGCTGCCCTCACTGTAGACGCGGAACTCCGTATCATCACCCAGCTTTACGCGGCAGGTGCCTGAGGTGATTTCCATGACTTCGGGTACGCCTACGTTAAAGGTGAGGGTGCTGGGCAGAATCACGCCGACTGTTTTACGCGTGCCATCGGCGAAAATGACTGAATGCGAGACGCATTTTCCGTCGAAAAATACATTGCCCTTTTTTACTACGCTGACGTTGTCGAATTGTGACATCGGATAGCTCCTTTAAATTTAACGGTTACTTTGAATGCAGCTTGGCCGCGATGCGCAAACGCAGCGCATTGAGCTTGATGAAACCGGCCGCATCTTTTTGATCGTAGGCGCCCTTGTCGTCCTCGAAAGTGGCGATGGTCGGATCGAACAGTGAATCGGTCTTGGAATCGCGTCCGACGACGATGACGTTGCCCTTATACAGTTTTACGCGTACCCAACCGTTGACGGTTTTCTGGGTTGCATCGATCAGGGTTTGCAGCGCGATGCGTTCCGGCGCCCACCAGTAACCGTTGTAAATCATCGAGGCGTAGCGCGGCATCAGATCGTCCTTCAGATGGGCGACTTCGCGATCCATCGTGATGGATTCGATGGCGCGATGCGCTTTCAACATAATGGTGCCGCCGGGTGTTTCATAGCAGCCGCGTGACTTCATGCCGACGTAGCGATTTTCCACCAGATCAAGGCGGCCGATACCATGTTTTCCGCCCAGCTCATTGAGCTTTGCCAGTATTGTGGCAGGAGACATGGCGGTGCCGTTCAATGCCACAATGTCACCGCTCTTGAATTCAAGATCCAGATACTCTGCGGCATCCGGTGCGGCTTCAGGTGATACGGTCCAGCGCCACATCGAGTCTTCAGCTTCTGCTGCGGGGTCTTCCAGATGACGACCTTCGTAGGAGATATGCAACAGGTTCGCATCCATCGAGTAGGGCGAGCCGCCTTGTTTGTGTTTCATTTCGACCGGAATGCCGTGTTTTTCGGCATAGGCCATCAACTTTTCGCGTGAGAGCAGATCCCATTCGCGCCACGGTGCGATCACCTTGATGTTCGGGTTCAAGGCGTATGCGCCTAACTCAAAGCGCACCTGATCGTTGCCCTTGCCGGTTGCGCCGTGCGAGATCGCTTGTGCGCCTGTCATTGAGGCGATTTCGATCAGACGTTTTGCGATCAAGGGCCGTGCGATGGAGGTGCCGAGCAGGTATTCGCCTTCATAGACGGTGTTGGCGCGGAACATCGGGAATACGAAGTCGCGTACAAATTCTTCACGCAGATCGTCGATGTAGATGTTTTCAGGGGTGATACCCATCTTGAGCGCCTTGGCGCGTGCAGGCTCTAACTCTTCTCCCTGGCCGACATCGGCGGTGAAGGTCACGACTTCGCACTGATAGGTGTCTTGCAGCCATTTTAAGATGACGGAGGTGTCGAGGCCGCCCGAGTAGGCGAGTACTGCTTTTTTGATGTCGCTCATAGTTGTGTCCTATCGTTGGTTTATTTTGTCGCGCTTGTCGCGCAGCTTGTTGTCGAATTTTTCTTTGTTAATCACGAAGCGCTCATGGGTGCCGCGGGCAATGGTGTCTATGCCATCGTGAGCCGATACGGCGAATGTCAGCCGTCTGCCGTCAACGAGAGTCAGTTCAACGCTCGCGGTCACTTCAAGGCCGGGTGGCGTCGCGGCTTCATGGCTGACGTTGATATGCGTTCCGACGGATTGTTCATCCGGCCAGTCCAGATGCGGCTTGATCGCCATGATGCAGGCCCACTCCAGAAAGCCGACCATGAAGCCGGTGGCGAACACTTCAGGCATCGCGAGAAACTCAGGCGATTCCGGATATAGCGCAGGTACGGTCTTGTTGCCGGGTACTAAATACGTGTGCTCGAAGCGGATGCCCGGTTTTAACGTGTCTTTCATCCTACTGTAGCCTGTTCTGTATGTTAGCCAATATGCTCATAACGGAGTGGAGTCGTCATAAAGTGTTTCAGGTGCAATATCAATTTCGCCGGGCCAAATGACCGTTCCATAAGCAATTTGGGCTCTATGAAAAAGTTGTGATGAAGAAATGCGACTCCACGGGCGCATAGTCAGCAGGGGGCGCATATCAAAGCGCCTTTGTTCGCCATTTTGAAAAGCGAGTTCCAGTTGAAAGTCGGGCGTGGTTTTTACACTGACAACATCAATTAACATTTATTCCTCACTGGAGCGGCGCAATGCGGAATGGATCTTCACCGTTAACCGCCAATTCCCAATCCACCATTAATTCTTCCTTGTGAATCTCAATCCAAGCTTGAACCATCTTCAGTTGTTTTGGTGGCAGCTCACCATCAAAGATACGGCCATCATCAATTGCAATTGCCGCTTCTACACCTTGGTAGCGCACATGAATGTGCGGCAGGTGATGGCGACGGTTGTCCCGATAAAACATCAAAACAAGTATGCCGTAAAACATACTGATTGTTGGCATATCGAAGTTCCTTTTAATTGACCTTGCCTAACAATAGGTACTCCATTAAAGCTTTCTGTACATGTAGCCTGTTTTGGCTGCGGTGCCCGCTGCGCGGATGTTTTTGTGCCTGCGCCGAAATCGCCTGCTCAGAGAGTTCTATTTTCATTGAATTTTCCCCAATAGCAAGTATTCCATAAGTGCTTTTTGGACATCGATTTTGGCTGCGCCGAAACAGATTGCACTCATTGTCCCGTGTTTCATTTAGTTGGCCACCTTACCTAAGAGCAAATATTCCATGAGTGCCTTCTGCACGTGCAATCTGTTTTCCGCTTCGTCCCAGACCACGCTCTGCGGGCCGTCCATCACGCCGGCGGATACTTCTTCGCCGCGATGTGCGGGCAGGCAGTGCATGAACAGCGCATCCTTCGCTGCAACGGACATCATCTCTTCATCCACCTGCCAGTCGGCGAAGTCCTTCAGGCGCTCATCATTTTCAGCTTCAAAGCCCATGCTGGTCCAGACATCCGTGGTGACCAGATCCGCGCCGCGTGCGGCCTCCATCGGGTCGGTGAATTCTTCGTAGTGATCCTCGCCGAATAATCCGGCGCGTTCCGGTTCGACTTCGTATTCGGGCGGTGTCGAGACGTGGACGTTGAAGTCCAGTATCTCGGCAGCCTGCAGCCAGGTGTTGCACATGTTGTTGGAATCACCAATCCACGCCACCGTCTTGCCCTGAATGCTGCCACGCTGCTCGATGTAAGTGTAGATGTCGGCCAAAATCTGGCACGGGTGGTATTCGTTGGTCAGGCCGTTGATGACAGGTACCCGCGAATGTGCCGCGAAGCGTTCTATGATGGACTGCTCGAAAGTGCGGATCATCACGATATCTGACATGCGCGAGATGACCTGTCCTGCGTCCTCTACCGGTTCGCCGCGCCCCAGTTGCGAATCGCGCGTATTCAGGTAAATCGCCGAGCCGCCCAGTTGCTGCATGCCGGCCTCGAAAGATAAGCGGGTGCGCGTGCTGGCCTTTTCGAAGATCATCACCAGCGTGCGGTCAGACAGGGGCCAATACTGTTGGTAGGACTTGTATTTTTGTTTGATGATGCGGGTACGCTCAAACAGATATTCCAATTCCTCGCGGTTCAAGTCTTTGAATTGAAGGAAATGTTTTACTGGCGCGCCATTATTTTCTGACATGGTTCGTTCCAATCAGGATTGCAAAAAATCTTTGATGAGGGGGCAGAGTATATCCAGCAGTTGCTGAGCTTCTGTCTGCGTCATGACCAAAGAGGGGAGTAGGCGTACGACGTTGTCGGCCGTGACATTGATCAAGAGACCGCGCGCTAATGCCTGTTTGACGAGATCGCCGCAGGGCTTATCCAGCTCCACGCCTATCATCAGTCCCAAGCCGCGCACTTCGCGGAAGCCCTTGACACCCTGCAAGGCGGTTGTAAAGCCCGCGCGGATAAACTGTCCCAGTTGTTCAGCGTGAGCGACCAGTTGGTCCTGCTCGACGATGTTCAAGGTGGTTAGCCCAGCGACACAGGCGAGCGGGTTGCCGCCGAAGGTTGAGCCGTGATTGCCGGGCTTGAAAGTGCCGGTGGCGTTGCCAGCAGTCAGGCAGGCGCCGATGGGCACACCGGAACCTAAGCCTTTGGCCAGCGTCATCACATCCGGCAAAATGCCGGTGTGCTGATGGGCAAACCATTTACCGGTACGGCCGATGCCGGTTTGCACTTCGTCGAGCATCAGCAGCCAATTGTGTTCGTTACAGATTTGACGCAGTTGCTGCAAATAGGATGCATCCGGCGTGCAGATGCCGCCTTCGCCCTGGATGGGTTCGACCAGAATCGCGACTACGTTGGCATTGTGCTGGGCGATATGACGAACCGCGTCCAGATCATTGTAAGGTGCACGAATGAAACCTGTGACCAGCGGCTCAAAACCTGCCTGAACCTTGCGGTTGCCGGTGGCGGAGAGGGTCGCTAGCGTACGGCCGTGGAAGGATTTCTCCATCACGATGATGGCTGGGGCATCGATTCCCCGTCCGTGGCCGTACAGGCGCGCGAGTTTGATCGCCGCCTCATTCGCCTCGCAGCCTGAATTGCTGAAGAACACTTCCTGCATGCCGGACAGTTCGCATAGCTTGTCGGCCAGTTGCTCCTGCTCATTGACCTGGTAGACGTTAGAGCAGTGAATCAGCGTGCCGATTTGTTTTGTGAGGGCGGCAGTGAAACGCGGGTGTGCATGACCCAGCGTATTGACGGCAATGCCGGACAATCCATCCAGATAGCGATTGCCTGCACTATCCCATAACCAGACGCCTTCTCCCCGAACGAATGCGACGGGTTGGCGAGCATAAGTATTCATCACATGTGACATACGGCACCTTTTGAAAACAGATATAGGCGGAGCTTGCCGCCATTTGGCTGAAAAATACAGCCTTAAAGAAGGCGTATATTGAGCCAAACAGCACTGTCTAGGCAAGTGAAACAAAAATGACAGCTATAAAACAAACAAGCCGACATCACTGTCGGCTCATAGGCGTTGCATCAAAGCGTCAGGGCAATTAAGCCATTGCCTTGATAGCAGCAGAAAGACGGCTCTTATGGCGAGATGCCTTGTTCTTGTGGATGATCTTCTTGTCGGCGATACTGTCCACGGTGCTGACTGAATCACGATACACGCTCTGAGCTGCGGTTTTGTCGCCAGCTTCGATCGCTTTGATCACTCGCTTGATGGCAGTGCGCAATTCTGAGCGCAAGCTGCTGTTGTGAGCATTTTGTTTTACTGCTTGACGAGCACGTTTACGGGCTTGTGCGCTATTTGCCATGTTACTACTCCTTGAAATTCAGCTTGCTGGAAAGGGGGGCATTCTAGTGACTTATCGCAAACTTTGCAAATATATTATTGTGCAGCGCGAATTGATGTGGCCGGCGTGCGGGTTTTATGTGCGTGAAATAAATTTAAAACCAGCTATATGGAATAAATGCCGGATAAATTTTCCTGTTATCATTGCGCACATGGGATATTTTTTCGTAGAGTTTGTCAATTGGGCGTGGGAGTGGAGATACCTCCTCGGCTTGGTTTTGGGTGCGGGGTTTGTTTTTCAGCTTTATGCCATTCCCCGGCGAGACCGGTTGTTCTCGCTGTATATGTTCGCCAGTTTTTTTCTGATCGTCACGACTTACTGGATACTCAAGCCGCTCAAGAAGGCCATGTTTATTGGCTATCACAAACTGCATGCGCTGACTTTCCTCGGGCAGACGATCGATGCGGCACAGGCTGAGTTGCTGATTAAGGAAGTCAATATCCTAGTCGCCTTCTTTGCGATGATTGCCTATACCTTGCTTGCGCGAAAATTCAAACGTGAGCACTATACTTTGCTGGTTTCACTGTTTTTTGTTGCCTGCCTGGTCTTGTATTATCTTTTCTTGGATGCGGCGAGTTTACTATCGGTCTGGTCATTCTATTTGTTTGGCGACCTGTTTATCACCAGCATGTTGCTGATGTTCTTTTCATTCCTCAACGACAGTTTCGATTCCAAGACCTCTAAGGTGACCTATGGTCTGATCGGCACGGGCGGTGTGCTGGGTGGCTTTTTCGGCAGTTCAGTGATCGCGCATCAATCCGCGCTGTCGGATCTTTCGTCATCCGTGCTGCTGTCATTAGGGCTGGTGATTGCAATTGTCTTTATCGAACATTTGGCCGCGCACATCATCGAGCGCAGGCCTGTACTCGATTTTCATGCCACCTCAGAGACGCCGCTGCCTGAAGGCGGGATGATTGCTCATGCCATGGAAGGAATGCGCCTGACCATTCGCTCACCCTATCTGCGCTGGCTGGCGGGCATTGTGATGTTGTATGAGATCACGTCTATTGTGATTGACTATCAGTTTACTTCCAGCGTGTTGCATTCTGTCGACCCCGGGAGCTACAAAACCTATTTCGCGTCGGTGTACGCTTTTTCCAATTTCGTGGCCTTGCTGGTGCAGGTGTTTTTGACCGGATGGGTCATCAGGCGCTGGGGGATTGCGGTTGCGCTGTGTGTGTTACCGATTTCAGTTCTGCTGGGTTCTTTGGGATATTTGTTTTTCCCCATTCTGATTTTCGGCAGCCTCCTCAATACATTCGATTACGGTTTTGCCTATTCTATACAGCAGACGGCGAAGGAATTGCTCTACGTGCCCATTTCACGGCAGGAGAAATACGAGGCCAAGGCGTTTATCGATATTTTCTGGCTGCGTCTGGGAAAAGGAATTGCCGTCTTGCTGGTGTATTTTGTCAGCTTGGAGTTCACAGGCGAGTCCGTGCGTTGGCTTTCCTTGTTGCTGGTGGTCGTGATGTTAGCCTGGATCGGACTTGGGATTTTAGCGGGCCGTTATCACAAGCGACTGGAAGATGAACAGTCGCATTGAGCACTCATTCTGCATTATTTTGCCGGGGAATTTAGGCGCATCGTCAGGTTGTGCCGTCGTGTAAGTTTCCAGTAATAAATATGTCATACAATGTAAAAAAATATTTTTTCAGTGATATTATCACCGACTTCGAGCAGCATCGTTTGAAGGTTCTGCTTTTCAGAACTGTCCACGATAGACTGAAAGTGCTAAGAGGATAGCAAAATGATTCGTAATCTTAATGAATGGGTGATCTTGGGAATTACGTCTGAGGGTGAGGTGTTCGCCTACCCAGACTGGGCGGAGCGTCTGTGCGGCATGCTGGCTCAGCAATCGGACTGCAACCGGATCAGTCATTCCGACTATCTTCATCCTATGAGTATTGATGGGCTGCCTGCGGTTGTGATGGACGCACGGTTGGAACTTGCAGATGCCGTGGCCTATAAAACGGTGTGTCAATTCGCGAAGGATAATAATCTCAAGGTCCGCTCAGGCAGAACGCCTGACCAACTGTCCGAAACCGGCAGACACCCGGCATTGAGTTCCGATCGTCGTGACCTTTGCGCAAGACGGGGTTCATGATTTCGGTGCGCATCTGCGCGTGAAGGTATGAATTTACTCAGGTCGTTAGCGACTATCAGCGGTTTGACGCTGGTGTCGCGTATTTTAGCCTTTGCACGTGATGTGTTAATCGCCCGCGTATTTGGCGCCGGGATGGCAACCGATGCATTTTTTGTCGCCTTCAAACTCCCCAACCTGTTACGCCGTCTGTTTGCAGAAGGGGCTTTCTCACAAGCATTCGTGCCGATTTTCGGCGAATACCGTAACCGGCGCGGCCATGAGGAAACACGATTGCTGGTCGATCATGTGGCCACGATGCTGGCGATTATTTTGTTCATCGTCACGGCGATCGGTATTATCGCAGCGCCGATTCTTGTCTATATCAGTGCCCCCGGTTTCGTGCAGGACGCGGAAAAATTCCAACTCACCGTGCAGTTGTTACGGTTTACCTCGCCTTATATCTTCTTTATTTCGCTGGTGGCGGTCGCGGCCGCGATACTCAATACCTACAATAAATTCTGGGTGCCGGCGTTCGCGCCGATTTTGCTGAACATTTGTTTTATCGGCGGCGCGCTGTGGCTTGCGCCGTATTGCAACCCGCCTGTGATGGCGCTGGCCTGGTCGGTGTTTATCGCCGGTATCGTGCAACTGGCTTTTCAGATCCCGTTTCTGAAGAAGATCGATATGCTGCCGAGCTTTCGTTTCAACTGGAAAGACGAAGGGATGCGCCGTGTCTTGCGACAAATGGGGCCGGCGATTTTCGGTGTGTCGATCGCCCAGATCAGTTTGATCATCAATACGATTTTCGCCTCCTTTCTGGTAGCGGGCAGCGTCTCCTGGTTGTATTACGCCGATCGACTGATGGAGTTTCCTGCCGGGATGCTGGGCGCGGCACTCGGGACGATTTTGTTGCCATCGCTATCAAAATGCCATGCAAGCCAAGACACGGTTGAATATTCAAAATTGCTCGATTGGGGTTTACGTCTGACCTTTATGCTGGCGGTTCCCTCTGCGCTGGCGTTGGGGATGATTGCGGTGCCGTTGTTGTCCACCTTCTTTCAGCGTGGCGCCTTTCTGGCCAGCGATGTGCTGATGACCAGTCACGCCCTGGTGGGGTACAGTGTTGGCTTAATCGGCATGATACTGGTGAAAATATTAGCGCCGGGTTTTTATGCGCGGCAGGATATCAAGACGCCGGTTAAAATCGGCATCGTGACGCTCATCGCGACGCAATTGATGAATGCATTGTTTATTGGCTGGATTGCTCACGCGGGACTGGCCTTATCGATTGCGCTGGGGGCGTGTTTAAACTCTGCGATTCTGTTTTATTTTCTGCGCAAAAAAGGCATTTATCAGCCTGAACCCGGGTGGGGAATGTATTTCGCCAAGGTGGGGCTGGCGGTCACGGCCTTGGCGTTGACGCTGTGGTTCGGTATGGGTTCGCAGGAGAGTTGGCTAACTGGCGGTGGCTGGGAACGGATTTCCCGTTTGGCGGTTTTGGTGACCGGCGGGGTGGTGGTGTATTTCACTGTACTCGCGGTTTTGGGTTTTCGGCCCAGAGACTTTTCACGGCGCGCGATCTCCTGATCAATGCTTGCTGTCAGGTTTTTGGCTTAATCCTTCGGTCGTGAAGCCGATCTGGCAATGGCAGTCGCCTTAAAAAAGATCAACCGTTCCTTCTGCATCGCCGTTGCGAAGGCAACTTAACGCCTCGTTTAGCTTCTCGTCGCCTTGACTGCCAGCGGTCTCCAGTAATACCAGAATTTTATCAACCGAGACGAACATGGTTTCGCTGATCATCTTTTCCTGATTGCGACTGGTTCCTAGCCACGTGAAGGTTTTTTCGATATTGTCGACGAGTTCCTGTAGCAGAATGCGCGTGTCGACCTGAGCGCGCTGATTTAATTCCCTGAGTGTTTCGAGTGTGGAATAGCCAGTTGACATGGCAATCTGAAATTGTTCAGCCAGAGAGTGTGAGGTCTGACGCATCAGCACGTTGTCACACAAACTGTCAGTCATTTCGGCAAGCATAGTGATGTTGTCGCGTACTCGTCCTGACTTTTCATCGTCGTCCATCGGCATGTTATTGACGATCACCGAGACATGGTCATAGTTTACGACGATTTTTTGTTTGAACTGGAAGATCCTCCCCATACTTGTTGACTGCAAGAGGATTGCTTTTTCGATTTCGCTGGGGTCGTTGTGTGAAGTCAGGATCACTTCTTCATTGCTATCCCGAATCAGCACGCTGCATTCAAGACCAAAATTTTTGATCGCTTCGACCAGTTGATTGCCGAGATCTCGCGGGGTGCCGCAAATCAGGCTGGACTGCATGAATTGTTGCAATACGCCGCTTTCTCCCACAGCGGACAAAAAATTCATCGCCATATCTTGTAAGGAGTTTTTTTCGGCTTGCAGGTTGTGCGTGTCGTGTTTGCGCGCAATTGCCCGTGAAATTTTACGCAGCAATATTTCTTTGGAGACAGGTTTGGTGATCAGGTCATCGCCTCCTGCATCGAAGGCGGTCATGTGTTCATCCAGCGATTCGTTGCCTGTTGCAAAGATGATGGGGATGTCAGTGAATTCGCGGATTTTCCGGCAGGTCTCGTAGCCGTCCATATCGGGCATGATGACATCGAGCAGGATCAGGTCAGGCAGTCGCTCAAGGCACATTTTTAATGCCTCTTCTCCCGATGAGGCGGTTTCGACATCGAATTGATTGGATAGCAGCGTACGGTGCAGGATGCGGGTAATTTTGTCGTCGTCGACAACGAGGACTCTTCCTGTGACATCTGGCCAGTTGTTATTTCCCACAATTTAGTCCTCTACGCTCAAAATGAGTCCGTGTTCAAGTTTAAAACAGTTCGATGTCGCCGTCGGGTTGCTGCTCACGCTTGCGCTTCATGAATTCGGCAAGTGCCTTCTGCACGTCGCGAGTTTCCATCAGGGTGTCAAACATGTGCTTGTCATCTTCGGTGACATATTTGGAACGAATTTTTTGCTGTAACGCGACCCATGCATAAGGATTGTAGAGTCGGACTGGATCGTTGACGAGCACGCCCAGATCGTCCAGATTCCGGCAAACTTGTGATAAACGTTGTGAAAGCCGGTCATAAAACTGAAATGCGACGATGGCTTGACCGACTTTGTTGCTCACTTCGGTGCCAAGATTGGCAATCTCAGTTTTTGCGGGTGTAATTTCAGGTGTGTCAGGCAATTGGTCCGACACTTTTTGGATCGCATCTAACGCGCCAAAAATAGAGGTGAAAGAGTCGGTCAGTTCGCCAACCGAACTCGATGAGTCGTGCATCGCCATTTCGATCTGCGTCATCGATAGGTTCAGCATCAAGATCGTTTCTCGAACCTGGCTCCAGTCAAGATCCGGACGGCTTGCAACCGAAGGGGCAATTGGTGGCGAATTGAGGTCGGACATTCGGTATTTTCCGTGTTATATGCTTACGATGTTTAAGTTTACCAAAACTTAGGGATTTACGCCTCAAATATTGGTTTTGGTTATATGGGTTTTGGCGTGCCGGCTATTTGCTCAGGCTGTTTTTGGAGAATTTGAAAAATGCATCGCTTGTTCCACCCGCTTGTGAGTCAGATGTGTGGCGAATAGTTCAATGAAATCATAGGTGTAGGCGCGAAGGTATTCGTTCTTGCGTATCGCAATTCGCGTGGTGCTGGGTTTGAATAAGTGTCGGGCATTCATCCTGCGCAGATGCGGTTCGCGTTCAGGAATGAAGGCGATTTCGGCTAGGATACCGATGCCAAGACCTAGTTCGACATAGGTTTTAATGACGTCAGCGTCAATCGCCGTCAGTGCAATGTCGGGCGTGATCCCGGCTTTTTCAAATGCTTCATTGATTTTACTTCGGCCGGAAAATGCATGGTCATAGGTAATGATCGGGTACTGCGCGATCGCCTCCAGCGTGAGCGCCGTGCTTTGCAGTAGGGGATGATCGGGCGGGGTAATCACGCAATGATGCCAGTCATAGCAAGGCAGCGTGATGAGGCCCTCGTAACTTGACAGACTTTCGGTTGCGATGCAGATGTCGGCCTCGCCGTGTAAGACTTGTTCGGCGATCTGCGTCGGGGTGCCCTGATGCAAGCCCAGCTTGACCTTAGGGTAGCGTTCAATGAACTGTTTGACCACAGGGGGCAGGGCGTAGCGCGCCTGAGTGTGGGTGGTGGCGATGGTCAGGTGCCCGGTATCGGTGGAATGAAATTCTTGAGCGAACTGCTTAAAATTCTCCGCGTCAAGCAGCATGCGCTGGGCAATCGCGAGCAGCCCTTTGCCAGGCTCGGTAATGGCGGCGATGCGCTTGCCGTTGCGCACGAAAATTTCGATGCCCAGCTCTTCTTCGAGCAGTTTGATTTGCTTGCTGATCGCAGGTTGTGAGGTGAAAAGGGCTGCGGCGGCATCGGATATTTTCAGGTCGCGCCGTACGATTTCATTGAGGTAACGCAATTGTTGCAGGTTCATGACTGTTGCTTATTCTATTTGGTTATAAAATGATAACAGGAAATCATTAAACATATCGATAGCGCTGGGTTAAAATGCGCGCCTGAATTTAATTGGCCTATACCTGATGGATTGGATGTATACCTTATCCGGCTTTTTAGTCGGTCTGATTGTCGGTGTGACCGGTGTGGGCGGCGGCTCTCTGATGACGCCGCTACTGGTGATGTTTTTTGGCGTGTCGCCGGCTACGGCGGTTGGAACAGACTTGTTGTATGCCTCGCTGACTAAAACCGTGGGTGCATGGGTACACGGTCGTCGCGGCACGGTCGAGTGGAAGGTGGTCGGGTTGCTGGCGATGGGCAGTTTACCTGCGGCGCTGGTGACTATATTACTGCTGAAATATTTAGCGCTCGATGAAAAAGTGCTGCGTAGCGTGGTGACCAGTGTGTTGAGTATCGCGCTGTTACTTACCGCTGTCGTGTTGTTGTTTAAAGAGCAGATCAAAAAATTTGGCCGTAGTCGGGACGGGCGTGTTTATGAGTTACACCATCGCTATCTGCCGGGTGCGACGATCGCAACAGGCGTGGTGGTGGGGGCGCTGGTGACAGTGTCCTCGATCGGTGCCGGTGTATTGGGTACGGTGGCGTTGTTATTCTTGTATCCGCGTATGTCACCTGTCAAGGTGGTAGGCACAGATATTGCCCATGCGGTGCCGCTCACTGCCTTTGCAGGTATGGGGCATTTAGCACTCGGTACGGTGGATTTGGTATTGCTGGGGAGCCTGTTGATCGGTTCGCTGCCGGGGATTTATATCGGCAGTCATCTGAGCGCTCGTGTGCCGGAACGAATTTTGCGCCCGCTGCTTGCGGTGATGCTGCTGATTATCGGTTTAAAGATGGTGTTCTACAAGTAAAAAACAGCGTCCACGAAAGGCACGAAAACATCAAAAACGAAAACTAACTAAATATCTTCTGGCGTATTAACTGCGCGTACTGGTGCTTGGAACTGTAGTTCGATATGTTATGTTGTGTTTTTTTTGTGCTTTTCGTGACTTTCGTGGACAGAAGGTTTGTGTGGTTTGTGTCTTTTGTGGACAGTGCATAAGTATAAGGAAAAATCATGAGTGAAAATAAAGCCAACAAACCTAAAACGGTCAGCTGGTTCAACGGCTGCGGCGGGCGCATCGGCGTCGTGGTCGGTCAATCAGGCGAGCATGCATATATCGGTGCGGCCTTGCGTCATGACGAAGATTCTGACGTGGCGCAGATTTTAGCCTTTGGCGCGAAGTTTCCGCTGGCGGCCGCCTTATTGCTGCCGGTATCCAAGTCTTATCCTGCCGAAGATAACGCAGGGAGCAATTAAATGTATCGTTACGATCAATTCGATCACCAGATTGTTGCGGAGCGCGTTGCGCAATTTCGCGGTCAGGTGAGTCGTCGTTTGTCGGGTGAACTGACGGAAGATGAGTTCCGCATTCTGCGTTTGCAGAACGGCCTGTATATGCAGATTCACGCCTACATGCTGCGCATCGCCGTGCCCTATGGCTTGCTCAGTGCCGAGCAGGTACGCATGTTTGCGCATATTGCCCGTAAATACGACCGCGATTACGGGCACTTTACGACGCGCCAGAACATTCAGTTCAACTGGATCAAGCTGCCGGATGCGCCGGATATTCTCGCTGATCTGGCCTCGGTGGAAATGCACGCGATTCAGACGTCCGGCAATTGCATCCGCAATATCACCTGTGATGAGTTTGCAGGCGTAGCGCAGGACGAGATCGTCGATCCGCGTCCTTACGCTGAGATTCTGCGTCAGTGGAGTACCTTTCATCCCGAGTTCGGCTTTTTGCCGCGCAAATTCAAGTTCTCGATCACCGGCGCTGCGAATGATCGTGCCGCCATTGCGGTACATGACATTGGCCTGGCGGTGGTCAAAAATGACGCGGGCGAAGTTGGTTTTCGTGTGCTGGTCGGTGGCGGCTTAGGTCGCACGCCGGTGATCGGCACGGAGATTTGCGCGTTCGTGCCTTGGCAGGACGTGATTACCTATGCTGAATCCATCGTGCGTGTCTACAACCAGTACGGGCGTCGCGACAACATGTACAAAGCGCGCATTAAGATTTTGGTAAAAGCGCTGGGTATCGAAGAATTCCGCCGTCAGGTTGAAGCCGATTGGGAGTTTACCCGCGGCGGCCCTTGCACTATTACGCAAGAAGAACTGAATCGCGTGACTGCCTGTTTTACGGCACCGGCTTACGAGTCTTTGTCTGACGCGGCTGCTGAATTGGATGTGTTGAAAAGTGACAATAAAGCCTTTGCTAACTGGCTGCTGCGCAACGTCAAGCCGCATAAAGTGGCGGGTTATGCGTCGGTGGTGTTGTCGCTGAAAAAGACGGGCATCGCGCCAGGGGATGCGACAGCTGCACAACTGGATGCCGCAGCCGAACTGGCTGAGCGTTTCAGTTTTGGCGAGCTGCGCGCCACGCACAATCAGAATCTGGTGTTGGCAGATGTTAAGCAAACGGAGCTGTTTTCCCTTTGGCAAGCGGCTAAGGACTTGGGGATGGCGACGGCGAACATCGGTTTGCTGACCGATATCATCTGCTGTCCGGGCGGTGATTTCTGCACACTGGCGAATGCGCGCTCGATTCCATTGGCGAAAGCGATTGCGGAATGCTTTGATGACATCGATTTCCTCCACGATATCGGCGAAATTGATCTGAATATTTCCGGTTGTGTGAATGCCTGTGCGCATCATCACATCGGCCATATCGGCATTCTCGGCGTGGATAAAGATGGCGAAGAGTGGTATCAAGTCTCCATTGGCGGCGCGCAAGGCAATGGCAGTTCCATCGGTAAAGTGATCGGACGTTCATTCTCGTTTGGACAGGTGCCGGAAGTGCTGGCAAGGTTGTTGACGGTTTATGTCGAGAACCGGTATGACGACGAGCGTTTCATCGACACCGTGCGCCGTATCGGTTACGAGCCGTTTAAAACCAATGTCTATGCGACGCCTGTCGAAGATGACAAGGAATTGGCGGGCGTGGATTATGAATTGCTGAAAATCGGCGCGCCGTACGACATGCCGTATTACTCACCTAGGTTCTAATAGCATGATTATAAAGAATAAATCGATAGTTGAGGATGATTGGGCTGTGCTGCGCCTGGGTGAAGGCGAGGCGGCGGACAGCGTGCTAGTCGCGCCGGGTCGCGTTATCGTGCCGTTGAATGTCTGGCAAGCACAACGTGAAACGCTGCAAACTCGCGCTGAATTGGGCGTTTGGTTGGCTAGTTCAGATCGTCCGGAAGCCTTGCAGGAAGACATCAAAAAGTTCGCCGTGATCGCAGTGGATTTCCCGAAATTCGCGGATGGCCGCGGTTACACCATCGCCTATTTGTTGCGCGAACGCTTGGGCTTTACCGGCGAATTGCGGGCTATTGGCGATGTGTTGCGCGACCAGTTGTTCTACATGCAGCGCGTGGGTTTTGACGCCTTTGCGGTACGCCAGGATAAAGATATCAACGATGCGCTCAAAGGCTTGAGCGATTTTTCGGAAAATTATCAGGCATCCGTCGATCAGCCGAAACCGTTGTTCCGTCGCGTGCAGCGGGGTGCCGCATGAGCGATTTACACGTGAAAATCGAGCAGGTAAAAGCGCTGTTGGCGTCCGCTGTCGCTAAGTTTGGTGCCGTCACATTTGCCAATAGTTTGGGTGCGGAAGACATGGTGCTGACTGATTTAATCGCCCGATTTCAGCCGGAAATCGCGATGTTCAGTCTGGATACCGGTCGCCTGCCACCGGAAACCTATGACCTGATTCAAGCGGTGCGCGAGCGTTACAGCGTGCCGTTGAAAGTCTATTTCCCGGCTGCACAGCCGGTTGAAGAATATGTCGAAAAAAACGGTATTAATGGTTTTTACGCCAGTGTGGAAAATCGTAAAGCCTGTTGTTTCATTCGCAAAGTTGAGCCCTTAAAGCGTGCCTTGACCGGCAAACAGGCATGGATTACCGGCATGCGCCGCGATCAGGCTGTGACGCGCGTTGGGTTGGAAGTATCTGCATTCGATGCCGATCAGGGGTTGCATAAATTCAATCCTTTGCTGGATTGGACAAATGCCGAGGTTTGGGAATATATCAAACAGTACGATGTGCCTTACAATAAGCTGCATGACCGTTTTTATCCCAGCATCGGCTGCGCACCGTGTACCCGAAATGTGACTCCCGGCGAAGATATTCGCTCAGGTCGTTGGTGGTGGGAAAACCCGGAAAACAAGGAATGTGGCTTGCATATCGCAAGCATCATTCCGAAACGAACGTAGTTCGTTTATTTTCCGGGTTTCAGTGAAGGCTGACTGAAATTCAGCCTGAAACTAAAAGACCGCTTGAAATATAGAATGCGGTCTGCATGTTGGAAAAACGTTGGCATTAAAATAATCGAAGGATGGGCGAGGTGTTAGCCCGCCATCAAAAGAAAGAGTCATTATGAGCAATCCTATTTTTACCCATCTGGACGCACTGGAAAGTGAATCCATCCACATCATGCGCGAAGTTGCGGCTGAGTGCAAAAATCCTGCCCTGTTGTTTTCCGGCGGTAAGGACTCCATCGTGATGCTGCGACTGGCCGAAAAAGCGTTTCGTCCTGCCAAGTTTCCCTTTCCGCTGGTGCACATCGATACCGAGCATAACTTCCCTGAAGTGATTGCGACGCGCGATAAGCTGGCGGCTGATCTGGGCGAGCGCCTGATTGTGCGTTCGCTGGAAGGCTCTATCGCCCGTGGCACCATCGTGATCAAGAATCCGGATCTGCCGCGCAACCCGTTCCAATCGGTAACCCTGCTCGAAACGATCGAAGAATTTGGTTTTGACGCCTGTATGGGCGGCGCACGTCGCGATGAAGAAAAGGCGCGTGCCAAAGAGCGCATCTTCTCATTCCGCGACGAATTCGGTCAGTGGGATCCTAAGAATCAGCGCCCCGAGTTGTGGGATATCTACAATACCCGTGTGCATGCTGGCGAAAACATCCGCGTGTTCCCGATTTCCAACTGGACGGAACTGGATATCTGGCAGTACATCGGCCGCGAAAAACTGCACATCCCAAACATTTACTATGCGCACGAACGCGAAGTGATACGCCGTGGCGGTTCGGTCATTCCCGTGTCGGATCTGGTGCAGCCTAAACCCGGCGAAAAAGTCGAAGTGCTCTCGGTGCGTTTCCGTACCGTGGGGGATGTGACCTGTACGGCGCCTGTGGAATCGACCGCCAGCAATGTTGACGAGATCATTGCCGAAACGGCTACCACGCGCATCACCGAACGCGGAGCTACCCGCATGGATGATCAGACATCAGACGCATCAATGGAATTGCGCAAAAAAGAAGGGTATTTCTAAAATGAGCGACACAACACAACTATTACGTTTTATCACGGCAGGTTCAGTCGATGACGGCAAGAGCACGCTGATCGGCCGCCTGCTGCACGATTCCAAATCGATTTTCGAAGATCAATATTCAGCGATTTCCAAAACCTCCGAAAAGCGCGGCATGGCGGCCGTTGATTTGTCTTTGCTGACCGATGGTTTGCAAGCTGAGCGCGAACAGGGCATCACCATCGACGTGGCTTATCGCTACTTCGCGACCCCGAAGCGCAAGTTCATCATCGGCGATACGCCGGGACATGAGCAGTACACGCGCAATATGGTGACTGCAGCCTCCACCGCGAATCTGGTGGTGATTTTGATTGACGCACGCCGTGGCGTGCTGGTGCAGACGCGTCGTCACACATATCTGGCAAGCCTGGTGGGCATTCCGCACATCGTGCTGGCGGTCAATAAGATGGATATGGTTGAGTATGCGGAGGCGCGTTATAACGAAATTTGCACCGAATATCTGGCCTTTGCGGCGCAACTGGGGCTGCACAACGTAAGCTGTCTGCCCTTGTCGGCGCTGGTCGGCGACATGCTGGTGGATCGCGGCGAGAATCTTGCCTGGTATCAGGGCCCGACCTTGATGGAATTGCTGGAAAACGTCGAGATCGATCATGACGTGAATACCACGGATTTCCGTTATCCGGTGCAATGGGTATGCCGTCCACAAACCGAGGAATATCACGATTTCCGTGGTTTCATGGGGCGAATTGAAGCAGGTTCCGTGTCGGTGGGCGATGAAATTACCGTGTTGCCGGCGGGGCGCACCAGCAAGGTGAAAGAAATCTTCACGCTGGATGGCAACTTGCAAACGGCCCACGCGCCGCAATCCATTACCATTACCTTGACGGACGAAATCGATATTTCGCGTGGCGACATGTTCGTTAAAGCGGATTACCTGCCGACCGTTGCCAAGGAATTTGAAGCGATGCTGTGCTGGTTGTCGGAAACGCCGCTGGACAAGAATCGTAAATATCTGGTCAAGCACACGACGCGCACGGCGAAATGCCTGTTCTCCAGCATCGATTACCGTGTGGATGTGAATACGCTGGAGCAACACGCTAATCCGACGGTGAACATGAACGACATCGCGCATGTGTCGATGAAGATTCAACAACCGCTGGTTTTCGATCATTACAAGCGCAACCGCGCGAGCGGCAGTTTTATCGTGATTGATGAAGCCACCAATAACACCGTCGCCGCCGGGATGATCTGCTAAAGAGGCGATTAAAACGCCTGGTAAGGCCTAATCACCTCAGAACATGCGTTGATTCCAGATGGAAATTACGCCTTTTATCGCTGTCGATAAAAGGCGTTTTTCTTGCGGCAGCGTTTTTTTGACGGATTTTCCAAAGTTAGGCAGACGCTCTTGCCACACTTGCTTCAGGCAGCCAAATACGCATGACGGTTCCCCGGCCAATCTCGCTTTTTACCTCAATCCGCCCATTATGTTTTTGGATGATGCCGTAAGAGAGCGAAAGGCCAAGACCGGTTCCTTCGCCGACAGGTTTGGTCGTGTAAAACGGTTCAAATATGTGCTTCATCTGTTCAGGCGTCATGCCTTTTCCTGTATCCGCGATCTCGATCCAGACGCTATCTTGTTCGACGCCGGTACGGATCGTGATCACCCCGGAATTCTGTATCGCCTGCCCGGCATTGACCAGCAGGTTCATGAACACCTGATTGATCTGCGATGCCATGCAATACACCTGGGGAATCGTTCCGTATTCCTTAACGATCTGGCATTTATATTTAAGCTCATTCCAGACGATGTTAAGCGTTGAGTCCAGCCCCTTGTGCAAATCCGACCATTGCCAGCCTTCTTCGCCGACATGAGAAAAATCCTTCAAATCCTGCACGATTTTACGCATTCTGGCCAAACCGTCTTTCGATTGCGACATCAATTGAAAGATATCCTGCTTGATATAGTCGTAATCAACTGTCCGTTTGAGTTGATGCACGTGTTCGAGCGCCGGAGAATTGGCTGCAGACTCCTGTTCAAGCGCCTCATAAGCCGAATTAATTGAAAAAATATCGTTCAGATAGACTTCAAGCGTCCCCATATTTGAGTAAACAAAACCGATCGGATTGTTCAGTTCATGCGCAACCCCTGCGGAGAGCTGTCCCAATGAAGCCATTTTTTCAGATTGCAGCAAATGGCTTTGCGCCTCTTCCAGTTTTTTGTTCAACGCGCGCTGTTGCTCAAGATTTGCTGTTAATTCGGCTTCCAAACGCTGACGGCGTATGATCCGCCACATATCATTGCCGAACAGACGGGCGATTTCCACATCCTCGCTATCGTAGTCTGTTTCCTTGTTGCCGACCCCCAGAATAACCCGTACTTTTTCGCCCTCAACAACAGGAACACTGATCAGCCGATTCAGCGCGGAGTGCCCTTCCGGCAATCCGCGTTTATCAGAATAATTAGCGTAGTCATTGAAGATGAGAGACTGACGCTGGCGCAGCGAATCAGCCCAAATGCCGGCCTGAGAAGCGGGGTAATGATTGTCGTATCCTGCCGTGCAATACTTTTCGCGCGTCGCTTTTGACCATGCCACCAGTTCAATGCTTTCCTGGTCGTCATTGACGAAATGAATAAAAGCGATTTTGCTGCCCGTTAGCGTCTCAACCCATTCCAGACCGAACTGCATAAACTCCTTTTCAGGCATTTCGGTCGCAGCTTCGTTGAGTTTCAATAACCCTTCAAAACGCTTCGCATCACGTGCCAGGCGACGCTGCATTTTTTCGCGCGGTGTGATGTCGCGCACGATGCTTTGCTGATAGGTTTGCCCCTCGTGCTTGAACAATCGGGTGCTCACTTCAACCGGAAAAGTAGACCCGTCACGCCGCGTGTGTCGTGTTTCAAACAGCCCGCCTGCATCGACGGGCTTGCAACCCGGTACTGGCGCGGCATTCTCTTGCAGATCGCGGATATTGCGGCTCAGCAACTCTTCCAGCGACCATCCGTAAGTTTGTACCGAGACATCGTTCGCTTCCAGAATATTGCCTTCAGCATCCATCAAAAATATGATGTCGTTAGCAAAGCGCAACAAAAAGTTAAACTGGTTCTCCAGTTTTAACAAGGCATCAAAGGATTTGTCCATGTGATTAATCCGCCGGGTGTTGAAATGGCAACCACACGCGCATCGAAGTCCCTTTTCCCTGCGTACTCTTCACTTCAATCCGCCCGCCATGTTTTTGCACGATGCCGTAGGATACCGACAACCCCAGCCCCGTTCCTTGCCCCACCGGCTTGGTCGTAAAAAACGGGTCGAATATCTGATTTAAGTCCTCAGGCGGAATACCCTTGCCGGTATCGACCACTTCAAACCAGGCTTCTGCGCCACTTTTACCGGTACGAATGGTGATCGTGCCATGACTTTCGATAGATTGTGCTGCATTCACCAGCAAATTCATAAAGACCTGATTGATCTGCGAAGGCATGCATTCAACCTCCGGCAGTCCGGCATATTCCTTTACCACCTCGGCTTTATATTTAATTTCATTCCAGGCCACATTGAGCGTGCTGTCCATGCATTGTTCAAGATTGACGTTTTGCCAGATCGTTTCGTCTATATGGGAGAAATTGCGCAAGTCCTGAATAATGCGCTTGACCCGCGCCAGCCCATCTTGAGATTCATGCAACAATTTGGGAATATCCTCCAGCAGATAGGGCAGATCAACCCCCTGTTTGACTTCCTGCACCCTAACCCGTGCCTCAGGTGCCAGCGCGGCCTCGGCTAGCTCATAGACCTGTAACACTCGCGTGATATCGCCTACATACTGATCCAGCGTGCTCAGATTTGAATTAACAAAGCCGATAGGATTGTTGATCTCGTGGGCGACGCCTGCCGCAAGCTGACCTACCGATGCCATTTTTTCGGCTTGGAGCAATTGATTCTGTGCACTCTCCAGTTTCTGATTCAGGCTTTTTAACTCCTGATTGTTGTGCAGCAACTGCGTGTTGGCACTCTCCAGCGCGGCGGTTCGCTGCTGAACCCGTAACTCCAGTTGCTCGTTCAAATCGCGCAATGCTTCGCGTTCTTTTTCCAGCGCCTGATTGGTTTGCATGACCTCGACGGTCTTCTCGCCGATTTTGCTGTATAGCGTATTTAACGCCTCGAGCATCACATCCCCTGAACGTGATACCGTGGCCGAGGCCTGACTCGCGGCAGACTCAGGGGTCGCCCCGGCCTGTAATGCCTGAATTTCACGGGCCAGTCGCAAATCGACCACCATGATGTGTTGCAGCAACCAGCGCGTCAGATATTCCAGCAACTGCGCCAGCAAATTCATCGAACTTTGCGGGGAGGTTTCAATAATGCCAACGGCCAGCGTGACTTGTTTACGAAACGCGTTATGCGCCTTGAGATGATTTTCCTGATGAGCGGCACTGACCGCATACTGCTGCATCAATTGTTCTTCTGTCGCGAAGTGATACTGCGCATACCCAACCAGTTCGTCCAGCACAGGCTTAATCTGGATGCTGTCAGCGCCCACCGAACACAGACTGCCAATTTCATTGATCAATGCAACCAGATGCCGGTGTTGATCATCAACCTCATCTATGCCAGTGACGAGCTTATCGCTCCAGACAAATGCCTCAACCTTTGGAAAGTCTTGCATGCCAGCGCCCTTCATTCCTGCGACTTGACCCAGAAGGTCAATGCATATTTTTCCGTGTGTTCAAACTTGATCATCTGTTCAATCAGCGCATCGTCGAGAACATAATCCTGACTCAGAAGCAGCAGTCCTTCTCGCGTCACGAGATCTTTTGCCAACACCATGCCCTTTTTAAGTTGTGTTGAGCGAATTTTTACCACGACTTCCTGTGTCGCGAGCGTTCCACTAAACAGGAGTTTGAAAGCCTGCACGACGGTCGGATCGTATCGCTTGCCGCCCGCATCAACGATAAATTGAAAGGCCTTGCTCTGTGTGAGCGTTGCATTGAGCATATTGCCATGCTGCAGCCCGTCGTAATCATTGGCCACCTGCAAAATACGCGCGCCCTGCGGAATCGCAAAACCAGCTAGTCCATCGGGAAATCCTAATCCATCGAAACGTTCGTGATGCGAACGGATAATAAGGGCCGCGCCCTTGAGCTTGTCCAGCGGCATCAGCGCCGTCTGAGCAATAACAGGGTGACGCATCACTTCTTGTTGCTCGACATGACTCAGCGAAGGTAGCGGCTTATCCAGCAAAACATCAGAGAGGCCGATTTTGCCGATGTCATGCAGCAGGCCTGCTAATACGATGTCCTGCACCTCCTCAGCACCGAGTCCCATCTGCGTCGCAAGTTTGCGAGCAAGATCCGCCACTCGTCTGGAATGCCCCCCTATGCTGCCCGCACGCAACTCCATCAGATTCGAGAATATCGCCACAGAGGTGAGGAAGTTTCGTCTGAGTTGCTCATTCGAGCCCTCCAGTGCCCGCAACGCGCGTTGCAGTGACGCGGTGCGTTCTTGCACTTTCACCTCAAGACTGGCATTGAGCGTCTTCAACGCTTCGTTCTGTTCAAAGGTCAACAATTCCAGCCGCTGTTTTTCCTGCAACAGCAGTTTGCGCTCCATCGCATGTTTCAACAGCAGCAGCACATCGTTGTCATCCCAGGGCTTGGCGATATAGCGATAAATCTCGCCTTTGTTAATCGCAGCCATAGTCGATTCAACATCGGCATAGCCCGTCAGCAACACGCGCATTGTGTCAGGGTAGCGCTCCCTGACCTGTTCGAGAAATTGCGCGCCATCCATTTGCGGCATGCGCATATCAGAAATTACCAGATCAACAGCGTGTTGAGCCAGCAGCGACAGACCTTCTGCGCCACTCTCGGCCGTCAGCACCTGATAGCCATTGCGGCGCAGCAGACGTTGCAAGGCACTCAGAATATTGGGTTCATCATCCACACAGAGAATCAGCGCAGGCGCTACTGCGGAAGGAATGGCAGAAGAGTTCATCGAAGAAAAAATACAATGGAAGGCGTGGCGGTATTTTGCGACTGAATTGATGTCCAATCAACAGGAAATTGTTACCATGGCCGAGAATGACTGTGAAGCGACAAACTGACGTCTGAACTCCGGAGGCTACTTGAAATGACTATCGCTAATATCATGACGCGCAACGTAGCGCAAATTGACCTTGGGCAATCGATGTTCGTCGCGACCGAAATGATGCAGCGTATGCAAATCAGCTGCCTGCTAGTGGTCGAAAATAACCTGCCGGTCGGCATACTCACCGAGTGCGATGTCGTGCGTGGTATAGCCGGCGGATTGACCACCACACAAGCCGTCGCCGAGTTGATGAGCAGCCCGCTGCGCGCCATTGAGCAAACCGCCAGCAAGGCTGAGGCCTACCACATGCTAATCAAGCACGGCATCCGGCATTTACGGGTCATCGACGAACACGGCAACACGGCGGGCATTGTCAGCGAAACCGATTTTCGTAATAAGGCCAGCATCGAACATTTTCTGCAGTTGCGCGATGTCGGCAGCGCCATGAGTGCTGACATCAGCATGTTAAGTGAACGGTCCAGCGTAGCTGATGCAGCAAACGCAATGACGAAAAACAGGACGGACTATGTGCTGATTGGTGAAAATGGCTGTGCTACAGGCATCCTCACCGAACGCGATATCGTCCGCCTGTTCAGGCAAGACGATCCACAGCGAGCTTTACACGAAGTTATGTCCAAACCCGTCGCGAAGGTGACACGAAAAACTCAGCTCAAGGAGGCCGCCAAAAGAATGCAGGATGAGGGAATCAGGCGTTTGGTGGTTGAAGATGACGCAGGTCAGGTCATTGGCATACTGACCGAGCACGATGTCGTTAAACCTCTTGACGATGACTATGTCGATATTCTGCAGGCGATCATCGATAGCCAATCAAGTAAGCTGAATCAATTGCAAGCCGATATGTTGAATCGTCAACTGGCCGAATCCATCATGGCATGGAAACGCCCCTTTCTGGATCTACTCGACAACTTGCCACTGAAGGTTTTTATTAAGGATACGCGCTCCAACTACCTTGCCTGCAATAAATCCTACGCCGATGATTTGGGCATTCATCAGTCCGATATTGCAGGCAAGTCAGATTTGGATTTCTACCCGTCAAACCTTGCACATCGTTACCGCGAAGACGATGCACGCGTCATTGCATCTGACCAAACGATCACCGTGGTCGAACCCTATCTGGCAGGGTTAAACCAGATGTGGATACATACCAGCAAATCTCCGTGGCACGATGGGCAGGGGCGCATTGGCGGTGTGATCGGGCTGTTTCAGGATGTCACGCACGAGTATCAGATGAATAAGGCCTTGCAGCGTAAAGCACAGCTCTACGAGGTGTTAAGCCAGGTCAATTCGGCCATCATCCATCTACAGGATGCACAGCCACTGTTGGATAAAATTTGCGAAATCATTCTAATCTTTTGCGGTTTTCGTCTGGCATGGATAGGCCGTGAAAATGCCGAACAGCAGGTTGAGCCTGTCGCAATTGCGGGTGAGGCAAGAGATTACGTGACAGGTCTTGCACTCAGTACCGAAGCCGGGTTACCTGGCGCGCAAGGCCCCGCTGGCACTGCAATCAATGAAAATCGTATCGTGGTCATCGATGATTTTCTAAACGATCCGATGTCTCGCACATGGCATGAAGCCGCCGCGCAGTACGAACTGCGCGGAAATATTTCGTTGCCAATCAATGCGCCTGATTTTCGTGGAGCGTTGATGGTCTATGCGGATACCGTCAGTTTTTTCGATCACGAAGTGATCGCATTACTAAAGGGCTTGAGCGAAGATATTTCTTTTGCACTGAACCAGATTCATATTAACAACATAAGAAGACAACAGGAAACCGAGCTCAAACTCGCAGGTCAGGTATTTTCCCGCAGCGCAGATGCGATGGTGATCACCGACTCTGATAACAACATTGTTCGCGTCAATCAGGCTTTTTGTGAAATCACCGGTTACACCAGCGATGAAGTGATCGGAAAAAATCCACGTATTCTGAAATCTGAAAAACAGGATCATGATTTTTATCGTTTGCTATGGCGCAGCCTTGAACTACAAGGGAGCTGGCAGGGCGAGATCTGGAATCGTCGCAAAAACGGCGAAATTTATCCTGAATGGAGCAGCATCAATGCCGTTAAGGATGCCTCGGGCCGGGTGATCAATTATTTCGCGGTATTTAGCGATCTGCTGCAAAAAAAGGCACTAGCTGAACTCGACCACCTGAAACACTACGATGCACTGACTGACTTGCCTAACCGCTCATTACTGGAGGATCGCGTCGAAAGTGCAATCACCCACGCTAGACAATACGAACGTTTCATCGGTGTCATCTTCCTCAATCTGGACCATTTTCACACCGTAAACGATATGTTCGGCCATGCCGGCGGGGATCAGATTCTTATTGACACTGCAAAACGGCTGGTAGAGGCTGCACCGGCACAGGCCAGCGTTTCACGCCTGTCAGCGGATACCTTTGTCATCACGCTACCGGATCTCAACACCAGTGAGGAAATTAACCGTACGGCCGAACTCATTGCGCAAAGGATATATCAGCCGCTGAACGTTGCAGATCAATCCGTGCAACTGTCTGCACGAATGGGTATTTCCGTTTATCCAATCGACGGCAACGATGCCACTACCCTGATGAAACATGCCGACGCAGCACTGGCAGATGCAAAACAGTCTGGTGGCAGAAATAGCTTCAGATTCTATTCGTCCAGCATGAACGAACATGCCCGGAAACTGGTGACTATGGGCGCCGAATTACGCCAAGCCATCTCTCAGAATAGGCTGGTGCTGTATTATCAACCGCAGGTCGACATCATTACGGGCCAAGTTATCGGTGCAGAGGCGCTGATCCGCATTGATCATCCCGAGCGAGGCATTATCCTGCCTGCCGAGTTTATTTCAGTTGCCGAAGAAACCGGACTGATTATTCCGATGGGCACTTGGGTCATCCGTGAAGCCTGCCGGCAGATGCAGCAATGGCATCAGGAGAAGAATGTCGAGCTGACCATAGCAATCAATCTCTCCCCCTTGCAGTTGCATCAGTCCAACTTACTGGAAATAGTCAGTCGGGCATTGCACGACTCAGGTCTTAATGCCCGGTATCTGGAACTCGAATTTACCGAGAGCGCGATCATGCAAAATGTGCGCGAAACCGTCGTTATCATGAATAAATTCAAGGCGATGGGGCTGCATTTGTCGATCGATGATTTCGGCACGGGATACTCCAGTCTGTCGTATCTCAAACAATTTCCTGTAGATAAACTGAAGATAGATCAGTCGTTCGTCAGCAATATCACGCAGGACCCAAATGATGCGGCCATCGTACAGGCTATTATCGCACTGGGCAGAACACTGGGCATGACCACAATTGCGGAGGGGGTCGAAACTGAGGCGCAATTAGGCTATTTGCGCTCGGTAAACTGTAAGGAAATGCAAGGCTATCTATACAGTCGCCCCTTGCCCGCTGTCGAATTCGCCGAATTGCTGGTGCGCGGCAGAACAATGACTGATAACAGGTCGGAGAAGATTCTACTGCTGGTCGATGATGAAGAGAACGTGCTGTTATCACTCAAGCGCATCCTGCGACGCGAGGGGTATCAAATACTAACAGCGTCCAGTGCGGAGGAAGGGCTGGAGGTGATGGCAAAAAATCAGGTCAACGTCGTGCTCTCGGATCAGCGTATGCCAGGTATGAGTGGCGTCGAGTTTTTGCGCCGCGTCAAGACAATGCACCCCAATGCGGTGCGAATGATCTTGTCGGGTTACACCGAAATCGGCACGCTGACCGATGCAATTAACAAAGGTGAAATTTACCAGTTCATCACCAAGCCATGGGAAAACGAAGCGCTCACTGCCATGATCCGTGAAGCATTTGTTCGTTATGAAATATTAAAACGTCGCGCTGATTAACTCCGGACCTAACCTGACACACTGCAAGTGTGAGCAGTATGGCATCAAAATATTATCTGGCTTAACACGTTGCGACCGGGCAAGAGCCGTCCGGCGCTCGTAACGACAGTTGGGGTTAATCATTCAGCCTCTCACGAGCTTGAGCCGAAGAATCCTATGGCTGGGCGGAAGCTAGCAAAACGGCCGGATTGCCAGGATTTATCGAATCTCGGTCGCTTTAGCGGTTCTTGGTTTTGCTCAGGAATACCGTGATTTCTTCTCTGTCGTGATAGAGCTGCTTTGCGATCAGCTTGTAGCTGATGCCTTCCATATCAAGCTGCTTGCGGATGCCGCCCAGCGCTGCATCGGTTGCGGTGACGCGCTGCTTCATCGGAAGTTTAAGGTTGAAGATCGCGTGTTTGCACCAGCCTGAGACAAACCAGTTGCCGATGAGCTCGGCGACTTTGGCGGGTTTTTCCACCATGTCGCAAATCAGCCAGTCGACCGCTTTGCGCGGTGTGAACTTGAAGCCGTCCTGCATCAGGTGTTCGACGGCCGGATTTTTTGCCAGCACGCCTTTCATCGGTCCGTTGTCGACGGCGGTCACGCGCATGCCGCGTTTGACCATCTGCCACGTCCAGCCGCCGGGGGCTGCACCCAAATCTACCGCCGTCATGCCAGAACGCAGCAGTCGCGACTGCTCGCCCTTGTCCATAAATACGTCGATGGCTTCGGCAAGTTTTAACGTGGAACGGCTGGGCGCTTCAGCAGGCATCGATTGGCGACTGATGCCCATCAGTGCATCCGCGCTGTTATACGGATCGCTCGTGCCGATCAGGGCGGCGGATTTGTCGGGGAAGAAAATATGCAGGCGCGGTAATTTGCGACTCTCAGCAGGATCCGTGTCAACCAAGCGTCCCTGCTCGCGCAGTGCCGTTTCCAGCAGGGGCTGAAAGCGGCGGGTGAAGGCGGTGAGCGTCTTGCCGTCGTTGGTGTCCGGCACTTCCAGCCACAGGGTGCCAAAGGTGCCGGGCAGCGCGGCAATCGCACTGAGGATGGGGGTGAGGCGATCGCGTTCGGGCAACTCTTCGATGATGTGGTGTAAACAGATCAGTTGGCGCGCAAAAATCAGCTCGCTGTAAGCGAGCGATTGTCCGTTGATGGCAACCAGCGCATAGCCGCTGTTGGGCAGAATGCCGGGTTGTTCGGCCAATACAGGGCGTTGTCGGCGTGCCTGCCCCACGGCTTCTTGCGTACAGTCTTGCTCAAAGCCCGGGCGGCAATACAGCAGCCAGTGCGTCAATGCGCCATTATTTGAAGTGGCTGCATGCGGTTTTTGGCTGACAGGCTGCGCTACATTCAAATCCAGCAGTCTGGACATCTTGGTGCCGACGCGGCGCGGCGGGGCTACAGGTGCCGGCGCAATTTTTGAGGCGGGTTTGCCGCCGCTGCGCGGTGCGGGATTGCCGCGCCCGGGTGTTTTGTCTGCCTGGCGCGGCGCTGCCGTGCCTCGTGGTTTGTCCGCCTGACGCGGTGTTGTCGGCGCGCGACGTGCCGAGGGCGCGGATTTTGAGTCAACTGGCTTTGTGCCGCCCTCGCGACGCGGCTTAGCGCTCGCTCCGTCGGGCGTTCTTTTCGCTTCAGTGCGACGCGGCTTTGCCGTATCGGTTGAGGCTCTTTTTGGTTTTGGTGTCGTTTGCATAGGCCGTATTGTGGCACAGGTTGGGGAGGGAAGCGCTAAGGTGGTAATATCTCGCGTTCTTTTTTGTACAGATATAACGTAAATGAGTAAACGCTACGACTTGATCGTGTTCGATTGGGACGGTACGGTGATGGATTCCACGGCGATTATCGCAGGTTCCATTCAGTCGGCCTGTCGCGATCTGGAACTGACGGTGCCCGATGATGAAACGGCGCGACATGTAATCGGCTTAGGCTTGATGCAGGCCTTGCGTCACGCCGTGCCTGATGCGCCTGAGGCGATGTATGAACCGCTGGTGGCGCGCTATCGGCATCACTTCTTATCGCAGGATCAATTCATTCCTTTGTTCGATGGCGCACGCGAGACCATCGTCGAATTGCATGAGGCAGGTTACAGCTTAGGGGTTGCGACCGGCAAGAATCGGGCGGGACTCGATCGGGTGCTGGAATCGACCGGCATGAAACGCTATTTTCACGCGACGCGCACCGCAGATATGACGGCGTCCAAACCGCATCCTGCGATGTTGCTGGAACTGATGGCAGAATTGGCTGTCAGTGCAGAGCGCACGTTGATGGTGGGCGATACCACACACGACGTGCTGCTGGCGCAAAATGCCGGCGTGGATGTGGTCGCTGTCGCGTTTGGCGCACATCCTGAAGATCAGTTGCTGGCGCTGCAACCTCTGGCACTGATGCAGGATTTTTCGCAGTTGCGTGCCTGGTTCAGGCTTAATGCATAACAATTATTAAGGAACAAAATGTCTGATCAGAATTGGGAACGCGGCGTACTGGAGAAGCTGGCCATGTCGGCGATTGTTGAACAGCGTCGTGCGCGACACTGGAGTATTTTTTTCAAGGTGCTGACCTTCGGTTATCTGTTTGTGATTTTGTTTGTGTTCATGGGTTGGTTCGACAAGAGCGAAACCGCGTTGAGCACCGGCAAGCACACCGCTTTAGTCGATATGCAGGGCGTCATAGCGGCAGATTCGGCGGCAAGTGCGGATAATCTGATCCCGGGGCTGCAGGAAGCCTTCAAGGATAAAGGAACTCAGGGTGTTATCCTGCGCATCAACAGTCCGGGCGGCAGTCCTGTTCAGGCCGGTCAAATCAACGATGAAATTCGCCGCCTGCGCGCCAAGTATCCGGCGATCCCGTTGTATGTCGTCGTCGAGGATATTTGCGCCTCGGGCGGTTATTACGTGGCGGCGGCTGCGGATAAAATTTTCGTGGATAAAGCCAGCTTGATCGGCTCGATCGGCGTGTTGATGGATGGTTTCGGGTTCACTGGCACCATGGAAAAACTCGGCGTTGAGCGTCGTCTGGTGACCGCAGGCAGCAACAAGGGATTCATGGACCCGTTCTCGGCGGTGCGTCCCGATCAGCAGGAATATGCCAAGCAAATGCTGGCGCAAATTCATCAGCAGTTCATCGATGTGGTCAAGCAGGGGCGCGGCAAGCGTTTGAAGGAAACGCCTGATACATTCAGCGGTCTGGTGTGGAACGGGCAGGCCGGTATCGCGATGGGTCTGGCCGATGGCTATGGCAGTGTCGAATCGGTGGCGCGCGACGTGATCAAGGCTGAAGAAATTGTCGACTTTACCGTGAAGGAAGGTTTTGCCGATCGTTTGGCTAAGCGCTTTGGCGCAGGGGTCGCGAGCGCAATCGGCTTTTCAACCAAGAGTGGAATCACGCTGCAATAACCTAGAAAAAGCTGTTGTCCACGAACTACACGAAAAAACACGAACATATTCAAATACATACCGTTATTTATACTATCGCCTGATGGGCGACTCGCTGACTTTATGTTACTTATTGATTCGTTTCGTGACTTTCGTGCTTTTGCGAGTTACTGCCTTCAGCAG
>JBAXJT010000013.1:0-50502 GCA_037137715.1 Nitrosomonadales bacterium
CAGCTCACCACCTAAATTCACTTACAAAAGTTGCACTTCAGAGTTGAATCCGCCGGGTAATAAATCAGCCGAAGTCTTTGACGATGTGCTGCTGCCGTCGACTGATAGGCAGCGCCTCCTGCAGCCCTTTGAGTCTCACAAGCCAGCCGCTGCCATCGCCTTCATCGCCACCACGCTCAAATCCTTCTATCGCATCCCGAGCCACCAGACAGTTGCGATGGATGCGCACAAAGCGGCTGATAAATTCCTTCTCGAGCGCGCTGAGCG
The DNA here is from genome assembly GCA_037137715.1 of Nitrosomonadales bacterium. Classification (GTDB taxonomy): domain Bacteria; phylum Pseudomonadota; class Gammaproteobacteria; order Burkholderiales; family Gallionellaceae; genus Gallionella. The sequence continues at coordinate 268 of JBAXJT010000013.1, forward strand.
ACTCTTCAATCAAATATTCGCGATCGCCGGTGCGCACCGTGATGTACTTTAATTCGGCACGCAAAAAAAGCACCTGTTCGATGCCGATCAGATGAATCTTGCCCCGCTCGTGAATGGCCAGATGACGACGCGGCTCAGGCAGCAAATCGCGCAGCACCTCAAGTTGAACCGGCACGGCAGCGCGCGCACGGCTGAGCGCATCAAACAATCGACCCAGCCGTATCGGCTTGAGCAGGTAGTCGATCGCATGCAATTCGAACGCCTTGATCGCATAAGTATCATAGGCGGTGGTAAAAATCACAACTGGCGACTGGGGCAATTTTTGCAGGTGTTGCGCGAGCTCAATCCCGTCCATCCGAGGCATACGAATATCCAGCAGCACCACATCTGCGGGTTCTACTATCAGCTTATCGAGCGCCTCCTGACCGTTGCCCGCCTCACCCGTGATTTCCAGCGGCAACTGGTCGTTGCAATCAATGAGCAATTCGCGCAGCCGGTTACGTGCAGGCGGCTCGTCATCGACAATAAATATCCGCAATGCCCGCTCGATCGTGCTCAAGGTATCTCTTTCAAATATGGCAAGCTAATCTCCACCTGATAGGTATTTTTGCTGTTAATTACCTGATAGCTGGCCTCAGCATCAAACAGCAACGCTAACCGCTCGCGTATATTTTGCAATGCAAGCTTGTTACCCGCATGACGGTGCACATCAGTGCTATCCGGACAAGGGTTGTCGACTCGTATCTGCATAGACGCGCCGCTTCGTTGCAGCATGATATGAATACAGCCACCATCAATCAAGGGTTCAATGCCGTGATACACCGCATTTTCCAGCAAAGGCTGCAATAAAAACGCCGGTATCAGCGTCCCCTCAGGCAGGTCGCTGATATTCCACTCAACGCGCAGCCGCCCCTCCATGCGCAACTGTTCGAGTGCGATATATTGCCGGCACAATTGTATCTCATTGCCCAACGGCACCAGATCCTGCTCATCTGACATCGCCATGCGAAACAAATCCGCCATATCCTCCAGCGCAGTCTCAGCGCGGCGCGGCTGCGTGCGCAAAATCCCCAGCACCGCATTGATGGTGTTGTATAAAAAATGCGGGCGTATCCGCGCCCGTAAAACCTGCAGCCGCCCGTCATCCAGTGCACGCGATAACACCTGAGCGCGCAGCCGAAAATAAGCCAGCAAGCCATTGCACAGGGTCAAGCTGAGCAACAGACAGCGCATCATCTCAAAATTTATTTCCGTGCCGGATACAGGACGATACAGTTCACCGCCCAAAGAATAGATCCCCACCGCTATCACGCCTACGACGATATTGACGATCAACGCCCCATGCCAATAGGCCAGCCTGTTAAGCTGCGTGCGCCCCATCCACAACAACAGCAAACTGGCGAGCATGACAGGCGTGAGTAAACTCTCGATTTGCATGAACTGTAGCGCCATGCCGGGCCATCCATCGGCCTGCAAAAGCGCTGCAATCAGCGCCAGACCGTTGCCCAGCAACAGGATGCGCAAAGTCACACCGAGGTTGCGAAAGTCGGGCAATGCGTCGTGGCGGTAATTTTGTTTTATACTGCGCGCCTTATTCATGGCGAAGCGTCACTTTCTGCCTTAACTAGCATCTGGATTTTAACAATGGCAAGCATACAAGATAATGACACCTGGTCGGGGCGTTTTTCAGAACCTGTCGCAGAATTAGTCAAACGTTATACCGCTTCAGTCGATTTCGACCGAAAACTGGCACTGTTCGATATTCAGGGATCTCTGGCGCACGCGCAGATGCTCGCCGCACGCGCCATCATCAACGATGCGGATCTTGCCGACATCCGGCGTGGACTGTCCACCATCGAAGCTGAAATCCTAGGGGGCGAATTCGTCTGGTCTCTGGATCTGGAAGACGTGCATCTGAATATTGAAAAGCGGCTGACCACACTGGTGGGCGATGCCGGTAAACGCCTGCATACGGGACGCTCACGCAACGATCAGGTCGCAACTGATGTGCGGCTTTATTTGCGCAGCGCAATTGATGATTTGTTGATGCTGATCCGCGCACTGCAAAGCGCATTTCTCGATCTGGCCGAAAACCATACCGACACCATCATGCCCGGCTTCACGCATTTGCAGGTCGCACAGCCGATCAGCTTCGCGCATCACCTGATGGCGTATTACGAGATGCTAAAACGGGATGCCGAACGATTGCAGGATGCAAGACGCCGCGTCAATCGTCTGCCGCTGGGCGCTGCCGCCTTAGCTGGTACCAGCTATCCTATCGACCGCGAGATGGTTGCAGGACTGCTGGGCTTTGACGGCGTGTGCGAAAACTCGCTTGATGCCGTCTCCGACCGTGATTTCGCCATCGAATTCACCGCCTGCGCCGCCCTGATAATGACACATCTGTCGCGCTGTTCGGAGGAGTTGATCCTGTGGATGAGTCCTATGGTCGGCTTCATTGATATTGCCGATCGTTTCTGCACCGGCTCCTCCATCATGCCGCAGAAGAAAAACCCTGACGTGCCTGAACTGGTACGCGGCAAGACAGGTCGCGTGAACGGTCATCTGGTCGCGCTCTTGACGCTGATGAAGGGGCAACCTCTGGCCTATAACAAGGATAATCAGGAAGACAAAGAGCCCCTGTTCGACACCGTGGATACGCTAAGCCAAACGTTGCGTATCTATGCTGACATGATTACCGGCATCAAAGTTAAACCGGAAGCCATGCGCCGCGCGGCACTGCAAGGCTATGCCACCGCAACGGATTTGGCCGACTATCTGGTCAAGAAGGGTTTGCCGTTCCGCGATGCGCATGAAGCCGTGGCATTGGCGGTGCGTTTTGCCGAGCAGCGCGGCGTTGACCTGAGCGATATCAGCTTAGCAGAACTGAAATCCTTTTCGGCGCTGATCGAGGATGACATCTATCAGGTGCTATCTCTCGAAGGCTCACTGGCCAGCCGCAATCACATCGGCGGCACCGCGCCCAATCAAGTGAAAGCGGCCATTGCACGGGCGCGCCTGTTTCTCGCTCAGTAAGCAAATTGTGTAAAAAAAACGGGCGATCATCAGATCGCCCTAAAGGAGGAGAGTTTGAGAAATCGAACTGTTACCAGCCGCAATCCTCAACACCCGGCGCAACTATATGCGCACCCCAATTTTTTTGATATAGGCCAAACAGCCTAGACTAATAAGGCTATACCACGGTCGCTAACTCACCCAGCAACTGTTTGAGCTCACCACTTTGATACATCTCGGTCATGATATCCGAACCGCCGACGAACTCACCCCTGATGTAGCACTGCGGCAGTGTTGGCCAACTGGCATACTCAACCAAACCGGGCACCATTTCCGGATCTTCAAATACGTTGACCGCTAAAAATTCCTTCACGCCGAGCAAATTCAAAATCCGCACCACATTGGCAGAAAAACCGCACTGAGGAAACTTAGCCGAACCTTTGATGTAGAGCACGACTGCATTGTCGGTGACTTGCTGGTGGATACGCTGCTGAATATCTGTCGTCATGATTATTACCTTAATTTAATAGTCTGGTATTATCCCTGAACAACGGCCTCAGGGTCAAGCCTGCCCTGCGTCACCCGCTCAATTCCGGACAAGTCCAACACCGAGGAAACGCCAAAAAATCCGGCCACCTGCAACAATTCGCGCACGCGCGCAGCTTGATTGTAGCCATGTTCAAACATCAACCAGCCGCCCGCATTGAGATGTGATTTAGCCTCAACAACAATGCGCCGAATGTCGTCCAGTCCGTCATCGCCTGATGCCAGTGCGCTCAGCGGTTCAAAACGCACATCCCCCTGCGACAGATGCACATCATCAGCTTCAATGTAGGGTGGATTCGAGACGATCAGGTCGAATTTTTCGTCCGCAAGTTGCGCAAACCAGTCGCTATGCAGCAGTTGCACGTTTTTTATTTGGAGGCGCTGCGCATTCTCGCGCGCCACGATCAGCGCAGCCTCGGAAGCATCCAGTGCCACCACAAGGGCATCGGGTCGCTCATGAGCAATAGAAATTGCAATCGCGCCGCTGCCGGTACCCATGTCCAGCACGGCGCCGCCTGCGGGAATATGCTGCAAGGCCATCTCGACCAGCAATTCGGTATCGGGGCGCGGAATCAAGGTATCTGGCGTGACCATAAAACTCAGACCGAAAAATTCTCGCTCCCCCAGCAAATAGGCGATTGGCTCTCCGTTAAGGCGACGCGCAAACAGTTCGCCATAGCGAGCCGACTCAAGGGCGGTGAGGATGCGTTCAGGATGGGTCAGCAAATAGGCGCGATTAACGCCTAACACCGCCTGTAACAGGCATTGCACTTCGATGCGCGCCGTCGCCGAATCATGATGGAGGGCGTCTTCGAAACGCCGGCTGTCCTGTTTTAGCAGCGCACCCAGCGTTAACGGGGGCGTCGAATCAGAAATTGACATCTTCCGCCATCGCGGCGAGTTGTTCGGCTTGATGTTCAGCCATCAGCGCGCCGGTCAGTTCGCTGATATCGCCATCCATGATCGCGTCCATCTTGTAGAGCGTCAGATTGATGCGATGATCGGTCACTCGGCCTTGCGGATAATTGTAGGTGCGAATGCGCTCGGAACGGTCACCGCTACCCACCAGACTCTTGCGGGTCGCCGCCGTCTCGGCGTTCTGTGCACGCACCTGCGCATCCTTGATACGGGCACACAGCACGCGCATCGCCTGCGCCTTATTCTGATGCTGCGAACGACCATCCTGACACTCGACCACAACCCCTGTCGGTAGATGCGTGATGCGTACCGCAGAATCCGTCTTATTGATGTGCTGACCACCGGCACCCGATGCACGAAAAGTGTCGATGCGCAAATCGGAATTATTGAGCACGACATCATTGACTTCATCGACTTCCGGCATGATGGCCACCGTGCAGGCCGAGGTATGCACGCGCCCCTGCGTTTCCGTCGCCGGCACGCGCTGCACGCGATGCGCACCCGATTCAAATTTCAGCACGGAGTAGGCGCCCTGCCCCGCGATACGAGCGATGATTTCCTTGTAACCGCCCATTTCACCCAGGCTTTCCGAAACAATCTCAACCTGCCAGCGGCGGCGCTCTGCAAAGCGCGAATACATGCGGAACAGATCGCCCGCAAACAAGGCCGCCTCATCGCCGCCCGTACCGGCGCGCACTTCGAGAAACACGCTGCGTTCATCGTTAGGGTCTTTAGGCAGCAATTGCGTTTGCAACTCACCATCGAGTTTTTCAAGACGCGCCTCGCCCTCTTTAATTTCGGCATCGGCGAATTCCCGCATATCCGGGTCTTCCGCCATTTCGCGCGCGGCGGCAATATCCCCCTCGCAGGCTTGATAGGCGTGAAATAGTTCCACCACAGGTTCAAGTTCTGCGCGTTCGCGGTTGAGCTTGCGATAGGTATCCATGTCGCGGGTGGCTTCTTCGGTACTCAACAACTGATTGACTTCGAGCAGGCGCTCACTCAGTTGCCCGAGTTTTGTAGCGATATTTGGTTTCATTCGTCGTTATGGAGGTGATGCAGGCGGCGGGCAACATCGAGAAAATTATCGCGATCTTTGCCGTGCGCCTGATTAAGCGTATGAGTGGGCGCATGCAGAAATTTATTGGTCAGGCCACGGCTCATCGCTTCGAGCACTTTTTCAGGGCTCTCGCCTTTCGCGAGCAGACGCACCGCTTTTTCAAGTTCCTGACGGCGGCTTTGCTCGGCGTTTTCGCGCAAAGCGCGGATGGTCGGCACCACATCGCGCGACTCCATCCAGTGCAGAAAATCAGAAACGCCCGACTCGATGATGACTTCAGCTTCTTTGACCGCACCCTGACGCGCCTCGAGGCCGTCTTTGACCACCTCGGCAATGTCATCCACGGTATACAGGAACACGTCGTTCAATTCGCCGACTTCCGTTTCCACATCGCGCGGCACGGCCAGATCAACGATAAACAGCGGTTTGTGGCGGCGAGCTTTGAGTGCACGCTCGACCATCCCCTTACCCAGAATCGGCAGCTGACTGGCCGTACAGGTCACGATAATATCGTTTTGCGCCAATTGCTCAGGCAAATCGGACAGTGTGATCGCATGACCATTGTATTGTCTTGCCAGTGTCTGCGCGCGCTCCAGCGTGCGGTTAGCCACCGTGATGCGTTTCGGGTTGCGCGCGGCGAAATACACGGCGTTCAGCTCGATCATCTCGCCCGCGCCAATAAACAACACGTTTTGATCTTCGATACTCGGAAAGATGCGCTCTGCCAGTCGCACAGCGGCGGCAGCCATCGACACCAGATTCGCGCCGATTTCGGTTTCGGTGCGCACTTGCTTCGCGACCGAAAATGTATTCTGAAACAGTTTGTGCAGCAAGATACCCATGGTGCCGGCCTGCTCGGCCTGACGCACCGCCTGCTTCATCTGCCCGAGTATCTGCGGCTCGCCCAGCACCATCGAATCGAGGCCGCTGGCCACACGGAACGAATGCTTAACGGCCAGATCGCGCGGCAAGGTATACAGATAGGGTTCCAACTCATGACGCGGCAGCTTATGATATTGCGCCAGCCAGTCGATCGCATGCTCGGGTTTAGCCGCATTGCAATAGAGTTCCATGCGGTTACAGGTCGACAGGATCGTGGCTTCTTTAGCGGCACCGTTTTCCACCAGATCACGCAGCGCGTTCTCTATCCCGTCCACATTGAACGCAACCTGCTCGCGCACGGCAAGCGGCGCAGTCTGATGATTTAGGCCAAAGGCGAACAACTGCATCGTGTATTTGCTGAATGACTGACTTAAAGAAGGTGAATTATAGTCGTAACAGCGGTGCAATGCCATCCGGGCGGCATGCCCTGTTAGAATACAGGCCTGCCCACCAACCAAGAGCCGCAATTACATGGCCATCAAAGCAACTATTTTTAAAGCCAATCTGCAAATTGCGGATATGAATCGATACTACTATCAGGATCACATCCTGACGCTAGCCAGACACCCGTCAGAAACGGATGAACGCCTGATGGTGCGCCTGCTGGCCTTTGCGCTGCACGCACATGAATATCTTGAGTTCGGCGAGGGCATGACAGCCGATGATGAGGCGGACTTGTGGCAAAAAGATTTAACCGGGTCGATTGAGTTATGGATAGACGTGGGCATCCCCGATGAAAAACTGATTCGAAAAGCCTGTGGCCGCGCCAATCACGTCGTGGTGTATTGCTATGGCGGCCGTGTGGCCGACCTGTGGTTTGCGCAAAATAAGAGCCTGTTTGCACGACAAAAAAATCTTACCATCATCAACCTGCCTGTTGCGAGTACACAAGCGCTAGCCAAACTGGCGCAACGCAACATGAGTTTGCAATGCACCATACAGGAAGGCAATCTGATGATGACCAGCGACGATGGCGTGGTGGAAATTGAACCCGTCATCTGGCATGGCAGCCCATCAACCGGACTTGCATGGCAAAGTTAAAGCACTGCCCCTGCGGCGGCGACAACTATGCCGCGTGCTGCGGCCCCTTCCATGCAGGCAATCCCGCACCCGACGCGCAGCGTTTAATGCGCTCACGCTACAGCGCCTATGTCCTGAAATGTGAGGACTATCTGCTCGCCACCTGGCATACGAGCACGCGCCCGGCCTCACTCGATTTTACCAGTGAAAAATGGCTGGGGCTGGACATCAAAAAGCAGCGCAATGAATCGAACACCGTCGAATTTGTGGCGCGCTACAAAATCGACGGGCGCGCCTATCGCTTGCACGAGATCAGCCGCTTCGTGTTTGAAGAAGGCCGCTGGTTCTATCTGGACGGTGAGTTTCCGGCTTCATCATCCGCCTCTCCGCCACGCACCAGCTCGCCTCCTTTATAGCATTTTTAGCCGTTACCCTTTTTAGCGTGAAGGGGCATTGAACAGCGTGCTGTAGTCTGCCGAAACAGTCGGATCTCCCAGGCTCTTCACATGAAATTGAATCGGCGTGACAGCCATGGCGATGTTTTGAACGGGTGCTTTTACGAACACTGTAAAAGAGACGCCTCGCTCATGTGGAACCGCGATTGGTTTTTCCGAACCGAAAATCAGTTGATCCTTTATGCCACCTTCTGCCGTCACCATTATCCGTATATCCCGGCTCGTTCTGTTCATCAACTTGAACTCGTAGCGATTCTGGATAGCGCCGTCGCTCATACGCACGAACAAGGGTTGGCGTTCCGGTCTGACATTGAGCGTTAACGAAGACATGTGGGTCAGGCCGTATAGCACGCCCAAAAATGACGCCAGCAAGATGGCCGCATTGACCCAAAGCAAAGGGTTCTGGAATCGCATCCTCACCGGTTTTCCCTCAATTTCATCCGGTGATGCGTAGCGGATCAAGCCGCGCGGCTTGTCGATTTTGTCCATCACCGAATTGCACGCGTCTATACACAAGCCACAGGTGATGCAGCCCAATTGATGGCCCTGACGAATATCAACGCCCGTTGGACAGACTTGCACGCACTGGTAACAGTCGATGCAGTCGCCTTGTTTTGCCAGAGTTTCATCGCCCTTGCGTAACTTGCCGCGAGGCTCGCCCCGATTGAAGTCATAAATGGGCATCACAGTTTGCCCATCGGCCATGACAGACTGAAATCTGGCGTAAGGACACATCCATTGACACATCTGTTCGCGCATCAAACCCGCATAAAGATAGGTGGCGGTCATAATCAATGCCAGGGTTATCCAACCCGCCCTTGGCAATTGGAGATGAATCAGTTTAGTCCAGTATTCGAACGCATCGACAAACCAGATGGAAAAACTGATGGCGGTGAATAACGACACCCCGAACCAGATAGCGTGCTTGAAAACCTTCCGGAGAATCTTGTCAGCATTCCACGGGGCTTCGTCCAACTTGCGCCGGGCAGACGGCGTGCCCTCGACTTTACCTTCGATCCAGGTGAACAAATCTACCCATGTTGACTGAAAACAAAAATATCCACACCACACGCGCGATGCGATGTTAGTCACCATGAACATCAGCACGGATCCGCCCAGTGAGAGCAACATCAGCATCCAGATTTCATCCGGTCTGACGGTCAGGTTAAAGCCGTGAAACTGGCTGTGGTCAATATCGATGAGGATGGCTTGTCTGCCATTCCAGCGCAGATAGGGCAGCATCAGGAGCGGCAGCCACAAGCCCATCTGCGTAAAAGTTCTGAGTGAGCGAAAAAATCCCGGCATGCGTTTAGCATGGACAGTTTTCTCGCCGGTATTGACCGGATATGACGCCAGTTCCTGATAGAGCGCTGTAATGGCGCCGACTTCTTGTTGCATGCTGCCTCTCCTCTGAATAGTTATAGTGGCGACTAATGCTCTGTCGTTATAGTAGGCAGTTTGCGTTGTGAGTTACAGAATCAGAAACTGGAAAAAATACCGTATCAGATTCATAATCACCGAAAATTTGCGAATCTCCGACATGAAACGATACGAACAACTGGCCAACGACCTCGCGCACTCCATCAAAGAGGGCCTGCTGATGCGCGGTGAAAAGCTGCCTTCAATACGGCAGACCAGCGCCGCCCGCAAAGTCAGCCCCTCAACCGTATTTCAGGCCTATTACCTGCTGGAAGCGCGCGGCCTGATTTCGGCGCGTGAGCGTTCGGGCTACTACGTCTGCGGCGGGACGCCGCACCTGCCGCAGCTCCCCGAACCCGACATCAATAGCAATTCCGAAGCCATACCGGTTGATGTCAGCGAATTAGTTTTCGAGGTACTGGAATCGACGCGTGCCCGCAAGGTTGTGCCGCTAGGTTCTGCCTTTCCCAGCCCGCTACTCTTTCCGATGGCGCGTCTGGCGAAAACAATGGCAGCCTGCGTACAAGCAATGGATCCCTGGCGCAGCGTAGAAGACATCGGCCCTGGGGATGCCGAACTGCGCCGCCAGATTGCATTGCGCTATATGATCGACGGCTTGCAAGTATCCCCCGACGAAATCGTAATTACCAACGGTGCACTGGAAGGATTGAACCTCTGCTTACAAGCGGTAACGCAACACGGCGATACCGTGCTGATCGCCTCGCCCACCTTTTATGCGGCATTGCAGGCAATTGAGCGCAACGGTTTAAAAGCAGTTGAAGTACCCAGCCACCCTCGAGACGGCATTGATCTGAACGCATTGGCGCGTGCACTTGAATTGCACAAACCCGCCGCTTGCTGGCTGATGACCAACTTCCAAAACCCGCTCGGCAGCCTGATGTCCGATGACAAGAAAAGGGACATGGTCGCCTTGCTCACGCGCTACAACGTGCCCTTGATCGAGGACGACGTTTACGGCGAACTGTATTTCAGTGACCAGCGCCCAAAACCTGCTAAAGCTTTTGATACCGAGGGGCTGGTGATGCACTGTTCCTCTTTTTCAAAATGTCTCGCACCCGGCTACCGCGTCGGCTGGGCTGCACCCGGACGCTATGCAAAAAAAGTCGAACGCCTGAAACTTGCCACCACGCTGGCAACGTCTGTCCCCGCACAAATCACGCTTGCCAGCTACCTGAACAAAGGCGGCTACGACAAACACCTGCGCGGCCTGCGCCACACCCTGTTATTGCAACAGATCAAATTTGTCGAAGCGATAGAGCGTCACTTCCCGCCGGGCACGCACCTGACTGCGCCGAACGGGGGTTATTTTTTGTGGGTTAAATTACCGGACGGCGTCAATTCGCTGGAGCTACATCGTGCCGCATTAAATCTCGGCATTAGCATTGCGCCCGGGCCGATATTCTCCGCACAAAGAGGATTTACAGATTATGTGCGTCTGAACTACGGGCACCTCTGGACCGACGAGATAGAAGGCGCCATTGCCTCATTGGGAAAAATTACGCATCACTTGTCGATGCGATCAACATAGCACCTTAACGAACAGGGAATTTTCCCGCCTGTTATTACTTATGCCTCGCATGGAAAATCGCAGATAGCATTTCCCAGCGGGGCGTTAACGTCTTGATTCTGTTAAAATCCGCCCCATGAGTAAATTAACATTAGACCGCATCCTGCACACGCAAGGCTTTGGCACGCGCAAATATTGCCGTCAATTGATCGATGCGGGCGCAATCTGCATCGGCGGCGACGTCGTTACCGACACCAATACACCGATTGAAACCGACGGACTGGAATTTTCCGTTGACGACGAGCACTGTATTTACCGCGAACAAGTTTATGTCGCACTGAACAAACCGGCCAATATCGAGTGTTCCAGAAAACCCAGCCACCATCCGGGCGTGCTGAGCATTTTGCCGGATCAGTTCACGCGTCGCGACGTCCAGCCTGTCGGACGATTGGATCACGACACGACCGGCCTGCTGCTGATGTCGGATGACGGCGCATTCATCCATACGCAGTCATCACCCAAACATCACGTACCCAAGGTCTATGTCGCCACCACCTACGCGCCGGTAACAGGCGAGCTGATCGAGCGTTTACTCGCCGGCGTGAAATTGCACGACGAACCCGGCACACTGGCTGCTGAAACCTGCCGGATGATCGATGATCATCACCTGGAGATCGTGCTCGAACAGGGAAAATATCATCAGGTTAAACGCATGCTGGCCGCCGCCGACAATCACTGCACCGCGCTTAATCGCTCACAGATCGGCAACCTGAAACTGGCCGAACTGGCTTTAGCGCCCGGCGAATGGTGTTATCTGAATGACGCACAACTGGCGCTGTTAAAACCGCCTTTTACCAACTAAGAAAGCAATCATGGCCATACAGTGGTTTCCCGGTCACATGACCTCCGCCCGCCGCAAAGCCTCGGAGACGATGGAGTTTACCGACGTCATCATCGAAGTGCTGGACGCGCGCGCGCCTGAGGCGAGCTGCAACCCGATGATCAAAGAGCTGCGCGAACACCGCCAGCGCCCCTGCTTAAAAATCCTCAACAAAATTGATCTGGCAGATCCTGCCATCACGCAGCAATGGCTGGATTTTTACAATGCTCAACCGGGCGTTAAAGCCGTCGCACTGAGCTGCAAGAGCGCGACCGATGCTGCCAAGGTGCCCAAACTTTGCCATCCGCTTGCCCCGCATCGCGACAGCACGCACAAACCGCTGCGCCTGATGATCATGGGCATCCCCAACGTCGGCAAATCCACGCTAATGAATATGCTGTTAAAGCGCCGCGTCGCCGCAGTCGGGGATGAACCTGCCGTGACCAAATCGCAGCAAAGCCACAAGATCAACGATCACATGACGCTCACCGACTCTCCCGGACTGATGTGGCCGAAGATCGAACACGATGCGGACGGTTTCATTCTGGCCGCGATTCACGCCATCGGACGCAATGCGGTGATCGAGGAAGAAATCGCCGAACATCTTGCCAATAATTTGCTTGCGCGCTATCCGGACCGTTTGACCGAACGCTTTGGCTTTGACACCAACGGCATGGACGGCGTAAGCGTCATCGAAGCGGTCGCCAAAAAGCGCGGCTGCCTGCTCAAGGGCCGCGGCGGCGAACTGGATCTGGAAAAAGCCTCCATCATCCTGCTGACGGAATACCGCGCAGGAAAACTCGGCCGCATCAGCCTCGAGTCACCCGCATCACGCGCCGCAATGATACAAGACGCGATCGATAATCCCGTCAAACCCCGCATCCATTCGCTGCGCGGCGACCCGACCGAAACCATGGCCGACCATGAAAACACCTAAACGGATCGAACCGCTCGTCGAGGATGGCTTAGTCGACGTCGTCCTGCGGCAGCTGATGAGCGGCAAGGAGGCGACCGTCTATGTCGTGCAGTGCGGCGAAGAAATCCGCTGCGCCAAGGTGTACAAGGAAGCTAACCAGCGCGGCTTTCATCAGGCGGTACACTACACCGAAGGCCGCAAAGTCAAAAACAGCCGCTCACAGCGCGCAATGGAAAAAGGCTCACGCTACGGACGTAAAGAGCAGGAATCCGCCTGGCAGCGCACCGAAGTCGACGCGCTGTACAAACTCGCGGCAGCCGGCGTGCGCGTGCCGCTTCCTTTCGGGTTTTACGAGGGGGTGCTGCTGATGGAACTGGTCGCGGACGAGGAAGGCATGCCTGCCCCACGCCTCAACGATCTGACACTGACCCGCGAGCAGGCGCTGGAATTTCATGCGATGCTGATCCGGCAAGTGGTGCTGATGCTGTGTGCCGGCATCATTCACGGCGACTTATCGGAATTCAACATACTGGTCGATGCACATGGCCCGGTCATCATCGACCTGCCACAGGCCGTGGATGCCGCCGCCAACAATAACGCGCCGCGCATGCTCGATCGCGACGTGGAAAATCTGGCCAACTACTTTGGCCAGTTCGCACCGGAACTACTCACGACCCAATATGCAAAAGAAATCTGGGCGATCTATCAAACAGGCGAATTGCTGCCCGATACGCCTTTGACGGGGAAATTCAGCGTAAGCCACAAGACGGCAGACGTGTATTCCGTGATGCGTGAAATCACCACCGCTCAAGATGACCATGAAGCCAAATTGCGCTACCAGCAAATTAAACGCGCAGAAGGTCGATAAATGCACCCGCTCTTAACATGGATTGAAGCCGGCAAAGAACAGTCGGCACGCTGGCGCTCTGAGTCAGGCGCGCCGCCCCCTAAACGCGTTGTGATCGCGGACGACACAATGACCGCCGACGCCGCATATCGGCTGGCCTGCGAAGGGACGGCCCTGCTCTGGCGCGGGGACTATCAGAACGCACGTCAGTTGCTCCAAGCGATGGCGCGTCGCGCCAAACCGCACAAGGCAAAATCAGCACCTGCTACGAACACCGACGCATTCAACCTGCATCGTCAGGCGCAATCGCAGCGCTCGCGCACCCTGAACATGCTGCTGCTGCCGTTCAACGCCGATCACACGATCCCGCTGCGCCGCGCACCCGATGTGACTGACGCCTGCCTTGAGGCTTACGGCAACGACACTGAGTCGTATGTGCTCTCCCTGCGCGGCCTGCTGGGCGTCATCGGCGCGCACGAATGGCGCAAAAACGGCGTGCAGATTCCGGCGCTGCAAGCGCGCATACACCCGCATTACGGCGTCTTTTCACCGGTACGCGGCGAATATGTGGATCTGGTGGCGAATACGCCCTTGCCCGACCTGACAAATACTCAATCGGTTGCCTTCGACATCGGTACAGGTACCGGCGTGCTGGCGGCCGTACTAGCCAAACGCGGCATCCGGCACATCACGGCGACCGATCAGGATGACCGCGCATTGGCCTGCGCGCGCGAAAATATGACCCGACTAGGCTGTGCCGTCGATGTAGTACAGGCCGATTTATTCCCTGAGGGACGCGCAGCCCTAATCGTGTGTAATCCGCCCTGGCTGCCCGCTCGCCCTAGTTCACCGCTGGAATACGCCGTCTACGATCCGGAAAGCCGTATGCTGAAAGGTTTTTTAGGCGGGCTTGCCGCACATCTGGTAGATGAAGGTGAGGGCTGGCTGATCCTGTCGGATCTAGCAGAACATCTGGGACTGCGCAGCCGTGACGAACTGCTGGCATTGATCGACGCGTCAGGCTTGCAGGTACTGGGTAAAATCGACGTCAAACCCCATCACCCAAAAGCCGCTGACGACAACGACCCGTTGCATGCAGCGAGGGCGGCTGAACTCACTTCGCTCTGGAGACTAGCAATGGGTAATGGATAATTGTCAATTTTTCCTTGTCAATTATCCATTGCTTTAAATATTGTCTTTTGCTGATTTGATGATCGCGGTGAGCAGTTTTAACAGTTCGATGATCTCTGGCCATCGCGCCGTTTCTCATCTCGTTTATAGTTGCTCGATATGCTGATGGATGCGTTTGATAATCTCGCCGAACGGGATTTGCCCCTTGTAATACAGCGCGGCGGTTTCGCGATACTTGGCGTCATACAGACTGCGCACCTTTGGGTCTGACAGCAGAAAGGCTTCGTTAGTGGCAATATGCTGGTTATCGGCCTTGGGGAAACGCGCTTGCTTGTGCGCGACATATTCAGGTGTCCCGATGAACGCCAGCACTTCCTCATTGCCCAGCAGGCGGTAGATATCGTAATAATGCCGCAGGAAATTTTTTGGAAAGCTGAACGCTTCTTGTTGCTTGCGAAACTTGGTGGAGACGGTTTGCAGTTTTTCCACAAAGGTATAGGCGGGACTGTAGCAGGCAACATCCACCGCACGATTGTCGAACACATCGACTTTCGCCTTGAAGGCCGCATCCAGCGCCCATGAACTGATGGTGCGGGGTGAATTGGGCGAAGTAACATCAAAGCCGATTTCAAGCAGGATGCCTTCTTTCACGCCCGGCAGTTGTTTGATCACCGAATGATAGTCGAGGAGGATGCCGCCATTGCGATATTTGTCATCGTCGTAATCGGCATCACGCTTCACCTCGATCAGATCAGGTATCGATATCTGCGTTGCCAGATGATCGAAAAATTCTTTGCGTGCGGCAATATGCGCCGGTTTGTCGTGATTTTTTCCGGTCTTCAAATCAAGCTCGGCGGGCGGCTCAAAGCGAATGTCGATATCCTCAGAAAAGCGATCGATAATGCCGTATGCCTTGGAAAGCGATGTTCCGCCTTTAAGCTCAAACTTCCAGCCTTGCTGCTGCAACGCCCACAGACAGTGCATCAGCCAGTAATCTTTTTCAACGAGATAGGGATAAATTTCGAGTGACCGGGCGATCTGGCTGACCAGTGCAGCGAAAATTTTATGCTGGTGCAAAAATAGCTTTTCCTCGCTCATTTACACAGACCCCTGCTTGCTCAATCCCTGTGAAAGCCATGTATTGACCAGCCGCCTGGTCGCTACCGATCCAAAATCCGCCAGTGCTTTGTTCAACTTCCCGGCATCGAATTGATCGAGCTTCTTTTGTGCCCGTTCAAGCACCTGATCTTCATCCTCTGCCAACTCAGACAGATTATTCAGCATATCGACCAGCAGATATTCTGTCGTCACCTGGCTGGGCTTGGGAAAATTGTGTTTCAGCCGAAAATCATATTCGCGCCGATCCAGTTTGATCAATCCGTGCCGCTTGTGGTTATAGACGATAGTTTTGTTGTAGAGCTGGGTTGTACCCAGGCGCAGCGAGTTGTAGATGCTGGGGTTAAAGCTGAGGAAATCTTTATCTTTCAAAAAGACCGCGAGCAAATCGCTCTCGCTTGGCGGCACTTCACCAAACACGTTTTTCCTGGGTCGGTAATACATTCCCTGGGCCAGTTTCTGCAACATGCCTTGAGTAACCAGTTGCTGTAACTCCCGATCAACGCTGGCGGAATAGGGTACAAGATCCTCGCGGCGATACACCTTACCGGCGCGAACGTGCCGAACAAGGGGAGTTATTTTACTCGACGATGACAGCTGCGTTCTCATGACTGAGTCTCATTTAAATTTCATGCAGGATGATAACCTTTTAATATATTTATTCATAGTGTTACTGAATATCAATACATTCGCCTGCCCATTACCCACTTTCAATTATTCATTGAATCAACGTTGATTTGCAGCCACCACTCGAGCAGCGCCAAATGCCACAGCTTGCTGCCCCCGATACGTGTGAGATGCGCCTCCGGGTTGGCGAGCAGTTTTGCCACATAGTCGCGACGATACAATCCGCGCTTGATGCACGCATCGGAATTTAAAATCTGCGTCATCCGCACCAGAAACTCACCGCGTATATATTTCAACGCCGGCACCGGAAAATAGCCTTTAGGCCGATCGATCACCGCATCCGGGATGATGCCGCGCGCGACCGCCTTGAGCGGAAATTTCCCGCCTTCCTTCAGTTTTAGCGAGGCCGGCATTTTCGCTGCCAACTCGACCAGTTCGTGATCTAAAAACGGCACGCGCGCCTCCAATCCCCACGCCATCGTCATGTTGTCGACGCGTTTCACAGGATCATCGACCATCAACCGAGTGACATCAAGGCGCAGCACCCCGTCGAGAAATTCATCCGCACCCGGCGCCTGAAGTTGCGCCTCGACCCATGCGGAAGTCACATCCGGCACGGCGTACTCATCGCTGATCATGTCCAGATATTCGGCATGATCACGATCGAAATAATGCGAAGAAAAACGCTGCAAAGGCGTGCCAGTTTCAGCCTCCATCAGCGGATACCAGAAGTAACCGCCGAACACCTCATCCGCGCCCTGCCCCGCCAGCACCACCTTGACCTCCTGCGAGACCTTTTCACCCAGGAGATAGAACGCCGTTACATCGTAACTTGCCATCGGTTCTGACATCTGGGCGATCGCCTCAGGCAGACGCTTTAACACCTCCTCATTCGGCACAGCATATTTGTGATGGCGCGTATTAAACTCCTGCGCCACCCGATCGGAATACTCGAATTCGTCGGCCAACTCCCCTGCAACAGGCTCGAAGCCGATGGCAAAGGTATTGAGCTGCTGCACATGTTCGGCAAGCAGCCCGACGAGCAGGCTCGAATCCAATCCCCCTGACAGCAACACGCCCACCGGCACATCGGCTGCCAGACGGTGGCGCTCAACCGCCCGGCGCAACACGATACGGGTGGCTGTCAGCCAGTCCTCCTCGGATAGCGCATCGGCAGGGCGCGTCGCATCCAGTTGCCAGTAGCAGCGCTGCGTCAATTCACCGGTGACAGAAATTTTCAGCGTATGGGCGGGCGGCAATTTTTTGATGCCCTGCAGCAGGGTTCTGGGTGCCGGCACGACGCCGTGCAGCGTGAAATGCTGATGCAGCGCAACCGGATCGAGGCGGGTATCGATGCCGCCACCGGCCAGCAGCGCTTGCGGTGTGGACGCGAAACGCATCCTGTCGCCGTCCAGCGTGTGATACAGCGGCTTGATCCCCAGCCGGTCACGCGCGAGAAACATCGTTTGGGCGCGTATATCCCAGATGGCGAAAGCGAACATGCCGAAAAAACGCTGCACGCAATGTTCACCCCACGCGTGATAAGCCTTCAGGATGACCTCGCTGTCGCCTTGCGAGACAAACGCGTAGCCCATTTCGATCAACTCTACCCGCAGCGCCTGATAGTTGTAGATCGTGCCGTTAAACACCATCGCCAGCTGCAATTCCTGATCCACCATGGGCTGATCGGCGTCCGAGGTCAGATCGATGATCGCAAGCCTGCGATGACCGAAAGCCACCGCACCATCTGTGTAATAACCTTCGTGATCGGGACCGCGACGCGACAGTCGTGCTGTCATGCGCCCCAGCGCATCCCTGTCAGGGGGTGCCTGATCGAATCGAAATTCACCGCAAATGCCGCACATGCCAGACTCCGCTAAATTCAAATGCCAAATTATCGCCCACGACCGCCCTGCTGGCTAATCTTTCCAGCGCGCCCGTGCGGTACGAAAGGCAATACTCACCCGGGTGCCTACACCCCCATCCCCCGAGGCAAGACTCACCTTAGCGTGATGCAAATCAGCGATTTCACGAACGATCGCTAAGCCTAGACCGCAACCGTCCTGCTTGGTCCCCAGCACGCGATAAAATCGTTCGAATACCCGCGCACGATCTTCCTCAGCAATCCCTTGCCCGTTATCTTCCACTTCGAGCGTGACCAACTCCGCCTCACAGAGTAGGCGCACTGTGACCTGACCGCCCGTTGGTGTGTAACGCAATGCGTTATCGATCAGGTTATTCAACATTTCGTTCAGCAGCAGACCATTGCCGGTAATTCGAGTATCTCCCTCCGCATTTTCAAAACCCAGATCAATTTTTTTGAACAAGGCTTTCGGCACCCAGTATTCGGTAGCGCTGCGCGCTAGGGCTGCCAGATCGAGTTTACTCTGCCCGTCCTGCTTGACCGTCCCGGGTTCTGCGCGCGCGAGCAGCAGCAGCTGATTAGCCAGATGGGTCGCATGATCCGCCGCATGGCGCATCTGCAACAATGAATGGCGAATTTCAACCGGTTCGTCCAGACGCAAAGCCAGCTCCGCCTGCGCTTTGAGGCCGGTGAGCGGCGTGCGCAACTGATGCGCGGCATCGGCAATAAATCGTCGCTTCAAGATCAACGACTCATCCAACCGCCCCATCAAACCATTCACACTATCGATCAGCGGCCTGATTTCATTGACCACCTGGTGTTCCGGCAAAGGACTCAGATCCTGCGCCGAACGACTTTGCACCTCATCACACAATTGCACCAGCGGGCGCAAGCCACGTCCCACCCCCCACCTGATCATAAATCCGGTAAACAGCAGCAACGCACATTGGGACGGCAAAATACGCCACATCCATTCCTGAGTAGATTGATGGTGCATCACCAGTGTTTTCGCAACGACAACCACGACACGTCCGCTTGCCACGTCAATTTCGGGCAGGATGGCCGCCATCATTCGGACAGGATGTCCGGCATATTCACCCGAGTAATAAACCGGCACCTCGCCTAGCACACCTGGCGGAGGCGGTAAGTTCTGAGAGCCGAAATGAAAGGCTTGTTGATAGCCGCTAATGGAGTAATACACCAAATCTTCAGGATCGACAGACAGCAGATTCAATGCGCCACTATGCAGGTTAAATTCCACCTCACCGTTTAACGTGCGCAACTGATCGAGCAAAATTTTACTTGCGACATTCAAAAATCGATCGTGCCTTTGATCTGCACTGTCATGACCGAATTTGTAGATCAGCGCCGCATTGAGCAGCAGCAACAGCGTCATTGGAACGAGCAGCCACCACATTAGTTTCTGGCGTAACGTGCCTGAATCAAACGTGGCAGTGAAGAAATTCATGGTTTCTCCATCAGATACCCCAACCCGCGCAGCGTGCGTATGGTGACATTCCCCGCCTCAATTTTCTTGCGCAGCCGGTGCACATACACCTCGATGGCATTAATGCTCATTTCCTCGCCCAGATCGGACATCTGATCGCTGAGCAAGTCTTTGCTGACCACCCGACCCGAACGCAGCATCAGCACTTCGAGCACGCTCAATTCGCGCGCCGACAACTCCAGCGGCTCACCGTTGAGCGTAGCGCGATGCCCGACCGTATCGAGACACAATTCACCAATTTGCAATACGGCACCGCTGGCCGACTGACCGCGCCTGAGCAATGCCCGGATACGCGCTTCGAGCTCCAGCAAATCGAACGGTTTGGCCAGATAATCATCTGCGCCAAAATCCAAGCCCTGCACCCGGTCTTCCACCTTGTCGCGTGCGGTCAAAATCAGCACCGGCACTTTGACATTCCGATGACGCAGGCGACGCAAAATTTCACCGCCTTCCATATCGGGCAGTCCCATATCAAGAATCACCAGCTCAAATTCCTGCACGGTCAATAAATGATCGGCGCGCTTCCCGTTTGATTCGTGCGTCACAATATACTTCGATTTTTGCAGGATACGAATCAGGCTATCCGCCACGATTGGATCGTCTTCTACCAGTAATACACGCATATTTTTTCCTCTCCCGCCCAATGATCGATTATTCTACCGCGCAACCGAATCAGCTGCCTTGTCGCACCCTCGCTTGCCGTTAAGCCTGCAGCTTACCTGATAATCGGCTTCCGCCGCCGTTATCTGCCCGCTCGCTTCTAACGCGATGGCGCGCCCATAGTAATGCTTATAATTCATGGGGGCTGCCAGCTCACGATCCAAATCTATCGCACGGCTGTAAGCCTGTATCGCCAGTTCATATTGTTTCACCGCAGCATAAGCCTGCCCGAGATTTCCAAAGGCGGCCGACAGTTTCGGCGTTAACCGCGTCGCCAATTGCAGATCCGGTATTGCCTGGTCCGGCCGGTCAAGTTTCAACCATTCTGTGCCGAGGTTATAGTAGATACGGCCTGCGCCCGGCAATTCCTGCCTGTCCTTCACCAGTTTTTCCGCATCCGCCCAAAGCAATACAGGATGCGAGAAACTGGAGAGCCGCTCCATTGCCACCATGAATAGCGTAGCGAAAAACAAGACGGACAGCATCAGCGTCAACCGCGCGTTCAGTTGCATCAAGAGCAGCGGCAAGACAATAACGCCGCCCACCGCCCAGATATAGCTACGGTACAAAACAAAAATTTCCTGAAGGCGTACCGTGGAGAATTCCGTTGCGAACATCAGCCACGGAAACAGCAGCGCAAAGCCGATCAGACCCGCTCTACCACGCTTGAACAATAAACGTATCGCCACAAAACCGTAAAGCAAATAAGCCACCAGCGCCAAGCCGTAAACAGAGAACAGCCCTTGAGCCAGAGACTCCCGCATGTCGACCGATATCCAGCCCGGATTTGGCAACAACCAGAGCAGACCGTATTTGAAAAACAGCCACGATTGCGTAAGCAGACTATACAGCCACGCATGCTCAGATTGCACGCCATCCAACATTTCAACCGCATTGATTTCATAGGAATGCCCGATTACCCCGCGAATCTGGGCAATCGTCAGCAAGGCAATCGCAACATAGCCCGCAAAAGCAGGCCAATTGTGTAGCAGGCGCGCGCGCCAGTCAGCGTGGATCAGCACCGTCATCGCGACCATCACGACCGGCAGCATAATCACGTGCTCCTTGCTATGTGTGGCCAGAAAATACAGAACAACACTGCCCCATAGCCAGGCCCGGTTTTGCGCCGCGCAGCCGCGCAGCCAGGCGTACAAAGCAAGGATGCTAAACAGGGTCGCCATCACGATAGTGCGCTGCACCAAATACCCTGCCGCATACACCGCAAGCGGATGCACCGCGAATAAGCTCACGACGATCAACACAGCGGACATTGCACTGGTTTTTTCGCCAGACAAGTTACTCGAGGGGAGCGCCGCGCGATACAAATTCAAAACAAACAGACCCATCGCAGCCACGACAGCCCAGTGCAGCAATAAATTCTCAATTCTGAACGGCAACAAATCAAAACCGAACAGTGCTGCATTCCACGCTAGCGTGGCGTAAGGCAACGCGCGCAAGTCCCACAGAGCCGGCGAAGAAAACTTTTCAATCGCAGAATGGCCTTCGTTGTCCAGCATGAAGAAGTACAGATCGTCGAATACGATCGGGTTGTGCAAATACTGCCCGTACAGTGCTGCAATCAGCGCACCAGCCAGCAACAACCACAATGTCATTTTTTTAGATTCGCTCATGCCACCCTCATCATTTCTACCCAAACGACATAAAAAAAGCCCCTCTATGAGGGGCTTTTTTAATCATAAACTAACTAACTTTTAAATTAGTTGTTCTTCGTGATTGCAGCCAGTGCAGCGGCATGAGTTACAGTTGTCGCATTAGTCCACTTGATCGATGTTTGATCAGCAGTGGGAGATGGCGTGAAAGTAATTGTCATGCCATCAACGCCTGTTCCCAGCCCAGTCGCCAAAGTAGCAACGATAACACCGGCAGTTGTTGTCGCAGAGGCCACTTCCTTGGTTGCAGTAAAGGCAGGAACGCCATTAGAACCTGCGCTACAGCCCGTCAGAACGTTACCTGCTTCTTGGATACAAACTTCAACTGCAGTCTTCACACTTCCCACTGAAGTCAGCGCATTTGCAATCTTTGCCTTGACTGTGTAATCGCTGTAAGCCGGGATCGCAACAGCTGCCAGAATACCGATAATTGCTACAACGATCATCAGTTCGATCAGGGTAAAACCTTTTTGTACGTTTTTCATTTGAAGCTCCTGTTTTAAGTTAAATTTGTGTGGCCATCCAAACTCGGCTATCCGGTTTGGTCAACACACGCTGTGTGTGTTGCCTGTATAGAAGCAATAGCCGCGCCAATATTATAAATCGTTAATTAATAAGGGATAATTTAAAACTCACACCCGACAGCATCAACATCCAAGACAAATACCGTCAGTCAGGTGACAATTTTTGTCAGTTTAAAGATGGTATGGAATATGCACCCCGGGTTCATCGGGTGAAAAATCCTTGGTGTTACGCGTAACAAGTATCCGCCTGTCCACCTGCGCGCTTGCCCATACAATCGCATCCGGCAGTTTAATTTTATGTTTCCGGCGAAGTGCAACCGCGGCTACAGCCACACGCTCATCAATGGGCAGGTTGACAAAACCACTTAGAAAGCCTCTGAGAACAGCCTCCGTGTCGGGTGTTGCACCAACCATCACTTCCATCCAGGTGACAAGGCTGATCGCTTTGTCAGCGTATCTGTCCAACTCCCTTTTCGCCTGTTCGATGCCATTCAAATAGTCGATCAGAATATTGGTATCAAACAGTGCACTTACCATTCTGAGCGTACCTGCTCCTGATACGCCAAACCATCGATCTTATGCGGCTTCCAAAGACCGAAGGCATCCACCACCGGCGTCCTTTTCTTTTCAATATAAGCGGCAATTGCCTGACGAATCAGTTCGGCGCGCGGCAATCGCTCGGCTGCGCAAAGCGCCGCCAACTCATTGAGCTGCCTGTCTGGAATATCGACCAATGTTCGCATGACACGCTCCTATTTTTTGATATGCGCACTGTATATCATATCGGGTAAAAAAGCGATTTCAGCTTGCTGTCACGGCACAAGATTGACACCCGGAATGGTATTTAAATCGACCTCGTCGATTTGCTCGGGCGATAGAAACTGTTTGACGTACTCGACATAAACCTTTTCACGGATAAATACGTCGAAAATATCAGGATCAATATGGCCGTTGAGTTTGAGCTTACCTAAGATAGTGAGCGATTCAATCAGCGTCTTGCCCGATTTGTAAGGTCGATCCTTGGCAGTCAACGCCTCAAATATATCCGCTATCCCCATGATTCTCGCCTGCAGCGACATCTGCTCTCGATTCAAGCCGCGCGGGTAACCTTTCCCGTCCATGCGTTCGTGATGCCCGCCCGCATATTCGGGCACATTTTTCAAATGTTTGGGCCAGGGCAGTGATTCGAGCATCTTGATCGTCACATCGATGTGTCGGTTGATGATTTCGCGCTCGGCACCGGTGAGCGTACCAAAGAGAATATTTAGATTCTCGACCTCGTTGTTGGTCAAGAAATTTGTCATCTTCCCTGAGCTGTCGCACCATTGATAGGAGGCAATTCGCAACACGCGCTGCTGGTCGGCTTCAGGCATTTTTTCCACGCCAAAATTGCTCAGGCGCAAAAATTCCCTGTCGTCGTCGAGCTGCCGGATGCGCGCCTCATATTCCGCACGGATAGAGCCACTCTCGACATCCTGCATCCACAATCCTGCATCCTGCATCCTGCTTCCAGCACCCAGCTTTTTGAGCATTTCAATTTCAGCATCGCGCTTGAGCACCTCGAAACGCGTATCGATCAGACCGATACGATCAAATAGCGTATGCAGCTTGGTCGGCTTATCCACCACATGCACCGGCGTAGTGATTTTTCCACAGTCATGCAGCAGGCCTGCGATTTTTAATTCGTACTGATCTTCCTCCGTCATCACAAAGCCTTTGAGCGGCCCTGTTTTGGTCTGCGTGATCGCATCGGCAATCATCATGGTCAACACTGGCACGCGCTCGCAATGTCCACCTGTGTAGGGCGATTTATCATCGATTGCCGTATTGATCAGCTGAATAAACGCCTCGAACAACTCTTCCATCTGCTTGATCAAACGACGGTTGGTCAGCGCTATCGCCGCTTGTGACGCGAGCGACTCAACCAGCTGCCGGTCCTCGGTTGAAAACGCCACAATCTCGCCAGACTCTCGATCCTGCGCATTGATCAGCTGCAACACACCGATGACCTCACGCTCGTGATTGGTCATCGGTACGGTCAGAAATGATTTGGAACGATAACCGGTCTTAGCATCGAATTTTTTAGTACCCGAAAAGTCATAGCCCTGCGCGGTATAGGCATCAGGTATATTCACAGTCTCACCGCTCAACGCGGCATGACTCACCACCGTCGCATGATTAGGCAACCCCTCCTTGTCGTACAGATCAACTGGCGTAAAGCTAATTGGCTCCCCCCCTACGCCGCCCATCGCAATAGCCAATGAATCGGTGCGGACAATCTCAAAACGCAACGTTTTGTGCTCAGGGTCATGCAGATACAGAGTGCCCGCATCCGCATGCGTGATGCGCTTGGACGCCTCCAGAATGAGTTCGAGCAGATTATTGATATCTTGCTGATATGACAGCGCAATACCAATCTCATTGATCTCTTTGAGTCGGGAAATTAAATTCGTATTAGCAGACATAATGAACAGTCAGTGGCGAGTAGAAAGTGGTAAGTGGTAAGTGGTAAGTGGTAAGTGGTAAGTGGTAAGTCAAACGCTTTTGCTACTTACCATTGCCAACTCACCACTTCCCGCCCTATTTGATACAAACCGCACGAATCTGGTGCATATCGGTAATCCCCTGCAGCACTTTTTCCATGCCGTCCTGCTTCAAAGTATGCATCCCTTCGTCCAGCGCGATGGCTAAAAGTTCGGCAACACGTGAACGCTCCTGTATGGCTTTTTTCACCGAATCACTGCCAATTAGCAATTCGTGCAAACCGACACGCCCCCGGTAGCCGGTGCCGGCGCATTTTTCACAGCCCACCGGGGTATAGAGCGTAAATTGTTTTTTGTCGTTGGCGAACAGTTTAACCCATTGATCAAAGAGCGCGGCGCGAGCACCTGCCGCATCCATCTTCCAACTGACCGTATATTTAAGTTCCTCGCTGTACTCTTTGAGCATGGCCGCCATCTCATCATCACTAGCCAAATGCGGTTTTTTGCAATCCCCGCACAGCCGTTTAGCCAAACGCTGCGCCAGAATCCCTAGCAGCGCGTCGGCAAAGTTAAACGGGTCCATCCCCATATCGAGCAGCCGCAAAATCGACTCCGGAGCACTGTTGGTATGCAAGGTCGCAAATACCAGATGGCCTGTCAGCGAGGCTTCGATCCCGATCGACACCGTTTCCTTATCGCGCATTTCACCGACCATGATCACATCCGGATCGGCGCGCAAAAATGCGCGCATGATGGTTGGAAAATCAAGCCCCGCTTTTTTGTTGATCTGAACCTGACGTAAGCCCTTCTGGGTAATTTCCACCGGATCCTCAGCCGTCCATATCTTGGTCTCCGGCTTATTGATAAATTTCAGGATTGAATGCAGCGTAGTGGTCTTACCGGATCCGGTCGGGCCGCACACAAAAAATAAGCCATAGGGTTTGCTGACCGTGTCCTTGATCAACTCGCTATTTCGCTCTGAAAAACCCATTTTCTCAAGCGGCAGCGGTTCGCCAGAGGCCAAAATCCGCATCACAATATCTTCCACACCACCCTGAGAAGGGATGGTCGCGACGCGCAACTCGATGTCCAGCGGCCCGAATTTCTTGAACTTGATCTTGCCATCCTGCGGTTTGCGCTTCTCTGAGATATCCAGATCGCACATGATTTTAATCCGCGTCACCAGCGCATTGCGATAAGTGGAGGGCACTTCGATGTAGTTGAGCAACGATCCGTCCTTGCGCAGTCGGATTTGCGTCTTAGCTTTACCCGGTTGCGGCTCGACGTGAATATCGGATGCCCCCATCCGGTAGGCATCTACGATGATCTTATTGACCAGCTTGACCAGTTCGTTATCCGCCGCCGCATTGACATCATCCTGCGTAAGCGAAGAAATTTCTTCTTCGTCGCCGCCCATACTGGAGAGCAAATCATCCATCGACGACTCATCCATGCTACCGGTTGATCCCGCCTCACCGCCGCCGTAAAACAGATCCAGCGTTTTTTTGAATTCCCGCTGCGAGCAGACCTTGTAAACCAGCCTGTTGCGCGGAAAAATATTGTTGACGACGCGGGACGTCTGAATCCGTTCAGGGTCGGTCGTCAATATGACCACCCCTTCCTGCGTTTCTTCTATCGGCAGCCAGTGACTGCTCTCGACATACTCGCGCTTCAAATTGCGCAACAGATCGGGTGGTTTAATACGATCGGCCTTGTAAGGCTCGTACGCTACCCCGAAAAAACTCGACAAAGCTTTACCTAAAGGCGCTGCACTGACCTGAAACTCGTCCAGCAGCACTTCTTCAATATCCACCCCTTTACGTCTGGCGGTGCGCGTTGCCAGTTCGAACTCAGCGGCAGACAACACGGCATCCGCCACCAGATAATCGTATTTTGTCTTAACCGCGGCCTTTTCCTGGCGCTGACGCAAGGCGACCGCCATCGTATGGGCCAATTCAAGCACCCCGTTTTCGACTAAGGAAGAGAAAGGAACACCGGCCTTGTTGTTGATCACCTGGATGACGCCCACCAACTCAGCGCCGCCCACATCCACGATAGGGGCGACCAGCATCTGCTTGGTACGGTAACCTGTACGGCGGTCAACTTCCTGCAAAAAGCGCAGATGAGAACTGTAGCGCGACAACTCCTGTTCGTCGTACACATCCTCGATGTTGAGCAGTTTTTTGTTGACGGCCACGTAACCTGCCACGCTTTGCTCTGCGATCGGCAGCTTGAGATCTTTGAACGAATTGAGTCCCGTCTTGACCTTAGAAACCAGCGACACCCCGTCATCGCCCACCACATAAATCGTCAGCCTGTCCGCATTGAACAGGGCGCAGATATCACGACTGACATCCAGCATGATTTCATCGATATTGCTGGTCGCATGAAT
This sequence comes from Nitrosomonadales bacterium, assembly GCA_037137715.1. Taxonomy (GTDB): domain Bacteria; phylum Pseudomonadota; class Gammaproteobacteria; order Burkholderiales; family Gallionellaceae; genus Gallionella. The sequence goes on from JBAXJT010000013.1 coordinate 27,728, forward strand.
CTTGTTGGTGACATGATTGAGATTCTTGGTGAACTCAAGCCTGGCGCCAATATCTTCGTCACTGTTTGCTGCTGACTTCATTCCTGCTCCTGACTTCCCGCTTACCGAACAACTAAAATATAAATTCCTGATTATTGATCAGCATTTTTGCCCGGCTACTGCTCTGGCAGCTCTCGACTTCGCGCATGATCAGGTCGGCCTCATCCGGTTTTAAATGCGAAATAAATATCTCCGCCTGGCCTGTGAATTTCGCCAACTCCGCCGACAGCAAACTGGGACACAGGTGCTGCGACAGGAGTGCTAGCTCAATTTCTGCATTTGAAAAAGCCGTCTCGATGATCAGGTAGCGCAAATTTGTAATTTGATTAATCACAGGCCAAAAATCGTCATTGACACAGGTATCTCCGCTGAACACGAGGCTCGCCTCACCGCTGTCCAGGTGATAGCCCACCGCAGGCACCGCATGCACAGCAGGAACGGCGCAGATGTTGCGGCCCTGCAGCGCGATAACCTCTCCGAGTTCGATTGCCTGATAGCGCATCACAGGATGCGTCGCATTGGGAATTTCGCTAAAATCAGGCCAGATTTTCCAGTTAAAAATATGGCACTGAAGGATTTCAAGTGTTGCTTGCGCAGCGTACACCGTCACGGGGTGGTCGCGCAGTCCGCCGACACTGTCCATCAACAGCGGCAGACTACAGATATGGTCCATGTGAGAATGCGTGATGAAAATATGGTCAATCTCACTCAATTCCTTCAAACTGAGTTCACAAACACCCGTTCCGGCATCGATCAAAATATCGTGATCAATCAGAAACGACGTCGTGTGAAGATTACCGCCTATTCCGCCACTACACCCCAATACCTTAAGCCTCATGCCTGCTCTCCGCAGAAAACCACCGGTTCTGCCGGCTATTAGTTCTTAAAATAAAACTCCATCTTGACGCCTGCCAGCTCGATTAAATCGTGATCCTGCAATTGACGCGGCTGATTCGCCAGCGGCTCGCCATTCACGACGGGGAAACTAGCCCCCTCGACATGCGTGATAAAAAACCCCTGCGGCCGTTTAGTCAACACTGCCACCTGCACACCGGGTTTACCCAGTGTCGTGAGACCTTTTACCAGGTCAAGCTCTTTACCCGCATTCGGGCCGTTCAAAATCTGGATGGCGGCCAACTGTACGGCAACCGGCGCCGGGATGTGCGGTACTTCCGCGCGAACCTCGGCTTTGACAAGTTTTTCATAAGCCCCCGAACGGGATGCCACTTTTTGAAAATATCCCGTATCGCCCGGCTTTTCAGTTTGAGAATTCGATGCACCCACCGGGGCGCGCAGTATCATCGTCTTTTCGAAATCTTCAGCGCTCGTCTGGCTCACATGATCGTTCAGATATTTCAGCGCGTACTTGCCAATTTCAATCACATCGTTGTTTTGCAGAAAGTGCTTTTTGACCGCAACGCCGTTGATAGATAGACCATTAGTGCTGTCCAAATCTTCCATGAACGAATCGTGCCCGATGGTAATCACCTCGGCATGATGACTGCTCACCGCGAGATTGTTGATCACAATATCGTTATCAGGCTTGCGTCCTATCTTGACACGCTCTTTGTTCAACAGACATTCTTCAATGAGTTCGCCATCCAGACTCAAGATCAATTTTGCTGTCATCGTTATGCCCCTCTCATTGCTTGAACCAGCCGAGCAATCCTGACAGCCAGTTGCGCGGCTGCGCGAAACCCTGTTTCACTCTGACCAGAATCACCGATACATTATCGCGGCCGCCATTATCGTTCGCGGTCTGTATTAACTGCTCTGCGGCAAGCAGCAGATTACCTTGCATCGCATACAGGATAGATTGAATGTCATCATCTTCCACCATATCGTTTAAGCCATCCGAACACAGCAGATAGACGTCCCCAACCAGCACCACATGTACATGAATTTCCGGGAGCACCTCGGCATCAATCCCCACCGCACGTGTCACCAGATTCTTGTTTTGCGAGTGACGTGCATTCTCAACGCTGATCATCCCGCAGTCGATTTGCTCCTGCAACAAGGAGTGATCGCGGGTAATCAAACTGAGCGACTCGCCACGCAGTCGATACATGCGTGAATCGCCAACATGCCCGACCGCCACGCGATTATCGTAAAACAAAGCTGACACGATGGTTGTACCCATACCGGCATATTGCTCATGGGTCTGCGCCGCCTGAAAAATTGACGTATTCGCGCTGTGGATACTGCCAGCTAGCAATGCGACTGCGTTCTCTTCGCCGGTCAATTCATCACGCATCACTGGGCTGACACTTTTCAGCGGCTGTGTGATTTCAGCCATCATGACATCCACGGCCAAACCGCTCGCCACCTCACCGGCATTGTAGCCGCCCATGCCATCGGCCAGCACCGCGAGGCCGCACGTTGCATCAACGGCGATACTATCCTCATTGTGCGCACGCACCATACCCGAATGAGTTTGCGCGACGATTTCCAGTGCTTCTTCCAGTTTCATAACCTAGCCTTTATTTGACCAGCAACACCGGGCATTCAGCCAGATGCAAAACTTTCGTCATGACCGAACCCAGCAGGAACGTCTGCAAGCCACCCTGACCTTGCCTGCACATCACAATCTGATCCACCTCCTGCTCACGTGCATATTGCGCGATGCCATCCGCTGGCGTACCGACACTGACGTGATACTGGTAGGCCAGCCCTGCCGCATCGAGTGCGTCACGCGCCGGTTGCAGCGCCAGCATACCTTGCTCGCGGTAGTAATCGTTGATCGTATCCTGATTGATGAATAGTTTGACATTGCCTGTCGCGACTTTCCATTGCACGTTCAGCAGCAGCACGGCCGGCGACTCGCCGAACAAATGCCGATGACTGACAACGTAATCAACCGCATGCAGGGCACCTGCCGAACCATCGAGTGGAATCAGTATTTTCATCATGGCCCCTTAGCGGGCTTGATCAGGCGAAACGGAGTTTCCGTCAACCAGATCAACCGCTTTAACATCATTCATCTGGCGTAATGCCAGCCACTTGCCGATCACCAGCACCATCAGCGCACAAACAGCCGGCACCAGCCAGTGCACATAGTGATGCGACTCAACAATCGTCGCGAACAAGACCTCGGTCACCAGCATTTCTCCGGCCACATAGCCCAAAAGCGCCCCTCCGCAGTAAATAATATACGGGAAACGGTCGATCAGTTTGAGCACCAACTGACTGCTCCAGGCAATTAACGGAATGCTGATCAGCAGACCAAACACCAGCAGCGGCACGTTGCCCTTCGCTGCCGCCGCCACACCCAGCACATTATCCAGACTCATCACAAAATCAGCGATGATGATCGTCTTGACCGCACCGATGAGACGCGAATCGGCCTTAATACTGCCTTCGTCATGCTCATCATCGGGCAAGATCAGCTTGATGCCGATCCAGATCAACAAGAAGGCCCCCACCAGTTTGAGATACGGAATCGCAAGCAGACTGACCGCAAAAAAGGTCAGCACGATACGCAATCCCACCGCACCCGCCATACCGTACCAGATACCTTGTTTGCGCTGCGCCGCCGGCAGATTGCGGCAGGCCAACGCGATGACCACCGCGTTGTCGCCCGACAACAGAATGTCGATCATGATGATTTTTAACACATCCACCCAGAACGAGGTGGTCGCAAGCATTTCTAGCAAAGTAGTCCTTTCATAAAACCGGGAAGGGGAAATAGGGAAGGGATCGCGCCTTTGGCGCTCAAGGGAAAAACTGCTTTTACCCTTATCTCTTCACGGCATTTCACGTCTTTAATATTTTCTTCATCACGCGACCCATGTCAGCCGGATTGCGCGTGATATGAATGCCGCATTCTTCCATGACGGCGAGTTTGGTATCCGCCCCGCCCTGGCCCCCTGAGATTATCGCACCGGCATGACCCATGCGTTTGCCGGGTGGCGCCGTAATGCCGGCGATAAAGCCGACCACGGGTTTTGTCATATTATCCTTGATCCAGCGGGCGCACGCTTCTTCATCGCTGCCGCCGATTTCACCAACCATGATCACCGCATCCGTTTCAGGATCGTCATTGAACAGGCGCAGGATGTCCAGATGCTTCAATCCGTTGATCGGGTCGCCGCCGATGCCGACGCAGGATGACTGCCCCAACCCTAACGCCGACAACTGACCGACCGCCTCATAGGTCAGCGTACCGGAGCGCGAAACCACGCCGATACGGCCCTTTTTGTGAATATGTCCCGGCATGATACCGATCTTGATTTCATCCGGCGTAATCAGCCCCGGACAATTCGGCCCGATCAAGAGTGTGCGTTTACCCTTCATCTTGTCGCGCGTGCGGATCATGTCATGCACCGGAATGCCTTCGGTGATGCAAATCACCAAATCCAGATCGGCTTCGACCGCCTCATCGATGGCGGCTGCTGCATAAGCTGGCGGCACATAAATCACCGAAACCGTGGCACCCGACTGTTGTTTGGCCTCCAACACGCTGTTGTAGATCGGCACCCCCTCAAAATTCTGCCCGCCCTTGTTGGGCGTAACGCCCGCGACGAAGCAATTTGCACCGTTGGCATAACCTAAGCAACCGAGCGTATGAAACTGGCCCACTTTACCGGTCATGCCCTGAGTCATCACCCGTGTGTTCTTATCGATCAGAATAGACATTATTCACCCCTCGCAGCGGCAACAACTTTTTGAGCGGCATCCGCCATGTCAGTGCCTGAAATAATCGGCAACCCCGAATCGGCCAGGATTTTTTTACCCAGATCCACGTTGGTGCCTTCCAGGCGCACGACCAGCGGGACACTCAAATGCACTTCACGTACCGCAGCGACGATCCCCTCGGCGATCACATCGCACTTCATGATGCCGCCAAAGATATTGACCAGAATCGCTTTCAAATTGGGATTTTTCAGCATCAGCTTGAAGGCTTCGGTGACTTTTTCACGCGTCGCCCCGCCGCCCACATCAAGGAAGTTTGCCGGGTTGCCGCCATACAGCTTGATGATATCCATCGTCGCCATCGCCAGCCCCGCCCCGTTCACCAGACAGGCGATATCGCCGTCCAGCGAGATATAACTCAGATCAAATTTGGAGGCCTCGATTTCGGCCGGATCCTCTTCATCCAGATCGCGATAGGCTGTGATTTCAGGATGACGGAATAAGGCGTTGGAATCGAAGTTAAACTTTGCATCCAGTGCGATCACCCGACCGTCGGCGGTCAGCACCAGCGGGTTGATTTCGGCGAGCATCGCCTCTTTTTCGACGAACGCCCGATACAACCCCTGCAACACGACGACCGCACCGGCAATCGAATCTTCAGGGATACCGATCAGCCGCGCGACGTCTGCCGCTTCCGTATCAATCAGCCCCAGCGCCGGATCGATGCGCAGCGTATGAATTTTTTCCGGCGTGTTTTTAGCGACTTCTTCGACTTCCATGCCGCCTTCGCTGCTGGCTAACAGCGCCACGCGCTGCGAATCGCGATCAACCACCATGCCTAAATAAAATTCTCGCGCAATCTGCGCACCCTCTTCAACAAGCAAACGGCGCACCACCTGACCGTCCGCGCCTGTCTGATGCGTCACCAGATGCATGCCGAGGATTTGTCCGGCAGCGTCTCGCACTTCCTCAAGTGAGCGAGCGACTTTAACGCCACCGCCCTTGCCGCGACCACCCGCATGAATCTGCGCCTTGACCACCCAGAGCGCGCCGCCCAACGTCTGCGCCGCTGCAACCGCCTCCTCTACACTGAAGCACGCCACCCCGCGCGGTGTAGGCACACCAAACTGCCGCAGGATTTCCTTACCTTGGTATTCGTGAATTTTCATATTGGTCGCCCGAACGATACGCCTGCCAGTTTTGCACGCAGTCGCAATCTTACCGAATTATCCGGTTGCGTGGAGAGATTTGCGCGATACACTCTGAATTTGCCTCCCATGTTTGCTTGTGCAACCGCTTTCTGACCTCACTAAATATTTCTGATTACGCACACATCAACTCATGAACTCAGCATGCCTGCCGATAATATTCAACACAGCGCCCACATTTATTAACGACTCGCGCTATAACAGCGGTCACTCGCGCAGCGGGGATAATATGAACATCACCATCACGCAACGCAGAGATTTTATGGCGCCGTATTTAAAGGCGCCGGTCAAACAGGCCGATGCGCCTGCCAACACGACGCCCTCTGATACCATTAAAGCGCAACTGGATGCCTACCAGAAGCGCAGCGACCAATCACGTCAGGCAATTGACCAACTGCGCGCCAGTGAACAGAATATGGCGCAATGGAAAAAGGCGGATGCGGCCGAAAAGATTCAGCGGCTCAAAGACCAGATCAGAATGCTCCGTATGATGGGCGGCATCGGCGATGCTAAATCCAATCTCAGACAAATCGCACAGCTATCCAAAGATTTAGCCGCGGCCGCACGCGAGTACGCATCGGCGTGCACCGATATGTCGGCCGCCAGTTCGACGTCTAACACCTCCGACGCGCCAACAAAATCCACTGAGACGCCCTCAGAACCCGCGTCCGGCACAGAGGACGCTACGGATATAAAGGCCGGCACGGAGCAGAACCCGCAAGCTGAACTCAAAGCGATTGCGCCGCCGCAAGCCTCCTCCGTCACAGAGGCTGACCGCAAGTTTGCCGCTGAGGTGGTCAATCTGGCCAACCAATTAAAGTCACTTGCCAAACAACAGATGATGAGACTGCAACAAAGCGATGCCTCCTCGATCGATGGCGAGCGTGCCAAAATGCGCGAGGCCTTCGCCGAAATCGAAAAAAGTGTCACGACGATACTGACGCCTGCCGAGGCCGCGCCCCCTACGATCAATATCTTTGCCTGACCCCGCGACAACGAGGACAACCTGAATTGACGCCCTCACTGAGACCGATGCAGCTTGAGCCGATTCTGGCGATGGCAGCGCTCGCCCGCACCCCTGACGCACAAATTCCCGCGCTGATCACACAGATGATCGCCCAGACGGGCAGCGCCAATTTGTACATGAATCAGTTTCAACTGTTTTCGATTTTCGGCAACAAGGCGTTCGCACTGGACATGCAGGCGCTGGCATTACAGGAATGCACCATTTACCGGATAGCCGGAACAGCCACCCCTTCAATCCGGCTGCTAGCGCTCATGGCGCCGGGGGATGCGACCGACAACGCACCGCTCGATTATCTGATCGAGCACTCAGACATCCAGCTCGATCTGCTCTACCTCATCCCGGGGCAGCCGCTGCCCGACATCATCCCCGAACACGACGTGATGATTGTGGCAGCCGGTGAATCGAGCAAAAACCGCGCCGTACTGCAAACCATCGACCAACTGATCGAATGCTGGCCGCGTCCGGTGCTCAATCCGGCCGAACAAATCCTAAATTGCTCAAGAGATGGCGTCTGCCAAAGGCTCAAGGACCTGCCCGGCCTGATGATCCCTCCCACCCGGCGCGCCACACGGCAGGCGCTGGTCGATTTATCAAACGAGCGAGAAGCAGACGGCTACCCCTGTACCGTCAGGCCGCTGGACTCTCAGGCGGGTAATGGCTTAGCCAAAATAGACAGCGCCGCTGCGCTGACAGCGTATCTCGCCGCATCAAACACAGAGGAATTTTACACTTCCACATTTATCGACTACCGCAGTCAGGACGGCCTGTATCGCAAGGTGCGCGTCGCGCTCATCGACGGCACGCCCTATGTCAGTCACTTGGCGATCAGCGACCACTGGATCGTGCATTACGGTTCGGCGCACATGGATGAACACCCCGAAAGACGGGAAGAAGAAGCGCAATTTATGCGCGAATTTGACAGCGTATTCGCGCGGCGTCATCGGGATGCGCTGCGCGCGGTATCAGAGCGGCTAAAGTTAGATTATGTCGTGATCGACTGCGCTGAGACGGTGGATGGGGACTTACTGATATTCGAAGCCGACAATCGCGGCTGGGTGCATGCAACCGACCCGGTGGACCTCTACCCTTACAAACAGGCGACGATGCAAAAACTGTTCGCCGCTTTCCGCGCCATGCTGTTAAGCGCAATGCAGGCGAGCGATAGCACGGCACCTCAATAAACCTAAAAACCTTTTTTCAGCCACGAAAAGCACGAAAGTCACGAAAGTAACGAAACGAATCATAAGTTACATAAGGTCAGCGAGCCACCCATCAGGCGATAGTATAAAAAACGGTATCCATTTGAATCTGTTCATGTTTTTGCGAGTTTTCGCTTTAAAGCGAAATTCCTGCCAACCCCATTTCGTGTAGTTCGTGGACAACAGATTTTTCTAGGATAAACGCCCCGGCACCCGTTAATTGAGCCGGGGCGTGCGTTTATTTTTCGACTGCACCCAACCTTCGCCATGTCTCCAACAGCGTATCCGGATTGAGCGACAAGGTCTGAATGCCTGTTTCCACCAGCCACTGGGCGAAATCAAAATGATCCGATGGCCCCTGCCCGCAAATACCGACGTATTTATTGAGCCGGTTGCAGGTGGTGATCGCCATTTTTAGCAGCATCTTGACCGCCTCGTCGCGCTCATCGAACCGGTCTGCGACCAAAGCGGAGTCTCGATCCAGCCCCAGCGTCAGCTGCGTCAGATCGTTCGAGCCGATCGAGAAACCGTCGAAATATTCGAGGAATGCTTCCGCCAGCAGCGCGTTAGACGGGATCTCGCACATCATGATCAAACGCAAGCCGTGTTCGCCGCGCGTCAACCCGTGCACGGCCATCGAGGCGACCACTTCGCGCGCCTCCTGCACGGTGCGTACAAACGGCACCATCAACTCCACATTGGTGTAGCCTAATTTTTCGCGCACCCGTTTCATCGCACGGCATTCCAGCTCGAAACAGTCGGAAAAATTCGGCGCCACATAACGTCCGGCACCTCTGAAGCCGATCATCGGATTCTCTTCCATCGGCTCGTAAATTTCGCCGCCCAGCAGTTTGCGATATTCGTTCGATTTAAAGTCTGACAGACGCACGATCACAGGTTTAGGCCAGAATGCAGCGGCTAGGGTCGCGACACCCTCGGTAATTTTTTCGACATAGAATTCTTCCGGATCAGCATAACCTGCCGAGCGCAGTAATACCGACTCGCGCAACTTTCCGGGCAGTTTGTTGTATTCGAGCACCGCTTTCGGGTGGATGCCGATCAGATTGTTGATGATGAATTCCAAACGTGCCAATCCGACACCGGCCGATGGCAAATGGGCAAACTCAAACGCCAGATTGGGGTTGCCGACGTTGAGCATCAGCTTAACCGGCAAGGGCGGCAATAAAGTTTCACTGTGCACGACCACATTAAACGGCAGGCGACCGTGATACACATAACCTGTATCCCCTTCGGCACAGCTTGCCGTGACGATCTCTCCCTCCCTAAGCGCGCTGGTGGCGTGTCCGCAACCGACAATGGCGGGAATACCCAGTTCGCGCGCGATGATCGCCGCATGGCAGGTACGACCGCCGCGGTTGGTGATAATCGCGGAGGCCTTCTTCATCACCGGCTCCCAGTTAGGGTCGGTCATATCGGTGACCAGCACATCGCCGGCTTGCACCTTGCTCATTTCGTCAGCGCTCAAAATGATGCGCACCCGCCCGCAACCGATCTTCTGACCGATCGCGCGCCCTTCAACCAGCACATCACCGCGCTGTTGCAACTGATATTTTTCCGTACCGCCGTTGCCCGCATTGGATTTAACGGTTTCGGGGCGCGCCTGCAAAATGTACAGTTGGCCGTCCAAGCCGTCTTTGCCCCATTCGATGTCCATCGCACGCCCGTAATGCTGCTCGATCGACATCGCATAGCGCGCCAGCAGCAAGACGTCCTCGTCCGTCAGCGAGAAGCGCGCCTGATCGACCAGCGGAATCGACTCGATCTTAGTCGAGCGCCCGGCTGAGCGCTGCTCGTCAAACACCATGCGCAACTGTTTCGAGCCCAGCGTGCGCCGGATGATGGCAGGAAATCCTGCCGCCAACTGCGGCTTGTGCACGTAAAATTCATCCGGATTGACCGCCCCTTGCACCACCATCTCGCCCAGCCCGTAGCTCGACGTGATAAACACCGCATCGCGAAACCCTGATTCGGTATCCAGCGTAAACATCACACCTGAGGCACCCAGATCCGATCTGACCATGCGCTGTATGCCCGCTGACAGCGCGACATCGGCGTGCGTGAAATCCTTGTGTACGCGATAGGAAATGGCGCGGTCGTTATAAAGGGAGGCAAACACCTCGCGGATCGCATGCAGAATATTGTCGATGCCGTGGATATTGAGGAAAGTTTCCTGCTGCCCGGCGAAGGAGGCATCGGGCAGGTCTTCCGCGGTGGCCGAGGAGCGCACCGCAAAGCTGGCATCGGACTCGCCCGCCAGCATCGCGTAATGGGATCGCACTTCCTGCTCTAAGCGATCCGGCAAGGGTGCTTCGACTATCCAGCCGCGTATCGTGCGTCCGGCTTCGGCAAGCGCCGTGACATCTTCCACATTCAGTTTTTCAAGCAAGGCTTCGATGCGCTTATCCAAGCCGTCGTTTGCCAGAAAATCGCGGTAAGCCTGCGCCGTGGTTGCAAAGCCACCCGGCACCTGTACGCCGGACGAACTCAGATTGGCAATCATCTCACCTAGCGAGGCATTCTTGCCGCCCACCTCGGGGATGTCATTAAGGCCCAACGACTGAAATGGAATGACATAAGCTTGCATGATCGTCTCCTGAGTATATGAACCGGATTTGCTATCAGCGCCGTACAACGGCAATTGTGAACCTTCTGCGACAGAAATGCATACACCTTTGATCTGCCACTCAAATTTTATTCTCGAACGCAGACTAAATCAGGCTACAATCATTTCACTAATCAATTGTTTCAATCATAACTATTGGTAAAATCAATCCTCGATCGATTGGACGAAATCAATGACTAAGAGCACAGACAAGCAAAGCTATTACAAAAATAATCGCTTAAAACAGATGCGCGCATTTTGTGAAGTGGTTCGCACCGGCAGCATGACGCTCGCCGCCCAGCAATTGTTTCTGAGCCAGCCTTCGGTGACCTTGCAAATACAGGCGATGGAGCGTGAACTGGGCGTGACGGTGTTTGAACGGCGCGGCCCGGTGCTCAAACTCACACCCGATGGCGATGTGCTGTATGCACTGGCCAAGCCGCTGGTTGAAGGCATCGACAGCCTGCAACAAAATTTTACCGCGCTGCACGATAAACTCGAATCGGGCGAGCTCAATATCGGCGCTGGCGAATCGACCATTCTGTACATTTTGCCTGAAGCCGTGCGCCGTTTTGTCGCCGCCTACCCCGGCGTGACGTTAAAAATCCACAACGAAACCGGACGGGATGGTTTAAAGATGCTGCGCGCCGATGAAATCGACTTTGCCGTCGGCTCTCTGCTGGATGTGCCCGATGACATCACCTATCAATCGGTGGTCACATATGATCCGGTGCTGATCACGCCGACCGATCACCCGCTGGCAAAACTGGCCAAAGTGACCCTGCTGGACATCAGTCAGTACGGGCTGATCCTGCCCCCCCGCCACCTGTCGACCTGGCGTATGGTCAAATACGTGTTCCAGCAGCACAACCTGAACTTTACCGTGACGCTGGAAGCGGGCGGCTGGGAAGTCATCAAAAAATATGTGGAACTGGGCATGGGCATCTCGGTTGTGACCGACATTTGCCTCACCGGCAGCGAAAATCTGGCACGCATCCCGCTGGGACAATATTTCCCGCAACGCGGCTATGGGCTGGTGTTTCGCAAAGGCCGCTTCCTGTCACCGCAAGCCCGCCGCTTCGTCGAAATCCTCAATGAGGTCTACAGCATCGCACCACTCAGTGATTGAGTTCCTGCATCAACTGCACGGCAAGTTCCTCAATCGAACGGGAAGTGGTGTCGAACCACTTGATATTTTTCAGCCGCATCATGCGTTCAGCCGCGGCCACTTCATAACGGCAATTATCCAGCGAGGCATATTTGCTGTTCGGGCGACGTTCGTTGCGGATGCGGTGCAACTGTTCGGGCGCGATCGTCAGACCAAACAGCTTGTCGCGATAAGGCAACAACTTGGACGGCAGATCGTCGCGCTCAAAATCCTCTGGAATTAACGGATAGTTAGCCGCCTTCAGCGAAAACTGTAAGGACAGGTACAGACTGGTGGGCGTCTTGCCGCTGCGCGACACCCCGACCAGTATGATATCTGCATTTTTAAGATCGGCATCCGACACCCCGTCGTCGTGCGCCAGCGCAAAATTCATCGCCGCGATGCGTTTGGTATATTCGCGATTTTCCTGACCGTGACTGCGCCCGACCCGATGCGTGGAACGCTGCCCCAACTCCTGCTCGAGCGGTGCGATAAACGCCTCGAACAAATCTAAAAACAGCGCCTCCGCCTGCCTGAGCCGCGCGCTGATGTTCATATCCATCATGGTCATGATGATCAAAGGTCGCTGACCTTCTGTGCGGGCGATCTCGGCGATGCGCATTAAGCAATCGTCGGCTTTTTCCAGACTGTCCGTAAAAGGGAATCTCACGTGGCGAAATTCGATCCCTTCGAATTGCGAGAGCAGGCCGTTGCCCAGCGTTTCGGCGGTAATGCCGGTTCCATCAGAGACGAAGATGATCGTGCGACCGTTCATGGCAGACCTCGCAATTGGGCAAGCTCAGATTATACGAGCGCAACCTGACCGATAGTGTGAAATCTGACCGTCAATGCAACAACCCGAGCAGACTCTGCCGCAAGCTGGGATAATCGCGCCTATGAACGATACTATCCAAAACCCATTCCCCTCCGCCCGCACCTTCAACGAACTGCCCCTGTCGCCGGGACTGCTCTCCACCTTGCAGCAACTGGGCTATCTGACCATGACGCCGATACAGGCGGAAAGCCTGCCGATCACACTGGCCGGAAACGATCTGATCGCCCAGGCTAAGACCGGCAGTGGCAAGACCGCCGCCTTTGCGCTGCCGCTGCTCACGCGCCTCAATCCGCGCCGCTTCGCGATTCAGGCAATGGTGTTATGCCCGACGCGTGAACTGGCCGATCAGGTGACGCAGGAAATCCGCCGTCTGGCGCGCTCGGAAGACAACATCAAAATACTGACGCTGTGCGGCGGCTCGACCATGCGCCCGCAGATCGCAAGTCTGGAACACGGCGCGCACATCGTGGTCGGCACCCCAGGGCGCATCATGGATCACCTCGATCGCAACACGCTCGAACTCTCAGCGCTCAACACCTTAGTGCTCGACGAAGCCGACCGCATGCTGGACATGGGCTTTTACGACTCCCTGGCCTATGTAGTCAAGCACTGCCCGAAAGATCGCCAAACGCTAATGTTTTCCGCGACCTATCCCGATGGCGTCATGCGACTGGCGCGCCAGTTCATGCGTCAGCCGCAGCAGGTCAAGCTCGAAGAACAGCACGAAGAGAGCAAAATCCGCCAGCGCTTCTATGAAGTGAGCAACGAAGAACGTCTGGCGGCCGTCGGCACCCTGCTGCGCCACTACCGTCCGGTCAGCACGCTAGCCTTTTGCAACACCAAACAACAGTGCAGATCCTTGCTTGAAGTGCTGCACGCACAGGGCATTGTGGCCCTCACCCTCAACGGCGACATGGAGCAGCGCGACCGCGATCAGGTCCTGATCCAGTTCGCTAATCGCAGCTGCTCGGTGCTGGTCGCGACCGACGTCGCTGCACGGGGCTTAGACATCACCCAGCTGGAAGCTGTGATCAACGTCGACGTCACGCCCGACCCGGAGGTTCATGTCCACCGCATCGGCAGAACGGGGCGCGCGGGTGAAGATGGCTGGGCGCTCAGTCTGGTAGGTCCTACCGAACGTCACCGCGTCATCAGCATCGCCAAGCTTAGCGGCAACGTGCCGGAATGGCATGAACTCTCTGAACTGAAAGACGAGGACGAAGCGCCGCTGGTGCCGCCCATGGTGACCTTGCAGATTCTAGGCGGCCGCAAGGAAAAGATCCGCCCGGGCGACGTGCTGGGCGCGCTGACCGGTGATGCAGGTTACACACGTGAACAGGTCGGCAAGATCGCACTGACGGATTTTTCCACCTATGTGGCCGTGGTGCGCGACATTGCCCATGAAGCGGTGCGCAAACTCTCAGCCGGCAAGGTTAAGGGGAAAACGGTCAAGGTACGCGCACTATAAGCACGCGCCGCCAACGGATACACGCTACCAGAGCGGCGTGTCCGTTGCGGCCAGCCAGGTCAGATAGGACCTGAGATCGAATTCAAACTGATGGTATTCCGGCTCCATGTAGAGGCACAACTGATAAAAAGCCTTGTTGTGCTGAGCCTCCTTGAAATGCGCCAGTTCGTGCACCACGATCATCTGCAAAAAAGCCTGCGGCATGTCCTTGAACACGGCAGCGACGCGAATTTCCCGTTTGCTTTTGAGCCCGCCACCTTGCACCCTTGAGATCGTCGTGTGCATGCCGAGCGCCCGGCGCTCCACATGCAGCGTACTATCAAACGCGACCCGGCTCAGCGAACCCGTGTTGCGCAGATACCGGCTCTTGGCTTCCGAGACGAATTCATAAAGCGCCCGATCGTTACGGACATCGTGTGCAGTCGGATATTTTTGCAGCAGGCGCTCACCCAGCGTTCCTTGAGCGATGAGCTGCTGCACTGTTTCTGCCAGAGTCGCAGGGTACGCCGCAAGATAATTCGGCGCAGATTTAGGACGCATGCAAACCCGCGAAATCAGGCATGCGCCCCGATGCCACTACCACCGGTAAGCTTTGATGACCGCTAGCAATTCCACCAGAGCGGCCTCTAACTGCACGGAAACCGCAGCACACTCAGGCATCCCGGCCATTTTTTCCACCTGTTCGGCGAAATGCATCGTCGACTCGCCCGCAAAAATCCCAGCCATGCCTTTTATCGTGTGCGCACTGTGCCGCACGGCAGCTGAATCCCCGTTCAGTACCCCATCCTTGATCTTCTGCATATGAGGCGGCGCATCGACCAGGAATAAATTTGAAATTTCATCAAACAACTCACGGCTGTCATCCATGATTTGCCGCGCCTGATCGAAATCGGCCACTGCAAGCCCGACTGCCAGCTTGACCACTGGGAAATCAGCCTCGGCACGTTGCACCAGGCTGTCCAGTTCCTGCCACAACGCCTCGGTGTCGATCGGTTTGGTCAGATAGCCATCCATGCCGTTTAACAAACATTCTTCGCGCGCGCCCTGCATCGCATGAGCGGTCATTGCCACGATGCGGATATGTGCTCCCTTGCCCAACTGCCGCTCTTGTTCGCGGATACAACGGGTCGCGTCATAGCCATTCATTTCCGGCATATCCACGTCCATCAGAATCGCATCAAACGAACCATTCTGCCAAAGTTGCACCGCTTCAATCCCATTATTGGCGACGGTCACGTTATGCCCGAGCTTGGACAGCAGGCGTGTGGCCAGAGTCTGATTCACCGCATTGTCTTCGGCCAGCAACAAATTCAACCGGCGGCGCATTTCCTTGAGCGAATGCCGTGTGGTCAGGGTCTGCTCAGACACACCCAGCGCCGTCATGATCGCATCGAACAACTCCGACTGCGCAATCGGCTTCATCAAATAAGCGGCCACCCCGAGTTCACGGCAGCGTGCTGCATGACCGCGCTGCCCTTCGGAAGTCAACATCATCAGCGTTTTTACCAGATATTCGGGATGCTGGCGAATACGTTCGGTTAACTCAAAGCCATCCATGTCCGGCATCTGCAAATCAAGCAGGGCCAAGCCATACGGCTGACCGGCAGCATGGGCGCGCTCTAACTCCGCCAGCGCTTCATCCCCGTTCGTCGTGACCGTTGGCCGCATCTTCCAGTTTGTTAACATCTCCTGCAACAGGCGGCGATTAGTCGCATTGTCATCGGCGATCAGAACCGACATCCCTGCAACACAACCCGTTTGCTGATAATCAGACAGCGGACTGGCAGAGAGCATAGGCATATCCAGCGTAAAGTGGAAATTACTGCCCTGACCGAGTTCACTCTCCAGTGCGATGTTGCCGCCCATCAAGCTGACCAGTTGCGCAGAAATGGTGAGCCCGAGCCCGGTGCCGCCATAACGGCGTGTCGTCGAGGTATCTGCCTGAGAAAACGACTCGAAGATGGACTGAAATTTATCGCGCGCGATCCCGATCCCGGTATCCCTGACACTAAACTGCATCCGTGTTTTTCCTTCGGGCGCCCCCTGCAGGCATTGCACATCAACCTCGATCTCACCGCTGGCGGTAAATTTAATCGCATTACCGACCAAATTGACGATTACCTGACGCAACCTTCCCGGATCACCGAGCAGGCGATCGGGTGCATCCGGCGCGACATGGAGCAACAGTTCCAGTTGTTTCTGGTGCGCGCGTACCGCGAGCGATTTCATCGTCTCGCGCAGCATGTGCTCCAAGGAAAAATCGATGCTTTCGATGTCCAGCTTGCCAGACTCTATTTTTGAGAAATCCAAAATGTCGTTCAGGATCGTGAGCAGCGCATCGGCTGAGGACTGAACCAGCGTCAGATACTCGCGCTGTTCGTGGTTGAGTTCGGTATCTAAAGCCAACTCGGTCATCCCGATAATCCCGTTCATCGGCGTACGTATTTCGTGGCTCATGTTAGCCAGGAAATCGCCCTTGGCACGACTGGCCGCTTCTGCGGCTTCTTTTGCTTGCAGCAAGGCGGCTTCGGCCTCCCGGCGCTCTGTGATATCCGCATTCGTCCCTGACATCCGAGTCACTCGCCCTGTACTATCGCGATCGACGACCTTGCCATGCGTATGAATCCAGATCCACTCACCATCCTGGCGCTGCACTCTGAATTCCACGGAATAAAACTCAGTCAGCCCTTTGAGCACCGCAACCAAACTGCTTTCAATTTTAGTGCGTTCGTCAAAATGAACTAACCCAAACAACTGTGCGCTGCTAATCACCACGTCCTGCTGCTCACCGCCCAGCATCAACGCCCAGCGATCGCTCAGATAAACTTGATCGTGAGCCACATCCCAATCCCACAAGGCAAGCCCCGATCCTTCCAGCGCCAGATTGAGCCGTTCCTGTGCCAGACGAACAATACCTTCGCTGCGCTTGCGTTCAGAAATATCGGAAAATGCTACGACCGACCCATAGCTCACGCCATCTCGGATAATCGCCCGCGACGTGCCTTCAACAGGAAAGGTCGTACCATCTTTGCGTACAAAGACCTGATCATCGCCCTGCCAGTCTCCGTTCTCGCGGACCGCCAGCAAGATAGGACACAGTTCCGCAGGCAAGCTTGCCCCTTCTGCTGTCACGCTATGAATCGTGTCATGCACAGGACGACCTAACAATTCCTCACGCGTCCAACCCAGCAGGTGCTCAGCTTCTGAATTCATATAAGTACAGCGGCCTTCGCCATCCTGCACATACAAGCCTTCTCCCATCGTCTCGCTGATACGCTCATAAAATGCGCGTTGTTCGGACAATTGCGCTTCGAGCGTCTTGCGCGCTGTAATGTCAGTTCGAACAGAGATGTATCGCTCCGGCCGCCCCTGCTCATCCATGAAGGGCACAATGGTCGATTCGACCCAGTAAAACGATCCGTCACGCCTGCGATTTCTTACCTCGCCATGCCATACTTGACCGCACTCAATCGTGCGCCACATGTCCGTGAAAAATTCTCTGTTGTGATAACCTGAATTGAGCACCCGGTGATCCTGCCCCATCAATTCATCAGGTGTATATTGACTGATCTGGCTGAATTTCCGGTTAACATAAACAATCCGGCCGCTCTTGTCTGCAATGCTGACAATCGCATATTCATCAAGCGCCAGCTGCTGGAACTCGAGTTCTCTCAAGGTGGTACTCAACTTGTCGTTGGCGAGTCTTAATTTGTTCGCGGCTTCAATATGTAAACTCGTGTCCTGAAACGACACTAACGCCCCGCTAATTTTGCCATTTTGCACAATGGGACTGGAGCGAAACTCGACCGGGACAGGCTCGCCATTACGGCCTGAAAAAATACCGTTGTCCTGCAATGAAATCCCATCGCGAATCACCCTCAAGTGAGGACAGTCTTCCGCCAATTTCGCTGTACCATCAGCGTGCAGACATTGCACATGCGCTTGTATCGATTGCCCGATCAACTCCTGCTCGCTCCAACCCAGCTTCTTTTCGGCCGCCGCATTCATGAAGGTCAGACGTCCGTCAAGATCGGTCGCATACACGCCATCGCTCAGGGTGTTGAGCAGCGTACGCGTCATCTCGGTGTTCTGAATACGCATACGCTCATTCACCGCGTTGAGTTCGGCGGTATTCATCGACAGCGCGTTCTGCAACAGGCGCTGTTCCTTGTCCACTTCGTGATAATAACTATCGACGATATCCAAGAACGAGGCCAGCGCCGTATCAGCCTGAAAGTCTTTGCCTAATTGGCGCCTTAACTGGCGTTCGAGCAAGCGATGCATGGGTAGCCTATTCGTAGAGGGTCGTCAGCGTCATCGTTTGATTATGCAACTGGCACTGCATGACATCACTGAACGGAGCCAATTCGCCATACGAATAGAATCCGGTAATTGCAGTCGCATCGCCCAGTTTTTCCTGTACGATTTCCAACTCTTCCTCGGTCAGTTGCCCCATCACCAGACGACGTCCCACGCAGCTCACCACCAGACACAAACCTGTTGCGCCATCGCTTGCGTGCTGTGCAGCTTCAGCGGCCAAGCCCGCACTGTCGATCAGATTATCCAGATTGGTACGCATCAGTTTGCACAGGTACCCTTGAGGGACATCACCGGCAAAGGTCAGGCTTTGATCAGCCTCGCTCACCGCCAGCAACGTGCGGATCAGCGCCTTGTCAGCCTGGTTCACCTGTATGCTCAATGGGAAACGCAACCCGCTGGCAGGCAGATTTTCCGCCTGTTCACCCAGATATTTTTTATACAGCGCCAGCGCGGGCTCATTATCGATTTCATACACCACGTTACCCACTGATTTTGTAACGATACGCTCGGCGCCAAACTCTTCCCAACCCGCAAAACAGCCGCTTTTAACGGTCACATCGCCATAAAACCCGATCGCTGCGATGCGTCCCGAGATCGCGGGTGCATCCGCCATCACCCAGGTTTGACCAAAACGCGTGCCATCGCCTGCCAGTCCGCCCGTAACAGGTATCCCCGCCGCATTCAAGCCTTTGGCCAGTTCACTGCCGTTCACCTGCAACCCGTCTGACAAGATAAACGCATGACGCAAATCGGGAGCCGCCAGCTCCGCCATCAGCGCAGCACCCAGCGCCTGCACGCTCTCCTGCGGCTTCACATCCACTGTAGCTAAGCGAACACGGGAATTATCCAGCTTGACGACCGTCGCGACTATATTACCATCGCTGATTTCAACACCCATCACGCTGCCAGACGATGAACATCCAACAATATGTGCCGCTGGAAAAAGGCTACGCAACTCGTTATAAGTGGTTTCGGTTTGAAAGGCCGCATCATCGGCAAACACAAGAACCAGTTCAGCTGTCGCTGAAAAACCGGGAGCCTGCTCCCAACCTGACTTACCAGACCAACTGATTTGACCGATTTGCATGACACATCCTCCCTTTTTTATTTATATGTATATAGATCGAACCGCTAAACAAAAACTTTTGCGGTGGGATTCTGACACAGATAATTGATAAAGTGAGACAGGGCAAGTAAAAATGTCGATAAATTTTAGTTTTTTATCGTAGATCGTGAATATGCAGAACGAATAGGCCTGCTATCGGCACGTTCTGCGTGATTGGTGGCGTGTGACTGCATACAAGAGACACAACACCAAACGCCAGAAACGACAAAGGCCCACATTTCTGTGAGCCCTTGTTTTTATTGGTGCGCCACAAACGATGAATTAGGGCAATGGCAAACAAAAATTTCATTGATTTGACCATCAATTTCGGCAATGTATTTTTGAATAGATATTTTCATGAGCTGGAATTTCTAGTTCACTGAGCTTGTTCAGCTTAACAACTGCTGGTGTTATAGGCAACCTGCCCTAGATTCCCGTCATAGGTCACTATACACGTTCCGGTTGACCCCAATTGAGACCAGCCAATACTGGTTTGATTTGCAGCGGGATGATATTCCTGATTCCAGCCGTTAGAGCCGTAATTAAAAGGATAGGTCATTCCACTAACCCAATTAGCCATATCCCAATATTGAGCGGAGGGGTAGCCCGTTGACAGCATGGGAATGGAAGCACCTTCAAGCATCAGAGTTGAAGGTTGGCCGTTAATCTGCCATTGCATATGCAAAATATTTGCTTGAGTTTGGATGCTTGCGCCTAGTGATTTAATGTTGGCCAATCGAGCGGCACCAACCATATCAGCATATTTTGGCAATGCCACAGCAGCCAAAATTCCGATTAACACAATAACCGAAACCAGTTCGATCAATGTAAAACCTTGATATTTTTTAATCAATGCCATAACAAGAATAATGACAAACCGTCACTTTATTTTTGGTCCCGTTTTTACTAAAAAATCTGCAAGGAATCAGGGTGTTATTATCTAATCCATGGCAAATATTAGGTGGAAAAATAAACATTTACATTAACAATCAATGTGTTGAGTACTATTCAAGATCGATTCAGCGAAAACCCACACCGGACCTACACAAAACCAAACGCTAGAAACAACAAAGGCCTACATTTCTGTAAGCCCTTGTTTTTATTGGTGCGCCATAAAGGATGAATCAGGGCAATGGCAAACAAAAATTTCATTGATTTGACCATCAATTTTCAGGCAGAAAATTTTCAATCTCGTCCATCCGCTGCCGAGAAAATTGAAAGATCAACGTAAAAGAGAGAGTCAGCGCGCTTTTGCGCAGCCCTCTCTTCCGACGGGTTGAGCTTTATTTGCTTGGTATATATTTGCTCGGGTCAAAACCACTAACATCGAACTCAAACACTGGTATCCTTCGTGTTTGAGATTCTTGTAGCAAGAACCCTGAGGTGATCGATGAAGTCCATTTTGTAATTATCCATTTTTGTTTTATACGTAAAATCATCTAGCATACTCAGCACATTATCCGAATATCAGCTAATGGCACCTATGCAGCCCATAGCAAACCTCGGCTGACTTCCTGGGATTTTACATCGCGACCGAAACAGTCCTATAGGTATAATTTTACAATGCCCGTTTCAATATAACAGACAACTTCGGACGGCAGTATTAGCCATTAGGGCTAGACAGTGAGATCCGTGACGCAATCAGTGTGATTAAAGCAGGATGAACCTCATTCTGATCATGCCAAAAAATTTCAGACTGGCAGCTTTACGCTATAAACCGGAACTTGAAAATACCCTGTATGGAAGGGTTATGCGTTATCCCACTTGCTTTTTCGCCAGTCGTCATAGGGGATCTCTCGGCCGACAAGTAGCTCTTTGTAGCGCAGCCCATAGCGAAGTGTGGCAAGCAGCGCATCCCCATCGCTGCTCATGATGAAGTGGTTATAGCCAATTTCGCTGTCGTTGTAGTGATGCTCAATGGAATTTAGATACTGCCGCACTAACGAAAGAGCATCTTCGATCATCTTTCTCGATACGTCTGGCAGTGGGTTTGGGGATGCCTTCATGGACGTAAGCAAATCGAGGTGCGCAAGTTGCTTATTTCTCCACGTACGAAAAGGGGCCGCTTCACGCAACAACGAATCAAGCGTGACTCGATTGATTTGCGCCAATTTCGTGTCTCCGAATTGCTCTAAGCGTAGTTGGAGTTGTTCCAGTGACAGGTTGTCATGCTTTCCTGTCTTTGCAGGATCTGTGAGCTTGCTGAGGCACACCTGCACTTCGCCAATAAGTACATCTTGAATGATGAAGAAAAAGGTGGCTGCGCACTCGTTAAGCATTTCAATACGACGCTCTGATTCGGCAAAGAGCTGGCGATAGCAAATCCACCGCCCGTGCAACCAAGTAACTTCCTTGGATAGTGCGCTGTAAATATCGTCAATCTGCGGTGGGATAGAGGACATGGTCTTCATGACGCCTAGCGTTTAACATGAGTGGACAAAAAAGGTGCAGCCTTTTGTGCATCCCCTCGATGGAAGGAATGTGCGTCACTGCCATGTGAGAGCATTAGTGCTTCTGCGCGGTATTTTCTTGCATCTCTTTTACGATTTCCGCTGCCAGAACCGAGAGCGCCGGGGTTGCGGCCACTTCGCAACCTTTGGGAACATACCCATTTGAACTGAGTTGAACATTTCCGCTACGGAGTTCAACTGGGATTTGGCCAGGAATTTCAAGGCGTCCTCTCAAGTCGACGACGTATCTCAGTTCAAAGAAACCAGTTACGGTGCACTCAAAATCTGTGACTACAAACTTCGCCGCGTTTGCTAGATGCTGTGGCGGTAGCACTGCACACGCACTGCGGCGGATGATCTCAGCTATTGGTGGTTCGAGGACAGCTCGCCCCGTGCTTTTTGTCGAGCGGAAATAGAGTGCCGCAGGATCGGGTCTTACATCGGTAACTTGAAGGCCACAAGAAGCCGGAGTTTTCAGCGTCGGGTCTAAAAGAGAAATGTGGTGCGTACATCCAGCCGCAAGCATCGAAAGCAGGCAAAGGAAAAATCGCATAGTGGTCATTGTGATGCCCAACGTTAAGTAGACAGAACTATTCGAATGTATGCAGGTGAGTGTTCTGTATAACTCGTCCTATACGCTGCAACCAACTGATTTTACAAAAGCATGAAAACCCCCGGTGTCAGACTAGTTGTCGCCTCAAAAAATTTAACTTTGAGGTGTG
>JBAXJT010000014.1:0-48527 GCA_037137715.1 Nitrosomonadales bacterium
ATACGCTACACCAAGCAACCAGCGGCTGTTGCACTTCGAACTTGAATGCGCGAGCTGAATCTGCTGAGCATTTATTCGTTAAATCGCGCTCAGCCCAGCAGCACGCGCACGGGCTTAAAACTCCTGCGGTGAACCGCGCTCACGCCATGCGCCT
Source organism: Nitrosomonadales bacterium (assembly GCA_037137715.1). Taxonomy (GTDB): domain Bacteria; phylum Pseudomonadota; class Gammaproteobacteria; order Burkholderiales; family Gallionellaceae; genus Gallionella. Next base: position 155 of record JBAXJT010000014.1, read on the forward strand.
GCAAAGCGGCCAAGTGCGCCGCGGTCGGATAGCCTTTGTGGACGTCGAATCCATAGTGCGGATACTGTTCATGAAGTTGCAGCATCAGTGCATCTCGATCTGTTTTTGCCAGTATGGACGCGGCAGAAATGGCGGCGACCTTGCTGTCGCCTTTGACGATCGCCTCACTGCGTATGCCGGTTTCCGGGCAATACAGGCCATCGACCAGCACCCATTCGGGTCGAATACTTAAGGCCAGCACGGCGCGCTTCATCGCCAGCAAGGTCGCTTGCAGGATATTAAGCTGATCGATTTCTTCCACTGACGCATAGGCCACGGCCCAGGCCAGCGCACGCTCGCGGATCAACGGCGCTAATTTTTCACGCTGTTTTTCACTGAGTTTTTTTGAATCATTCAGGCCCGGGATGGGATTATTCGGGTCAAGAATCACCGCCGCCGCGCTTACAGGTCCGGCCAACGGCCCGCGCCCCGCCTCATCCACACCACAGATCAGTGTGAGTTTTTCGTAATTTAACGCCATCTCGCCTGAGCTGAAGAGCGGCATCAGGCGGCGGGCAAATAAGGCAGGATAGCGGCGGCCGCTTTCTCAGCGGTGTTCTGGCGCAGGGTGTGATGTAACTCGGTAAAGGTGTGTTCCAGTTGGGCCACGGCGTCCTGATCGTTCAACAAATTGAGCAAGGCTTGCGCCAGATTTTCAGGAACGGCGTCATCCTGTATCAATTCAGGCACAACAAAACGTCCGCACAGAATATTCGGCAAACCGAAATACGGCAGATAGCTTTTGCGTTTCATCATCCGCCAGGTCATCGGGTTCAGGCGGTAGGTAATCACCATCGGTCGTTTGAGCAAGGCGCATTCGAGCGTTGCGGTGCCGGAGGCCACCAGCACGATATCGGCCGCGATCATCGCGTCCTGCGCATGGCCGAACAACAACACAAACGGCAACGCATCCGCGTCGCAATCGTAGCGGGCCTGTTCGAAGATCGTTCGCGTTTCGCGGCTAATCAGCGGCACCAGAAAACGCGCATCCGGAATCTGTTGCAGAATCAGCTTGGCCGTTTCGATATACAAACGCGCCAGTTGTTTCACCTCAGATTGACGGCTGCCAGGCAGAAAAGCGAACACCTTAGCAGACTGGGGGATACGCATTGTCTCGCGCATACGGTCTCGATTAGGCATATCGGGTAGACTATCCGCAAGGGGGTGACCGACATACTCAACCGGAATGCCGGCATCCCGATACAACTTAGGCTCATGCGGAAAAAGCGCCAGCATATGCGTCACGGCCCGCTTGATTTTTTTGATGCGCTCGCCGCGCCACGCCCAAATCGACGGACTCACATAGTGCACCGTCGGAATACCGTGCCCTTTAAGTGATAATTCCAGATCGAGATTGAAGTCCGGCGCATCCACACCAATAAACAAGGCCGGACGATGCGACAGAAAGTAGCCACGCAACGTCGAGCGAATACCGGTAATTTCACGGTAATGGCGCAGCACTTCGACATAACCAAACACGGCGAGCTTTTCCATCGGAAACAAAATCTGCATCCCGGCAGACTGCATTTTCGGGCCGCCAATGCCGACGAATTCCACATTCGGCCGCACGAGTTTGATCGCCGCCATTAAATGGCTGGCGAGTTGATCACCTGATGCCTCACCGGCGACGATGCCGATGACTAGTTTTTGCTGAGCCATATCCAACTACCGAACGATGCCGCGCTGAGTACTCGCCAAGAAATCGACTAGCGGTTGCAACTCGGGCTGTGCCATGGTTGCAATCGCTGCCTGCGCGTCAACCAGGCTCAGACCCGATTTATACAGCGTTTTGTAGGCGCGCTTAATCGCCATGATGGATGCGCTGGAAAAACCGCGTCGCTTCAGGCCTTCGGAGTTAATACCGTGTGGCGCACTCGGATTACCGGACACCAGCACAAAGGGGGGCACATCCTGCAACAGGATCGTTCCCATGCCGGTGATGATGTGCGCACCGATGCGAACGAACTGATGAACCACGGTAAAGCCGCCCAAAATCGCATAGTCCGCAACTTCAACGTGACCGGCCAACTGTGCATTATTGGCAAAAATGGTGTGATTGCCAACCTGACAGTCATGCGCTAAATGCACATAGGCCATGATCCAGTTGTGATTTCCGACCCGTGTCACGCCAACGTCCTGCGCCGTACCGAGATTGAAGGTACAGAATTCGCGGATAGTGTTGTGATCGCCGATTTCCAGCCGTGTCGGCTCATCCGCGTATTTCTTGTCTTGCGGTATTTCGCCTAGCGAACAGAATTGAAAAATCCGGTTGTGCTGACCGATGCGTGTATGACCATTGATGACCACATGCGGGCCGATGACCGTACCTGCGCCGATCTCGACATGTTCACCGATGATCGAATACGCGCCGACCTCAACGTCAGCGGCCAGTTGAGCGTTCGGATGAACGAGAGCGGTCGCGTGTATCATCACTCCACCGTTTTGACGGTGCACATCAATTCAGCTTGTGCGGCCAACTGACCGTCCACTTCGACGATCGCTTTAAATTTATAAAGCCCGCGCATGCTACGCACCAGTTCAACTTTGATAATCAACTGATCGCCGGCTGTTACCGGGCGTTTGAAACGCGCACCGTCTATACCGGCAAAGTAATACACGGTTTTTTCATCCGGCTTCTTTTCCATGCTCTGGAACGACAACAACGCGGCAACTTGCGCCATCGCCTCGATAATCAGTACACCCGGCATGACCGGATGATGCGGATAATGGCCTGGGAAAAACGGCTCATTGATGGTAACGTTTTTCAAGGCGACAATACTTTTTCCCGGATCAATTTCCAGTACGCGATCGACCAGCAAAAACGGATAGCGGTGCGGCAAGGTTTCGAGGATTGCGTGAATATCCATGCACGGCACGGATTTAGCTTTGGTCTCTTGAGTTGTCATCCATTTTCCTTTTCTATGATTCTTGTTTTTTCAACAACTTTTCTAATACCTTGATTCTATTTGACATTTCATCTAAATGACGCAGATGAACTGCATTCTTTCGCCAGTCTTCAGTTTTTCCAAATGGATAAATCGCCGCGTAAGAACCGGCTTCACGGATGGATTTACCGATCAGGGTAAAGGAGGCGATCACCACGTTATCGGCAATTTTCAAATGTCCTAAAATGCCCGCGCTGCCGCCGATCTGGCAATATTTTCCGATCGTGGTACTGCCCGCAATCCCCACGCAACCGGCAATCGCGGTGTGCGCACCGATCCGCACGTTGTGTGCAATTTGAATTTGATTGTCCAGCTTCACGCCGTCTTCGATCACGGTATCGTCCAGTGCGCCACGATCGATGGTGGTATTCGCACCGATCTCCACATCGCGGCCGATTACCACGCGACCGATTTGCGGAATCTTCAGCCAGCGCCCCTCATCCATTGCGATACCGAATCCATCGGAGCCGATCACTACACCGGAATGCGCAATCAAATTGTCGCCGATCACGCAATCGTGGTAAATCACCACCCGCGGATAGAGCCTGACATAGCGACCAATCACGACATTGTCCCCGATGCTGCATCCCTCACCAATCAGGGTATGCGCGCCGATCACAGCACCCGCACCGATCACCGCCGTCGCGCAGATACAAGCGGTAGGATCAATCTGTGCCCCGACACCGACCACGGCGGCCGGATGCACCCCGGGCCTGAATTCAGAAGCGGGATTGAGCAAAGCGGAGACCCGTGCAAAATAGGCGTAGGGATTGGCGGAAATAATGCGCGGCAAATCGGTCGCATCCGCATCCGCCTCCCCCAGTATGACCGCGGCAGCACCTGTGCTGGCCAACTGCGCATGATATTTACTGTTAGTGAGAAAGCTAACCTGGCCGGCCGTGGCTCGCTCCAGCGTGGAAATTTGACCGATGAGCACCTCGCCATCGCCTAACAGGCGCCCGCCTAACTGCTGCACGATCTGAGCTAATGTATACGCCATTCTGTCAATTACTTGCTGTCAGTTTTGTCTGCTGCGAGATTTTTGATCACCTTATCGGTAATATCAATCTTCGGGTTGCGGTATACCGCTTCTTGCAAAATCAAATCAAATTTCTCTGTTTCAGCGATGGTTTGAATGGCTTTGTTGGCACGCTCCAAAACAACGGCTAACTCTTCATTCTTGCGCAAACTCAAATCTTCACGAAATTCGCGCTGCATGCGTTGCAAATTGACGTTAAGCGCATTGAGTTCACGCTCCTTGTTGCGCCGGTCAGCCTCAGGCAGCGAGCTCGCGTCCTTTTCCAGCAGCACCTGTAAGTCTTTGGTCTGCTTCATGGTCTTCTTGATTTCCTGATCGCGTCCGGAAAATTCCTTTTCGATTTTCTTCTCGGCCTTAACCGCAGGTGCCGATTCACGCAGGACGCGCTCGGTATCGACTACACCGACCTTAAAGTCCCCCGCCACAGCGGATCCTGCCGCCAGCACCACCGCCAACAACGCTAATTTAATTATTTTCGTATTCATCGTGAGTTCCTCTTTATGTTTACCCGATAGTAGGCTGTTGATCAGACATGTCTAAAACATCGTACCCAAAGTAAACTGGAAGGCCTGCAATTTATCGACAGCTTGTTTATTCAGCGGCAAACCGTAACTGAATTTCAGTGGCCCCATCGGCGATAACCAGGTGACCGCAGCACCGTAGGAATAACGCATCCCTACACTACCGGGCAGCGTACCCGTTCCATAAACGGCACCGCCATCAAAAAAACCACTCAGGCGAACCGATTTATCCTTGATACCGGGAATCGGCGCCATGATCTCCATACTTGCCGCGACGCGACGCTGACCACCCAACGAAAAATTATTGGCATCACGCGGCCCCAGTGAATTAGCCTCGTAACCGCGCACCGAACCTGTACCGCCCGCATAAAAATTCTTGAAGAAGGGCATTTGCTTGCCACCGTAACCTTGACCTGCACCGGCTAGGCCATTGAGCATCAGCGTAAAGTCCGATGATATCGGGTAAAAAAACTGATGTTCATAGTTAACCTTGTAATAGCGCATATCCATCACAGGCAAAGCCACTTCTGCATACGCACGTTGCACCGTCCCTTCGGTGGTGTAGATCGCGCTATCACGACTGTCACGCCCCCAACCTAAGGTGCCCAGCACCGTCGTATTGGTACTCCCGAAGGTTGCCACATAGTTCTGATAGGATAGCGGACTGAGCGCCGTCAACCCAATACTGGATTTTTCAGCCGACAAACCGAATGAGATGTTTTGATCCTCGCTGATGGGGATTCCGTAACGTACGCCCCCGCCGGTGGTAGAGGACGTGTATTGACTCATGACGGTATTCGTCGCATTGGTGTTGCGCTGATAGATATCGAAACCGCGGCTCATACCCTCGTCCGTGTAGTACGGATTGGTATAGGACACCGAGATATTTTTATTGATCTTGCTGGTATTGAGCTGAGTCGAGAGCATATTGCCGCTGCCGAACAGATTAGCTTGCGACACACCACCCGAAAGCACCAAACCTTCACCCTGACTAATCCCCGCACCAACGGTAAAACTACCGGTCGATTTTTCCTTGACCGAGGCATTCACATCCATCTGATCGGAGGTGCCCTGTACAGCCGGCGTTTCAATATTCACTTCAGAAAAGAAATTCAAACGGTCTACGCGCTGCTTGGATTTTTTAATTTTGGTGACGTCAAACCAGGCGCCTTCAACCTGACGGAATTCGCGGCGTATCACTTCATCTCGCGTCTTGGTATTGCCCGCGATATTGATGCGACGGATATACACGCGCTGCCCGGGATCCACTACAAAATTGAACGCGACTTCATGCTTTTCCTTGTTCAATTCGGGAATCGCATTGACGTTCGCGAAGGCATAGCCTTCAGCGGCCAGACGCTCGCCGACCAGCTTACTGGTTTCAGACAACGCCTTACGGGAAAATGCATCGTGCGGTTTCACCTGAACGAGCTTCTCGATTTCTTCCTTGGCAACCAGCGTATTGCCGGACACAGCAACTTTAGAAATCGTGTACTTTTCACCCTCAGTGACATTGATGGTGATGTAGATATCTTTTTTATCAGGCGTAATGGAAATCTGCGTGGAATTGATATTAAATTCCAGAAAGCCACTGTCCATATAGAACGAACGCATCGACTCCATATCGGCAGACAACTTCTGCTTTGAGTACTGATCATTCTTGCTCATCCAACTCATCCAGTCGGGCGTACTGAGCTTCATCAAATCGAGCAGATCCGCTTCAGAATAAGCTTTATTGCCGACGATGTTGATCTGTTTAATTTTGGAAACTTCCCCTTCAACCACGTCAAACACGACGCCGACTCGGTTGCGTTCGAGTTCCGTCACCTTAGCATTCACGCTCACACCGTATTTGCCGCGTGCCACATACTGGCGCTTCAAATCCTGCACCGCCTTATCAAGTGCGCCTTTATCGAAGATGCGCGCTTCAGCTAAGCCTGCGTACTTCATGTTGTCTTTGAGCTGATCTTTGGAAAAGTCTTTGACGCCGTTCACCTGAATACTGGCAATCGATGGGCGCTCTTTGACCAGCACGATCAGCACACCCTGTTCAACTTCGAGGCGCACATCCTTGAAAAAACCCGTGCCGTACAAGGCGCGTATTGCGACAGCTGCCTGCTCGTCATTCATAACCTCACCGACTTTGACAGGCAGGTAACTAAATACCGTACCCGCTTCGGTGCGCTGTATGCCTTCGACGCGAATATCTGTCACGGTAAAGGGGCTAATCGCCCATGCGGGCGCTGCAAACAACAATGAAAGAATTCCTGCGAGTTTTGTCTTGTTCATTTAGTACTAACCTGAAATGAGGCGATTAATATCATTATAGATGGCAAAAACCATCAAGGTACCCAGTATTGCAATGCCGATCTTCTGACCGATTTCCCAGGCCTGCTCGGAAACCGGACTGCCTTTGATCAATTCCGCTACATAATACAGCAAGTGCCCGCCATCCAATAAGGGAACAGGCAGTAAATTCAACACCCCCAGACTGATGCTGATCAGGGCCAAAAATCCCAGATACGCGGTCAATCCCATATGCGCCGACTGCCCTGCGTAATCGGCGATGGTAATAGGGCCACTGATATTCTTTATGGACACTTCGCCCAATACCATTTTCCCCAGCATTTTCAAACTGATAGCAGCGGTATCCCATGTCTTCTTCAGCGACTGACCGATCGCATCTATCGGACCGTAGCTCACCTCGGTGAACATCGCCGCAATCACCGCAGGATCAACGCGGGGTGCTGCACCAATTTTCCCTACCAGCTTGCCGGATTCTAAAACGGATTGCGGGGTCAGCGAAATCGTCTGCACGCTTCCCGCACGCTCAATTTCAAGCGCAACAGACTGTCCGGGATGCGTGCGGATAATATCGACCAGTGCACTCCAACTGGCGAGCGTTTTGCCGTCAGCACGCAAAACAAGGTCTGACTCCTGCAAGCCCGACAGTTTGGCGACGCCATCGGCAGTCAATTTTCCGATGACAGGCAAAACAGCCGGCTGATTTAAATGCAGCCCCAGCTTATCGAGAAACTCGCCCTCTAAGTCGTGCGCGTCGATACTGCTCAAACTCAAGGTATGCTGCACCGTCGTTCCGCTGGCTGTTTGCGCCTCAACAGTGACGTCCCCTTTTTGCAACGCCAGCGTCAAAAGCGTCCAGCGCAACTCCTGCCAACTGGGAATGGACTCGTCGTTGATACGTATGATCGTCTCACCCGCGTTCATCTGTGCATTGGCCGCCGGCGTCCCCTGCACGACTTCACCTAACACCGGTTTCAAACCCGGCACACCGTGCACGAACAAAATCCAATATAAAAAAACCGCCAGCAGCAAATTTGCGACAGGGCCTGCCACGACAATCGCCATGCGCTGCAAAACGGGTTTTTTATTGAATGCCTTGTCCAGCTCGCACGGTAGCACCTCGCCTTCGCGCTCATCGAGCATCTTGACGTAACCGCCCAGCGGAATCGCTGACAACACCCATTCGGTATCAGAATCTGCGAAACGCTTGCGGTACAGAACGGGGCCGAAACCCAGCGAGAAAACCAGCACTTTCACCCCGCAGCGCCGCGCCACCCAATAATGACCGAATTCATGAAAGACCACCAGGAGCGCAATGGCCGCCGCGAATGAGAGCAGCGTTATCATTTGACTAAAGCTGAGATGACGTGCTCTGCGGCGGAACGTGCGCGCTCATCTGCATCCAGCACATCGTCGAGGCCCGTGACGACATGAACAGGCAAGCGATTGAGCACCTCATCGATCACACGCGGAATCGATAAAAAGGAAATTTTATGATCTAAAAATGCGGCCACCGCGATTTCATTTGCCGCATTGAGCAAGGCAGGTGCCGTCCCTGCGGTGCGCAGCGCCTGATAAGCTAACGCCAGACAAGGAAAGCGCTCAAAGTCGGGTTCGTCAAAACTTAAGGTGGCCACCTTGAATAAGTCGAGCGGCGCCACGCCTGAGTCGATGCGTTCAGGATAGGCCAGGCCATAGGCAATCGGCGTGCGCATATCTGGATTACCCAACTGCGCGATCACCGAGCCGTCGATGTATTCAACCAGTGAATGAATCACGCTCTGCGGGTGGATGACCACCTGAATGTCATCAGCTGATGCATTAAACAGCCAGTGCGCTTCAATGACTTCCAGACCTTTGTTCATCATGCTGGCCGAATCAACCGAAATTTTACGACCCATCGTCCAGTTGGGATGCGCGCAAGCCTGATCCGGGGTGACATTTTGCAATTCAGATAACGGCGTATTGCGGAACGGCCCGCCGGATGCGGTGAGCAAAATGCGTCGCACGCCATGCCCTGCCAGATCGCCACTGTAATTGCGCGGCAAAGCCTGGAAAATCGCGTTATGTTCACTGTCGATCGGCAGCAGGGCCGACCCGCTGATGCGAACGGCGTCCATAAACACATTGCCCGCCAGCACCAGCGTTTCCTTGTTGGCCAGCAGGATTTTTTTGCCGGCTTTTGCCGCAGCCAGTGTAGGCCGCAAGCCTGCCGCGCCCACAATCGCCGCCATCACCGCATCGACTTCCGGCAACACGCACACTTGTTCTAACGCATCCACGCCGCACAATACCTCGGTTGCAAGTCCGGCGTCACACAGCAACGCACGCAACTGCGCGGCGGAATTCTCATCAAGCAACACGGCAAAGCGGGGTTTGAACTGCATGCACTGGCGAAACAACAGGTCGATCTGACGATGCGCTGTTAACGCCGTAATCCGGTACTTATCAGGGTGGCGCGCCACCACATCCAGCGTACTCGTGCCGATACTGCCGGTTGAACCTAATACCGTAATGTTTTGCATATTAACTAAACTGCCCTAACAGTATCACCATGGCGGCAAGCGGCAGCGTCGAGGTCAGCGCATCGATGCGATCGAGCAGACCGCCGTGCCCCGGCAGTAGCGTGCCGCTGTCTTTGACCCCAGCCTGGCGCTTGATTGCCGACTCAAACAAATCGCCGATCACAGCCAGTCCCACCCACCACCAGGCCGCCAGCAATATAAAAGGCAACACGGCGAATGGAAAGACATACCAGACGATCAGCACGTAAACTGTCACGGCGAGCATGCCGCCGGCAACCCCTTCCCAGGTTTTACCGGGACTAATGCTGGGCGCCAGTTTATTTTTTCCGAACCTGCGACCTGAAAAATAAGCCCCTATGTCAGCGACCCACACCAGCCCCATCAGCAGCAGCAAGACAAACGGACTGACGGCACGTAAATCGAGCATAGCAAGACCCGTCGGGATCAATACCGCCCACCCCACCGCCGCCATCAATATCGGGCTCTCAACGCGCCAGGATGCGATCATCCAGCTCGGCACGATAATCAGCCACAGCAATGCGGAAACGGCGTAGATCGTCAAATGAGTAAACAGCCGGTCGGCCTCGCTGTAATTCGCGTCAAACCAGATCAAAGTCAGCATCACAGCCAGCGTTAGTCCCGCGTAGACGTACGCGCCCTTTACCTGCAACTTAGCCAGTTTTGACCACTCGAGTGTCCCCTGCATCACGACCAGCACGACCACAGCCGCCCACCATCCGTCCGGCAAGGCAAACAGGACCACCAGCAACAACAGCAGAAGAATGACGGCTGTAATGATTCTTGATTTAAGCACGCGGCTCTCCTTCACTCGTTGGCACAGGGACGCCTGTCAGTTGCTCACTGGTGCGACCAAAACGCCGCTCCCGATTTTGATACGAAGCGATGGCCTTTTCCAGTTCTTTCCGGTCGAAAACCGGCCACAGGGTATCGGTGAAATACAACTCCGTATAAGCTAACTGCCACAACATGAAATTGCTGATGCGCATCTCGCCACCGGTACGAATGAAGAGATCCGGCTCAGGCGCATCCCCCATAGACAGGTAGGGCTGCAGATCATCCTCAGTAAACGAAGTCGCAAGTTCTGGATGAACACTCAACAATCGCTGCACTGCCGCCATCATATCCCAGCGTCCACCGTAGTTTGCCGCAATGGTCAGCGTCAAACCGGTGTTTCCGGCCGTGAGCGATTCCCCATGCGACATGGTATTTTGCAGTTTTTCGTCAAAACGGCTGCGATCACCGATGATTTTCAGACGGATATTGTTTTTGTGCAAGCTGGCGACTTCGCGCTCCAGCATTTTCAGGAACAGTGACATCAAAAAGGAGACTTCGTCCTCCGGACGACGCCAATTTTCGCTACTGAAGGCGAAAACGGTCAGATATTGCACGCCCAGATCGCGGCAGGCACGCACCGTCGCACGCAAGGATTCCACGCCGCGCTGATGCCCCATGATACGCGGCATGAAGCGCTGCTTCGCCCAGCGCCCGTTACCATCCATGATGATGGCAATATGACGTGGCACACGAGCCACATCCGGAATAGCACGCGTGGAACTGGGCATTTTAGTCATATAGGATTATGGATTGAGGATCGAGTTAAAAGCGGAGAGTTTGGGTGTTTTCAATCCTCGCTCCTCGCTCCAGCTATACGGCCATCAAATCGACTTCTTTAGCGGCGAGCATCTGGTCTATTTCAGACACGAAACGATCGGTCAGTTTCTGGATATCATCCTGAACCCGACGTTCATCATCTTCGGAAATTTCTTTTTTCTTGAGTAAATCTTTCAACGTGCCATTGGCATCGCGACGAATATTACGCACCGCAATCTTCGCATCTTCGCCTTCTGACTTAACCAGTTTGATCATGTCACGACGACGTTCCTCGGTCAGCATCGGCATTGGAACCCGGATCATTTCACCGTTGGTCGCCGGATTGAGCCCCAGATCCGCATCACGGATTGCGCGCTCAACCTTACCCACCATATTTTTTTCAAATGGCTGCACACCGATGGTGCGGGCATCGACCAGCGTGACATTGGCAACTTGCGTCACCAGCGTCGGACTGCCGTAATAATCCACCATCACGTGATCGAGCAAACCCGTATGAGCGCGACCGGTACGAACCTTGCCTAAATCCCCGCGTAAAGCGTCCAGCGACTTGCGCATTCTGGCTTCGGCATCTTTTCTGATTTCAGTAATCACAGCTTTCTCCTGTCTTTGCGAGAGTTCTATTCAACACGTACCAGCGTACCTTCACCTTCACCGAACACCACGCGTTTTAATGCGCCTGCCTTGAAGATGCTAAATACGATGATAGGCAATTTCTGGTCACGGCACAAAGTCAGCGCTGTGGCATCCATCACCTGTAAATTTTTGCTGATCGCCTCATCAAAGCTCAGGCTTTGATAGCGAACCGCGTGCGGATCTTTTTTAGGATCCGCAGTATAAATTCCATCAACCTTAGTGGCTTTAATCACCACTTCGGCACTCATTTCCACGCCGCGCAATGCCGCCGCCGTATCGGTGGTAAAAAACGGACTACCGATACCGGCCGCAAAAATCACGACTTTGCCTTCTTCCAGATAACGCAGTGCTTTACCGCGAATGAAGGGTTCGGCAACCTGCTCCAGGTTCAGCGCCGACTGCACGCGGCAATCGAGCCCCGCGCGGTTCATCGCATCCTGTAGCGCCATCGAATTCATCACCGTGGCCAGCATCCCCATGTAGTCGGCAGTAGCCCTATCCATCCCCGCTGCGGCTGGTGCCACACCGCGGAAGATATTGCCGCCACCGATCACCATCGCCACTTGCACCCCCATCGCCACGACTTCTGCTATCTCGGCTACGATGCGCTCGATTACCGTGCGATTGATACCATAGCTGTCGTCGCCCATCAGGGCTTCGCCGGAGAGTTTTAACAGAATACGTTTATAGACGGGTGCGCTCATGATGATTATCCTTGTGCCGCTGCGATCGTTGCAGCAACTTCTGCCGCGTAATCTTCAACCTTTTTCTCGATACCTTCACCCACCACAAACATCTGGAATGCTGCGACAGAAGCGCCGCGAATCTTCAACAGTTGTTCGATGGTTTGCTTGCCATCTTCAGCCTTAACAAAGACTTGACCCAATAGCGTCACTTCTTTCAGGAACTTTTGTACAGTACCTTCGGCGATTTTATCCAGCATCGCTTCGGGTTTGCCCGCTTCACGCGCTTTTTCAATCGCAATACGACGTTCAGTTTCGATATCCACTGGATTCACGCCAGACACATCAACCGACTTAGGCTTAGAGGCTGCGATATGCATACAGATATCACGACCGAGGGCTTCATCGCCGCCAGTGAAGCTCAACAGCACGCCGATTTTACTACCGTGCAAGTAGGTTGCGAGCGAACCTGTAGTAGTTTCGTAACGTTCAAAACGACGAACGGTCAGATTCTCACCCAGTTTCATCACCAGCGCTTTACGTGTTTCATCAACGGTATCGCTACCATTAACAATCTTCATGTCAGCCAAAGTCGCGCTGTCAGCAGGATTGTTAGCCGCAACGGTTTCAGCGACGTTTTTAGCAAATGCGATAAAGTCATCGTTTTTAGCGACGAAGTCAGTCTCGCAATTCACTTCAACCACAGCACCGGATTTACCATCAGCGGCGATAAACGCGCTAACAACACCTTCAGCCGTTACACGCGATGAGGCTTTACTGGCTTTAGCGCCGCTCTTGATGCGCATTTGCTCTTCAGCAACCTTAAAATCGCCATTGGCTTCGACCAGGGCTTTTTTACATTCCATCATGCCGAGGCCAGTGGCTTCGCGCAATTCTTTGACCATACTTGCAGTAATTTCTGCCATGATTCACTCCAAAAATTCTTAAAAAACTTACAAAAAAAGGGGCTTGCGCCCCTTTCCACGCCTAAATTAAACTTAGGCTACTTGTTCTGGCTCTTCAGCGGCAACCTGCTGAACCAATTCATTCAATGCCTGTGCGCGACCTTCCAATACCGCATCAGCGATACCGCGCGCATACAAACGAATGGCTTGAGTTGAGTCATCATTACCAGGAATTACGAAATCCACACCGATAGGTGAGTTATTGGTATCAACGATACCGATAACAGGGATACCGAGCTTCTTAGCTTCTACAATCGCGCCCTTTTGATAACCTACGTCGATGACGAAAATCGCATCCGGCAGATTAGGCATATCCTTGATACCGCCCAGGCTGCGATTGAGCTTTTCCAGTTCACGCGCCATTACCAGCGCTTCTTTCTTGGAAACGCCTTCAGCGCCTTCAGCGGCGATCGCTTCGAGCTCACGCAGACGCTTGATTGATTGCTGAACTGTCTTGTAGTTGGTCAACATACCACCCAACCAGCGGTGATTGACGAAAGGTGAATTTGCGCGAACCGCTTCTTCTTGCAAAATCTCACGTGCCTGACGCTTAGTCGCGACGAACAGGACAGTACCCTTTTTCGCGGACAATTTGCGTACATAGCTTTCTGCTTCTGCAAACAGGGCTACGGATTTTTCCAGGTTGATAATATGAATACGATTGCGGTGACCGAAGATGTACGGTGCCATCTTAGGATTCCAGAAACGAGTTTGGTGACCAAAGTGAACACCAGCATCCAGCATTTGACGCATTGTTACAGCCATGTTTATTCCTAACGTAAGGGTTAAAACTACCACTCGCCAGCCTGACTCTTACGGAAGCGGCTCTATCTTGACGATTTTTGCGACTTCCTGAGAGCACCCCAACTTGTGCGAGCGGGAAATTTGCACCGGCCAATTCCGATGCAACGCGCATTCTACCACCAATTTGGCACCCGATTCAACACGCTTATGAATCAAGCGCCTGATTCGAACGGCGGTGCAACCTTAATTACCTCTGCCAACGTTGTCACCCCGGCTGCCACTTTTTCGGCTCCCGAGAGCCGCAGCGGCCTCATCCCCTCTTTGATTGCCTGCGCTTTAATCGTGACCAAATCGGCATCAACTGACACCAGCCTTTGCATGTCCACACTAAACGGCAGCATTTCATAAATACCCGTGCGTCCGCGATAGCCGGTCATACGGCACGCCAGGCAGCCTGTCGCCACACTGATTTGGGACGGCACAGCCGCCTGCCACGGACGAACCAGCGCCTGCCACTCGTCAGCACCGACCTCCCCTGCGGCCTTGCAATGCGGGCATAGTGTGCGCACCAGACGCTGCGCCATCACACCCAACAGCGTCGAATTGAGCAGATAGGACGGCACCCCCAACTCTTGCAGACGCATAATGGCGGACGGTGCATCCCCTGTATGCAACGACGACAACACCAGATGCCCGGTGAGTGCGGCCTGTATCGCCATGTCAGCCGTTTCCGCATCGCGAATTTCGCCGACCATAATAATATCGGGATCCTGCCGCAACAAGGTGCGCACGCCAGTAGCAAAATTCAGACCGATATTTTGCTGCACCTGCATCTGATTGAACGCAGGCTCGATCATTTCGATCGGATCTTCCACGGTACACACATTGACTTCCGGAGTCGCCAACTGCTTCAGGGTCGAGTACAGCGTCGTCGTCTTCCCCGACCCTGTCGGCCCGGTCACAAGAATGATGCCGCAAGGTTGAGCCGTCCATTGATTCCACAGCGCCGTCTGCCCCCGAGAAAAGCCCAGATCGGCAAAACTCTTCACTAAAATTTCCGGATCAAAAATCCGCATCACCAGCTTCTCGCCAAAGGCGGTGGGCATGGTGGACAATCGCAACTCAATCTCATCGCCGGCCTCATTCACCGTCTTGATGCGTCCGTCCTGAGGGCGGCGCTTTTCCACCATATCCATGCGCCCCAGCAGCTTGATGCGATTGGTAATGGCGTTATTGACGCTGGCTGGCAACTGATAAACCTGATGCAGCACCCCGTCGATACGAAAACGCACGATGCCGATGTCGCGGCGCGGCTCAAGATGGATATCGCTGGCACGCTGCTCGAAAGCGTATTTAAACAACCAGTCCACCAAAGTCACAATATGCTGCTCGTTTGCGTCGAGATTCTTGTTTTTGCCGAGTTCGACCAGCTGCTCAAAATTTTGCACGCCGACCGCCTGCCCGGCGCGCGCCCGGCTCGCCTGCTGCACCGAATTGGCAAGACTGTAGATTTCCGGCAAATAGCGGTTGATATCGAGCGGACTTGCCAGCACCCGGGTAATCTTAAGATTCAGTATGCGTTCTAGCTCATCAACCCAATCGGTCACAAACGGCTCCGAGGTTGCGATCACCACTTCGCCGTCACCAACCTTCACCGGCATGATTTTGAGCCGCTCCGCGTAGGATTTGGAAACCACATTGGCGACACTGCCAAAATTGAGCTGCAAAGGATCGATATGAAAATACGCCATGCCGGTGCGCGCGGCCAGCCACTCGGTCAGAGACTCGACCGTCAAGAGTCTGGCGGGCAATAGCTGGCTTAGCCACTTTTGCTCTGCAATCACCACCAGAGGAGATAACCCGCGCTCCCCCTTGCGACTGCTCGTCAGTTGTTCAGCATCACCCCTTAGGATCACACCATCCTGCACCAGCCAGCTTAACAACTGGACGAGCGTCAATCTCGCCTCGGGCGGCTTCATTTCTTTGTTCATCCCTTACCCCGCTTGCAATAATTTTAGTTTGGCCGCGCCAACTAAGCGTTTATGCCCTCAAGCACTTTGATATGCCGATAACATGCTCCTCACGACCGCCGGATCCCGCTCGGTGCGCAACGCCTGATATTGCGCCTGCGCTTCAGGATATGCCGCGCGCATCATTCCCATCCATTGCTTGAGCCGCCCCGGCGCATGCCGGTGTTCCATTCGATCACACAACAGATCAAAGTAATCAAGCACCCAGGGCCGCAACGCCTCCCAGTTCATCGCCTCACCGCCCTCTTTGATGCGACGCATCAGATCGGGCCTGAGGATAACACCGCGCCCGATCATGACATCATGACACCCGCTGACCCTGCGTATATTCTGCCCATCCTCCGGCGTCCAGACGTCCCCGTTGACCACCATCGGCAGCGTCACCGCCTCACGAATCTGGCTGAGCCACTCCCATCTCGCAGGCGGATGGTAGCCGTCCGAGCGCGTACGCGCATGAACGGTGATCTCATCCGCGCCGCCAGTCTCAATTGCACGAGCGCATTCCAAGGTCAGCGAAGTATCGGACAGCCCCAGACGCATCTTAGCTGTCACGGGAATACCTTCCGGCACAGCCCGGCGCGTAGCCGCCACAATGGCGTGGATTTGTTCGGGAAACGCAAGCAGGACAGCCCCGCCGCCGTGCCGGTTAACGGTCGGTGCCGGACAACCGAAGTTAAGGTCAATCCCCGGCGCGCCAAGGCTTGCAATGAAGGCGGCATTTTCAGCAAGACAGACAGGATCGCTTCCCAGCAGCTGCACACGCACCGGCACACCGGAAGGCGTACAGCCACCGAGTTCGAGCTCAGGCACCGTGCGCAGCACAAATTTTTCGGTGAGCAGATGATTCGTGACCCGCACGAATTCAGCCACACAAAGATCAATGCCGCCCAGTCGCGTTAATATGTCGCGCAGACTCGAATCGGCCAACCCCTCCATCGGGGCAAGAATCAGACGCATGTTTTTACAATCGGATAATGACTGCTCAGTTTAGTGTAAAAACATGCAATCAATGCCACTTCTCCTCGGGAAATTTTAAATATGTCAGATGCCGATTGCACTAAAACGTAATCTGGTTTATTCTTCGCGCCCTTCGGAGAGGTGGATGAGCGGTTTAAGTCGCACGCCTGGAAAGCGTGTTTGGGATAATATCCCAACGGGGGTTCGAATCCCCCCTTCTCCGCCAAATAGCAAAATCAAGCCCGTATATTTACGGGCTTTTTTATCGTCAAAAATAAACCAAGTCATTGATTTTATTGTATTTAATTTCCATTGGTGTTCAGAATCGTCCATTTTCATCCAACTACATCCAACACAAAGCGGGGGTATTTAAGGGGGTATCACTTGAAATTACATGGGGGTATCGTTAAAATAGAATCCCCAACGGAATTTGGAGTCCCACATGAAACTGAACGATAAATTGATTCAGACAATCAAACCGACAGACAAGGACTTCAAGATTTCAGACGGTGCAGGACTCTTTCTACTGGTCAGACCATCTGGCGTGAAACTATGGCGCCTCAAATATCGCGTCGCAGGAAAAGAAAAGCTACTTTCATTCGGACAATATCCTGAAACGACTCTCAAGGAAGCGCGCCAGTACGCCGCCGATGCACACAAGCTCATTGGACAAAAGGTTGATCCAATGCAAATCAAAAAGGATGCACTAAATGCGATTAAAGTAGCCGCCAAACCCGTTGAAACATTCAGCAAAGTTATGGATGAACTGCTTAACGCAAAACGCCATCGTGCCAGCGAAAAACATTGCGATGATTACCGGCGAAGCATGGAACTGCATGTTCTACCAACTTTCGGCAGTCGCAACATTAAAGAAATCGGTGCACTCGAAATAATTGAACTTGGAAAAAAGACTGAGAATGCAGGCTGTTACCTAGCACACAGGATTATTCAGCGCATCGGTGAGGTAATGGATTTTGCAGTTGCCACCGGTCGGCGCGATTTCAATCCTGTCACCAAAATGACTCACCAGACACTCCCACCTGCCGTGCGGGAAAATAGTCCAGCGATAGAGATGAGTGAACTTCCCGACTTCATGCGCGACCTGGCTAAATATCGGGGATACCCGATCACCATTCTGTTGATGCGCTTCATAATGATGACGGCATGCAGAACAGGTGAAGCGCGCGACCTGATTTGGGACTGGATTGATTTTGATAAAAAACTAATCACCATTCCCCCAAGTGGATACAAAACAGGAAGGAAAAAAATAAATTCCGGGAATGCTGCCACGCCTCATTTCATTCCAATGTCACATCAGGTTATTGAACTGCTCGAAGAAACGCGGACGCTTACCGGCAATAGTGGAGAAAAGTATGTCTTCCCCTCTTACCGAAACTACAACATGAAAGCATCTGAAAATGCCGTTTCCGCAGCCTTGGCAAACATTGCCGCAGGCAAGTGGAAAGGCAGACAATCTGGACATGGATTCAGGCGGTTGGCGCGCACAGCTTGGAGCAATCACAGCGAATGGTCGTTTGAAGCGATGGAACGCCAACTCGCACACACAGTAGCAAACTCGACAGTGACCGCTTACGACAAAGCCGAACGACTGGATGAACGAGCCCGAATGCTCCAGTGGTGGGCCGACCAAATTGAAGCTGCTGGAACCGCGAAAATCATACAACTAAAACGCGCATAAAACATTCACATAAGTTAGGCAACTTAGCCGCACAGCCACCAAATATGCAATCATTGTAAGCCTAGCTCGTTCTCATCCAGAAACCACCTGAATTTTCAGCGTTAGCTGTCGGCCAATTTTTTCGCCATTTGGAATTCGAGCGGTTTTTCGTTATATAAAACCAGATTCTGTTTAGAATCCATTGTTTCTGGATGCACAACCCATGGATTACGAGTATAACTTTCTTCAAAAAAACGACAATCGCTTGATTCAACAACATTTCAAACCAACGTAAAATTATTTAAATCAGTTAATTACGTAATTGCCATGAGAAAAACTCATTAAACAATCGACACAATTTTAGTTTCGACCAAAGACCGGAGATGTTCGCCAAGCAATTGGGGAATTCTGCCGCCCGTCACAAGCACGCCAGCCTCCATATTTTTCTCCATTGCAAAGCCAGTCAAGTTTGCACTGGTGATAAAACAGATAGCTTCGTCCGCGACAGCGACTTTTGCATGCACCTTACCGTCTAAAAACGGCTCATCCTTATCCTGCCATGAATAAATCTTGGCAAGTGGAACCAGTTTTTTCATCTTTCCGATCGCATCAATGCTGATACTACCACCGTGCTCCTGCGATGACTCAAGCAGCATGGAAACATGCACACCACGATCACTGGTTGCATTGAGTGCTTTGACTATGCCAGATACGTCGTAGGCAACAAAGCTTGTAATAAATAAGGTTGATTTGGCAGCATTGATCACCTGCAATAGCGCCTGCTCCGTTCGTCTGGCAGAAACGACAGGCGTGGTCGGCCCCGTCCAGACAAGTTCGGTGGATTGTTCTGCTGCGGCCTTAGTAAATACATGCCCCGCAGCGAGCAGCATTGATGCAAGCTCATCTGGGCTGACGGCATGAGACTGCCAAGCCTCAACTAACTGATCAATAACCCCTGACGCAATCGGTGTCCCTACCACCCCCCTGAGTGCTGAGATGGCTTTACTGGCATCGGTCCCGCGAATACGTGAAGCGATGGCTTCGACTTTACCCGGAGAAACGAGAAAAACCACTGCCGAGATAGCCTCTAACAACTTCTCCATTTCAAAACCCTTTGAAGAATGCAGCGTCGGCGCATTCGAGTGTTGGCACCAACAATGATCGATCCAAATAGCGGTTGCCCCGCTCACATGATGTTTCTGCCACCAAGCTACATGCATGACATGCTGCACCATGCAGGGATCGATCTTTTTCTGGGTTATGCTCCGAGCAAAGCGGATCAGATGAACAAATTTTCGAACGGCTCAGTGCTTGCTCCAGCAAACGCCCAAGATTCTCCGGCTTACCCAGATCGACGAGACCACCGAGCGTCCCATCCGAATCTGCGGCTGCGGTGTAAATCAGGATACCGGCCTGAGCGCGATCGCCTGATGTGTCAGCATATATTCGCTCACGAATACTTGCCGCGTTATAACCGCACTCCAGCGCCAGCTCTCGAATCAATAAATGAGAGAGTGTGTGAAGCATGGCATACCGAATACCGGGATATCCCTCGTTTGGATCAAGATGGCGTGAATTGCGCCACCCTTTATGACCACCGCGCAGCATCTGATCAACTTTCTTGACTGGGGCCAACTCCTCCCAAGCAACCAGTGCCTGTTCGTTGAATTGGATAAATATGCCTTCACCATGAACCTGGTTAGCTGGAACCCAATCCAACTTACCTCGAGACAGACTGGCCATCTGTGGACGCTCACTAGAGTCACCGGATTCTTCCGGCGCTTCTACCCGCGTAAAGCCCAGCAGAGCATTTACCTCACGCAAGCGTTCGAGAAGGAGAACTCGGCTAATGTGTGCCGAAAGTCCCGGCGGCGTTCCAACTTTTTTGCTCATAAAATGCGGATAATCGGTCGGCGGATTTGCTTCCGTCAACACATCCCATTCAGGTGCTTTGATGTCAGCATCCCCAACGATTTCCGGTTCGCCACCTGTGCGATGCACTGCGATGGCGGACCAGATAGCCGCAGGAGTATATTTATTGATTCCGGGTAGAGCACCTGTCTTTTTAAGTGTCTTCACAGTCACCGTCACTTCGGCTTCAGATTCAAGATCCTCAAAATACTCCCACCCATCATGAATCAACTGACTGAGAGGATCTTTCGTCTGCGGAATTGCGAGGGCTGAAAGTGTGATCGGAAACCAGCTGTTCGTAGCACCCAAAAGAACAGCACGCGCATCTTCATCGCATTCAGTATCAAAATGATCTAGGTGCGGATGTCGACCGCGACACGCCGGTAAGTTTTCCTTACCCGCCTTGCCGAATGCATGGGCCATGCTCCTTGACGCAGGACAAGCATCACACTTCACCCACAGATTTTCTGTTTGCAAAGATGCTCCGCTTTCGAAAAACCGCAGTGATCCCTTACACGAGCTATTCCCACCATGAACAAAATAGTGCCAAGGAAAATCATCCAAATGGCCGTTGCGACAAGCCAATAGGAAACGTGCTGGAACAGCATCGGCATCCTTGGCAGGCTGATCACCTTTCGAACCGCGACAGCCCTTGTGAACGAAACGTGTTCTTTCCGGCCTGTAGCGATTTTCCTTGATTACGAACAGCCCATTATCGAACGGGGACAGCAGACCGCATTTCACGCAACGCATCCAGCGCGGAAACGGTCTGACCGGCACGCCGATATTAGCCTCAGCCGACCAGATATCTACCAAATCACTCTTCTGGAATGGCGGCATCCGCAAATTTTCCACTTGCGGCCCGAGCACCTTCCTGACCGCAGCGAGTAACCGAGCTTCCTGGATCGGCTGACAACGATCTTTTTCCCACCGATCAATTCCCTGCGTGACGACCGACAGACTCGGAAGGTCAATCAATGCGCCCGGCCCATAAGTCCACAGCAACTGACTGGGCCTAACTTCCCCAACGGGCGTCTTATTATTTATAGTTGTAGTCATACTCAATCCTCGTCCTTGGCTGCCGGACGCGGTTTCCACTCGTGATCGTCCGTAATGTGACTCGTGTTCATGATCAGGCGAACGCCCGGCTCAACCTCCCGCATCGACATCGGCACAGTCCAGTTATCCCACCCCTGTATACCTGGAGATTTGATCAAGGCAACGGTTTTGTCTTTTTGCGGGCCACGCTTCTCATAAGCCAAAATACGCCCGCCTTTATTGACTTCCTTGGCCCACTCATCGGCGCGCTCCTTCAGCTCCTGCTCTGCAAGCACCTTGGTACTCGCCAAATCACTGACACCCCAGGCGCGCTTGACGATGATGTCGATAGCCTTAGCAATTTCGGGTTGGTCTGATTTATTCAACTTGCCAGCCCCCTCGTTCGAACTGAAGTCGTCGTTATCAAGGCGCATCAGACTGAGCAACGATCCAGTCAGTCCTCGATCCATCGCTCTGGGAGAAAATGGAGTTACCGATTGCGCCTCGACGTGCTTGTAGAACGTAGCGTGGTAATGTTCGAATGTTTCGTAATGAGACAGATCACGGGGGCGGGCCCAAGTCAGCACGGTACAGACCAGACCTGGAAAGGAACGACCAACACGACTGGTGGCTTGAATGTATTCTGCCGTTCCTTTGGGCTGTCCGTTGACCGCCATCAATCCCAGTCGATTTATATCGACTCCAACCGACAGCATATTGGTCGCCAACACCACGTCAATCGCCCGCGTATCGCCTTCTTGCCAGCGAGTCACATACTTACCAGCAACAGCATCAAATTCAGACTTGAATTTGATCTCCAACTGATCAAGGTACTTCGGGATATCCTGACTGGATACGCGCGAAGTCAACTCGCGGATATTGCTCACGCTGCGCTGAGCCAAAGCAGGACGTTCCACCATGCTCATTTTCACGCGGTAGGAACGCGTTTGCACGTCATCTTCTGCCAGTCGCTTCATACCGCCGAGTTCACGAAGCGAATTGAAATATCCGACCATAGTCATATAGGGGTCTGCGGGTGCGCCGAAGCGATCGAACAGTGCCTGTGAGGCTGTCAAGAAGGCCGTATAGACCCTGATCAACATCGCAGGACGTGAGCTACCAGGTGAACATACGCCGAGATAACGACGACCAAATTTATCCTCGATCGGTCGTTGAACCGAGAAAAAATTATCCTCCACGTCCAGTCCATGCGGCGGGAATACCGAGACACGCCGCATGAAAACGTTATTCACTTGCTCTCTGGCTTTGCGCACCGTAGCCGTGGACGCGATGATCTTGGGCTTGACGATATTATCGCCAAGTTTCCAACTACAAAGTTCATCTACAGCCGTCTCGTACAAACCGATCATAGTACCCAACGGCCCGCTGATTAAATGAAACTCATCCTGAATGATCAAATCTGGCGGACGAATGGGGCTGACAATTTTCATCTTGGTGGCAGCTAGCCCCTTGCCAGCAGTGTGATTACCATTGCAGTCTGAACCCTGCCAAAGCAAGCCATGCCGCTCACACTCATGATCCACTTTACCGAAGAGAGTACGAACCTGTCCACGCCAAGCCATCATGGCGAATTTGTCCACAGTAGCGATCATCATCGTGGGTGGCCGGTGATAGATCTCCTCATCCACGACCAACACAGGAATACCCGGATGAGGCAGCTTACTGGATTTCCCTTTTGAAAATTCGCAGCGGCTCTTCTTGTCGCCGCAATACACAAGTGTGCGACCGGCACTCTTGTCGACCTCGATATTTTGCCCGGGAACGATCTCCGAGCCGCACCAGGGGCAACTGGTCAATTGAGCGGGTGATGCAGCCCCAGCATTATATTTACCGGGGTTGCGGATATCCTCGATGGCTCGGTGACTATCCTCGGTTGTACCGGGTGTCACACGATTACCCACCCACAAACCAATAGTGAATGGTTCAGTGCCGAAGGACTTGCCTCCCTTCGCCAAAGCCTCACGCCGCAGCACTTCCATTGCACAAATCAACGCGGTGGCGCGCTGAAACTGTTGAAGCGTCAGCAAACGCAGTGTGTAGCGCATGACCACGGCCAACCCCCGCGAACTATCATATCCGCCCAGATTACCTTGCATGCGCCGAATCGCCATGGTGAATGCAGCTACGCCAAGATAGGCTTCAGTCTTACCGCCCCCGGTCGGAAACCACAACAGGTCAGCATAGGCTTCGACGGGCTTGACCCGATCTGGATGATTCGGATTGGCCAGAGACGGAATGGACAGCAACAAAAACGCTAGCTGGAACGGACGCCAGCTACGGTTCTTCACCACATCGAAACTATCGACGGTGACGTCCTCGCCTCTACGCATGGCGAGTGAATATTGACTACGTACACGCTGAGTAGCCATTGCCTGATTAGCAAACCGGAAGGCGGCAAGGGCTTTTTCATCACTTTGGAGTGTGTCGATACCCTGTTGCAGTCGCCCGCAGATATCTTGACACCGATCCATCGCTTGTTGAGACTGCTCATCATAACCAACCACATCGTGACCAACCCGTGCACGCTGTTCATCGATCCATTCAGCGTAATCCCTAGTCAACACACTCAACGCCTCGACCAGAGCCTTGCACTCCAAAGTTGCAAGCAAATGCATGTCGATTAAACCAGTGCTGACCATCTCCTTCATCGCGGGGCGATCCGTGGGATCGAGCCCTGGTGTCTCAGTAGCCTGAACTTCGTAGTTCGGCATGACCACGGTGCGCACCTCCGTAGCGAGGCTCACATCCTCCGATGTCACTGCATGTACGGCAACACCATGCCCTACTGCGAACTCGACCCGATTACGGTAGATCATCTCCAACGCCTCGCGCTCTAAATCCTTACCGTCCGACGCCAGCACTGGCCTGCGTCGGAATATAGCGCGTCGACTTGCATCTTTTTCTGCGCGAATGATCAGTTCAGGTTGAAACACCCAGCCTGTATCGCGGTTGGTTTCTGGTTCTTCTTGGGCATTAACCATAAACAAGGTCACTAGGCGATCCCCATTCGCATTCTTTCCTCGAATGGAACCCTGCACTCGTACTTCCGGATAGGCGCTATCCGGAGCCTGATGAACAATCTGACCTTCGACAAGCGACAGCACCAGCTTTCCACCACAAGGGATGCGTTGCCAAACCTTTACCTTCTGCCCATTGGGTTTTATGAGTTCATGTTCTTCATTTGAAACACGTTCATAACGCCCCCAGCGCACCTCCACCTCAATTCGTTTGACCTCACCATCTACACAGAAAGTCAGTCCAAGACTTGATGGCACGAGCGACTGATTGCTTGCAGCATCAATCTCATCTGCTGAGTCAGCCTCTGGCTCAATCCGCCCGGTGGCCGTACCAAACTCTGCGCCAGGCTCGTGTTGTCCCGGTACATTTTGATCCTCGGGCACTTCTGTGTCGTCACTGGCGAGCGGTCCTTCCAAACCTTCCACACCACCATTTACTGCTTCGCGAGGAGAAAGTTTACCCACCAAATAGCGGTCACGCACCCCCATGTCGACAATCTGTTCATGAGGGCCACCAGCCGGGCCGAGCAAATCGTCCATTACAGCTAATTGCAATAGCTCGCGAATGTAGTTTTGGTCTTCAATCGATGGCACATCAGCTATTGTTTTGTGCAACACCTTCGGCAGAGTCTCGACGAAGTTAGTCCACTGAAGACGCCCGACGCTGCCAGATGCGGGGGCGGAGAATGATGTCACGCTGAGAGGAACGCTAGGATCAACAAACAATATTCTGTCGAAATAAAGCGTAGTGGTTTCAAGGTCGGAGCGAATCCGCAGGACACATCCGAGGCGTGAAATCTCCCCCGCTTGATTCAAGATAAGAACCCAGTCATCCTCTTGAATCGCCTGACACAGCGACTTCTGACCTTTCAACACCAGTGTGTAGCGAACCAAACTTTTGTCTTTGCTTATGCATTGGTCAACTGCAATCCATGCGTTAGTCGATTTTAATTCAGTTGTAAGGTGTGTCATAATTTCCTATCGTGAAAGCAATAGATTGCGCTTGATTTTATTCTTGCAGCCATTCTTGACTGCCAGGTCGAGCGGCAACAATCATCAGGCCCAATGAACTTGGCATGCAAGGTACTCATGAATAACGATACGTATATCAATACCGTCACCTTGTGAAGCATGATATCGGTAACGCCCGACCTGGACATTTAGCCATCCGCCAAGCGTAACATCAGTTCCGATGATTGCTCGTTGCATTGCACGGCTCCCAACTTCCGGCCAAACCTCTTGGAGTTCAGGGTTTTCAAAAGCGTGGCGCTGTTCTTCACTCATATTTAGCAACGGCAAGTAGACAATGCTGTCGGGCGATTTCGTGCAGGACTCATGAAGTTCATACAGGGCATGCCCTTGCGCCAGTTTCGTGAATACCGCCTTCACACGTCCATGCTCTGGATTGAATAGAGTGATGCCATCAATAACTGAACGTGACTGTTCAATTCGAGCACGCAATGCTGGTTTTGATTTAAGTATGCGATTTGTCTTTTCACGAGGCATTGCCTCGGGGTCCGTTGATCCAGCAATAACGCAGGAAACTAAACAAGCAAAATACTCCTCATCTTCGGAGAAACCAGCATTGCATTCCAAACATGCGAAAACAACGGGCAAACATTTAGGATACGGTTTATCTAAGAATACGCGCGACGGGCAATGATCGCGAGTACCCGTTTTACCTCCACAGAAAGCACAAAATTCGAGTGTTCGTTCATCACCATAGATAGGAATCTGTTTCATCGCTTCGCTCTCTCGGTTGATACTTAACTTTTTGCATCAGAACTATTCATCAAAGCTCAACTCGTGAGAAATGTGGAAATACCCGATAGAATTTTTTGAAAGAAAGAAAAGGATCCTCGCCCATTTCAGTTTTAGGAAGCGCAAAACCCAAACGCACTTTTGGATCCTCGCTTGATTCCATAGATAGGCGTTCTAGTGTGGATAACGCGGGCATATCCAACAGGAGCGGCGAACTTGGTTCCGAGTAATACTCCCACTCTTTGATCAAAGTTTCGGTGAGAGTGTCTTCGGCACTACATATCAACAAAGTCGCGGTGACCATGGGCTGACCATCTGCATAATGCGTTGCTAAGCACCAGACCACTTTCCGGTCTTTCAAGCTGAGTATTTCGCGTTGCACAGCTAGATATAGTACGCGCAACACAGTTTTCCCGTATGTTTTGAACGTCAATCCTGCGTCTGTCAAATCAATTGGGAACAAGGCTCCCAAGCGCTCCCGAAAGCGTTCAAGCCGCCATTGAGGAACGGTTGGTTTCAGCGCAGCATCTGTTAGAGAGCCTATCATTGCGCCTGTTTCTTCTGGCTTCGGCGTCCCCAAGGATGTAGGGTTTGCATTCAAGGTAATACGCAGAATGCTCCCTATAGGGATTTGCCCAATTGTTGTCGCGAACCGTTCGATCTGATCCGTGATAGTTCCGGGTTCTGTATAGTCGAACCAGATTATCGCTGGGGTCTCAAAGTCGGTTGAATCAAGATAGCTCTCAAGTGTGCTATGAACGAAATTAATGCAGTTTGTCGGAGAATTAAATTTCTGTCGCTGATGCACTTCCTTCTCCATCTCAATACAGACCATGTCTTTGATAGCAAGCCGAGCATGAATCAGTCGAAAGTCCTCAAGAAAAGGCCCACCTAAACCAACGTATCGATAATTTTCTAGCTTAAGTGACGCGGCAAGTCGCGCGAGCATCCCCAAAAAAAGTTCACGATCTACAGCTTTGTTTGGCCGTAATTTGTAAGGCAACGAGGAGCCCTTACTCATTTCCGGCTTCCTTCTTCTTTGCTTCCACCAAGACCAAATCAAAACACTTGTCTCCCACAATACCGGGCTGCATGTCGTAAGAGTCGAACAGTGCTTTTGAAACCAGCCTGATCTCTTCAACACCACGCGAAAATGTTACGCGACGGGACGATGGTTTTTGAGTCGGAGGAGTAGGAAAGGCATTATGCTTTTTGGGATTAAATTCGATGATGCCGTTTGGCTTTGTAGCCTTTTCTCTAATTGAGATCATCGCGACGGTTTGACGAAGTGCCAACGGCTTTGCTTTCTCCCAATATTGCGTCTGATCTGACCGAGGATGATTTTTCCACTGGTTCGTGTAATCAATCCAGACCCGCATCCCTTCTTTCATTTTTACCATTGCCTCAAGCCAGATATCGGACGACGTATCAAGTGCGCGCTTTGTTGTAGTGACAGGGAGTTTTTCCGCTAGATTAGATCGAAATTCAATGATGCCGGTGATGACGGAAAACTGGTAGTGATACATAGGAATTCCGTCCCCCCAGCCAGTAAGCCGTCCCTTGTCCCCAACAATCACCGCCCGGTCATTACAAAATACGGTCCACCCCGCCGTGGCCGCAGAACGCTCTCGCTCAAAGTCAGGCGTCTCGTCATCGTCTGACGCCAACCCTCGTCCTGTATTGAGGCCGACCGTTATAGAGACCAAAACACCATCAATGGTCTTTTGGAAAACATATGGAGCTGGGCCTTCAGCTTGCTCAGAAACGAGCACCTCCACACGAACTGGTTCGACAAGTTGATCATTGACGAATATTTGGAGACCACGCTGCAAAAACATAGTGAAGTGCTCTGCCACGGCAGTGCGGAGATCATTCCTGAATGCATCATTGGTAAAATGCTTGGACACTCCGGCATACAGCGTCCCTACCCATATTCGTGTGCCAGGCTCCTGTGGGGCAGAAGTCACGTCCGAATCATTGATAGGCAAAGGCTCCCAGTCCTTGTTGTCAAGCCATCCTGCAGAGATCGGCACTTCGAATGCATCATCTTTGTGCAGAGTTTTGACCAATGCATCACGCCCCATCTTGAAGATCGCGCGTTTCATACCAACGCCGTACATACCGATAGTCTCATTTTCAGAATCACGATCATCATCCGGCTCACGCCCCAGCTTGAAAGCGTAATTTTTTGCAACTGTACGTGGAATTCCGCCACAATTATCTTCAATTGCAAAATGATCTTCTGCTAGCGCAATCTTAACAAAGTGCTTCGAATAATCGACGTCTGCACCTCCAGCAATTCTCAACGCACCATCCAAACAGTTATCCACTAGATCCAGAATTGCATCTGCAAGAGTAATGTCGCGTGTCAGCATTGACACAAAGAACTGCTTTGTTGGCATTGCGATGGCTGCGTCTGGAGCCTTTGCCTCCACCAAATCTTCACTCATGTTTTTCCCCTAAAATTATCGCGGCGGTTATAACATCCAACATTACATTGATACACACTCATTTAATTCCTCAAAGAGTCCGCCCAAGTCAACCGCCGAATTAACTTTCGAGCGACGTCCTCGTTTTATTGAGCTAGGTGCAGTTGCTTCCGCCAAGGAAAGCTCTTCAAAGCGTTGCCGGTTTAGCTCTGTTAGTCGACGCATCAACTCAGCCTTTACATCTTCCGATAGCGCCCAACGCCACGGATCGTTGACTGACCCACCACTAAACTCTCGAAAGTCGTAGATGATATTAAGGTCCACCCAGCCGTAAATGGCCACAACCTCGGTATCAATGACGCACAAGAGTTGTCGTAGTTCTGTTATCTTTGGGTCACTATTGCTTGGTGAATTCAGCGCATTCATTACATCCGTTAGGCCACAGTGATGATCTGCGCCAAACCGCACTGCGAGATCGTTGAAACGGGCCGCCGCGACACTGCCCGTATGTGAGACTTCGTTTTCCGGAACTGGATATTTGGCAACAGATTCACTGATGGAGAGGGAAAGTGTCTCCCCTAAGCTTCCGCCACTAAAGCGTTCAAGCCACAAACGAAACCCAGAACTTAGCGAAATGGCATAAAGATCGTCACGCTCCATTCCGATCAACATCACCTTATTAGTGTATATCCAATCAGAGGGAGCAAGTATTCCAACCGAATACTTGGTATTCTTGGAGTACCCGATAAATTTCTCTTTCTTTCGAAGTCTCTGCATCAGGTCAGCCCTAGGTCTTAGGAATTTCCACCATTGATTTTGGAGCTCCTTGTAACTTTTAAGCGCTTCTGGTGTTCGCGTTGGTTGAACGACCTCAACCAAGAAGCGATTTGCTATTGGCCATTTTTTCTCAATTTCTTCAAGGCCGCGATCCCCAATATCCAACGCCCAGCGTGTGATTTTATTCAGCGCTGAGCTGGTGATGTCATCGCCAGTTATATACGGCCTCAACAGGCTATTCGGCTCGTTTTTCAGCAATTCGAACCATGGGTTATCAACAGTCACCAGAAAGGCTAGTCCCCTGCTGTTATCCACGCCTGCAAATGAGAACGGCGTATCATGTAATACTTGCGGCACCCAAACATCGGCCGACTCAGGTATAAGGCGAGGTCCAATACGAGGGCACTTCTGACCATCAAGGTCGCACTCAGCCTGCCATTCGCCTTTGATAAAATTGACGACGGCAACAATGACCGCTGCCTTTCCAGGCCAAGGCATACCCTTCTTGGCAAAGTAAACATCCCCATTTTTAACGATGGCACGAAGTCCAACTTCAATAGCACTACCTTCGGCAATATTGCTGGTGGCGAGCAAACCATAGCAGCCTCTCTTGCGGAGTAAATCGACGGCGCGACGGTGGAATACGACGCACAAGTCGACCTTACCTGGCGAGGCACCCAGTACCATCTGGCACTGCCATTGCAGTCTTTCGCCCATCGCCCCTCGCCACAAGCGATTACCCAGAAATGGCGGGTTTCCTACGATCGCATCAAACCCAGAAGGTGCTCGGACAAAAACTTCGGGAAACTCCAACGGCCAATGAAACGGACAGCGGCTAGTCTTTTCGGCAGGCAGGTCAGTATTCAAGGCACTTTCTGCGCGTCGGCATATTGCATTAATTACGTTCCGATCTCCTGCGATTGACTGTCCGGCTTGCATAGCCAGCGATGCAATCGCGCCATCCAACGTATTCGCGTTACTACCTAGCGCCAGTACTTCTCCGATGAACGCATCGGCGATGCTCTCTGGCACTTCCAGTTTCAATCGCGCTTCTACATCCAACTGTGCCATAGCCTCTACGTCGTGAATGTCACGTATCGGCATGGCACGCAGTTGCTGGCGCAACTCAATTGCCTCAAGCACCGCTTGCTCAATATTCTTGCCAAACAATTGCTGCTGCCCCTTACCACCGGGGGTCATGCTCAACTCTGTTAGCTGATCAAGTCTATGTATGCCGAGCAGGCTGTCACCACAGCGAAGGTTGTGATCAAGGAAGCCGAACGGACGCCCCTTTGCCAGAGTCACCAGCCAGATGGAAAGCTTGGCGAGTTCGACGGCCAGCGGGTTCAAGTCGACCCCATACAGGCAACGCTCAGCGATCAGTCGTCGAGCAATCACTGTGCGAGCCTCGGCATCTCTGGGTAGAGGTTCATCATTCGCAACCGCTGCCAAAACCTCGCCGTCGATGGTAATAAACTTGCCGTTCACCTCCGATTGCGACCAGGCTTCGACCAAGCGATCAGACAACCACCTGCATACCTGCACTAAAAAAGCACCCGACCCCATCGCCGGATCACATATCTTGAGGTCGAGCAATTCGGCAGGCGATTTCAATACCCACTCATCACGCAGTTTTCCTTCGGCAGGTCCGACATAAACAACTGGGGTGAGCGTTTCGGTAACGATCGCTTCGGTCAGTGACTTCGGGGTGTAGTGTGCCCCTGTCTCACGTCGGTCGGAACCCGTGGTGACTATGAATGCGCCTTTCGGATAGACGAGCGGATAACCCCAAGGGTCGGTACGCAGCAGATGCGTATAGGGTTTGATGCGGTTACGCAACTCTGTATCTGCCTGACAAGCCGTGAGTAAACGGTCAGCCGCCGTATCATCCATATCTTTGGCCAGATCATTGCGAATACGGCTCGCGGAGCAGCCGGAACGCTCTTGAAGCAGCGCCGCGAGTTGGTTGCTTCCATCCAGCTTGGCCGACTCCAATTCGCCTAACGTGACCCAGGGGTTTTTGGCACTTTTGGTAGCAACTAGCTCCAGCGTCACTTCGCTGGTGCGCTTCACGGTACGTTCAAGTAACCCTTCGTACACATAGCCAATCTGTTCGACATCCAATGCACGGTAGGACAGTGTGCGACCTTGGAATTGCTGGATAGCATCCAGCAGCAGCAAGACGGTGCGATTGTCGATGGGCAGAGGCTTCGCCGTGTCAGCGCGCCAGTTGGAACCTTTTGCACGCCCCTCAAGGAACGGGAAACGGTCAGGATCGAACAAAGAACCGCCCAATGCGGGCATGCGTAAATTCTCGTGTTCGATACCGCCGTACACGGCACGAAAAATTGCCAACAAGCGAGACCAAGCATCCCAACGCCGCTCCAGAATTTCCTCTGACTCAGCGCGCAGTTGCATCCGCAGCGTGGAAGCCGCGTAATTTGCCTCGTAGCGCTCATCTCCCATCAACAGGAGTCCACGCTCTTCGGCAGAGAGCAGGAACACGAGACGCATCATCACCGTCAGGCCAGCCTCATACAGTTCAGCGGGAGCAACGTCTCGTAGAAGTTCACGATTGCGGTCCTGGTCTGCTTTGTCGAGCGACTGAATCAAGACCTCGACCGCGCGCCGAACTTGCTCGCCAAGAGCCTCGGTGACTTCATCTTGGTATTTGAGAGAGCGATCAAAAAGCGCCGGGAGCTGTTCCGATTGGTCGAAGAAAAAGCGGCGGATGCCCAACAGATGCACAAACGCTTGCAACGTGATAGGCTCTTGGCTCCAGATGCGCGCATACCAACTGGCAAAGGTAGTCACTGCACCTACCGGCGCATCAATGAGCATCCAACGTTCACCATTGGTGATGAGTCCGATTCGACATCCAGTCATACGGCAGAGTTGAACCATGCGATCGGCAGGACTGGCTGACCAGCCATCTCGCTGAAAACTTCCCTCTAGATCGACATCGGACGCATACGTTTGGATGAGCATCAAGGGCTTATCGGTTTGACTGGAGTCAACGAGAGCTAGATCAGGAGCAAGCATCACCCCATGTTCTGGCAGCGTGACAAGCAGGCTCGTAGGAATGCAATCTCCCCGTTTGAGTGCATCGCCGCTGCCGTCTTCGTCTAGCTCCAATCCGCGCACGAGAACTTCATCAATCCAGGCCGCATGAAGCTCTGGAAACTCGGCATCGCCCGTCTCCCATGCCTCGCGCCATTCGTCATAGGCTAGTCTCAGTCGCTTGCGCTTCGAGCCATCGAGTTCTTCCAATCCTTGCGGGAAGACTTCTTTCAGCACCGGAACAGCTAGAAATGGCCCAGAAATTTCGATGAGTGACAGCCATTCATCATGTACGCTGATTAAACTCATACCCTGCCTCCCTGTACAACAGATTCCGGAATCAGGAAAACCACAGCGACCGGGAATGTGCGGTCGACGAAATTGGCGTAGCGTGTTTCGATGGCTTGAGCCTCTTGAATGCGCTCGGTGGGGATACGATCTAAACGGGCTGCAAGTGCTGCGGTATCTCTTCTGAGCTGAGTTCGCTCATCTTCTGAAAATAGCGATAATTGTTCGGGCTGCTGATCCTTTTTTAGCTCATTCCGGATGGTTTTTTCAAGCTCATCCAGCACGGCCGTGATATTCTCGATTTCATGCTGTTTTCGACTTTGTAGGGTATTCGATAGGAATTTGAGCCTGTCTTTTGATCGAGCGTCCACCGTTTGCATAATACTGTTCTGCGAATGATCGAAACGGGTTTGGAGTGCGTCGAACATCGAATCGCTTGCAGTGATCGGACTGGCTTGATCAAGCCAACTCTGAACACGGGCAACCCCCTCTTCTCGCCGGAAATTCTGATCACGCAGATAACCACCCGAGACCGTCAGCTCTTCGTGCAGTCGATGGTGATTGCCTCCGGTGATCACCAAGCGTGAAATAACGACAACAGCCATTCCATCGATAAGATCATCAGGAACCGCCCGAACCGTCACCCTGTGGAGTTTTTTGACGTCGTCCTGCGCCCAAACTTCTGCTCGTAACAGACGAAGACACATCTGCACCAAGCGGTGATTGAGATGGACAAGTACGACATCATCCCGTCCACTGGCGACGGCATGATCGAAAGTGACCGGACGAATCTGTTGAGTGTGAGGATGACGCAAGCCTTCCAGACAACGCGCCCACGAACCAGAGAGCGGCGGCATCCTGAACACCGTACCGCTCGGGGCATCTGCCAACTCAGTGGGTTCTAATGGCGACTTGTCTGCCAAAACTAGGCCAGACTTAACCGCCATAAAAATATGATCTGGAGTGAGATGGTAGTCGTGCTGTGTCTCGAGCAACCGTTCGTGAAGCTTGGCGACCCGTTCCTTGATTTCACGCTCGGCACGTACGAAACGCCTCGCCTTGGCGATCTTGGCTTCAGCGAGTCGAGTATCCAGATCCTTGATGGAGCCTTCGATCAGACCTGACATCTGCGGCGCAATGACCGGGTTGACGCTACCCATGTCGGCCCGCATCAACTCCAGTTTACGCAAGGCACGGATGATATCGTCACCATGCCCACCGACAGCAGAGTTTTTCTGCTCACCACCGTCCACAGGATGCCAGATTAGCACTTCTTTTTGACGCTGACCATGCCGGTCGATACGTCCGTTTCGCTGTTCCATTACATTGGGATTGTATGGAATTTCAAGATGAATGAGGCAATTACAGTGATTCTGTAAGTCGATACCCTCTGAAGCGGCATCCGTCGCAAGCAAGATTCGAACAGCAGATTCTTTAGGTGAAGCTTGAAATGCCGCCTTGATATCCTCACGTTCCTTCATATCAACGCCACCATGCAGGATGGCAAGCCTTTCAGCGCCGAAACCATGGCTTGCGAGTATCTCGTGCATCCACTGATGCGTCGTCCTGTATTCGGTGAAAAGAATCACCCGTCTATCATTCCACTGCCCGCTGGTCTTGAGATTAGCGTTCAGCCAGTCGATGATAGCCTGAGCTTTTGAATCAACCTGATTTTTTGCGCGCTGTGCCCATTGACGCAGATCATTCAGCGTTCGCTGCTGCACCGATGTCAGCGGCAGGCATCTCCGGGATGCCTCCTCGACTGCCTCAGCCTGTGCATTCTCGACTTCTTGGTCATTGGCGTAATCCTCATCCACTCGGAGGATGGCCTTACGCAAGATACGCTCGGACATGGGGTCCTTCTCTTTACGCTGAAAGCCTGCGGACAGGCTGCTGATGTGTTTCTCCAAAGTTGAGGCAAAAGCTGAGGGCGAAGAGAAAAGCCGCTTTTTAAGCAATTGATTGACGAAAGTAGTGCCGAAGGAACCCGTACCTTTTTCGGCATTGCTTTCCCGACTCTCGCAGTAGTCGGTAAGTTTTCTGTGAATCTCGCGCTCTTCATTGGTATACGGAACAGCAAGCGCCTGAAGTTTACGTTGAGCGTATAGCAATTCACCATTCGCATCAACAAGATCGCTCTTCAAGCGACGAATCATCACCTGGCTAAGTTGTTTTTCGTCCGGAAGAATGTTGCGAGCAAAGCGCTGGTCGTCCAGTAACTCAAGTAACGAAGTGAAAGACTCTGTGTAACCATTATGCGGCGTCGCTGTCAGGAACAGGCGATGCTGAAAATGAGGACTGATCAAACGAATGAACTGGGTGCGCTGACTCTCAAGTGCGTAATTAGCACCGGCGGCAGGCGCAACGTTATGCGCTTCGTCTACGACGAGCATATCGAATTTACGCGGATAGCTCGCATGAGCAGGGAGCACGTCGTGCATCGCACGAAGTCCCTCCCCACTTTTCACCCAGTCCATTGATGCGATGAGGCGCGGATGTGACGTCCATGGATTGGCGTGTATCCCTCGGTCGCGGCGCAACTGCTTGATGTACGCCGTATCAACGATACGAAATTCAAGGCCGAATTTCTCCAGCATCTCAATGCGCCACTTCTCCTGAAGAGATGCTGGGCAAATGATCAGGACCGTGCGAGCTCGGTGCCTTAGAAGGAGCTCTTGGATGACCAACCCTGCCTCAATGGTCTTACCCAACCCGACGTCATCGGCTATGAGCAGATTCACGCGGGCCATGTCGATAGCACGCACCAACGGGTCAAGCTGGAAGTCCTCAATGCTTACGCCACTGCGAAATGGTGCCTGTAGGAATCCACGATCCGCATTAGTGGCAGCTCCCCAGCGTACCGCATCAAGAAAGGCCTCAAGGGTGTCCGAGTCATCCTGCCCGCTGATTGAAGGTAGCCCAGCGCGTTCGATAATTTGAGCGCCCGGTTCGATTTCCCAGATGACCTCCAATTCCTCACCGAGGCCATCCTCGTCAATAGAAGAAAGGGATACAGCATTCTGCGGTGATGAAGTCGATGTCAGTTTGGAGGAAACCACATCTGCGACGACCCATTGGCGGCGGCGAACTTCAACCAACTGACCGGGCTCCGGCAGCGCATGATAAGTTTCGGTATTGTGCTTATTCAAGATTCCCATGCCTTCGATCATTTTCCTGGTTAATCTTGTGGACTTGGATTTGATGACAGAGGGATGGCTTGGCTTTTCCCTTTGCCAAAGAAACAACTTCTTTTACTTTATTGATTCCTTAACAAAGCCAAGTGCGAGTCAATGCTCTTAGCAATGGCCCGGCCCAATTCGACTGGGACAGCATTGCCGATCAAGCGACCCAGTGCTTTAAAACCGACTTCGCCGCCCTCCGGAATGAAAGCATAATCGCGGGGAAAACTTTGAAGAATTGCAGCTTCACGCAGAGAAATAGCGCGATCTTGCTCAGGGTGACCAAAACGCCCATTACCAAAGCCAAAGCACTGTGTAGTCATCGTTGGAGCAGGCTTGTCCCACTCCATGCGTCCATAGACGCCAGCATAAGTGCGACCACTCTCGGCCCGATGACAGTCGGCGACGAGATGCTCAGGCCAATCGCGCCATGTTCCACCTGGCTTAGAAGCCTTGATGCGTTGGATATTTTTGGCATTCAACGTTGATGCGACATGCAACTTGTCACTTGTGGCTTCCTCTCCAGCCTGCAAGTGCGCCAATTGACCTATTGCCTGACGTACCGTGATGGCTTTTTCGAGGATCGGCGGGATGATTTCTATTTTTCCGTAAAGAGACGCCAGCAATACCATCCTTCGCCGGGATTGAGGCACGCCGTATCGAGAGCTATCGACCACATCGAACCAGACGTGATAGCCAAGTCTTTCTAGGGTATCTACAAAATCGTGAAAAACAGCATGCTTGGCGACAGAAGGTACATTTTCCATTGTAATGATGTCAGGCTTCGCACCTTTTGCAAGCCGGGCGAATTCATACAAAAGCCCCCACTTACCATTGGTATCAAGCTCATAACGCCGAGCGTACGTCGAAAATGGCTGACAAGGTGCACATCCAGCGAGAACTTTCACATCAGCGCCAGCAAAAAGGGCAGACAACTCACTATCTGTTACCGTACTGATATCACGTTCAATAAATTGGGCCTGATTGTTTGCTTCATATGGAAAGCGACACGCTGGATCCATATCGATTCCGGCCACGACCGGCAACCCTTCCAATACGAAACCGTGCGTCAGTCCTCCGGCGCCACAAAATAAATCCACACAAGAAATCTTCACCACAAACCCCTACTTATAAAATGCAGCCGCTTTACGAGAGGCAATTCAGCTTCAGAACGACAAATGACAGAGAACGTATTGAGGAGGGAAAATACAAATTTTCCCCACATTTAGGCATACATTCCTTCTCGCCCGATATTAACATGAAGAGGAAGCTTCGATAGCAAACAGCAACTGCACTTTTTGTCCACGTGGAGTTGAATGGTCCAACTTTCATCCCGATATTTATTTGTAAAAAAACACTAAATTTAACGTTCAAACATCATGAAATACAAACTTGAGATCCTCGGGACCATCCAATTATATGTAACAAATCCGCCATTCAAAACTCTCCCTCCTCGACCTTAGGTCTCGTTGGGTCGTCCCTTTTTCCGCCGCAAGCGGCTCCTTACGGTCCCCTCGCGCTAAAGCGCTCGGACGATATAAAGAGCAGCAGCCCAAAATCACATTGTGACAAAACGGGAGCCGCCCGCTCATGCGGGTGGGGCAAGGTAAAGACGGCGCAGCCGTCGTCGTACCGCAGCCTCCGAAACATTCGTCGCCCCCAAGGGCGATAATGGTTCGGACAGGGGGAGCCGCCAAGAAAAATTTGCCCCAGCAAATTTAGTCGTCCCAAGACGACGGTTATTGAGTGGGGGACGAAGTCCCGGTGCGCCGAGTTCCTCGGCTAGGTGCGTTTTTTAGATACGCCGGGTTCCCTACCCTCTGCGGCAGCGGGGGGAAAGGGAGGCGTGTCGTCCTCGTCGGGGATGCGAAGCAGCGCCAGAGAGGAAAAAAGGCACCTAGCCGAGGAACTCGGCGCACCCCTTACCGAGAGAACCAAGGATGGCGCCCTAGCGCCAAGCCTGAAATAGCCCGTCCAGGGCGTCATTTCAGGCGTTCCGCCGTGTTCGACGGTGCAGTTAAAAAAGCAGATATCGTGTAACGATATCGTCAACCAATATCGTTAGCACATATCGCCAACCAACATCATGGGGGGTGAAACGATATCTATAACGATATTGATAACGGTAAGGCTAACGATATTATTATCGTTATGACACCGTTAAGCACACACAAAATCAGCACGTAAAAAAACGCGGCAAAATATCTCACCGCGCTCTTTTACGTGTCGTGCAAGCGGAATAATCAGCTGCACAGAGTTAAAATCACCATGACCAATTCTCCTCAAAACATTCAGGGGCCGATAAAAACTCACAGGGCTGAACGACGAGTTTTTTCATGATCTGATCCTCAGTTAGCATAATTTCGATACTGACTTTATCGGACAGCTCCTGCGATAT
This sequence comes from Nitrosomonadales bacterium, assembly GCA_037137715.1. Taxonomy (GTDB): domain Bacteria; phylum Pseudomonadota; class Gammaproteobacteria; order Burkholderiales; family Gallionellaceae; genus Gallionella. The sequence goes on from JBAXJT010000014.1 coordinate 38,729, forward strand.
CTTCACTTTTGAGGACTCTTTTGGATACCATCTTCCTTTATGCAAAATCCATTCAGGGCAATACTCACGTCCCACCTGAAAGGGTCTAGAATAATGGCATCGTGCAGTTTCAGTTTGCACCAAAATCAAGATCCGCTGAACCCGATCATTCGTGATGGAATTCATACATTGTGCCGCAAATCGGGCCAGTTTATCCCCTGATTTTCTGTCAAAAGCTTCTATTTCGACGCCGACTCTTTCGCCGTTAGGGCATAAAAAATGACCATCATGCTGCTTTTTATTTTTTGAGGACAGTTCCGCCAGCCTAATTTCCGGCACATAACGGACGATCTCACATGTCCTTACTCGCCAGGCTGCTTCTATCCGACCGATAAAATCATGGAGGTAAGTACGCTGCCGCAGCTCAACGAGTCCATACTCAGGAAAATCTGGATCCCGCATTACTAAAAGCATCATGCCCTTTTGAGACAGTTGATAATAATGCTCATGCCCGAAATAAGGCGCACCTTTTAGTCCAGGTGGTAACTTGAGCTGGATAAGATATCCCTGATTGGCGTAACGCTTCAGCATTCCCGCCCGCCCAGTTAGAATCCGAGACTCAGGCTCGGTGATTAGGCCATTCTCTAAACACCAGCGAAGTATGAGGAGCATAGTAATCGCACCCATTTGACAGCGGTCGATGTGCATCTCAATAAAAAACTTTGCCGAAGCGCTCGCCGCAGCGGTAGGTGAAGGCTTACTCATATCACCTCCCCTTACCGGTCACTGTACGGGATTCCAGCCAGGCATCGATATCTCTCTGCCGCCAACCCACGGCACGCCTAGACAGCTGAACCGGTTTTGGAAATTCATTCCGCGAAATTAAAGAATAAATCGTCGATTTCCCAATCGCAACCTGCGCAAGAACTTCCGGAAGACGAACTACACCTAAATTAACTGAATTACTCATGTTAGCTCCTTTGCCAATTTTAAAAAATTGACAAGGCGCGACTGAACACGACCAGATTAACTCATCGTTAAAAATATTGCAACATATTGTTTAATATATATTTATTTACAATTCTCAAGGACGAAAACGCACCGCGCAGTTTTTTGACAATCGGAAATGTTCAGTCGCGCCTGTCAGAGCTGTAATGAATTTCACGGTTGTGTAAAATGAGCTTTCGATAGAAAGCGATTTTTTCTGCCATGCCGAAAATTTACTTGATGCTAAAAAATGCCGTGATTTTTTAGCGGCCAAAAAGCCTGAGCAGTGCATCTATAGTCGGTTCTTTGCTTCTACCTGCCTGCAAGCAAGCTGGGCCAAAATGCAGAGCATAGCTTTCCCGTTGCGTCGGGTCGTTGTTTACAAATGGGGCAAACAGTTTTTTAAGTGCATGAGCGTCACCATTGGCTGACTTTCCAATCAACCGCAGCATCATCGCTTCAAGGCATGGCTCAGATTTTAAAACCTGTATTTTCTTGGCTTTAGCAAATTTTTCAGTTTTGGCATTCCAGTCGGTATCCGTATCAAGCAAGGCGGCAACTACATCATAATCAGCGTTAGCAATTTGCTTGGCTGTCCAGTCAATCACATGCAATGCACCTTTGCCACGGGCATTCTTGATCGTCACGGAAAGCCCGCAGCCACGCGGCACATGAAGCTGTTTGAGATGATTCAAAAAGGCTTCTTCGTGACGCCCCTCCCCCACGATCAATAAAGTGCGCTGCGCTTTCCAGATAGCCATGGCAATCAGAATACCGGCACAGCGCCATAAGCACCGGCCATGTATTTGGCATAAAAGTTGTCGTCATTGCGGATGCCTTCCACCGCATCCATTCGACTGGCGGTACTCTCGCAATCTTCGTTTTTCTGTACTAATATCACCTGCGATTTATGCACCAGATTCAACACTTCGATAGCGTGGCAGGTAAATAACAGTTGCGCGTTGTGCGGGTTGGTTGAGGGATTTGCGTACAAGTCGAGAATAGGTTCCAACATGTGCGGATGCAGATCATTCTCGAATTCGTCGATCACCGCCAAACCGCCGATTTCCAGTGTTTGCAACAACCGCGACAACAGAACAAACGCACCTTGCGTACCGCTCGATTCAAGCGCAAAAGGCAACTTGAATTCAGTGTTCTTGTTTTTGTGTTTGCCAAACGGCACCCATACGGTCTGGCTTGGTTCCTGTGGATTATTAACGACGAATTCTTGCAACTCAACGCCGGACAAGCCTAAATCCCATGCAGACAACAGGTACTCCATCCGCTCACGTTGAACAGAATGAGCTGAAAAATGTTGCGCGGCCACCTGCACGTCCTGACTGCCAATCGGCATGCGCCCCAGCACATTGACATTGGTATTCACATAGGGCGCCGTCATGCGCATCGCCAGCGGTACACCAAATTGCGCCGCCCAGGCAATTAGCGAAACATTTGGGCGCACCTTACGGGCCTCCTGCGGAGCTAAACCAAAATCCTGTTGTTTGACCACATAGGTCTTGGTTTCAGCATCCCAATCACGAACAAATACATAACCAAATCGTTCACGCTTTTGATAAAGCGCTTCATGTAGCACCCGTTCAGGCGTGCAGCGCAACACATAACGCCACAGCTTACCGTCAAAGTCCACCGTGCACTCCAGCTCACACGGTTCATTTGCATTCGCTGCGTGTGACGCAATGGGAATACTTGCATCATGTGCGGACTGAAATGAACTGGTGATGAACCAACTAATAAATGCCATCGGCTTCAGCAGCGCGGTCTTGCCGCTACCATTCGGGCCAATCACCGCCATCAGTTTAGATACACGCTCGCCGGTCGGCACATCGCTCATCCACTCTGTCATAGCGACCTTGCGGCTGATGGTCAGATCGACTTCGATCCGCTCACGGAAGGACTGGAAGTTTGAGAATGCATAGCTATGCAGCACTATATTCACCTTTATTTTGCATTATCAACATAATTTTGTTGGTAATGCAAAATAACATGTTTAATATCGGCAAGCAAGATGGATTTCAAAATTTTCATATTATCGAATACAAGAGTTTTAAACTGCCCGCTCAAAAATGCGTGATAACGCAATATTATTTTTTTCACCGGCACGAGCAAAGGAAAGCCGTATTTATCCGAAGATATAAAATAAAAAATCATGAAGTTTTTATCGAATATTCATGATTTTCTTTATCATTTTTGGATATTCAAAGCATTTTCACGAAAAATCATGCATAAAAATGGAGATTTTATTCATTTCACACTGTTTTTTAGTTGAAAACCGTTCAAAAATCATAGGAATTATTGAATCAGACAAAAAAATATTTGGGGGTACCGTTGGGGGTATTAGACAACTAATTAACCTGCAAGCCGCTTAAATGCTAAAAACATGAATCCCCCCTTCCGCCAAATAGCGTAAACCCATTGATTTTAAAGCACTTTTTAAAATGATGGCGAAACGATTAGGGGACACAACTTAGCCGTTGGAGTCCCCTTTTTAATTACCCCCTCGCAACACACATAAAAACATCCAGCCACGGTTTATTAACTCACGGTCGCGAAGCAATTATCCGACTATTTTAATTACCACTCAGGATTACCAACCTATCTGAATCGATCCTGCGCAGATGGTCTTAGCCTATGCCCGTACCCGTTTGTTCACCGCGAGTATATTTCCAGACGAGACTACCTTTGCGCAGCTCAAGAAAAAGCTGGACAGCGCCTAACTAACACTGCCGGCGAACGTCCTCAAGCAAATCGAATCCATCCACAAACAGTATCAAAATACTGCCCTGTAGTTTCTATTCGCTGGTTAAGGGCTGACCTTCTTCGACATTCAGTTCCTCAGCGAAAACAGGGAACAGCAGCGGCAACAGCAACAAGGTAAACAGCGTCGCCGAGATGATGCCGCCGACGATGACCACCGCAAAGGGTCGCTGCGTTTCAGAGCCGATGCCGTGCGACAAGGCGGCTGGCAAAAGCCCGATACCCGCCATCATCGCGGTCATCAGAATGGGGCGCAGGCGAGCTACCGCCCCGTCCATTACGCTCTCGGCGAGGGCTTTCCCGTTACGCATCCCCTCCATAAACTGCTCAACCATGATCACCCCGTTTTGCACCGAAATGCCGGCCACCGCGATAAACCCGACCGCAGCAGACACGGACATATGTAAGCCTGCCAATCCCAGTCCCGCGAGCCCGCCGATCAGCGTGAACGGCACCATCAGCATCACCAGCAAGGCCTTGCGCATGGATTCGAAGGCCCAGAACAGCAAGACAAAGATCATCAGAATCGATACCGGCACGATCACCTTCAGGCGCTTGATCGCGCGTTGCTGATTCTCAAACTGTCCGCCCCAGGTCATGGTGTAACCCGGTGGCAAGGTGACCTGTGCATTAACCTTTTCCATCGCTTCGGCAACGAAGCTCCCCTGATCGCGTTTTAGCAAGTTCGCTTTCACCGCCACCACCCGTCCGCCCGCCTCGCGCCCGACCCGCGCAGCCCCTTGCCTCACCTCTATATTGGCAATTGAACCCAGCGGAATCGATCCGCCATTGGCAAGTGCAATCGGCAGATCGCCGACATCATCCACCGCATTGCGGTTCTGCTCGTTGATGCGCACCGTCACATCGAAACGGCGGTCGCCCTCGTAAAACGAATTGACTGTACTGCCGGCCAGCACCGTCTGTATGGTCGCATTCACGTCACTGATATTGAGCCCGTAACGCGACATGCGCTGACGGTCCAGCGTAATATTTAATTCGGTTTGCCCGCCCACCTTGATCGCCGCCACATCGGCTGAACCCCGTATGCCGGCAAGAATGCCTGCCACCTGCGTCGACTTATCTTCAAGTATTTCCAGATCGGGCCCGAAGATTTTGACTGAAATTTCACCCTTCACACCGGACAACGCTTCTTCGACGTTATCCTGTATCACCTGAGAAAAGTTAGTCGGCACACCCGGCATTTCCTGAATTTTTCGTGTCATATCCCCAATCAGCGCCTCCTTGTCGGCGAAACGCCACACGTCATGAGGATTCAAATCCGCCATCACTTCCAGATTATTGGGTCCCTTAGGATCCGTGCCGTCATCGGGGCGTCCGACTTGCGTCGCAACGTTATTCACTTCAGGGTAGGTGTTCAGAATTTTCCGCACCTGACGCTCGACCTCTTTGGTTTTATCGAGCGCGGTCGCAGGCGGCAGGCTGATGGTCAACCAAATATTCCCTTCATCTAGCTTGGGTAAAAACTCACTGCCCAGCAGCGGCGACAAGGCCAGCGTCATGACCAGCATGCCGATCGCACCCGCGACGATGGCTTTTCGATAATCCGCCGCACGAACCAGCAAGTTGCGATAGCGCACTTGAATCCGGTGCATCCATTCACTGTGCTGTTCGGCCAGATCCTTGTTTTTCACCGCGAAACTCAGCAGTGCGGGCAACAGGGTGAGGGTGAGCAGAATCGCACCCAGCAGTGCAAAACTCAGCGTAAAAGCCACCGGCGAGAAAATCTTACCCTCGACGCGCTGAAACGTAAAAATCGGCAAAAAAGCCAGAATAATGATGGCTTTAGAAAACAGAATCGGCGTGCCCATCTCGATGCAATTTTGCTTGATCAGATGGATGCGCCAGCCGTATGAATGATGCTGCGGCAGTTGATCCGCCTTAGCCAGCGCGAGCTTAACCATCAAAGCCTCGACCAGCACGACGGCGCTGTCGATAATAATCCCGAAATCGACCGCACCCAGCGAAATCAGATTGGCTGACACACCTCTGGCATCGATCAGAATAAAGGCAAACAGCAAGGCCAGCGGAATAATGGCAGCCACAGCCAGCGCGGCATACCAGTTGCGCAGGAACAGAATCAAAATCGCGACCACCAGCAATGCACCAATGATCAAATTCTCTGTGACCGTTCGCACCGTATGGCGCACCAGCTCGGTGCGATCATAGTAAGGCACGATTTTCACACCGGGCGGCAACTTCGGGGTAAGTTCCGCAATACGCACTTTGAGCGCCTCAACCACCTTAGTCGCATTCTGCCCCTTGGTCATCTGCACGATGCCCTGCACCACATTGTCGTGCTCGTTAAACGCCACCATCCCTGAACGCGGGCGATTGCCGATCGCCACCTCGCCGACATCTCCCACCATCACCGTTTTACCGTCGCGCGCAACGACCACAACACGGGCAATGTCGTCTAAATTTTGAAACAGACCGAGGCTGCGCACCACCAGCGACTCATCGCCACGCTTCAGAATACCGCCACCACCATTGCCGCTGTTTGCATTCAATGCCTGCGACACATGATCGATGGTGACATTGTATTTGCGCAACAGCGACGGATTAACCCTGACCTGATATTCCTTGACCGTCCCGCCAAAACTAACCACATCGGCCACGCCCTGAACCTGCCGCAAGGCCGGGCGCAACACCCAATCCTGCAAGGCACGAACCTCAGAAGGCGCCATGCTTTCTGGCACCTCCAGCACATAACGGTAAATTTCACCGACCGCATTCGTCAATGGCGCGAGTCCCGGCTGAGTACCGGGCGGCAGATTGACGTTCTGCAGTTTTTCCAGCACCTGCTGACGGGCGAAATAATCATCGGTGTTATCAGAAAAGGTCAGCGTGATGATCGAGAGCCCTGTGATCGACACCGAGCGCAGTTGCGTCATGCGCGGCACGCCGCTCATTTCCCGCTCGATCGGCAGCGTCACACTGCGCTCGACTTCTTCGGGTGCCTTGCCCTGTACTTGCGTGACAATCTGTACCTGTACATCCTGAACATCGGGAAACGCTTCGATCGGCAGATTATCGAGCGCACGCCAGCCAAACACCAGCAGCACCAGCGAGCCTGCCAGCACGAACACGCGCTGTTGCAGTGCGAAGGTAATCAGTTTTTCCAGCATCAGTCGATACCCGCCAGTTCAGCGTTGAGCAGCAAGGCGCCTGTGGTCACGACCCGCTCACCCACTTTAAGTCCTTCTTTGACATAGCTCTCGTTGTGTCCCTGCAAACCGAGCGTGACACGGCGGCGCTGCAACACCCCCACGCTTTGTTCCACGAACACATAACTGTACAGACCTTGCGTGACAATCGCCGTATTGGGCACACGCGGCAAACTGTCATGCACACCGGCAATTGGCCAGACACGCGCATACATTTCGGGTTTAAGTTTCAGATGCGGATTATCGATTTCGCAACGCACCTGCATGCGCCGTGTTGCAGGATCAAGTGCGCCAGCGATCACCGTGATTTTGCCGGTAAACAGTTCATTCGGATAGGAATCAACCTGCGCCATCATTGCCTGTCCCACACTCACCTTGCCCATTTGCTGTTCGGGCAAATCGACCTGTATCCACACATGAGTCGGATCGGTGATGACAAACAAGGGATTGGGGGAATCAGGACGCACTTCGCTGCCTGAACTGACCTGTCGCTCGCTGACCACACCCGCATGAGGTGACACCAGAACAAACTGCCCAGGCGCACGCCCCGCGTTTCCAGTCAGATTATTCAATCGCGCGCGCGCGCGCACCGCTTCCGCTTCCGCCTGATGACTGTCAGCTTCCGCATTTTCCAGATCCTTGCGCGCGATCCCCTTCGCCTCAAATAGCAAACGCGCGCGCTCAAAAGCTTCCTGCTTACGCAGCAAATCGGCATCCGCACGACTGCTGTCCGCCACCGCCTGCGCATAATCGGGCGAATCGAGCACCAAAATCCCCTCGCCCTTTGCAACCTGACGACCTGTTTCCGCCAAAATTTTCACAACCCGCCCCGCCACAGGCGAAAAAACCCGTGCCGTACGGTTGTCATCATAGGCAATCCGCGCATTCATGGGCTCGACCAGCGGTTCGGGGAAGGCATCGACCGGCATGATCCTGATAAATGACAACTGCGGTGCATTCGCATCAAAATGCAAGGTGTCCGATGACTTATGCACTGCGGGTGGTACCGGCTGCACGCCGTCTGAATGCGACAGGGAAAAATAGAGTGCAACCAGCAACACAACGACAACTGCTGCCACAACGCGTTTATCGACTTTGATCATGAAGCATTAACTCCCTGTAACGAATGCGGCGCAACGACCTTAGGATTCCACCAGCCGCCGCCCAGAGCCTGATACAAGGCCGCTGTGTCTCCCAGTCGCGCCGTTTGCGCTTGCACCAGACTTAAGGTGGTCAGTTGATAGGCTTGTTCTGCCAGCAATAAGCTCTGGTAGCTGACATAACCCAACTGGTACTGATTGCGGGTGAGCGCCAGCACTTTTTTGCTCGCCTGTTCTGAGGCTGCGGCCGCCGCAAGCGCCTGTGCGTCGAATTCGATGTTGTGCAAGGTATCGGCCACATTCTGCAAGGCCGCGACCACCGTGCCGCGATACTGAGCGGCCGCCTGAGCCAGGGCCTGTTCGGCGCCTTTAGATTGCGCCTTGAGCGTACCGCCGTCAAAGATCGTCTGAGCGACATTGCCTATCACGCTAAAAAATCCACCGCCGGTACGAAACATCCAATCGGGTGCCGCAGCCATTCCACCCATTGCGGCTTGAACCGAAAATTGCGGCATACGGTTGGCGATCGCAACGCCATATTGCGCACTGGCGTCATGCAGTTGCGCCTCGGCAATACGCACATCGGGACGCTGTTCAACCAACTGAGACGGAAGACTCAAGGGCAATTCATCGGGCAAATGCAGTTCAGTCAGTTCAAAGGTCTCCGGCACATCCAGATTGGGCGTATTACCCGAGAGCGCGCGAATCAGATCGCGCGTTTGTTCCAGTTGATTACGCAAAGGCGGCAAGACCTGTTGCGACTGGGCTAAGGCGGCTTCTGCCGCCGCCAGATCGATTTCGGCAAGATAACCCAACGCCAGCTGCCGGCGCATGATCTCGACATTTTCATGATTGATTGCAATCACCCGCTCAACTGAGGCCAATTGCGCACGCACGCTCGCCTCCTGAAAAGCAGCGGCGACTAAATTGGAGGCAAGAGTAATATAGGTCGCCTGCAACTGCATCTGCTGCATTTGCGCCTGTGCCTCGGCCGACTCTACCCGCCGCCGCTGCGAGCCGAATATATCCGGTACGTAGCCGATATTGAGCAGTGCGACATGAAAATTGTAATAGGCCGGGCCATTATTTTTCACACCCGGCCCAGGATTCGGATTCGCATAGGTTTGAATCAATGTGCCGTTACCCTGCATCCCCGGCGAGTTGCCGCCGTTATTCCCCGCCAGTTTGTTGCGCGACGGTGAATAACTCACGCCAACGGTCGGATAGAAAAATCCCTGTTGTGCAATCACGCTTTGCTGCGCCTGGCGCAACGCTGCCTGCGCCGCTTCAATATCCGGATTTGCAAGAAAGGCGCGTTCAATGAGCGCGTTAAGTTTTGCAGAGCCAAACAACGACCACCAATCAGCGGGGATTTGTTTGGCGGCGCTAAAGGATTGCGACTTGCCGTGCAAGCTATGGGCGGAGACAGTCTCGGCTAACGCCTGCGGCGCATAGGTCGCGGCCTTGGGCGCTGCCGGGCGCTTGAAATCGGGGCCGGCAGCGCACCCGGACAGCAGTACGATCACAAACAGCAATTTTCTAATCAAGATAACCAACCCGTAAATGTCAGCCCAAAAACCGCCAGCAACAGCAAAGGACGCGAATACTAGCAGATTTAGGTAGCAGATAAAGCAATGATTCCCGCCCAAATTGAAAAAAATCTTCAGAATTTGTAAGTAATTGTTGCCAACATAAATTCGCGACAACAATCTTAAATTAAGGCGGATTCAACTCTGAAGTGCAACTTTTGTAAGTGAATTTAGGTGGTGAGCT